>JAVBTR010000030.1:0-5842 GCA_031556065.1 Eubacteriales bacterium | reverse complement strand
CCATCAACAAACCCTAGGAGGTATCGGAGGACCGCGGTCCTCCGATTTTCATTCCGAAATCGGCGGCCCCATTCGGGGCATTGAACGGGGCGAAGCCCCTGTGCGGCGATTTTCGGTGGAATTCTGAAGGAATTCCTACCTTGCCCGAAGCCCTTTCAGGGCCTTAATGGGCCGATGGCCCCGGCCGTAAAATCGAAGATTTTACAGTGCAGTGAGGGAAATCCCTCGTGCGACACCTGTGTCGCACGAAAGCGTCGACTTTGTCGACGCGCTGACCAAGGGATTCATCCCTTGGAACCCATTATTTAAGCAATTCCTCCAGCTTGTCCTTATCAAAACCGATAAGGGCTTTAGGGCCGTTTCTGGTAATGGGGCTTACTAAAAACCCCGGATTTTCCAACAGCCCTTCCTTAATCAGCGATTCCGTATCGAAATGCGCTACCGGGTGGGATAGCACCTTCTTATCCGTGCGGTCTACCAGGTGCTTTACGCCCCCCGCCGCGCGGATAAACACTTCCAGCTCCCGCTCCCCCAGCTTATGCTTTTTTAAATCCATCACTTGAAAGGGAATCTTTCTTTCCTTTAAATACCGCTGCACCTTTTGCGCATCGAAATTGTTTTTGCCTAAATAAATCTGGATCATTGGCCAGGCCTCCTGCGCACATCTTCACCTACAAAGGCCATCACATGGCACTGCCTTGGGTCCAGCAGCCGGGAGGCGATCCGCTCCGTATACCGGCTTTTCAGTTCATCCTTGGATAGGTTGGTGGTGATGACTGTGTGCAGGTTCTTCTGCTGCCGTTCGTTGATCAGGTTATAGATATAGGGAATGGTCACATTTTCCATCATAGGCTCCGTACCCAAATCGTCAATCAAGAGCAGCTCCACTTCCATCAGGCTTTCCATTTCGCCTAAATCGTTTTGGAAATGGGCCTTCCGGGCCAGCTCGATCACCTTATAAGCGCTGACGCACAGCACCGAATAGCCCCGATCCAGCACCTTATGGGCAATGGCGTGCAAAAGGAAGGTCTTCCCCACGCCGGATTTGCCTTGCAAAAGCATGTCCGCCGGTTGAATATGGGGAAATTGGGCAGCGTACTCTTCCGCTTTGCGCTTATGAACAAGGGCCACTTCCCGTTGGCTGAAGTTCACGCCAGGCACAGGCACGCTATCGTAAACCTGCCCGTCAAAGGTGTCGAAGGTCTGGGGCGATTGCTCGCTTAAACCTACCTCCTTAAACAGCCTTTGGTGGTAAGCGGCTTTAAAGCACTGGCACATTTCCCGGATTTCTTCCCCCAAATACCCCTTGTCCTGGCAAATAGGGCAATCGTAGCGGGGCTGCAAATAATCTTCTGGGTATCCGCAGCGCACCAAAGCCTGGCGGATGCCCTTGTTCAGCCCCTCCATCTGCTGGGGTGCGTTTTTTAAATCGTGGCCTGCGCCAATATCCAGCCCTTTATACAATAGCGCCCAGCGGGCGTCCATCAATTGCTGAATATCCGGGTGCTTTTCGCAGATTTCCCGTTCCCGGTTAAGCCGTGCTTCATCGTTGGTGTTTTGCTTCACCTTGTATTGGCTTTCCAGCTCTTTAATGATCTTGCCCTTATCAATCATGGGGTTTCTCCTTGCTCATCAGCGCTTTAAGCTCCGCTAAATCGTCCTCGTGGTATTCCCGCTGTTCATAGGCCTGGTGGGATACGGTCTTGCCCCTTTGCTGGGCCTGCTTTCGGGAGGCCGTAAGGTTTTCCAGCACCTTATCCGCCTCCATGATGCCCTTTTCCTTTAGCTTTTTCAAAATCCCGTCCATATAGGCAATGGGCCGCTCCACATGCTCCGCATGGGGCGCCACCAGGCACAGGGCTTCGTCCGTAAAGCCGTATTCCTCCCGCCAGCGGGTGAGCATGGTGCGGTCCGACGCGGTGGGCCGGCCCTGCCTGCCCCAAAGGGTGTACATATCTTGCAAAAATCCATTTTGCTCGTTGAATTTGGCAATATAGGCGGCAGCCTTTTCCGGGGAATCGATACCCTTGTTTTTCCAGGAGGTAATCAGCTGCATCACCTCATCCAGCTTGCCTCCGGTACGGGCGCATTCCCTGGCGGCCAGCATGATCACCTCTTTTAAAGCGATGGCTTCCATCTGTTCATACAGGGCAATGGTGCCATCGTTCACAGGCGCTGCGCGCAGGCCCAGAATGCGGTATAGCTCCTTTAAAGGCTCTCCCCGCTTTTTGTCGTTATCCAGGGCTGCTTCCATCCGCCGTTTGGTATCGGGCAATTGTTCCCCGCTGCGGCTTTTGACGCCCTTTAATATGCCGTCCAGATAAGCGTAGGAAGGATCGCCCTTGGTGGTTTCCCGGCAGGCTTCCAAAATGGCATCGTGGGAAAAGCCCCATTGCCCATGCCATTTTTCATATAAATCCAATTCGTCCTCGGAGGGGAGCCGGCGCTTGTTCATCCGCCGGAGGACCTTTTTTGCGCCCTCATACACTGCTTTTTTGCGGGATAGAAAGGCCTTGCCATCCTCCGCTGTTTGAATGCTTTCTTCCCTTAAGGCGATGGCCTGCTTTTGTGCCGCTTGGAAGGTAAACTGCTTGCCCCGGGTTTCGATCAGGTATTCAACCAGCATTAAAACCACGTCTTCGCTTAAATGCAGCTCCTCCACCCATTCAAAGGCCAGACGGGTCTCGCCCCCATGAAGCTTTCGGGCTGCGCCAAAAAGCCCCTGGAGCCGGACCCCGAAGTTTTCGTATTTTTCATCTACCAAGGGTTTCCCGGCCAATAAAGCCTGTTTGGCGCTTAAATAGCGGTAAGAAGGCGGGTTGTCCGATGTTTTTTGCACCAAACCCCGGCGTTCCCAGTACCTTAAGGCGTTTTCCACCTCGGCGTCTGATAAGTTCAATTCCCGGGCAAAGGAACAAAGGGTCGCCTCCCTTTGCGGGTGGTAGGTGTTCATCAGCCCGTAAAGGTACACCCGAACATAATCCCCCTTGGCCGAAGGAAGGTATTCTTGTATAAATAAGTTATCGATAGGCGTTACATCAAAAAACGCATACTGTTCATCAAATGAAAAAAGCCCCACTGTTGACACCTCCTGTGCACCGGTTAATTATAACATAAACCGGCAAGGGCTGCCAACAGTGAGTGGGGTATTATTCATCCATTACATATTGGGGTTTGGCCAAATCCAGTTCGGCGCAAAGCATTTCCATGAAGCCTTGCATAGCCATTTGCCCTAAATCCCCTTTTTGGCTGTGGCGGACGGAAAAGGCGTCCGCCTTTATATCCTTATCCCCTACCACTAGAATATAGGGTATCTGCCGCAGCTGAAAGCGCTTGATCTTTTCCCGCATGTTCAGGTCCTGATCGTTCATTTCTGTCCGCAGGCCCTGCCGTTTAAGGGCAATGGCCAGTTTTTTGCTGTAATCGTTGTGCTCCAGGCGAATGGGCACAATGCCTATTTGCACCGGGGCAAGCCACAACGGCAGGTGCCCCTGGTAATGCTCCAGCAAAAGGGCCGCAAACCGTTCAACGCTGCCAAAGAGCGCCCGGTGCACCATGTAAGGCGTTCGGCTTTGGCCATCGGCTGCGATATAGCGCATATGGAACCGCTGCGGCAGGTTAAAATCGAACTGGATGGTGCTTAACTGCCATTCCCGGTTATAGGCATCGTTCACCTTCAGGTCGATCTTTGGCCCGTAAAAGGCACCGCCGCCTTCATCTATTTCATAGCTCAAGCCGCAGGCAGCAACGGCTTTTTTTAGCAGCTCCGTGGCTAAAAGCCAATCCTCCGGAGCACCTACACACTTCTTTTCCGGCTTGGTGGAAATATAGGGCGTAAAATTCTTTAAGCCAAAGGCGTTTAAAACGTAAAGGGAAAACTTCAGCGCCCTGACGACCTCTTTTTCAATCTGCTCCGGCGTGCAGATAATGTGTGCGTCGTCCTGGGTAAAGCCCCGCACCCTTGTTAGCCCATGGAGGGTGCCGGAAAGCTCGTAGCGGTATACCGTGCCAAACTCCGCCAAGCGCAAGGGCAAATCCCGGTAAGAGCGCAGCTGGCTATTATAGATTTCAATGTGGAAGGGGCAGTTCATGGGCTTTAGATAGTAGGCCTCCTCATCGATCTGGATGGGGCTATACATGGAATCCTTGTAAAAATCAAGGTGCCCGGAGGTCTCCCACAGTCCTCCCCGGCCAATGTGGGGGGAATAGACCCACTGGTAGTCGTTCATCATGTGAGCGGCCTGGCTGAAGGCTTCCAGCTGGTGGCGGATCACCGCTCCGTTGGGGTGCCAAAGCACCAGCCCCGCGCCTACTGCTTCCGATTTGGAAAAGATACCATACTGAGCCCCTAATTTAATGTGATCTTGCATTTCCATTGAATATCGCTCCTTATTATTTTTTCATGGTATAAAGAGCGGGGCGGTCGTCCGCCCATCAAAGGGTGAATTCATCAGGGCCATCACCCCCTTTCACTAAAATAAAAGGCACCTGATCATCAGCCGATGACCAGGTGCCTTTACACGGCTCCGACCAACGGCGAAAAGGCGTCAGCCTTTGCCGCGGGTCTTTCGCCCGTAACAAACGCTAACGCTTCGTGGTGGTGGTAGTCAAGGCAGCATGAATCAAAAACATAGGAATAACCTCGCTTTATGGAATGGGTATATTATAGGGCGGCCAAAGGCGGTTGTCAATCTCTTGCGCAATTTGCATTGCGCCTGCTGCCGCGGTTTTTCAGGCTGGAATCAAATGAGGGCCGCCACACGCAGTCTGCTTCCTGTTCATATTCTTAAGTGTACGCGTTTGCGCACAGAAGGGAAGGGATAGGGTGATTACGCTTAACCAGATCGTTTCATCTTTTCAGCAGATCATAGGCTGGCCTTATGCGTCCCCCGGAAGCAATGACCAAAACGGAATCGATTGCTCCGGCGCGTTCGTCCGCGCCTATAAACAATATGGCTTCAGCATCTACCATGGCTCCAACCGGATTATTCGGGTTTATTGCCATGATGTGTTTACCATTCAAGGACAAAGCCAGCTTCAGGTGGGCATGGCGGTTTTCAAGGCCCGGAGCGATTTGAATAACATGAGCGATGCCTATAAGCCCGGCGGCCAGTATTATGACCCTAGCTTGCCTTATGACTATTATCATATCGGCCTGGTAACCAGCATCAACCCGTTTCAGATCATTCACGCTACCACCCCTGTGGCAAAGATGGATACCACCCTATCCAACTGGACCACGGCAGGGTATTTAAACCAGGTGGATTACGGAAGCATCCCCACCCCCGAACCTGCGCCGTCCCAGGCGGTTACGGCGGCCACTTCGGGCAGCAGCGTTAATCTGCGTTCCGGCCCCAGCAAATCTGCGGGGATATTGACCCGGGTGCCTCTGGACGTAACGGTGGATGTGCTTTTTGTCTATGATGATACCTGGTGGCAGGTGCGCTATCAAGGCACCACAGGCTATATGATGCAGGAATTTTTATCCACCGACGCGCCGGGTTCCGATCAGGTGCCCGATCAAGCCATCACTGTGGCGGATTCGGGCAGCACGGTGAACCTGCGCTCCGGCCCCAGCAAATCCTATTCCGTATTGGTGCGGGTGCCCTTGGGCGCAGTGGTGGAAGTGCTTTCAGCTTACGACAACAGCTGGTGGCAGGTTCGTTACCAAAGCACCACAGGCTATATGATGCAGGAATTTTTACAGGCCGCCGATTAAGGGAAGGCTTTACGCAAGCCCTCAGACCATCAACAAACCCTAGGAGGTATCGGAGGACCGCGGTCCTCCGATTTTCATTCCGAAATCGGCGACATGTGCGGCGATTTTCGGTGGAATTTCGTA
>JAVBTR010000026.1:0-25790 GCA_031556065.1 Eubacteriales bacterium | reverse complement strand
GCACTGTAAAATCTTCGGTTTTACGGTCGGGGCCATCGGCCCATTAAGGCCCTGAAAGGGCTTCGGGCAAGGTAGGAATTTCTACGAAATTCCACCGAAAATCGCCGCACATGTCGCCGATTTCGGAATGAAAATCGGAGGGTTTGACCCTCCGATACCTCCCGGGGTTTGTTGATGGTCTGAGAGGGCCCTTTTTTAAAAAAGGGCCCTCTCTTTACTGCAAAACTTTTGTAAGGAATCATATATTTGTGGTATACTCTATTTCACACGAAAGAAGGTGGCATTTTGATTCGTTTAGAGGGGATCAATAAATCCTTTAAAGTAGCTAAGAGAGCCAGTGGCTTTTCCAAGGCTGTTAAGGCCCTGGTTTCACGGCAGTATGAAACCATTCATGCCTTAAGCGATGTGAATTTTACCATTAACGATGGCGAAATGGTAGGTTATATTGGGCCTAATGGCGCAGGGAAGAGTACCACCATTAAAATTATGTGCGGGGTATTGACTCCGAATAGCGGCACCTGCATCATTGATGGCCGCACCCCTTGGAAGCAAAGGATTGAGCACGCAAGAAACATTGGCGTGGTCTTTGGCCAGCGCAGCCAGCTTTGGTGGGATGTGCCCGTTTGCGATAGCTTCGAGCTGATTAAAGACATTTACAAGGTAGAACAAAAAGAATACCAACGCAATTTAGATGATTTAACAGCCCTATTAAACCTTTCCGAGCTACTAAAGACCCCGGCCCGCAGCTTAAGCTTAGGCCAGAGGATGCGCTGCGAACTGGCCGCGTCCTTATTGCATAGTCCCAAGACCTTGTTTTTAGATGAGCCCACCATTGGGCTGGACGCGGTATCGAAAATCGCCGTACGGCAGTTTATCCATAAAATGAATGCAGAAAAAGGGACTACCGTTATTTTGACCACCCACGACATGCAGGATATCGAAGCCCTTACAAAACGGATTTTGCTTATCGGCAAAGGCCGTATCCTATTGGATGGGGGCCTTGAGGATATAAAGAAAAAGTTTTCGGACCGCAAAAACCTAACCATTGAATATACTGGGCAATTAGGCCAGCCCATACCGGGAATGGTGTACGAAAACGTTCAGGTCGGCCGTTTACAGGCAGTCATTTTGCCGGACGTTTTAGACGTGCCTGCCGCCATTGCCCATTTATCCAAGAGCATAGAGATCAAAGATATTTCCGTTGCCGGTATCTCCTCGGAAGAAATGGTGGCGAGGCTTTACAAGGAGTACCGCATATGAAAGCCTACCTGGCTATTTTCCGCATCCGCTTTTCCAACAGCCTCCAATACCGGGCAGCAGCCCTGGCGGGAATCTCCACCCAGTTTGCTTGGGGCTTTATGGAAATACTGGCCTTCGGGGCTTTCCACCGGGCCAACCCCGCCGCCTTCCCCATGGCCTTTTCCCAAACGGTTTCCTATATTTGGATGCAGCAGGCCTTTCTGGCCTTGTTTATGAGCTGGTTTTTCGACGGGGAGATTTTCGATGCCATTACCTCCGGGGCCATCGCCTATGAATTGGCACGTCCTGTGGATTTATATAGCCGCTGGTATACCCAAACAGCGGCAGTGCGGCTGTCCAAGGCGATTTTGCGTTGTGCGCCGATTCTGCTGGTGGCCTTTTTCATTCCGCAGCCTTACCGCATGAGCCTGCCCGACAGCGGCATGCAGTTTCTTTGGTTTCTTCTAAGCACCCTTCTTGCATTAGGGGTTGTGGTGGCCTTTAATATGCTTATCTACATCAGCGCTTTCTACACCCTTTCCCCCATTGGGGTAAGGCTTATCGCTGCCATGGTGGCCGATTTTTTTGCCGGCGGCATCATTCCCCTCCCTTTCTTTCCCCCGGCCTTTGAAAGGTTCGCCAGCCTGCTTCCCTTTGCAGCCATGCAGAACATGCCTCTTAGGATTTACTCCGGCAACATCGTAGGCAGCGCTGCCCTTTTTGGCATAGGCTTACAAGTGTTTTGGCTAATTGCGCTGGTGGTGCTGGGCAGAATGCTCATGGGCCGCGCTTTGGGCAAAGTGATCGTGCAGGGGGGCTGAGAAAATGAAGCTATACTTTAAGTTCCTTGTCATGCACCTTAAAAGCGCCATGCAATACAAAACCTCCTTTTTCCTTACCGCTATGGGGCAATTCATGGTTTCTTTCACCACGCTAATCGGCATCTGGTTTATGTTCAACCGGTTTAATCAGGTGGAAGGCTTCAGCCTGCCGGAGGTGCTGCTGTGCTTCGCGGTGGTGATTCTGGCCTTTTCCATTGCCGAATGCTTTGGCCGAGGCTTTGATACCTTCCCGCGGATGATCGGCAACGGGGAGTTCGACCGTATTCTGGTTCGCCCCCGAAGCAGCATCTTTCAGGTGCTGGCAGCGAAAATGGAGTTTGCCCGGATAGGCCGGTTCATCCAGGCCATACTGGTGTTTTTCTACGCTATTCCAAAAAGCAGCGTGATCTGGACAGGGGATAAGGTCTTCACCCTCATTTTGATGATCGCATGCGGCTGCATCGTCTTCTTCTGCTTGTTTTTGATCTATGCCGGGTTTTCCTTCTTCACCATTGAAGGGCTGGAGTTTATGAACATCTTCACTGACGGCGGCCGGGAGTTTGGCCGCTACCCCTTTTCCATTTATGGCAAGGAAGTGCTGGCTTTTTTTACCTATGTGATCCCCCTGGCCCTGTTTCAGTACTACCCGCTGCTATACCTGCTGGGCCGGGAAACCTCCCCCCTTTATATGCTGGCGCCATTGCTTGGCCTTTGGTTTATTCTGCCCGCCTATGGCCTTTGGCGGCTGGGGCTTAGGCGCTATGTATCCACAGGCTCTTAAACACTGAAACCGCTTGCAAAATTCAGCACATTCCGCTATAATTTTCACTAAAGAAGGTGATTAAATGCTTTCGCCCAAAGAAATAACCATCTACGACATTGCCAAGGAAGCGGGCGTTTCCCCTGCCACAGTATCCCGTGTGTTAACCAATTCTCCCGGCGTGCGCCCTGAAAAACGGGAACGGGTGAAGGCGATTATCGACAAATACAACTTCACCCCCAACGTCATGGCCAAATCCTTAAGCGAAACCCGGCGGCACATGATGGGCATGCTTTGCGCCGATGTTCGAAATCCTTATTTTGCCGGGCTATTCGTCCAATGCGAGCATGCTGCCTACGAGCAGGGCTATACAGTCATGCTCAGCAACTCCATGTCCAACGAAAAGCTGGAGCTGGCCTTTTTAGAAAAAATGTGCGAGCAGCGGATGGATGCTATTCTCATTTCCGGGGGCACCATCGATTGGCTCAAAATGCCCAAAGCCTTCCAATCGGCTCTGGACCGCATTGCCGCCCATACCCCCGTGATCGTGGCCGGACGGGTCAACAACGGGGATTGCTACCAGGTGGCCATCGACCATGCCGACGGTATGCGCCAGGCCGTATCCCACTTGGCTTCCCTGGGCCACACCCGCATTGCCTACCTTTCCTGCGCCCCTCACATTAATTTAAGCCAGGAAAAACGGGCCGCCTTTTACATGGCCATGAACGATCACGGTCTGAAAGTGAGAGAGGAATATGTGATCGAAGGGAAGGATTTCAGCGAGTTTTCCGGCGTTGAGGGCATGAACAAAATGTTGAGCCTGCCAGAAAAACCCACCGCGGTTATTGGCATTAACGATATGATGATCACCGGTGCCATGCAATCCATTATGCGTTTAGGCTACACCATTCCGGGGGATTTCTCCTTGATCGGCTTTGATAATTCTTTCATTACCGATTTGGTGGTGCCTTCCATTACCTCCATCAAATACCATTATGGCACCTACGGCCAGCGGCTTATCGGCGTGGCGCTGGATGCCATCGAGGGCAAGCATCCCCCAAAGCTTACCATGGTTAAGCCTTCACTGGTGATTAAAAACTCCTGTAAGAAAATTTAGAAAAATAGAAGAATTTTCGATGGGCCTCTTGACACTGTCACGAGGCCATGTTATTATAGACACATGAAACGGGTTTCATGTTGTAAGAAACTCACAAAACGTCCTTCCCCAATGGATCGGATGATTGAATAATAGCCAGAAAGGCCAGTATTTTCAACGGTTTTCTGAACTTAAAGGCAAGCCGCCTTTTGTTTTATTCCCAAATTTGAAATCGGTTTCAGAAAGAGGCGATGGAATGACCACCATGACCAAACAAAAGGCCGTCCGTTTAGGCCACGAATCCCTTGGCCACAAGCTGAAAAAGAGCCGCACCCTGCTTTTAATGTGCGCTCCCGCGATCCTGTTTTTCTTTCTTTTCAGCTACCTGCCCATGCCCGGCTCCTACATTGCGTTCACCAAATTCAACTACAACGCGGGCATTTTTAAAAGCCCTTTTGTAGGGCTGAAGAACTTCGAATTCATGTTCACCTCCGGCCAACTGGTACTTTTGCTTAAGAACACGATTTTATATAATTTGGCCTTCTTGCTTACCGGCAACTTCCTGCAAATCGTCCTGGCCATTCTTTTATCCGAGGTGCAAAGCCGCTGGTTTAAAAAGGTGACCCAGTCCATGATGTTCCTTCCCTACTTTATTTCCGCCGTGCTGGTAAGCCTGTTGGTTTACAACCTGATCAACTATGATTACGGTTTCATTTCCTCTATGGTGCGCGCCTCAGGAGGCACCATGCCAAAGCTCTACTCCACCCCCAGCGCCTGGCCCTTTATCATTATTCTGGTAAACCTTTGGCAGGGCACCGGCTACGGCACCGTGGTTTACTTCGCGGCCATTATGGGCATCGACGCTTCCATGATGGAAGCCGCCAGGGTAGACGGCGCCAATGGGTTCCAGCGAATCCGCTACATCACGCTGCCTTGCTTGAAGCCCACGGTCATCATTCTTTTCCTGTTCGCCATCGGCGGCATCCTAAAGGGCAACTTTGGGCTGTTCTACAACCTGGTGGGCACCAACTCCATGCTATATAACACCACGGACATCATCGAAACCTATGTATACCGCGCCATGATGAACAACTTCAACTTCTCCCAGGGCAGCGCAGTAGGCCTGTTCCAGTCGGTGGTTGGGTTCCTCCTGGTCTTAACGGTGAACGGCATTGTTCGCAAGATCGAACCTGAATACTCACTGTTCTAAGAAAAGGAGGAAAAGCAAAAATGAGCAACGTGCAAACATCCACCCACATTAAAAGCAGGAAAGTTAAGCTAGATACCTCGGACAAAGTCCTTCGCGGGTTTACCTACGTGTTTGTCAGCATCTTCGCGCTGATGTGCGTGCTGCCCTTCTGGCTGATCATCTCCTCCTCCTTTTCCACAGAGGCCTCTATCCGCCGCACCGGCTTTTCCCTTTGGCCTACGGAATTCACCACCTATTCCTATGAACTGATTATGCGGGTGCCGGATCAGATGATCGGTGCCTATGCGGTTACCATCATTATGACATTGATTGGCACCTCCTTTGGCCTGTTCGTTATCGCCATGACAGGCTACGCCTTGCAGCGCAAGGACTTTCCTTTCAGAAACGGTATCTCCTTCTACATTTACTTTACCTCCCTTTTCTCCGCCGGCCTGGTTCCCTTTTACTACATTATGGTGAAGGTCTATGGTTTAAAGGACAGCTACCTGGCCATTCTTCTGCCCCTTCTTATGAACCCCTGGCTGATTATCCTCATGAAGAACTACGTCAAAGCCATTCCGCACGAGATTACCGAATCCGGCAAGATCGACGGCGCCGGGGATTTTCAGATTTTCTATAAGCTGATTCTCCCCACCATCACCCCGGCCCTGGCCACCATTGGGCTATTCTTGGCCCTGGGGTATTGGAACGAATGGTATTTTTCCTCTCTATTCCTTTCCTCCTCGGTTAAATACAAGCCCCTGCAGTACCACCTGTACAACATTATCAACAAAGTGGCATCCCTTAAAAACTCGGTGGCAGCCAGTAACGTGGTTATTCCCGATCTGCCTGCCGAAACCCTTAAAATGGCCACCGCCGTGGTCGCCACAGGCCCCATTATTCTACTGTATCCCTTCGTGCAAAAGTATTTTGTGGCTGGCTTGACCGTTGGCGCCGTTAAAGGCTGACGCCTTTTACGATTCAATCGTTTTACATTGCCCAAGGGCAGTAAAAATAAAAAGGAGGTTCCCCTTATGAAGAAGACCCTATCTTGGTTATTGGTCCTTTTGATGGTCATTGGCATGATGCCCGTTATGGCGTCCGCCGAAGCCATCGATACGTCTGAACACGTGGTACTCACCTACTTGGTAACAGGCGATGTGCCCACCAACAAAACCGACGATACCCTGAAAGTATTCAACGAAAAATTGACCGAAGCCATCAACGCTGAAATCAAGGTTGAATGGATCGAATGGACCGACTGGCAGACCAAGTACAACCTGGCCCTTGCCATGCAGGATGGCTCCATCGACTTGATCGGCACCGCCACCGACTGGCTGGATGCATGGCCCAACGCGGAAAAGGGCGCTTTCATGCCCCTGAGCGAAGACATGCTTAAGACCTACGCTCCCTTGACCTATGCTTCCGTTCCCGCCGAGCATTGGGAACTGTGCAAGTATGAAGGCCAGATTTACCTCATGCCCGAAGACAACTACGCACAGTGGACCAACCACGGCTTCATGTACCGGGGCGACCTGGCCAAGGAAGCCGGCCTGGCCGACGGCGTGAACTCCTTTGAAGATCTGGGTGTTTACTTCCAGTACATCAAAGACAACTATCCCGACATGACTCCTTGGGACGCAGCTGGTTCCGGTTCCTCCCACGCCATCGAACTCACCGGCGGCTGGCAGTCCTCCCACACCGGCAACATCGGCATCGAAGGCTTGCCCGTAGCGCTGTTCCAGGGCGAATCCAAGGATAACCCCTATACCTTGTCCACCTATTATCTGGAAGGCGACGAGCTTGTGAACTTTGCCAAAACCATGAAGGAATGGGCAGACGCTGGCTACTGGCGTGAAGACGTGCTGAACTACTCCGGCGACACCCGCGTTGAAATGCGCGAAGGCAAGTCCGGCTCCGACAAGCACCACACCCAGACCTGGTTAGGCGAACGCGTCAACGAAACCTTGGTCGCCAACTACCCTGATGCGGACCTAAGCTTCTTCTGGTTCGGCAAGGAAATGCAAAACCTGGTTTCCCTGAACATCACCCACGGCGCTATGGCCGTTGCCGCTCAGTCCAAGCATCCCGAACGGGCTCTGATGGCTTATGACCTGATCCGCAACAACGCCGAATTCTACAACCTGTTCAACTACGGCATCGAAGGCGTGCAGTACGTGATCGACGAAAACGGCTACCGTGCCCGTCCCGACACCTTCACCACCGACGCTGTGGATGGTTCCTCCTTCAACTTCTGGTGGGGCCGCAACGATGATCTGGAACTGCGTGATTCCCGCAACGACTGGGCCGCTTACGACGCGCTGCTTAAGGAATACGAATGCGCCATCACCTATCCCTACGGCCAGGTTATCTTCAACCGCGATCCTATCTCCTCTGAACTGGATAACCTTTCCAACGTGTATAACACCTACATTCCCCAGATCGCCTTTGGTAAGGCTGCAGACCCCGAAGCTTACGTAGCAGAATTCCGTCAAGCCCTGATCGCTGCTGGCTACGAAAAGTGCCTAGCCGAAGTGCAAGCCCAGCTGGACGCTGTATACGCCAAGTAATCGTCCAATAGGAGGTGTTGGAGGGGTGTCCCCTCTGACTCTAGATCCGAAACCAGCGACATGCGCGGTGGTTTCGGTGGAATCCATCGGATTCCTACCTTGCCCGAGCAAACGCCCGTAAAGCCACAGGCTTTACAGTGCAGTGAGGGAAAAAACTCCTAAAAGTGGCAAATGCCACTTTTAGGAAGAGATATTTGGGGAGGCTTACCTTGGTGAGCCTCCCCATTTTTAGGAGAAACGTATGAAACGAGATACAGTCATCAACCAACATTGGAAATTCCATTTAGGCGATATGGAATACGCCTACTACAGGGGCTTTGATGATTCGGGCTTTGAATTAGTCACCTTGCCCCATGATTGGTCTGTGCATTACCCCTTTGACAAGGCCCATTCCAGCGGCACCGGCTATCTGTGCGGGGGCATCGGCTGGTATCGCCATAGCTTTACCTTGCCCGAAGATATTCAAGATAAAACCATTTTAATTACCTTTGAAGGCGTTTATAAAAACAGCCGTGTTTGGTGCAACACCAACTATTTGGGCATGCGGCCTTTTGGCTATGCCACCTTTACCTACGACATTACCCCCTTCGTGCAGCCGGGCGAAAACGGGCTTGCCGTTCGGGTCGAACATACAGATTTGGCAGATTCCCGCTGGTTTACCGGCAGCGGCATCACCAGAAACGTTATTTTAAGCGTGCTGCCTAAAACCCACTTTGTAAAAGATGAGGTATTCACCTATACCTTAGATGAAAACACCTTGCAGGTGGATTACCGTTTAAGCGAAGAAGCTCCCGCCTTCTTTCAGTTGCAGGATGGCGGGGAGCTTGCAGCCACTGCCCAAGGGAGCGGCCTTGAAGGCTCCGTCACCCTCAAGGTTAAAAACCCCAAGCACTGGTCCCCAGACAGCCCGCATTTATACAAGCTGGTTTGCCAGGCGGGAGAGGATGAATTGGTGATCCCCGTTGGCATCCGCACCTTCCAGTTCAATTCAGACAAGGGCTTCACTTTAAACGGTGAAAGCATGAAATTAAAAGGTGTTTGCGTCCACCACGACGGTGGGGCTTTAGGGGCCGCCGTGCCCAGGGCCGTATGGCAAAGGCGCCTTGAAAAACTCAAGCAGGCAGGCTGCAATGCCCTGCGCACCAGCCACAACCCCCCAGACCCGGACCTGTTGGATTTGTGCGATGAAATGGGTCTGCTGGTTATGGACGAGGCCTTCGACGAATGGGAAGGCTGCAAAAACAAGTGGTGGCAGGG
This sequence comes from Eubacteriales bacterium, assembly GCA_031556065.1. GTDB lineage: Bacteria > Bacillota > Clostridia > Christensenellales > Aristaeellaceae > JAVBTR01. The sequence goes on along the minus strand of JAVBTR010000026.1, from coordinate 16,858 downwards.
GCATAACGTTTACCCGCCCAAGCATTTCGGTTATTCCGATGCCTTCCCGGATTGGCACGAAAAGGATTTGGCCATGATGGTCAAGCGGGATCGCAACCACCCATCCATTATCATGTGGTCCATTGGCAATGAAATTGATTACCCCAACGACCCTTACGTACACCCTTATTTCGAAACCATGACAGGCAACAACGACGCCAACAAGCCCGATGCCGAACGCTTGTACGACCGTAACAAGCCCAACGCCCAGCGCCTTGCCACCATGGCAAGGGAGCTGACAGCCATTGTGAAAAAGCACGACATCTCAAGGCCTGTTACCAGTGCCCTGGCCTTCCCTGAGCTGAGCAATTTAACCGGCTACGCCCAGGAGCTGGACGTGGTAGGCTATAACTACAAAGAGCATTTATATGAGGAAGACAGAAAAAAATACCCCAACCACATCATCTATGGCAGCGAAAACGGCCAAACCCCTAAGCAATGGCTGGCGGTTCGGGACCATGAAGACATCTGCGGCCAATTTTTGTGGACGGGCATCGATTTTTTAGGCGAATGCAAGGGCTGGCCCGTGCGTATTTCCCAGGCTGGGTTCATGACCATGGCCGGGTTTGAAAAGCCCCGGTATTACCACCGCCAGGCCATGTGGACAGATGCGCTGATGGCCCATATCGCCACCTCCAACCAAGAAAACAGCTGGGATGAACAGTTCCTATGGAATTACGAAGAAAAGGAAACCGTTTACGTTAGCGTGTACACCAACGGCGATGAAGTGGAACTGTTCTTAAATGGCCGCTCTCTTTGCAGCAACCCCGCCGGGGATCAATACCGGGCTGTCTTCCAGGTGCCTTTTGAAAAGGGTGAACTCAAAGCAGTGGCCAAGCGAGGGGACCAACGGAAGGAATTTGCGTTACACACATACGATGAATTATCTCAAATTCAATTAAAAGCAGCACGAGACGGCGAAATGGTCCAGGTGGAAATCCTCCTGGTTGACGCAAAAGGGTATCCCGTTGTTAGTAAAGACATAGAACTAAGCTATGCCCTGCTGGGCGGTGGTGAAATTCTGGGCATTGAAAACGGCTGCCCATGGGATTTAACCCCCTACACCTCTCATAAGCGGGCCACTCATCGGGGCAAAGCCATTGTCTACCTGAGAGCAAAAACCGCAAGCACCTTGTATGTTGAGGCGGCAAATGGTATGATATCAAAGGTTTGCATATAGTCGTCAAGAAACCGGAAAGAGGCAAGCATGGCAGCATTTGAAATAAGGGATCAGTTTTACTTAAATGGACGACCTTTCAAAATCATCTCCGGCAGCATCCATTATTTTCGGGTGCCTGCCCCCTATTGGCGGGACAGACTGGAAAAATTGAAGGCCCTGGGCTGCAACACGGTGGAAACCTACGTGGCCTGGAACCTCCATGAACCGAAAAAGGGCCAGTTCGATTTCAGCGGTATGCTGGATTTGGTGGGCTTTATTAAAATGGCCCAGGAATTGGGGCTGTATGCCATCGTCCGTCCATCCCCCTATATCTGCGCCGAATGGGAATTTGGCGGCCTGCCTGCCTGGCTTTTAAACGAAAAGAATGTGCGCCTAAGAACCAGCGAGGGCGCGTTCCTTTCCCATGTGCGGGATTATTACAAGGTGCTTTTGCCCATGCTTGCCCCTTTGCAAATTGAAAACGGCGGTCCCATTATTTTGATGCAGGTAGAAAACGAATACGGCTCCTTCGGGGACGATCATGCCTACCTGGAAGCCATTCGAGATATGATGCGGGAGCTGGGTGTTACGGTGCCCCTGATCACCTCCGATGGGCCCTGGTCCAACTACCTTCAAAACGGGAGCATTGAAGGAGCCCTGCCTACGGGCAATTTCGGCTCCAAGGCGGATTCTCAGTTGGATATACTGGCCAAATGGTGCCCCGGTAGGCCTCTGATGTGCACCGAATTCTGGGTGGGCTGGTTCGATTCTTGGGGCATGGCCCAGCACAGCACCACCGATGCCGCTATATCTGCGGAGAACCTGGCAGCCATTCTTAAACGAGGCAGCGTAAACATTTACATGTTCCATGGGGGCACCAATTTCGGTTTCATGAACGGTGCCAACGATTATAACTGCCTCTCCCCCGACGTAACCAGCTACGATTACGACGCGCTGTTAACCGAGGATGGGCAGATCACCGAAAAATACAGGGCCTTTCAAAAGATCATAAGCCAATACAGCACGGTGGCTGATATTCAAACCACTCCCCACCGTCTTTTGCCACAGGTCCTTCAAAACGCGGGCCGGGTCACACTGAAAGCCTCCCTTAAAGAGCCTGTTCAAAGCGCCCACCCCATGGCCATGGAAGCCTTAGGGCAAAGCTACGGCTATACCCTTTATACCACCACCGTGGCCGCTCCCTTGGATGTGGTTAAGACGCGCCTTTATAAAACCGGCGACCGGGCCCAAATCTTCGCGGATGATACCCCCATCTTAACCCTTTACGACCGGGAGCTGCTTTTAGAGCAGGAAAAGAGCTTCACCATTAACCAGGACCTGGCCATTTTGGTAGAGAACATGGGCCGTGTCAATTACGGCGCCATGCTGAACCAGCAGCAAAAAGGCATTACCGGCGATGTGTACCTGAACGGCTTTTTCCATACCGGGTGGAACCAATACCCTCTGCCCCTTGAAAAGGAAGATATTGCGGCCCTTTCCTTTGCCCCTTGCCAAACGGGCGTTCTTCCGGCCTTTCACCAGTTTAAATTAAAGGTAGACACCCCCAAGGATACCTTTATCCACATGGCAGGCTTCGGCAAGGGCTGCGTGTTCATTAACGGCTTTAACCTGGGCAGGTTCTGGCGGGCAGGCCCCCAAAGAACCCTGTACCTCCCCGGCCCTATGCTCCATGAAGGGGAAAACCAAATCGTGGTCTTTGAAACCGAAGGCATCTATCAAGACACCCTCACGCTGACAGACGAACCGAATCTGGGGTAACGAAATGAAGCAAAAAGTCAAACAGGCGCTGCTATCCATGCAGCGCCATTCTTGGGAACAGGGCGTAGCCATGCAGGCCATGCTGGAATCGGGCGATATGGCCACCCTGAAGGCCATGGCACGGGATGCAGCCCTGCACCAGCTGGCCGATGGCCGCGCCGCCATGGTCGGCGCCGGGGATGGGGTTACCGATCCTTGCAGCACTGGCGAGGGGCTTCTTCGCGCCGGGGAGAGAGCCGCCTTTGAAAAGCTTCTCTATTGGGCGCAAAAAGCCGCACCCCGAAACCAACAGGGTATTCTATACCACCTAACCGGCTCAAAGCAAATGTGGGTGGATTCCATGTACATGCTGCCGCCTTTTCTGACCGCTGCCGGGGACTATGAAGGCAGCCTGCTAAACCTTTACGGCTACCACCGCCTTTTCCACTGCCCCGAAACCGGGCTTATGGCCCACATGTGGGACGACGAAGCCCAGGCCTTTATCCGCAAGGCCCACTGGGGTGTGGGCAACGGCTGGGCTTTGGCGGGCATGGTCCGTGTGCAGGCCCTTTTGCCAGCCGCCCATGCCCAAGACCGCCAGCGCATTCAAGCCATGATTGCAGACCTTCTGGCCGCCATACGCCCCCGCATGCGCGCCGATGGGCTTTTTTACGACGTGATTGACGATCCTTCCACGTTTGTGGAAACCAACCTTGCCCAAATGACCGCCTATACCCTCTACCGGGGTATTCACCAGGGCTGGCTTTCAAAAGATGCTCTCCCCTGGGCGGAGCAAATGCGTGAGGCTGCCATTGGCAAGGTCGATGCCGCAGGCTTTGTTCAAGGGGTTTGCGGCGCACCGCATTTCAACGCGCCCGGCATTGCTGCCGAGGGCCAGGCCTTCTTCCTTTTAATGGAAAGCGCCCGGGAGATACTTCTTAACGCCGTGATATAATTCTTAAAAAGATGATATATTAACAGCCATCAAACCATTATAGTAAGGGCAGAATAAAACCATACATTGTCTGCCCTTGCTTTTTTTGTACAACCAAAGGAGGTACCAAACATGGATATGCAATTGTTAAAAGGGAACCCGTTCTTTTTATCCGATGAGGATATTGCTTGGGTGAAGTTCACCTTAAACAGCATGACACAAGCAGAAAAGATCGGCCAGCTATTCTGCCCGGTTGGCTTCACCACCAAGGAAAAGGATCTGCTTCACCTGACCCAGGATGTGGGCGTAGGCGGCATTATGTACCGCCCCGCCCCTGGGGCCGACGCCCTTAAAACCCACCGCTTCCTTCAAGACCATTCTAAAATCCCCATGCTTTTAGCCGCCAACCTGGAGCAGGGCGGCAGCGGCGCGGCCAGCGATGGCACCCTGTTCGCCATGCCCATGGGCGCGGCAGCCGCCAATGATAAGGACATGGGCTACCATTTAGGGGATATCGCCTGCACAGAGGGCGCCGCCATAGGCCTTAACTGGTCCTTTGCCCCCATTGTGGATATCGATATGAACTGCCAGAATCCCATTACCAACCTGCGCACCTTCGGCTCCGATCCGGACAAGGTGATCCAAATGGCCAAGGGCTATATGAAAGCCGCCGATGAACACCAGATGGCCGTTTCCATCAAGCATTTCCCCGGGGATGGTGTGGATTACCGGGACCAGCACCTTCTAACCAGCGTTAACAGCCTTTCCGCAAAGCAGTGGGACAGCACCTATGGCAAGGTCTACCAGGAGCTGATCAATTTCGGCGCCAAAACCGTTATGGTGGGCCACATTGCCCAGCCCGCCTATGAAGAAGCCTTGGCCCCTGGCGACCGCAAAAACAAGCTGGTTCCCGCCACCCTTTCCAAGGCCCTTATGACCGGGCTCCTTCGGGGCAAGCTGGGCTTCAACGGCGTTATTTCCACCGATGCCACCCCCATGCTGGGCTATACCGTGGCCATGGCCCGGAAGGATGCCGTCCCCTATTCCATTGCCTGCGGGGCGGACATCTTCCTCTTCAACCGCAATTTCGATGAAGACTTTAAATTTATGACAGAGGGCGTCCAAAAAGGCGTTATTACCAAAGAGCGCCTGAACGACGCCGTCACCCGCATTCTGGCCCTGAAAGCCAGCCTGAAGCTCCACGAAAAGAAGAAAAACAACACCCTTGTTCCCCCGGCCGCTGGCCTTTCCGTTCTCAAATGCGAAAAGCACTTAACCCTGGCCAAGGAATGCGCCGACAAAGCCGTTACCCTGGTGAAGGACACCCAGAATCTCCTGCCCATCAGCGCCAAAAAGACACCCCGGGTTTACCTAAACGTCCTTCAAGACGACGATGATATTCACTCCGCCACTAGGGAGGCCTTTAAAACCCGCCTGGAAAAAGAAGGCTTCACCGTCTCGGTTCGAGACCGTACCAGCTTAAACGCCATGGCCGCCCTGATCAGCGAAAGCAAGATGTCCTTCATTAAAAAAATGACAGCCATTCCCAAGGCCATGAAAGCCATGAGCGAAATGACCAAGGAAAACCTGCCGGACTTATTCGATCTGGCCATCTTCGTGGGCTACTTCCCCACCGCCAGCAACAACACCACCATTCGCATCCAGTGGCGGGGGGTGGCCGGCATGGGCAATGATTCCCCCTGGTTCGTATCCGAGCTCCCCGCATTGTTCATCAGCCTGGCCAACCCCTACCACCTCCAGGATGTGCCCATGATTAAAACCTACATCAACGCCTACACCAATAACACCCAGACCATCGACGCGGTGATGGAAAAAATCATGGGCCGCAGCGAATTCAAGGGTGTAAGCCCTGTAGATGCCAGCTGTGGGAGAGAAGACAATATGTATTGATGGTAAAATGGGGCTGTCGCGGTAAGAATAAGGGATTTTCAAGGGTGGTAACCCTTGAATGGGTTTGGGTGAAACCCAACGTAACCTATCGAAGGTAAAAGCAATACCCAGGTCAAGAGCGTAAAACGATTCTTGACACCAGCTTGGCTGCAAGTAAGGCTGGTATCAAGGGCCGCGAACGCTTCCTTGGCCTGGGTTTTGTTTTTTAGATTACTGGTAATCCACAACCCCTACCCAGGACATGAGGAATTCCCGTTCGTGGGCATTGCCCTTAACGGACTGGCTGGCGGCTACGATGGGCAGCCACTTTTGCACGTACTGCTTGGCGGTATCGCTCTTTTTGCAGAACAGGTCCAGGTACTTGTCGGCGGTTTCCTTATCCCGGTTAAGGCAGAACAGGAGATAGGTACGGGCCGCATCGGCGGAGGCGTTACCCTGGGTGGCATGGGACCAGTCGATGATATAGGGAGTGCCATCGGAGGCAATGATGATGTTGCTGGGGCGGAAATCCCCATGGCAGACCTTGTTATGCTTGGGCATGGATTCCAAGCGAATGTGCAGGTCGTAGCGGGTGGTGGCGTCCAGATCGGAAGCGGAAATTTTGCGGTTCATTTTGTCCTTCAGGCGGTTGAGCATGGGCGATTTCATACTGTGAACTTTCAGCTGAAGGTCTACGAACTGGTTCAGGTATGCGTCGAATTGCGAGGGGTTTTCCTCCATTAATTGGGAAAGGGTCTTGCCCTCGATGAACTCGGACACAATGGCCCACTTGCCATCCACCATGTTAACAGCCTTGATTTTCGGAATATCCAGGCCGGTTTCTTCAATGCGGGCCTGGTTCAGGGCTTCGTTTAAAACGTCGGCCTTGGAATAATCCAGATCGAAAAGCTTAATGGCATTGTCCCCGTCGCGGTAAATGGTTTTGGCTTTGCGGATGGCCACTACGTTATCAAATTTCATGCTGCTTCCTCCTTATGCTTTGCCGTAGTAAGCGTTTAGGTACATCTGCTTGATTTCCTTCATCAGGGGGTAACGGGGGTTGGCACCGGTGCACTGGTCGTCGAAGGCCTGCTCTACCATGTCGTCCAAGCGATCCAGGAAATCTTTTTCGTCTACGCCGTAGTCTTTGACTGTCTTTTTGATCCCTACTTTTTCTTTCAGGCCGTTAATGGCTTTGATCAGGCTTTCCATCTTATCCTCATCCGTCTTGCCTCCAAGGCCCAGGGCAACCGCGATCTCGGCATAGCGTGCCTTGGTGTGGGGGTGATCGTACTGGGAGAAGGTGCCCATCTTGGCAGGGGCATCGTCCCCATTGAAGCGGATCACTTCCTCGATCAAGAGCGCATTGGCCACGCCGTGGGGCAGGTGGTGGTAAGCACCCAGCTTATGGGCCATAGAGTGGCAAACCCCCAGGAAGGCGTTGGCAAAGGCCATGCCTGCCATGGTGGCCGCATTGGCCATCTTTTCCCGGGCAAGGACATCCGTCTGTCCGTTTTCATAGGCCGCAGGCAGGTATTTAAAAATAGTCTTTAGGGCCCCAATAGCCAGACTGTCGGTGTAATCGGTGGCCAGCATGGAGGCGTAGGCTTCCACCGCATGGGTCACCGCGTCGATGCCGGAAGCGGCTGTTAAGCCCTTGGGGGCGGACATGTGCAGGTCGGTATCGATAATGGCCATCTTGGGCAGCAGCTCATAATCGGCCAAGGGGTATTTGATGCCTGTGTTTTCATCGGTAATCACCGCGAAGGGGGTTACCTCGCTGCCCGTACCGGCGGAGGTAGGAACGGCGATAAAGTATGCCTTTTCCCCCAGCTTTGGGAAGGTGTAGACCCGTTTGCGAATATCGATAAAGCGCATGGCCATATCCATAAAATCGGCCTCCGGGTGTTCGTATAGCACCCACATGATCTTTGCCGCGTCCATAGCGGAGCCGCCGCCCAGGGCAATAATGCAATCGGGGTTAAAGGCGCGCATCTGTTCCGCCCCTGCTTTGGCGCAGGCCAGGGTGGGATCGGGCTCCACTTCAAAGAAGGTCTGGTGGGCAATGCCCATTTCGTCTAACTTGGCGGTGACTTTTTGGCTCATGCCGCTTTTAAAAAGGAAGGAGTCGGTTACCACAAAGGCGCGCTTTTTGTTCATGACGCTCTTGAGTTCATCCAGCGCCACAGGCAGGCAGCCTTTCTTGATATAAATCTTTTCAGGCGCCCTGAACCACAGCATGTTTTCCCTTCTTTCCGCAACGGTTTTAATATTGAGCAGGTGCTTTACCCCTACGTTTTCCGAAACGCTGTTGCCGCCCCAGGAGCCGCAGCCCAAGGTGAGGGAGGGGGCCAGCTTAAAGTTATACAAATCCCCGATGCCCCCGTGGGAGGAAGGGGTGTTTACCAAAATGCGGCAGGTCTTCATAGCGGCGGTGAAGGTATTGAGCTTTTCCCGCTGGGTCAGGGCATTCAAATAGATGGAAGCGGTATGGCCAAAGCCGCCGTCCTCCACCAAGCGTTCCGCCTTTTTAACGGCCTCTTCAAAGGTCTTGGCCTTGTACATGGCCAGCACGGGCGAAAGCTTTTCGTGAGCAAATTCTTCGGCCAGCTCTACAGATTCCACCTCGCCCATGAGGATTTTCACGGTTTCGGGCACGGCAACCCCTGCCATAGCGGCGATTTTGAAGGCTGACTGGCCTACGATCTTGGCGTTCAAGGCACCGTTGATAATAATGGTCTTGCGTACCCTTTCAGTTTCCTCGGCAGTGAGAAAGTAGCAGCCCCGGTCCTTAAATTCCTTCTTAACCTGGCTGTAAACTTTGTCTAACACGATCACGGATTGCTCGGAGGCGCAGATCATGCCGTTATCGAAGGTTTTGGAATGGATAATGGCGTTCACAGCCAGGGTGATATCCGCGCTTTCGTCAATCACCGCAGGGGTGTTGCCCGCGCCTACCCCAATGGCAGGCCTGCCGCTGGAATAAGCCGCCCGCACCATACCAGGGCCGCCGGTAGCCAGAATCATATCCGCTTCCTTCATAATAAGGTTGGTCAATTCCAGGCTGGGAACATCGATCCAGCCGATCAGCCCTTCCGGGGCGCCCGCTTCCACCGCCGCTTCCAAAATCAGCTTCGCTGCGGCTATGGTGCAGTTTTTCGCCCGGGGGTGGGGGGAAATAATCATGCCGTTACGGGTCTTTAAGGCCAAAAGGCACTTAAAAATGGCCGTGGACGTGGGGTTGGTGGTGGGGATCACCGCCGCGATCACGCCAATGGGCTCCGCGATCTTTTGAATACCGTAGGTTTCATCCTCTTCGATGACGCCGCAGGTTTTTGTATGCTTATAGGCGTTGTAAATATATTCTGAAGCATAGTGGTTTTTGATCACCTTATCTTCCACAACGCCCATACCGGTTTCCTTTACAGCCATCTTGGCAAGCTCGATGCGGGCCTTATTGGCCTTGGAGGCAGCGGCCAGAAAAATCTTATCCACCTGCTCCTGGGTGTAGATGGCATAGGCCGCTTGGGCTGTCCGTACCCGTGCTACAGCCCCTTCCAAGGTTTCAACACTTTCAACCACTTGATACGTTTTACTCATCATGAAAACGCTCCTTTAATCTTAGTTCGTTATTAATTTAACAAATATGCCCCCTTTTGTAAATGCCCAAAAACATAACGGGGTATATCATTTTAGATATACCCCATCGTGCATATAATTATAATAACGATTTTTTCACTTCTTGAATGAACAGTTCATCCAGTCTTGTGAGCCGGTAATCCTTTTTATAGATCAGCACATCCCGGTACTGGCGGCGGTTGTCCCTGCAGGCGCGCTGCACCAGATTGTATTTATCCAGCATCCGCTGAGAGGGCGGCGATACCCACATGAAGGTACCCGGGGTTTCCTCCAGCAAATCGAACTGGCTGGCCCTTTCAAAAACAAAAATCCGCTTATCCACGTTATCGGGCAATTCTTCCTTCCGTACCGCCGCCACAGAAAGAGAAGGCACGAAAGGGTCGGCATGGGCAATTTCTGTATAGGGCGCCAAATCATCGAACAAAATCCGCTCCTTGCCAGCCAGAGGGTGCTCCTTGGACATAACCAGAACATAGTTAAATTCCAGTATCACCTCATGAACCAGGCCCTTTTCATTAAGCATTTCCTCGAAATACTTGTCGTGGTTCTTCCCATAGCGGATAATGCCCAGCTTATAATCCTCGTGCAAAATATTGTTAATGGCCCGCAGAGCGTTGGTTTCCTTATAGAACAATTCCATGGGCGAGTCCGTGCCTACTGCTTTGGCGAACTTGGCAAAAGCATGGGATAAGTAGCTGGCCCTGGGGGTAGAAACCGAAAACGTTTGCTTATGCTGGTGGTTCCCCTGGGTGTACATCTTTTCCACCTGATCGATCTGCTTTAAAATATTGGCGGCATACTGCAAGAAAATTTCCCCGTCCGGGGTCACCGTCATGCCCTGATGGGTCCGCTCGAAAATGGTAATGCCAATGGATTCTTCCAGCTCCTTAATGGCCCGGCTCAGATTGGGCTGGGCTATGTAAAGCCGCTCCGCTGCCTTGTTCAGCGATTGGTTTCTGGCAACCTCCACCGCATACTTCAAATACTGGATGTTCACGCCATCACTCCTTGGTAAAAGTATACCACAGAGGGGCAAGCCCCTTTCTCTAAAACAGAAAACCTGTATTTATTAGCAGCAATTTAACAATGTTGACGCCCTATCTTGCGACTGATATACTCTGATTAGCGCTTGTAAGAGAATTTAATAGTTAATGGGAGCTGATCATATGTATCCCGAATTTGCTTATTCCACACAAATGCAACTCATTTTGGCCATCACAACATTCATTTCTACCTTTGTTGTTGTATACCTCATTGCGGATCTCTTTATGGGGGTGTATGACACTGGCACAAGCAAAAAACAGAAAATGCTTTTCGCGTTTATTACCGGTACGCTTTTGCAAAGCGTACTGGTTTATGTTGTCTATTTTGTGGGCGGAGGGCAGCCTTTTTCAGAGCTGAGCTATCTTTTGATCACCATCCCCAACCCCTTGTTCGCGCTTTTGTATTACTTTATTGGTGTGAAGGTGTTGAACATTCCCAAGCTGCGCTCCTTTAAAATGATGAGCAACTTTTATCTGTTCTACCTGGTTATCAGAGGCTTCTATAGCTTGGTCAGCGTTATGTTTTTCCGGCAGACAGAGGCCAACTACAATTATTTACTAGATATTTGCCAGCATTGCGTTTGCATGGTGATTATCTTACTGCTTTTCCCGCTGAGCAAAAAGCTTAGCGAAAAGCTAAAAGCGCCCTTAATTGTGGAGGACAAGCTCTTTATCTCCTACCGCTCGGAAATCGTCCTTTACTTTGTCCGCACCTGTTGGGGCTGGCTTTCATATATGATAGTTCCACACATCATTACACATGATATGCCCGCGAACATTACCAACATCGGCATTACGCTGACGATCTTGCTGCTCAATATTCTGATAGACTATGTCCGTGCCCTGGAGGTCACCTTGGATAACAGCCAGGCCCACATTTACACTCTATCCAACGGATTGAATAATTTCAACAGTCTCAAACACGATTTTTACAACATTCTGCAAACCTACAATGGCTATCTGGAGCTGGGCGACCTTGAAAAGCTAAAGGTTTACCATAGCTCCCTGGTGCATACCACCACCAATGCCGGGACCTCCTCTGATTTAGGCAAGCGACTGAATGAAAACCCGGCCCTCATCGCCCTTTTAACGGGCAAGCTGGAATATGCCCAGGAAAACAATGTGGTTTTAAGGATCAGCCTTCAAACGGATATTCGGGATTTTTATATCAATAACATGGATTTTTGCCGGGCCTTGGCCTGTTTATTGGATAACGCTATCGAGGCTGCGGCTGAATCCAACCGAAAAACTGTTCTTTTTTCTGCGGAGGACAAGGCCTGTTTCAATAAGCTCATCATTATTTCCAACAGCACCGCTACACCCATTGATATGAACAGGGTTTTCGGCATGAGCAGTAAAAAAGGCCATTCCGGCCTTGGGCTGACCAACGTGCGCAAGGTTTTGGATAAATACGGCAACTGCATGTTCGATCTGTCCTCCTACGATGATGAGTTTACCGCCTATCTGGATTTTCAAAAAATATAAATGAACCGATTGACCCTTGACAGATGGTGAGATGCAAAACGGCAGGGGATGGAACCTGCCCTACAATCGTTGGGTTTTTAACCAACGGTGTAGGGTTGGCGCTCCATCCCCCAACCGTTATAACCATTTTTTGTCTGCTTGTATCTGCAAGTAAGCAGGTGTCAAGGACCGCTAACGCTTCCTTGACCTGGGGGTGCTTTTACCCTTCGGTAGGTTACGTTGGGCTTTGCCCAAACCCATTTAAGGAGCTCGCCCCTTAAAAATCCCTTGTTTTTACCTGCCCAGCAGCGTCACCATGTATTGGAACTCTTCCTTGTACACATCCCCGGTGACGCTGGCGGTGCCCCTTAGCCGCTCCAACACGCTTTGGTAGCTGGCAGTGCCCTTGAACTCGCTGTCCCTTAGCAGCATCCCTGTCTCCGCCACAGCAGAGGCAAAACACATGTTATCGCTCATTTCAGGCAATATAGACCCTTCATCCACCGGGTAACTGTATAGGGTGCTGGTATCCCCATCGGGGGCCTTGCAGCGCAGGTTAACGGTAAGCCATTCGCTGGAACCATTCTCAGTCTTGTTTTGATACTTGGTTTCCACTTCCCCCATCTCCATTTCGCTGTCCACGGGCACGATCTCATACAGGGCCGTCATCCGGTGGCCGCTGCCAATCTCGCCGCCGTCCTTTAAATCATCCGCGAAATCCTCGGCATTTAAAAGCCGGTTTTCGTAGCCGATCAGCCGGTAGCCCTTCACCTTGCCAGGGTTAAATTCCACCTGCAATTTCACATCCTTGGCCACCGTAAAGAAGGTGGCGCCCATTTCCTCCACCAGGGCCTTCCGGGCTTCGAAAATGGTATCGATGTAGGCGTAATTGCCATTGCCGTGATCCGCCAGGGCTTCCAGCTTGTTATCCTTATAGTTGCCGGTGCCAAAGCCCAGTACGCTTAGAAAAACGCCGGAATCCCGCTTTTGCTCGATGAGCCTGGTTAAATCCCCCTCCGAAGAAATGCCGATGTTTAAATCCCCGTCCGTGGCTAGAATCACCCGGTTGTTGCCCTCCTTAACAAAGTGCTTTTGGGCCAATTCATAAGCCGTGGTGATCCCCGCCGCCCCTGCTGTCCCGCCCCCTGCGGTAAGGCTATCCAAGGCTTCCATAATGCGGGTTTTATCGCTGGCCCGGACCCCGTCCAGCACCACTTGGTCCCCGGAGGCGTAGGTCACAATGGATACCGTATCCGTGGGCTTCAATTCTTCCAACAATAGCTTAAACCCCCGCACCGCCAGAGGCAGCTTATTGGCGTCTTCCATGCTGCCGGATACGTCGATCAGAAACACCAGATTCTGCCCGGGCAAGCTTTCAGTTTCGATTGCCTTCGCCTGTAAGCCGATCAGCAGCAGCTTGGTATCCTTGTTCCAGGGGCAATCGGCTATTTCCGTTGTGACCCCAAAGGGTTCCCCCTTTTGCGGCTGCTTGTAATCGTATGAAAAATAGTTCAGCATTTCTTCAATGCGCACGCTATCTTTAGGCACCGCTTCACCCTTTAAAACAGCCGCGCGAAGCTTTGAGTAGGATGCCGTATCGCTGTCCGCCCCAAAGGTGTTCAAGGGGTTGGTCTTCACAGACAGGAAGCGGTTTTCGCTAATATAGCTGTATTCCTCCGTGTTCCACTGGTTATCCCCTTTCATCATATACCCGGCTATGGGCATGGCCTCCTGCATTTCATAGTCCGCTGTCATATCCATCTGGTTTGAGGGCGCTCTGGCACTTAGTTTTAGGTTCGCAGCCGGTGTATCCGCCGCCTGGTTTTGGGTTTTGCCGGGCAGCATAGCAGGCAAAGCAATGGCCAGTACCAGGCAAGCCGCGGCCAGGCTTCCCACCGCCGTTATCCATTTTTTCTTCATTTTCTTTTCCTCCCTCGTCTTTTCCCTCTGGGAGGCTTCCAATAGCGCCATGGTTCTTGCTTCCAAATCCTTGGAAACAGGCAACTGCTCCATGGCCTTTTTATACCCGTTACCCTTCAAAATAGTCCCCTCCCAACTGGCTTTTTAGAATGCCACGGGCCCGGGCTAACCGTGTGCCCACCGTGGCTGTGGGGAGTGAAAGCAGCTTGGCAATCTCTTTCATGTCATAGCCTTCATAATAGTACAAGTGAATGGGCAGGCGGTATTTTTCGGCAAGGGCCAAAACCTCCCATAGCACCCCGTTTTCCTCGGGCATGGTTGCGCTCAAATCCTCCGGCAAAGGGTTACGGCTTTTAAACCAACCGCTTTTCAAGAAGTTCTTGCTTTTATTGATACATACCCGAATAAGCCACGCCTTTTCATGCTCGGCATCTTCAATGGCCTTGCCGGAATTTAGGTAGCTTAAAAACGTGTCCTGGGCAATATCCTCCGCGTCGTGGACGTTTTTCACATAGGTATACGCCACCCGCACAATGCTTTGCATATGCCTTTGAACCGCCTGCGAAATGCTGCCATAGAGCTCGTTTGGCACATTCACTTGCTTTCAACTCCCTTCACTGTCAATACAACTGAGAGCAGGGAAATTTTTCATTGAACAAAAATTATTTTTGCGCCCACTTAATAACCGCTTCCGCGGCCCTTATGTTCATGCCATCCACTTGGCAAATTTCTTCAAGGCTCGCTTCCTTAATGGCTTTGATGGTATGGAAATGCTTTAGCAGCGCCTGCCGCCGCTTTTCGCCAATGCCTTCAATATCCTCCAGCTGGCTGTGAACCCCCGCCTTGCCCCGCAAAGCCCGGTGGTGGGTGATGCCAAACCGGTGGGCCTCATCCCGGATTCTTTGAATCAAATGCAGCTCCGGGGTATGGTGATCCAGCAGCAGGGTCTCTTCCCTGTCCGGCAGATAAATTTCTTCCAGCCGTTCCGCCAGGCCGAACATGGGAATATTTAGCCCATGCTTTTCCATGGCTTCCCGGGCGAACCTTAGCTGCTGGGCACCGCCGTCGATCAAGATCAAATCCGGCAGATCGGAAAACTTTCCGCCCTGAGCAGGCAGCCCCTGGGCTTGCCGCTCCTTCAATTCCTCCAGGCCATGGGCCATGCGCCGGTCCATCATCTCGTAATGGGAGGCAAAATCGTTAGGCCCTTCCACCGTCTTGATCCGAAAATGCCGGTATTCCTTTTTCGCGGCCACCCCATCGATAAACACCACCATGGCCCCCACCGAAAGCACCCCCTGGGTGTTGGAAATATCGTACCCTTCTATCCGCCGGGGTGTGTTTTCAAGCCCGATGGCCTTGGCCAGGGCCTCGCAGGCACCGGTGGTTCTCTCCTTCATCACCGCGTCCCGGGCGTTTCGTTTATCCAAGGCATCCGCCGCGTTCTTTTGGGCCATGATAATCAGCTCATGCTTTTCCCCCCGCTTGGGTATCGCAAGGCTCACCGCCCCGCCCCGCTGCTCACGCAGCCATTGCTCCAGCTCCTCCGCCTCGTTAGGCAGGGCCTGGCAAAGCACGTTCCGGGGCACCAGCTTCCCATCCTCGTAAAACTGGATCAGGAACCCCGCCAGCACTTCCCCAGGGTCCTCCGCCCCTTCCCTTGCCAGCACAAAATGCTCCCCGCCGATCATCTTCCCGCCGCGGACAAACAAAACCTGCACCATGGCGTCCAGCCCATCCTGGGCCAGGGCGATAATATCCTGCTCCGTATCGCTGGTTTGGATGGCGTTTTGCTGCTGCATCAGGTCTCGCACGTCTTTAATCTTGTCCCGTATCACAGCCGCCCGTTCAAACTGCAGATTCGTGGCCGCTTCCCGCATGTCTTTCTCCAGCCCGGCCACCACCTCTTGGTATTTCCCGTTCAAAAACCGGATGACCCCCTCGATCATCTCCCCGTATTCCCTTTCCCCGCACTTAAGCGCGCAGGGCGCCAGACACCGGCCTATTTCATAGTTCACGCAAGGCCTTTTAGGGGTTTTAAGCGGCAATTCCAAATGGCAGGTTCTTAAGGGAAACACATCCTTCACCGCGTCCATCACCTGCTTTACCGCCGTGGCCCCAATATAAGGCCCAAAGTATTTGCCCCCATCCTTTTGGTCCATCCGGCGGGCCAATTGCATTCTGGGATACTTCTCATTCAAATCGATTCGCACATAGGGGTAATGCTTGTCATCCTTAAGCAAAATATTGTAATAAGGCCGGTGCAGCTTGATCAGATTGCATTCCAAAATAAGCGCTTCCAGATTGCTGGAGCACAGCATAATATCAAAATCATCAATCTTCTCCACCATGGCCGCTACCTTCACCGTATGCCCCCTGGAAAACTGAAAGTAGCTCTTCACGCGGTTCTTTAAATTAACCGCTTTCCCCACATAAATAATCTGCCCCTCATGCTTCATCAGGTAACACCCAGGGCTGTCGGGAAGCTTTTGGATTTTTAGCTGTAGGTCTTTGGTCATAAATACTTCCTTTATGCGAAAACCTTTTGCTTTTTCAAAAGCAAGAAGGTTCCCGCGCTCTCCAAAAAGAAAACTTGTATTTCAAAAACAAGTTTAGGTTTACCACATCGTTTTGTCAACCTCTATCGAGCAAGTCTTTTTCAACAGCAAAACCGGGTGGTCAGTACCACCCGGCAATGGTTTTTTATTTAGTTTTGGTCTACCAATCTACCTTATAGAGGGTTTGTGTCCTTTCCTGTTTGATGATTTAAAACCTAACAAACCGATTTAGACTTCTAGCTTCCAGTAACGATCTATCCTAAAAACTTAACCTGATTTGGATGGGTTAGGGTTCTTTGGGATTTACCTGATACCTTTGGAAACCTGTTTACCTCAAATAGATTGGAACCGAATCTTTGCTGCGAATTATGCCGATGGTCAGAGTTCGGTTATTCGTCGTCCTCTTCTTCATCTTCGTCGTCTTCTTCATCTTCTTCAGCGAAATTGGTCTGGA
>JAVBTR010000092.1:0-28035 GCA_031556065.1 Eubacteriales bacterium | reverse complement strand
ATATCCCCTTGCTTCAAATCACCGACAGTCACCTTTGCCGTACCACAAGTCAAAGCAGTTCCATCGTACGTCTTGTTAGCATCGTCTGCTGTTACTTCAATAACCGTTCTTGCCTTGAAGGTCGCCTTAAATACCTGACTCTTGGTTACGGTTTCAGGGAAACTAGGTTCCCAGCCAGCAAAATAATAATTTGCATTGGGAATCGGCTCTGGAACCCATTCATCATCCCAAGACGTATTTTTTGCGATACCAGTATATTCATCCTGGGCGCCAGTCGGGAAATGCCCATTGCCATCCGTTACAAAGGAAATCGTATAGCCGGCAAATTGCCACACGCCATAGAAGGTCTTATCCGCGTTTGCCAGATAATTTTGTTGATTCAGTTCATAGTGCTTGGTGTTATTGCTGCCAGAATCATTACTCCAGCCAACCAGCTTATCATCGGTCTCTGCAGGTTTAAAATATTCGCCTAACAGAGTTGTCGTGGTCCCCTTGGGGACTTTAACAACCAGAGACTCCGTGGAGCCGTTGTAATTGCTTATATATGTGAGTCTGACAAGCGTATTTTCAGGCGCGTATTGCGCTGTCAACATCACATTGCCTGGTATTTCAATCAAGCTGCCTGGATAATACAGATTGCCCGCGCTATCCTTCCAGGCATAGAACACATCATTTCCTTTGGTAAGACCTTCGCCCTTT
This sequence comes from Eubacteriales bacterium, assembly GCA_031556065.1. Lineage (GTDB taxonomy): Bacteria > Bacillota > Clostridia > Christensenellales > Aristaeellaceae > JAVBTR01. The sequence goes on along the minus strand of JAVBTR010000092.1, from coordinate 27,336 downwards.
AAAACTCTGGCTTTTGTTTTCAGCTCATAAGAATCGCCATCCACAGGCAATGTGCCAATGCCGTTGTCCGCGTTATATGTTACCTTAAAGCCGTTTGTTTTCCATTGTGCATAGAGCTTGTAATCTTTCCAAATCTGAATATCGAAATTAAAGGGAACTAAGTTGCCAAGCAATTCAAAGTACCAACCTCTGAACTCGCCCTTTTCATAATTCTGCCCTACTACATAGAAGCTATGCGTAGCATATCCGCCATCAGCAACGCCTTCCCTATCCACCTGGCTGCCGCCAAATCCATCATAATAGAGAACTTCCCGTGCATTAGATTCCCACTTGGCGTAAACAGTCATAGGACCATTTGGCATAATAAGGTTATCAAAATCAAACAGCTCTTTGTATTCCGAATCTCTGTACCAGTCGGCGAATGTATAGCCTTCCCTTATAGGGATAGCCGTAGGCTTATAAGCCTTTAAAGGTTCCTGGTACATGGGTTGCTTTTCTTCGGGGGTATTTCCAACAACAGTTCCCGTTGGCACCATCATATTAAAAGTAAGTTTGAATGCGTTGCGTGTATAGAAGAAGCAACGATGAGTTTCGTAGGAACCGTTGCTAGGTTTGTTGGTTGTATAGGTGCCATTACTTAGGAGATAATATGTTACATATTTATCGTTATTAGTGGTATTCAGTCCATTAATCGTTTTTTGACCCAAGTCACCCCTGTACTCCTGATTATACTCTTCCATTAAAATGTATGTGACGCTGGGATTGCTGCCACGCGTAATAGAAGTGCCGGTTTGACCAGACCAGGCTTGCGCAAAATAACGGTATTTATAAGTACTGCCGCTCGCAGACCAGTCTGCCGTGAACGTATAATTCTTCGTTTGACCATTTTCAGAAAGCATGCTTTCCTCAACAAGGTTGCGGCGGCTGGCGATATTTGCACTATCTTTCCATTTCATGGTTGAAGGACGTTCCCAAGATGAAAACCCACTGCTAAAAGTGGCAACGGTTGTTAAGCCCTGTACAGGGAACTTATTGGAAATATCCATTTCATACTTAACTGACAAGGTATACTTCGTACCGCCACCAGTGTATGTCGCTCCGTTTGCAACAATCTTCATTGTATCGCTTGAATTGTTTCCTAAGTCGAAGGTATAAGTATAAACCTTCCGGGTCGCATACAGGTTGACAACTGTCAAGCCATTTCCCTGAATAATTTGTTGTTCAGCATCCTGAAAATCGCCATACTTAAGCAGCGGATCCGTTCCTGTAGTAAACAAAGTACCAATCCCAGCAGTACCGGCACCCACCTCGGTGAGGGTACCAGATATTCCACTTAACTCAATGGATTTTGCAAAATTATAATTGGCTTTGTTACCCCCCTCATGGGTCGGTGTACCATCAAAATTCGGTTTTTCAAACCAAATGGCAACTGTATAGTTAACGGACAACCCTTTCCATACGGCATAAAGAGTGGTATTCGCTGTGATTGCAGTATTAAAATTGAAGGCATCGCCACTCTCTTCAGTAGACCAGTGCTGAAAAGAATACCCTTCACGCGAAGGAGGTTCCGGCGGTGTTGCCGTTTCCCCATTTTTAACCAGAACAGGGTCAACCTGGGTACCGGCTGAAACGTAGATCACATAATAATGATCGCTAAACTTAGGAACAAGGGTTATATCTTTTGTTGCCCCAACCCCAAAGGTAAAACGATCAGCTTCACCTTCCAGCGTCCAATAATCAAAATGGCTTCCCTCTGGAGCCGTAACATAAACGTGATCAAGTACGCTTTGCGGCGGCTCATAAATAGCTGTGCCCGTAATCAATTCGCGGGTAAAGACCACATTGTCATAACCATCTTTATATTTAATCAGCCAAGTATTGCTAAACTTAGCCGTTAAAACAAGATTGGTCGTTACTGGTGTTTTAAAATCGAATGGATCGCTAGAACCATCTAAAAACCATCCGCGAAAAGCCACCATTCCCTCCGGAATGCTTGGTTCTGCCGGTGTAGTTATAAAATAATAAGCATCATCCGATTCTTTATAACTCAACTCCTCCCCTGCATTATACACAATATCCTCTGAACCCTCTGCCTTGAAAATAACAGACAGGGTCTCAATATTGAGCTTGATGCCAGTGGAAAAGCCCTCCGCCAATACACTAAGCGGCATATAGCTAACGATCATCATTGTTGCCAACAGAAACGCCATTAGCTTTCTAAAACCTTTCAACATGAAAAATCCTCCTTACTTTATGCAATGCCTTTGCAAAAGTTCTTTATAGATTTTGCAGTCTAAACTGCATTAACTAAAGTGCTATAAATAGGGGTGAGCCCCTACGGGGGCTCAATAGAGAATTTTTACACGCCACATGTTGTTTGCGTTTTCATTGGACACTACAAAATCCATGGTCTTGCCATTTGCGCCATTGATATCGTTCCAGGTCGCCCCATCATCCACGCTAAACTGCCACTGAAATTGTACGTCCTCTTCTGTTTGCGCAACCAAGATAACTTTATCCCCAATATGGATTTTGCCGCCTTCGTGAATCACAACAACGTTTACTTCAACGACTTTTTCTTCTTCCATCGTCAGAGTGAATTCTTCTTCTAATTCTTCTTCGATTTCTTCCTCGACGCTTCCTTCTTCAGCAATTTCTTCCGTAGCATCTTCAACCGCTGCTTCTTCAACGACCTCTTCAACAGCTTCGTCGGCCGCTACTTCTTCAACGATCTCTTCGGTGGTTTCTTCTGCTGCTACTTCTTCAACGATTTCTTCTGTGGTTTCTTCTGCTACTACTTCTTCAACGATTTCTTCGACTTCAGTCTGTTCTTCGGTCACTTCTTCTGTGGCTTCTTCATTCTTGGTTTCTTCTACTTTTTCTTCAATAACGACTTCTTCTTTAACTTCTTCGATCACCGGCAGAACTTCGAAGCAAGCAACCAATGTGGTATCAGCGTTAATGACGTTTTTAAAATCGTGTTCCTTGTTAGCTTCCTTGTTGAGCCAGTACAAGAACTTGCTGCCTTCCAAGGAGGGATCGGCGGGCTTTTGAACAACCTGGCCTTTTTCGATCTCTACGTCTTTTTTAGCGCCGTTTATCACAAACGCCACCTTCACCATCACCGGAGCGGAGACTTCGATAACCACTTGTTCCACCACAACCACTTCAGCGGGTGCTTCGGCTTGAACCAGCTCTTCACCCATTGAAATGGCTACGCAAGATAAAGTAATCACCATCACTACCATCATTGCTACTGCCTTTAAAAACTTCTTGAACATTTGAATGCCCCCTTCTTTATCGTAAAAAAACAAAAGCTACAACGCATGCAAAACCGTTGTATTAACTGACAAATTCTTCATTTGTATTAACTGTAAACCAATCTTTTTCCTGTTTACGTGCTCATTTTACCATAGCGATGGTTACATGATCGGTTACAATCAAAACATTTTTTGCAACTAAGAAGCAAAGTTTATCAAAGAATCTATCAGCATATATAAAATAAGAAGTGTTTTAATTAATCTTGCCATTTTCATAAAAAAGCTGCCATTTATGTGACGGTTTTTCTGGCGGAGAGTTAGGGATTTTACCGGCAGCCTCCGGCCTATCGCCTCGAGGCTAAACCCAACGCCCACTTTTCTAAAAACGTGCCACCATCACGTTTTTTAACGTTGCGTGCCCTTGCGGATTCAAATCCCTGTTACAATGAAAAAACCGCCACTTATGTGACGGTTTTTCTGGCGGAGAGTTAGGGATTTGAACCCTAGGTGGGGTATAAGCCCACACACGATTTCCAGTCGTGCGCCTTAGACCACTCAGCCAACTCTCCATGATCGTTGCCGTTAGCAACAGTCGATATTATACATGGTATTGGGTTGGCTGTCAAATACTTTTTTCATTTTACAGAGAAATCATTTTTGTGGCGATATGTTGCATAAATGCTTTGTCGTGCTCTACCAACAGCATGGTGGGCTTATATGTTTGAATGACTCTTTCAATTTGCATCCTCGAAAACACATCAATGTAATTCATAGGCTCATCCCATATATAAAGATGGGCCTGTTCACATAAGCTTTTAGCCAGGTATACCTTCTTTTTTTGCCCGGCACTGTACGCAGAAAGAGGTTTGGTGAACTGGTCCCGCTTCATATCAAACTTGCGTAGAATGGTCATAAACAAGGTTGGATCCAGATCATTAGCTTGGATAAACTCATCCAGTGTGCCACTAAGATCGGAACTATCTTGTGGGATGTAGGAAATTTTCAAACCGGATGCAACCCGAATGATACCTGTGTGAGCAATATCCTCCCCCATAATCAGCTTAATCAGGCTGGACTTTCCCGAACCGTTTTTTCCTTCCAAAGCCAGAATCTCACCCTGCTTTAAATCGAATGTCAGATCACTTATAACTGGCTTTTCATCATAGTTAATTGCCAGTTCTTGAGCAGCAACAATGGGATTCGCGTGATGCTTAACCGGAAAAAGTTTTAAATCCGATTGCACTTCAATGTTCTTCAAAAGCCCCTTTTTTTCTTCAATAGCGCTTTCTACCCGGGCCGAAATATTCTTGGAACGCTGCATCATCTTAGCCGCTTTATGTCCAACGAATCCACGATCTGCAACGCTGGTGCCAATCTTCGTTTTTTCAACTTGATCCGACCAAACCTCAGTCCGTTTTGCCGCTTTTTCCAACCGGGTAATATCTTTCTTTAGCCGCTCATTCTCGTCGGCTTCAAAGCGGTCTCGGTTTTCTTTATTTTCCCACCACATAGAAAAATTGCCTTGCATCACTTCAATGTTGGTTCGGTTAATAGATAGAATATGGTCTACACATGCGTCCAAAAAGTGCCTGTCATGAGATACAAGAATAAAGCCTTTCTTGCTGCTCAGGTACTGCGCTACAATCTGCCGGCCTTCCGCGTCCAAGTGGTTGGTCGGCTCGTCAATCAAAAGAAAGCGGTTCTCCTTGGCAAACAGAACACTAAGCAGAACTTTGGTCTGTTCCCCATTGCTTAGTGTATTAAACGTTCGGTATAGCACGTCACTGCTATCTACACGTAAAAGAGAGAGTTCGCGTTCGATTCGCCATTGTTCATATTCGGGATCCACCTGCTCAATAATATTGATTGTCAGATCGTTTTTTTCTTCTACAGCAAAAGGAAAATATTCAAACACCACATTTCCGTTGATCTTTCCTGCATACTCCAGTCTGTTTTGAAGAATGTTCAAAAAAGTTGTTTTTCCTCGGCCATTGCGGCCGATAAATCCCAGCTTCCAATCCGTATCAATGGCAAAGGACACATTATCGAAAATAATATCGGCAGAGCCTGGATATTGAAAGTTCAACCCATCCACCTTGATTTGCGCCATTTGGCATCACCTGTCCATTTCTTAGAGCCACATAATATAGCCCGTCTTATCTACGGGATTATATCCCGCGCTTTCATAAAACCGATGCACATGTTTTTCCTTTGATCCGGTCATCAGCATAATTTTATAACACCCTTCTCCCATGGCCACCGCTTTGGCATACCCCAAAACAGCTCTGCCATAGCCTTTACCCCGGCAGTTCCCATGTGTGACCACATTTTCGATCAACCCATAGGGTCTATGCCGGTGAGTCAAATTCGGCACAATGGTCAATATACATGAGGAAACGATTTCGCCATTTTCCTCTCCGATAATCACATGATGATTGGGATTCTCAAGCATGGTTTCCCAAATATCTTCCACCTTGCTATCAATGGTTTCGTCCATATCTTTCTTTAAATGCGTGTACAATATTAGCAAATTTCTCAAATCCCCGGCAACTGCTTCCCGAATAATCATTTTACACTTCCTTTCAACAAAAAACAGGCTCAGCAAACGCTTAGCCCGATACATCATATCGGACAAGTGTTCTATAAATGTGACTAAAAGCATACAAAACAAGCCATTTTCACCTGTTTTAAACTTTTCCCACACTTACAGATTCAACACTAGTCCGCCACCACCTTATTCTTAATGCCCTTACTATACCCTTTTCCCCACCGCTTGTCAACATACCGCACCTCTTTTGCAATTTCTAATTGACAATTCTACCGCCTTCTGCTATTATAATTTAGGTTCTGGGGCATTAGCACAGTTGGTAGCGCGCAACGTTCGCAATGTTGAGGTCAGGGGTTCGAATCCCCTATGCTCCACCATAGCAATCACATACGAACCCATATTGATAATAGGGCACGTATTCGTGATTACAGTAAAAACGGCAGTAGATTGATTCTACCGCCGTTTTTCTTTATCATATTTTCAATTGTATTATTCACGATCCCAACTCACGATAGTAAGCTGCACAGGCGATGCTTCAAAAACCCTTGAAATGATCCGCATGACCTTTTCCCAGTCGCCCCCGGCAAGTCCGCACCCTATCATTTTAGGCAAAGCAACGGTAAGCGGCCGACCGTTTACACACGCACAATTAAGCGCAAAACGCTCCACTTGCTGTAGACAGATGCGCATAGCTTCATAGTCGGTTAAACTCCCATCGGCTTGATAGTAGCCATCCTGACAGAATAGATTAGCTACGTATTGAATAGGTGCATCGGCACTTTCCCTTTTAACGGTTAAGAATTGTATGGTACCCAGTGCTGATCGACCGAACAATTCGCATTGATTGACGTATGCGCCATACTGCTGCTGGTCAAGCAACTTCGATGCGATTGCAAGAGCAACGCCTGCACCCATTACCCCATGATAGTTTACCTGATGGCACAGAAGATCAGCACCAAAGGTAATTAGATTACCCGACACCTCACAAATCATAAAATCATCCTTTCGTTACAACGGACAAGATTTTCTCCACACACCTGTAGAACTCGTGCCTTGTGTAGCTTTCGCCGCAGTCCATGCGGTGCGACAATCAGCCTCACAGAAACTACGGCGAAAAAAATTCATGTCACAAAGCATATGTTCATTGTGGGAATGGTAATTCTTTCAGATCAGCAATGCGCTTATTTATCCATGCTGTATACATATCTGTGTCAATTTCACCGTTTCTATATAGCGCAAAATACTTGTTTTGCAACTTAAAGAAATCAACAAATATTTTATCTTCCTGCCACGGCAGTCCCTTTCCTTCGACCTGTACAGAATTGAAAGCCTCCGCTAAGGGCAATAACAACTCTAATACATCGCCATAGCTTCTAGCTTTTACCCGATCTATATGCTCTTCTAAGCCAAAAAGCCAATCAATAGATACGCCCAATGCTCTTGCTATCCGTGCCGCAACTGTCACGGGCGGTGTTTGATCGCCCTTTTCATAGCTAACAAGCCGGAATACTTCGCTGCCATCCGGGAGCAAGCATTGGAAGAATCGCCCATAGGCATGCACGATACGGATAATGATTCCAAAGATGGAAAATTCCCGTTGCCGTTGCTGAAATGCGTCCACAGCTGCCAGTTTGGTTCTCCACATAATTTCTTGAGCCATAATAAGCCTTCTTTCTGGTATAGGTATATGTGTGTGTGTGCAAACAAAAAGAGCACGATTTGCGTGCCCTTTACATTGCGCATAGATTGCTATCGGGTATGTATACAGGTATCCCTTTACGCTCCAGCGCCTTAGCAACTATGCTTGCGATTTCCCGTAGGCCACTTATGCTCCAGTCTACATCTGCATTACCGGTAAGGGTTTGAATGTAGACAAAGGTAGCATTATCGACCTCATCCATAAGATTTTCGCCCATAGTATTCCCCCTTCTGTGCTTGATTTTTGCACAAACGGATTGCACTCCTGCCATAACCTCCTCGTATAATGTATTTACGGTGTTTTTGACAAGAGCACCGCAGAAAACTTGTTATCCTGCAAAGGATGTGGGATAATGAGCGTAACAGACAGAGGGCGCAGTAATCCTCCTTGGGGTTTGGCCTCGAACGAAAGAATTGCGCCTCTGTCCTTACGGTTAGATGCGAATGAGCTGGATAGCGATGATGCGCTGCATACGCTGGGCGCTATCATCGTTAGCGAGATCGGTGACATCAACCGTTTTGACGCTCCGAACAAGCTGGTTGCCTTTGCTGGGCTGGATGTGAAGGTCACGCAATCCGGCGAATTTACGGGAACACAGCAACATATCTCCACGCGCGGCTCGCCGTATCTTCGGCGGGCTATTTGGCTTGCCGCCAACCGCGCGGCATTTTGCGATCCGATTCTGTCGGAGTATTACCAGTCGCTGAAAGCTCGTGGGAAACATCATTTGACCGCCGTTGGCGCGGTGGCTCGCAAAATGTGCAACATCATCTTCACAATCCTAAGAGAAAACAGGCCGTATGAAGCTACGCCGCCAAAGAAACAACCAGGAGGAAACTATGAGAACTGAAAAAGAAATGTTTGACTTAATTCTTGGCGTTGCCAAGACCGACGAGCGTGTCAGAGCGGTAGTGTTAAACGGTTCACGGGCCGATCCTAATGCACCACGCGACAAGTATCAGGATTATGACATCATCTATGTGGTGAAAGACTTTGATACATTTACCACAGACCATAGCTGGATAGATGTCTTTGGCCAACGACTTATGCTTCAAATGCCGGAAGCTATGCGATATCCCAGCGGCGAGGGTCACTTTAATTGGATGATGCTTCTTGATGATGGTAACCGTATTGACATGACACTTATTCCTATTCAAAAGCTGGAACTCGTTGGCAATGATAGTTTGAGTGTACCGTTGCTTGATAAGGATGGAATACTTCCACTGTTCCCTGCTGCAAATGACAAGGACTATGTTATTAAGCCACCATCTGAACTTTTTTTCTTATCTTGTTGCAACAATTTTTGGTGGTGTCTTCAAAACGTTGCAAAGGGGCTTGCGCGCGACGAGCTGCCTTATGCCATGATGATGTATCACAATGTTGTTCGTATGGAGCTTCACGATATGGCTGATTGGTATATTGGTCTAAACAACGATTTCTCAGTTTCTTCGGGTAAAATGGGTAAGTATTACAAGCGTTATCTACCTGATCGACTATATCAGCAATATTGTGATACTTACTCACGCGGCACCTCTGATGAAATATGGCGCTCAATTTTTGCATTGTGCGATTTGTTCCATGTGCTTGCACTTCAAGTCGCAAAGCATTTCCATTTCTCATACAGGCAAGATGATGAAAACGGTATTAGGGAGTACTTAGACAAGGTCAGAAACAATCAATACGGGCTATGATTGCTATTAAAAATTTTTATCCTCATCCCTTAAAATTCCCTATTGACTTTTTATAGCTGGTCTTTCGTTGCTAGATAGACCTGCTCTCCTTCACACACCTGCCACCTTAACCCACGTCAATGCAACAGGTGCATGAAGGAAAGCAGGGGCCTGAACCCCTGCTTATTGATAAGTGCTTGCGCACTTTATAAACCTAATTCGACGCTGCGAAGTGTCACAAACCACTTCGCTTTGTCCATCAAGAAGCTGATTTCAGCAGGCGGCTCCCACGTTAGGTATTGTGAGAGCAAGCCTTGCTTTCGCCTTACTTGGCAGCAGTGTATTCGACGGCATACTTTGCGTTGGTAACGATACGGATAAGGGTATCCGTTACGTTCTTTAGGAAAGTAGCACTATTGGGGTAGCTGATTGTGTGCAGGTTACGGCCACGCTTGGAAATAGTGAGCCTAACGGCGCTTACATCGGTACGATGGACACGGTACTTGTTTTTACCTTCGCCTGTTGCGTCGTCGTAGATAATGCAGTCCACAAAGTACTGCATAACACGAACGCAGTTGTTGGTACTGTAACGATTCTTAAAGGTATCTTCACCGCAGTTGGATTGTGCCCCGGCATGAGCGAACATGAAGTTTTCGTCAAAGAGCTTTAAAAAGTTCTTCACTTCATTCTCATTTTGGGTTTCCATGGCACAAGAGCCACAGAAAACCTTGCGCATTTCTTCAAGCGAGGCTTTCCATGATGCTTTGGTCATAATATCTTTGCCCATATTGGCGGCGTATTTGTCGAAGTCGATAAGGTTGACGATTTCGGAATCGTTCGCACATTCCACGGTTTTACCCGTTTTGGCACTGTTTGCGACCTTGATTGCAACCATGGCAACCATAGAATCTTGCAGGGCCGCAAGGATGGGATTTTCAGCCTGCAACCATACCTTGTAGGTAGTCTGCAAAGCAAGGGCGTTGAAGGCTTCAACTGCCGCTTTGACTTCTAGTTCTGCCTTTTCGATTGCGGTTGTATCCGTGCCGTTAATAACAGCACCGTATGCGCGAGATTTGGCGTAAACTTCTTCGTTCAGTTCTTCGATTTTGGGTTCATGGGTAGATAAATCATTGATTTTCAACATAGTGGGTTACCATCCTTTCAAATATAGGTGTTTTTGAAGTTAGGAACCACCTGCTAAAATCAGCTTCTTGATGTTCGGCAACACATGACAAACAACGTCTTTATGCTGAGCAAACGCTAAAAGCGGCCTTTTGGGCTATTAAAGAATACCTGCCTTTGCATTCGTTCGTTGTTCATTGTATCGCCTTGCACGTCTTTACTGCCCGTATAGGTGTTTAAACCTACCACAATGCAATCATAATCATTGTGTGTTCCAATGCGTATTTCCCCGCCGTTTGGCTTGATACGCTGGTTATACCATGCTAGTAAAAACGCTATGTAGTTAACAAGGTACGTATCGTAGGCCGTTCACATAACCGCCTATGTTTGGTGGAGGTTGTGCGCCGTTCGCTTTCGACAGTTGAAGCTAACGACAGAACAAGAAAAGGGACAAGCATTTTCATCCATTTCGTTTTCCACAAGGGTAAAGCAAGAAAAAGCGCCTTTTGCGCTCAAAGCCTTGTGGTATATAGGTTTTTCGTGGTTTCAAGTGTTTTAGGGAAGTGAAGGAAAAAGAGGAAATGAGAGTGAATATTTTTAAGATGATAACTAGTGGATTTTAGTTATTAAGTATCAATAAATATTTTTATGAAGCAATCATTATGCGAACATATTTGAGGCTTTTTTTCTTCACCTTTTTCTATTTTCCAATCCAATAATCGAAAAAGTATTCACATAATGGCTATTATACGAACATATTTAGGGGGGATATTTTACGTTTCAAAAAGTTTTTAGTTAATAATCCTCCTATACACCCGGATGTTCCCGCTCTCTCAAACCGTTGATTCATATAGCTTTTTACGATTCCGCGTTCCCCCATGCCAGCTCCAAAAAGCAAAAAAGAGCACGTTCCGAAACATGGAACGTGCTTAATCATGTGCGTATAGATAAGTTTTTACAGTTCAAACAATGTTCGCACTTAAAAATCTAATGAGCGCAAATCATTTCATTCGTGCTCTATATAAGTGAAGCACAAATCAAAGCGTGCTAAGGCTTTGCGGCTCTACCTTTCGCCAGCAAAAGACCATGATAATATTGCGCTGGCAAACAGTGGAGGTACGTATTTAGCACAGTATTGGATCTCATTCCCGAATCGACAATCGAAACCTGGCAGCCCGGCGATCATGTTCTGATCACGGCAGGTACAGGCAAATGTAAAACCACGTGGGTCAAGCAAGTCCTATGGCCCTACTGCAAAGAGCAAGGTCTTAGCTTATACGTTCTAGCTAATCGTTCCATGCTTCGTGATGATATTCAAAACGGAACTGATATGTCTGTGTTGACATACCAGTTCCTGGAGCAAATCGAACAGCGGAACCATCCGGCATGGAATGCAGATGTTATTGTGCTAGACGAATGCCATAGCCTGGCGTCAGATATCATACTGGATTACCGGCGTGATAAAATCCGAAAGCTATTCGAAAACAATCATTCAATCGTGATCGGCCTTACAGCAACTCCTATCGATTGTGTAACCGATCTCTTTGATAAAGATCACGTTTACTCTTTGCCAAGAGATTGCTCTAACATCGAATCTGTTACAGCTTATTACCGCTCGTATGATACCAAGACCATCATAGAACAGGAAGCAGCTACTGGTGGTCGTGTCCTATGCTTCGTGTGCAGTTCTCTTAAAGGAAAGCAACTGCAAAGTGAAATCGAAGCAAGTGCTTTTATCTGTTCAAAAAATGCAGCTCAATGGGACAAAACCATTGAGCTGCATAACTGTCATCCATATACCGCCCGTAATACTTCACACCCCTAACAATCTTGACATAGTTATCAATCGGTATGGGGTAGATTATCCCTGCTACCTGCGCCACCTGGTCACCTATGATCGACCTGCCCACTTCTGATCAGCAGCAGGAGATGCTGCCTGTGCGCGGACAGCTTAACTTGCAGGGGGTGTCGTTGGCACAAATGAACCGGCTCAATGTGTCCGTGATAGCAGAGGGAGAAAATACACCAACCTTTGGATTTACCATTGGTGATTTTATTGCAAGCTACAATGGGCTTTATTATGATGATCACTTTGATTTTGAACTTCCGCAGCTGTCTGAATGGGAGCATTCCACGGGGGCAGGGGCAAACGGTATATGTGAGGTGTATGCTTACCGTTTTATCGGGGATGGCCAGCTTTGGTCGTTACCAACGATGACCATTCGTACATCGCTTGGAAGCGCCCATGTACTCAAGCTTACCCTGGATTTTGACGACCATGGCTACACCGATTCGCTGTAGGCGCTATACAAGGAAAAATGCCTGTACACATGCTTCAGTTCAACTTCGGGTTGTACGGCATCATTTTTTGAAACGTCCGCCAAACGGACTGTGGAATGAAAGAAGTATAGATCAAATGAGATACAGCACCTCCACCTCGTGTTCGTTCCGCTCCATCTCCGAAGCTTACCCCCTGTTACCCCCCAACCACGATTTTTTACCCCCTCCTAGTTTCGCCAAATTGTATCAAAAGCTATGGAGGGAGCCACAATTTGTCCAAAAACCCTGATTTTATCAGGGTTTTTGGCATTTTAAGAAGGACTACTACAGTCCCTTTTTGCATTTTTAGGGTTATATGGCTTTGAAGGGCAAAAGGGAGGGGGGTTTTAACCCTGAATCCCTTTAATGAGTGCAGAAACGCCGACGAGCGAAATAGCTCGCCTGAGATTGTATGCCAAGAAGCTTAATCCAAGTTCTCCTGTTACCTTTTCTTTGCCCCGACACAGCAGGTAATGCGCACCATGATACCACTTTACCGTGCCAAAGGGATGCTCGCTTAGGCACATTCGCTGCTTAAGCTTTTCTTTATCCTCCCGGATGTGGATAAGCACCTTGGTATCAGCTGCGTAATCCCTTCGATCCAGCGTGTGGTTGTATGGACTGATCCTTGCACTGATCGGTATCTGTTGCAGCTTTTTTCCATTCCCATACATTCGTACCGGTACGCAATCCGTGTTCGGACCAAAGCTTACTGTTTTAGATTTCATCGAACCGGTGCAGCGATTCAAGCATTGGCGGCAAGCGTTCTTACTGGCGTAAACCTCATTTTCGCCTTTGGTTTTGATCATGGTGAGAATGTTAAAACCTCCTGTCGTAGTTTTATTCTACAACAGGAGGTCTCTTTTTTCATTGTCCATTATCCGGGGTACAGTCCAAAAGCGCCCCGTTTGGAGCGCTTTTAATATGGAATATCATTTCTCGTAGTGCGTCCACATCCGCAGTATCCGAACTTCTTTTCTGTCTTCATCTATAGTGTATATCATACGATGCTGTATGTTGATTCTCCTGGAGTATGCGCCAGACAGATTACCGACCAACTTTTCGTAAGGTGGAGAATGCGGGTCTTGCTCTAATCTTTCTTTAAGCGCCTTTGCCTTTGATCCTAGATTGGCTTGCTTTAGCCTTTCAAGATCTTTTAAGGCTTGCTTATGCAAAAGTACCTTGTAGCTCACCATTCCACCTCGTCTGCATCCACAAACTCGCTTTCCGGGTCATTCATGCCCGTTTGAATGCTTTCTACCATGCCGGGGATGTTCTGCAAATACATTGTTTCATTAATGGCCGCCCAGTCTGATTCGCTAATCAAAACCGCATTCCCATTTTTTCCAACGATGGTAACAGGCTGATTACTCTGTGCTGTTTTTGTCACCAAACTGTATAGGCCTGCCCTCGCGGCAGTAATATTGATTCTCTCCACTTCAAACACCTCCTATGGATATTATAACGTACGTCATATCGTACGTCAATGGTTAGTCTTGCTAAAATCTGCTCCCTATGTATCAGAGCGATGCAGGGGTAAATTTCACCCAAATCTTCCTAATACCCTTGCCTCTCCCAGCAAAATCGATTACATTATAATAGGCTTTAAAGGCTTGGGTTATAATCTATGAACGTTAAGTAGTTCAATAACAAGGATGCATTTACGCAAACTGTTTAAAGAAAAGGGCAAGGATTCGAAAGTCGTACCCGGAGCCATGAACAAACCCTTACAGGCTCTATGTCTGCGAGGGTTTTTGTTTTGCCTTGGACACACTTTGGGACATACTTGCTTTTATTCCGTCTTTTTCTCCCGTAACTGCTCCAATGGTTTTTTAATTGTTTCCGGAAAGGGCACCCCTGCCAGGGTCAGATTTTCCAAGAGGCTTAACCCCTCATTGCAAATAAAAAACCAACAAACAGCCGTGCGGAATACCTGTTGCTCCGTCCCAAGTGTCCGATCAAGCAGGGAGGCGGCCAGAACAACCAGCATCATTAGGCCTTTTTTGGCGATACCCCTAGAATCTACCTTACTATCCAGGACGCCGTCCTCGGTTTTTTTGGCTCTTGCCCATCCATGCCACCGGCATACCGCTAAAGACACGGGGTACAGGTATATCCATTACGGAGACATACGCAAGCAGGTTGCTGATCTTATAATCTGTGATGAACAATGGAAACATAACGCATAGCAGGAATGGCTACCCGCCTGCTTATTGATCGCTTATCTATTACTCCCTCGTTTGCCACAGCGCATAAGCCAGAAACCCCGCGCAGGTGGCGAAGGCTTCCCCTGTTACGCATTCGCCAGTATGCTCATCTACACTTTCACAGGCAATACCGTTATCCAGGTTGGTTTTCCCCAGATGGGCAATAGCCTGCTTCTGACACCCGGACAAAATACTATTGCAAATAGAAAGCACCCAAGGGTGAGGCGCGTGCTCACAGCCGATCTCTGCGATAGGGCAACCTGCAAAGGAAAAACGGTATACATCGCTTCTGATGGCAGACAGGGTATTTTGAAATAGTTTATCTTCTTTTTCTACAAAGCCGTAATGATTAAGTAATTGCAGGCTTCCCGGAGGTTCATCGTAAATATCGTATTGGCCCTTTAAATCTGTAGACCAGATGAACATATCGTCTTTTACGCAGTGTCTGAGAATCGCTTCCTTTACCCGCTGTGCCTGCTCCGTTTTCCCTAAAAACCCAAGAGCTTTCCAAACCAAAACGTTATCGTAGGTAAGGTAAGGGTAATTATGCATATCGTCTGTTGGCTGGAGAAATGTATCGTACAGATCGATCTCCGGGTGCTTATGCTCTGCCAAACGTTTCAGCACAAGTTGTATCCCCTTTTGCACATGGGACTGGCTAAGATAATCCGTGTCTCCAGTCGCCTGGACATACCTTTCCAGGGCGATCACCGGGGCGCAAAGCTCGTCCAGTTCAAAGCCTGGCTCCAGCACCGTGCCATCAATATAACGGCTGTGGATGCCGAAGTTCCGGGCCTGCTTTTCAAACACATAATCCAGTATCTCACGAGCGTATTCGGGATCGGCCATCAAAATAGCTGGGAATGCCCATAATAGGCTATCCCTGTCCCAGTAGGCGGCGGATACGTAATAACGAGGGCTCCGGGAAGTCATCAGGCAAAGCTCCTCTGTATCCATGGTACGGCCCGAGGCATAGAAAAGCGCGAAGAACATATTGGTGTTCATAAGGGTGTTCAGGTGCGCGTCCGGCAAATGCTTTTCCCGCTTTTTGAGCCAGCTTTCGGTTATTCCATAGAGGCGTTTGTAGCCCTGTCGAAGCATTTCCTTGGCGGATGTGGCAGCGGCTACTTCTTCGTACCCAATGCCAAAGCAGATATCCATGATTTCTTCGCTTTTCGCCGCTACCAGCACATCTTTATATATAACATACTCATAGCCTTCTGCCCACCACTTTGCCCCCTGGGTACCTACAGAAAAGGCTTGGTTATCTTCTGTAATAGGTGCAAAGGCGAACAATGGCAGCCCTGCAAACTGCTCATAAACAAACATGTGGTTCCAGCCAGAATGCTTCATGCCCCGGCCTTCTTTTATTTCCTTGGTTTCGTTGATCTGGTGCAGGGTTTTGCCCCAATCCCCGGATATTTGCAAGCGTAAGTTTGCCACCTGCGCCCCTTCGTTCCGGCAGGCCAAGCGCAGCACAAAGCCTCTTTCCCCAAGGGGAGTTAAGTAAGTGCAAGAAAAATGCAGCTTGCCCTTTGCCTGTTTCATGGTGGGAATCCAGTGATGGGCCCGTTCAAAAGACCGCTCTGTTTCCAAAGGCGCGCCTTCCACAAAAAATTCCGGCTTCACAAGGGCATCCTTCCCCCGTATTTCCAACATTCCCTTAGCGCCCATGTGCAAAAAGGTGAGCCCCTCAATGGCGCCATCCCGTTCCCTAATGGTGGGCAGCGAAATAAACTCATTGCCTGTTACTTGATAATTGCTGATCATGATTTATCCTTTCAGCGCCCCGTCCCCAATGCCGGAAACCACAAAGCGTTTTTGAAATACTGCAAAAAAGGCGATCATAGGAATTTGCACTAAGATGGATGCGGCAAATATCCACTCCCATCTGGTGGCGTGCTGACCCCGCAGGGATTGCACCAGGATCGGCAGCGTAATCTTCGCCTGGGCACCGCCTAATACTACCTTGGCAGTAAAAAACTCTTCCCAAATGCCCTGCATGCAAAAGATCGCCAATGTACCGATGGCCGGCACCATGAGTGGGAACATCACTCGGATAAACACGGTCATATTCCCGGCACCATCAATAAAGGCCGATTCCTCCAGCTCCTTGGGCAAGGCCGCAAAATGCCCTCTAAGGAAAAACGTGTTGCCGCATATGCCCGTGCCCACATACAGCACAACAAGTCCGGCCTTAGTACCCACCAGCCCGCTGATGCCGGGTCCAATGGCTTGCAGTACCAAATATTGAGGGATGATCGATAAAAACCCCGGCAACATTAATGTGAGTAAATAAACTTTAAAAAGCGCTTCCCTGCCGAAAAAATCGACCCTGGAAAAGCCGTAAGCGGAAAGGGTAGAAATCAATACCACAAAGCAAACCGTAAAAGCTGTGATCACTACCGAGTTCAAAGCCGCTCTCGTTAGCCCAGATTGAGTTAACACATGGACATAGGCCGAAAAGTCAAGTCTTGTAGGAAAGATGTGGGGCGGCGAAGGCAAAACATAACTGAACTCCTCCATGGAGTTGGTTATCATAAACAGATAGGGTAAAACAAAAATAAGCGCGCAACAAATTAGAACAGCATAAAACAACATTTTTTTAAGACAACGCATCATTCTTTCCCCCCTCCTGTATGAAATAGCTTGTTCAAAAGCACCGTCAGCGACAGGATGAGAATGCTTGTAATAATACCAATGGCAGCACCCTGGCCAAATTCGAACAGGTTAAATGATTTATCGTACAGCATATACTGTAAAACGCTGGTAGTGCCGCGAGGGTTGCCGCCAGTCAGCATCATCACCTGTAAAAATACGTTAAACGCGCCGATAATCATATTCACCATCACATAAAACGTGGTGGATTTAAGAAGCGGTACCGTGATACTGATAAATTGGTGCGCAGGCCCCGCTCCATCGATCGTTGAAGACTCGTAAAGCTGCCTTGGAATGCCCTGCAAGCCTGCAATGTAGATCACCATCGCCCAGCCGATGTTTTTCCAAATGCCCATGATCCAGATCACTGTATTAGCAGGCCAGGTCTGCTTAAGCCAGGGTAAATAGGCTTTCATGAGCCCTAGCACATCCACTAAAAGGTAATTGATAAGCCCCCTGTTGCCAGATTCAAACATATAGCTGAACACGTTGCCCACGATCACCCAGCTGGTGATCACAGGCAAGTAAAAAAGCGTACGAAAAAGCACCTTGCTTCTTGTAAGCCGATCCACCATGACAGCAAAAATAAGCCCTAAAAGCAAAATGAAAGGTGTGGTAACAAGGGCGTATAAAAGGTTATTGCGAATGGCAATCCACAACCGCCCCTGGGGTTCTGTAAATAAAGCGATGTAGTTTTTTAGCCCCACAAAATCCATTGTGCGCGGAACGATATGGTAATCAGAAAAACTAATGCGAATATTAAACACCAGGGGATACAATACAAACACACAGGTTAGCAAAAGTCCCGGCAGCACAAACGGCAGCGCGGGCAGAATGTTAAAAAAACGTTTGCGCCGCAGCTTCTTTTTTTCCATTGCGGCAATAGCAAGCCCTCTTTCCCGGCTTAAATAAGGTTGCACACTTTCGCCCCCCTTTAAAGCTTGGGAGAAAGAGCCAATGCCCTTTCTCCCTTATAAATAAATTACTTCGTAAGCTCCAGATCGATCAGCTTAGCGGCTTCATTAAGCGCCACTTGAATATCCGCTTCTTCAACGAAGATCATATTCATCGCATCAGACCAAATCTGTTCGATGTTAGAGGCGTTAGGGGAAGGAATGCGGCTCTTGGCGCTTTGGAGCTGTTGCATATAAACGCTCCACTTAGGATCGCTTTGCACCTGCTGGCTGTCCACGCAGGCCTTCAAGGTGGGGATCACCCCAACGGTCAAAAGCTTTAGCTGCACTTCTTCTGTTAGCATATATTGCACGAACTCCCATGCTGCTTCCTTTTTCGTGCTACCTTCAAACATCACGATGTTTTCGCCGCCTACAACAGATGCCGAACGGCCTTCATAGGTAGGGATCAGGCTGGGCTCGATGCCTTCCGCAAAGGGGAACCAGGGGCCTTCAAAGAACATGGCGTATTCATCGTTGATGCCTGCCCAGGCGTCCTGGGTGCCATCCACATCGCGGATAGAGAAGATCTTTTCGTCGTGGAGGGCTTTCATGGTTTCAAGGGCCTTCACAGACGCTTCCCCATCCAGGTATCCTGTGGCCTTTCGGAAGCCGTCATCGGTTAAAACACCGCCGAACAACCAAAAGTAGGGGTACAAGTCCCAATCGCCTACGCCGGATACGTTGATCTTATATTCGCCGGGCACCTTTTCGCGGCAAGCTGCAATAAACGCTTCCATGGTTTCGGGAGCAGCTTCAAAGCCAAGGGATTCAAGGATCGCTTTATTCATCACCGCCGCTTTGCAATTGGTGTTAAGGGGCAGACCGTAATACTTACCGTTATAAAGGTTGGTGGACATGGGCCCCTCTAGCATCGCAGCCTTCAAACCCGCAAAACCCGGCATTTCATCCAGGGCCACAATACCACCCAGCTGGGCATAGGCGCTTGTTTTGGTAATATCCACACGTGCCACATCCGGCACAACACCTGTGCCAAAGGCAGTTACCAGCATTTGGTTAAAGGAACCGCCCTCCTGGCGCACTGCTTCTACCTTAATGCCAGGGTGAGTCGCTTCAAAAGCGGGGATGATCTCGTTTTCAAAGTACGGGGTTTCTGTATCTCCGTAGGTATGCCAGAAGGTAATAGTCACAGGCGCTGTTTCCGCCAGGCAGGCTGCCATAGGCAGGAGCATGCAAAGAACCAGGGCGATGCCAAATAGCTTTTTCATAGATAATTCTCCTTCTCATTATGCTTAATAAACACCATGTTCCAATAATGAAGCTCGGATATCTTAAAGGTAACAAACGGACCGTTTTCGTCCCTTCCCTTTGTAAAAGAAAGGGCTAAAGGTTTTAAATCTTTACGATCGGGCGAGGCCAGGCAAACGGATTCCACAGCTTTGCTTATGTACACCTTGGCTTCAAGCTCTATCTGTTTCTTGGGTTCCCCCTTTTTCTGCTCAGTATCCCGCCATTCGTTATCGGTTCCCACAAGGTTAATAAAGTGGATAATGGAGTACACGTTATCCTCTTTCGCGAATACCCAGATCTTGTTAACCTCGCCATGGTGGCTTATCGCGGCATTGCCCATTTCCACCCGGCACTCAAGAGGCGTCTGCCCGTCACGCAAAAGGTTTTCATAGGCCACGATAAAATCATACATCCGCGTTACTGCGTTTAAAAGCGACTGGCTCATGCGCTTTTTTTCATCGTCCGGGAAGTATTCATTGGATAACATATTCAAGCCGTTGCCAAGCTCAATTCTGGCCCCGCCGGAAGCAAAGCAGACCGCTTCCATCAAAAGTACAGCTGGCGGGTTAAATAGGGCCGCCGGGTTTTTATAGTTGACATACCCTGCCACTACCAGGGATTTCCCCCGGCTTACTTCCGCAGCCCGCAGAATCTCTTTATGGATGGTGTTGTAACTTACATAGGGTTCACCTTCAGTATTCTTGTCCCAAGGCCAGAATTCGGCGTAGAGCACATCCACATTGCTTTTGCTAACGTTGTCGATCCCTTGGGCCCCAACCGGGTTGAATACCAGTTCATGTGGAGCGATGGCTGTCTTGGCCGCGTTCAAAAATTGGGTGTAGCAATCCATTACCAGGTAAATGGGCCGATCCTTTTCATCGTAGCCTAGAGGTTCGCCCAAAGAGGTGGTCATTCTGCCGTTTTCGCCGATGGTATCCCCGTGCCAGCCATCGAAAGCGAATGCTTCAAAAACCTGGTTTTGCTTTTCGAAAATATATTCCTGCCAGTTTTTGTTCAAAGGGTTAAAGTATTGCAATACGCCCGTTGGCCCCTGTTCTTCCCCCATGATTATGGAAAAATCCTCGCCATTGGCCTTCTTTAGCCGCCAATCCGCCTTCACACCGCTTTGGTCTGTTAAGTATGTACCGTTGGCTGCATAAATCATGTTGTAGGCCATATTGCAAATGCCATATTTGTGAGCTGTTTCCAGGTGTTCATTCAAGACCTTGCCGTCGATCTCTCTACCCGACCAATCCTGCCATTTGCTTTGATCCTTACTTACAGGCTGGTGATGGCGATACTGCCAGTCGTAGTACTGCAGGCCATTTAGGTGAAAGCGATTCATCTGCCGGAGCTTTTCCTTTGCCTCTACTGGGGCTGTAAAATCCCACATATAGCCATAGCGGGGAAACCGCCGCCAGGTGCCGGAAACATCCACGCCGATCTGTGCAAAATCAAGCTGGGCTCCTTGCCCGTCCATGGCGGTAAGCTCCAACAGATACCCTTGAAAATCCTCCTTTGGCGCTTCCCATACCAAGCTGTCTCCTACGCTGAACCAAATCGCTTCACCTACCTGCTTATCAAGGTGATAGGCGGTAAGCACAAGCTTGCTCGCATTTTCGGGAATTTCCGCCGCCTTGATAGTCACGTTTTCTCTGGCAGCGTATCTGGCCTTGTTCGTTTCCAAAACCATTTAGAATCCTTATGCCTTTCCAACTTTTTCTCAACATCGTTTTGTTGATTAAGCATGCATTAACCCTTTTGTTTTGTGATGTTATGCGCATAACAATCATCGTAGGTTCACTATAACACGGCTTATTTCTTTCGTGAATAGGTTATGCGCATAACTAGCGTTGTGCACATTTTATTCTCATTTATTTGTTGCAATTGCTAGATTCTCGTTTGACCAAATACACGTTTTGCCGCTTTGTTTGGCAGGTTGTTTTCGGCTTTTCGATCTGCTTTAGCACCATTGTTGCCGCTGTGCGTGCTTTTTCTGTTACGTTTTGGTGAATGGTTGTCAATTGCGGCCGAACAAGGGAGGCGATCATGGCGTCATCGTAACCACCAACAGCGCAATCATCGGGAATGACGATCCCTAACTCCTTGAGCATGTCCATCACGATTACCGCATAATAGTCAGAGGCGAAGCACAGCGCTGTCAAATCTTTTTCTTTAATGCGCCTTGCGATATCATTTGCGCGCAGGCGCTGTTCTCGCCTGTTCTGCCTAAGGGGGATAAAAAGCGAATCATCCCACAAAACCCCCGCCTTTTTCATAGCTGCTTTATGGCCATTAAGGCGGTGCAGATCCACCCCCACAGGAACCTCCGCATCGCATAAATAGGCGATCCTCTTATGGCCAATTTTCAGCATATGCTCTGCCATAAGATAACCGCCCTTAAAATCATCTGAGCCTACGTTCGAAAAAGGCTTTTCGCTTTCAAAATAGCAATCCACAAACACAAGGGGCTTATCTATGGATTCATTCAGTTTTCTGCATTCCTCCGGCATGATCCCCCATACCACAAGCCCGCCGGTATTCCAGGTCTGGGCAACGCGGCATATCTCCTCGGCGTTTCTGGCCACATAGGGCATCATAAAATAACCATGGGTACGGATTTCGTTTTCCAGTGAGCCTAGCATTTCGGCAACAAATGAATCCTGAAAAGCAGATTTATCCTCTCTGATGGGGTAGCAAAATATAACCCCGATAATGTTTGATCCGCCATTTGCCAGCATCCGGGCTCCCATATTAGGCACATACTGATACTGCTCCAGCTTTTCCCGGATGGTCTGTGCCGTTTCTGGGGACATTTTTTCCAAATGTCCATGGATTACGTTTGATACCGTCGCGGTGGACAAGCCCAATTCCTCAGATATTTCTCTTATCGTCATTCTGCTACCGCCTCAATTCCCTAGTATTATAACAAGGTTATGCGCGTAACACAAGCAAGCATAAAAAAAAGCGTCTCGTCATTGAGGCGCTTTTCTTATAAAAAGCATTCTCCGGCTTTTTTGTAGAAGTTTTCCACTAATTCTAACCTGTAGGATAAGCTTTGCAACCACATTAGCCTTGCAAAAGCCAAACCGTCATTTCACTTTTACCGCGGTTTGCCCAAGCATAATACGGAATCAGTTTAACGGCCACCTGCTTCATTGCAGGTTTGCCCGCTGTATATAGCTGTACTTCATCCGCTGTTATCTGTCCAGTGGTTTCCAATGCGGGAATAGGCTCATCTTCAATGAGCACCCCTGTTTCCCGCCAAAGGCAATCAGCCGTAATGCGGATATCTCTTAAAGGACATGGATTATCGTGCCCTTCGGCACAATAGACAATAGGACCACGCATTACCGCCCAGCGGCCGCAAGCCTCCCGGACCTTGCCATTGGCATGAACAAGCCTGACGGAATCGTCCAGTGTGATAACAATCTGGTCCCCCTGAACAACGTTTTCAATATACATATAACCATGATCAATACTGCCCTTTACCCCTTTGCCATTTAGGTATACGCAGGTGTTTATGCTCCACCCTGGAATGCGCAGGGCCAAACTTCCACAACTGCCCTTTTCAATGTTTATATCAATGCGCCCAGAATGCGGGTACTGGGTTCGCTGCGCCAAGCAAAAGGTTTTTCCGTCCATTTGCAACGATGCGCTACCTTCCATATAGCAATGAACATATACCGTATCACCACGTTTGGAATACATAAAATCCCCAATAGAGGCCACAAAACGGATCAGGTTAGGTGGGCAGCAGGAGCAATCAAATATCTCCGGCCGCTCTATCAAAGGCAGGCGTTCCTTAGAACCCGGCGCTCTGCTATCCCGAAACGCATGATCGTTAGGATCGGCTGCCAAAGGGTTTTCGTAAAAAAACTGTTTTCCAGACAAGGATACGCCAGACAAAACTGTGTTATAGATTGCCTGTTCCGCCACATCTGCGTATTTAGCATGGGGTCTCATCAGCCACATGCGCCTGGCAAACAGTGCCAGCGCGATGGAAGCACAGGTTTCTGTATAAGCGCTGTACTCGGGCAAGTGGTAATCATAGGTGAACGCTTCCCCTACGTGGGTAGAGCCTATGCCCCCGGTGATATACATTCTTTTAGTTGTAATGTTATCAAAAAGCGCTTCACATGCAGCTAACAAACGCTCGTCCCGGTTTTCCCATGCCAAATCTGCCATTGCGCAATATAGATACAGCGCGCGGACGCAATGTCCTTGTGCGGTATCTTGTTCCCGAACAGGCAGGTGTGCCTGCATATAGTCCAGGTTGGCAAATTCATATGTATGATCCTTTTTACTTCTGCCTCTTGTATCGATAAAGTATTCCAAAAGGGTCTTATACCTTTTATCCCCCGTATGGCCATACAGGCGGTACAGCGCAAGTTCAATTTCTTCATGGCCGGGGGTATCAAAGCCAGCGGAATGCTCTACCCTGAATACCTTGTCAACCAAATCAGCATAGCGGCAAACCAGGTTCAATAAGTTTTTCTTCCCGGTTGCCTGATCATAGGCTATGGCGGCCTCAATTAAATGCCCCAGGCAGTACAATTCGTGATCTGTGCAGCGGGTAAACCGGGCCTCTGGCTCCACTACCGTAAAATAGACGTTCAGATACCCGTCCGGCTGCTGATATTTTTCCATTAAGGCAACACTTTCGTCCACCAGGTTTTCCAAATGCGCATCACGCTGCTTTGCAAGCAAATAAGCCACGCCCTCGATCCACTTTGCCACATCCGATTCCCAGAAAATATGCGGCTTATTGGGCTGGCCTTCCGTCCAGTCAGCCTTCAGGGCTTGAAATCTTCCCGTTTCCACAAACCGATCATACACCGCCATCACAGTGATATCCCGTATCATGCGCTGTTTTCCAAGCCAAAACCCTCCGGTAATATCCACGTCTTGGAAGGGAATGGCGTCGCTGGTGTTCCAATTCATGCCTGTTCCTCCTGGCTGTTCATAGTGCCATATGCCACTTTTTTACCTGGTGCCAGTATACTATAGTCCTTAACCCTGCACAAGCCCTTGAATCTGCTTTGAAAATGCAATATAATTGTATCAACATAATCGCTTTACCCGGCAACAGCGAAAACGAAAGGAAGATCCCTTATGAAATTTAAAATGATTCATAATAACATCAATGTATCCAACCTGGCAAACAGCATGGCCTTTTACGAAAAAGCCCTGGGGTTGAAAGAAGTCCGCCGGATCAACGGCAATGGCTTCATTATTGTGTATCTGGGCGATGGCCAGGGTAGCCATCTTTTGGAGCTTACCGAAATGGCCGAGCATCCTCAAAAGTATGATCTGGGCGAAAATGAAATTCATCTGGCTTTTGAAACAGAAGAATATGAGCAGGCCCATGCCCACCATAAAGAAATGGATTGTATTTGCTATGAAAACCCTGGTATGGGTATTTATTTTATCGAAGACCCGGATGGGTATTGGCTTGAGGTTTTACCGAAAAAGTAAAAGCCCTACAGCATTTGAAATTTGGTGAACATGTCCATTCTCCGTTTCGCGCTTTGCGGCAAAGAGGTGCGGTCTGTGATGATTCGTTTGATAGCCACACCGCTGCCAATGGCGCCCAGAGAGCGAAAAAAAGTTCTGTGAAACCATGCAGCTGGCAGAAGCCAGCTATGTTTTCTAACAACAAGATATTTTTCCTTCATGTACTCCTTGGATGGAAAGGCGGCAGCCAGCCATTCTTTACTTTGCCATCTGAGCATATAGCGAAAATAACCAGCTTGACCAGCTGTTTTCATGATTTGGGCGCGGTTATAGGCATACAAGCCCTGTTCCCGGTTTCTAAGATCGTTTTTCCCCAGCCAACCGCCTTCTTCAAGGTCTTGAAGAAACAATCCCATATCTTCCTGGCTTGGCTGTGAAAAGGGCGGAAAGCGTTCTTTTGAAAACCCGAAGAAAGCCACCATAGTGCCAAGAACCACCCGCATAAACGCGCAAAAGCTGCTGTTGTGAAGGGTATCCCAATACCTTGGCCAATCGATTTCCAGCATATGGTTTTGAATATACAGCCCCACATCCAGCATCATCCTCAGGCTGATGCCACTGTTGATAAAATGCTTCGCCATGTGAATGGATAAAAAAAGCAGATGATCCGTTACGCCCAGGGTAAAAAAACGCCCGGCTTCTGTTTGCATTTTTTGGAATGGTTCCCGAATCATAGAGCAGCCCTTCAGCCAAATTTTTTCTACAATGGTTTCATACAGCGCGATATGCACTTCCACTATGCCCATCTGGGGATGCACGCATATTCTGTGATGGGATCTGGGCGCACGCCTTTGAACAGCAAACCCATTAGCCCGAAAAAAAGCACAGGCGCACTTTTCATTTTCCGGCAAGACCCAAATATCTGTATCCGCAGAAATCCGCAAATCTGGCACGGGATACTCTTCCCCTACGGCAAAGCCCTTTAAAAGCACGCCTTGAAGGCCCTCCTTTTCCATTTTTTCAAGAAGACCAATGATTTCCCTCTTTCGCATGTGATTGCGGATCACATGAACCCGCAGCTCCTCTGCGGACATGGGGCAATGGGCATGCGGCACCTGCCTGAGGGCGCAGGCAGCCAGAATATCCATGGTTTGTTCCCGGGCCAATATCATAAGGCGGTTCCAGTCCAGTTTTTTTTGTGCAAGTGGCAATGCTTTACCTTGAACCTCACAGCCAATCAGACGCATTAGATACATAAATTCACCCGTCACAGTATCGCTGCCTCCTTTGCTATATGGCCATTAACCGAGGAATTACTCGCCACTGCAATAGCACCAGCGCCATAAAAAAGCCCAGTGCCAGGTAAGTCCCATAGGCAGCCCCGGAGCATATGGCCAGCCCTTCCAAGCAAAGCAGCAAAACCACAGTCATGTTTCTTTTTGTGTCCCTTGGGAACTGCAGATATTTTTTTGATCCATGAAGACGCAAAAGCAAAACCACCAGGTAGCTTATCATGGTTGCCACAGCGGCTCCGTAGGTTTTAAAGTAATAGATCAGCGGCAGGTTCAGCAATATGTTTCCGCCGGCGCCTACAAGGGTTGTAACCATGAGGCTTTTTGTTTTCTTGGCAGATGTAAAAATCGTCCCCACAAAACCGCTTAAGCTTGAAAACACCACCGCTATGGTCAGTACCGGCACAAGCCGCCAAGCCTGAAAAAACGCCTCCTTATACAAAAGCCCCGCCAAAGGACGGGTAAAAAGAATAATGACCCCTGCGAATATGGTCAGCACTGCGAAAAAGCGGGCATACACGGCCGAAAAAAAACGTTTGGATTCCCCGCTTCCAAACCCTTCCACTGCGGAAAGCTGCCAGGCAGCATTAACTATTACCGCCACTGCACCAATCATCGAAGGAATCTTGTATGCCACTGCATATAAGCCGCTAAGCCCCAGGCCTCCCATCGCCGCAAGCATATACCGATCCGAAAAATCGCTAATCCACCAGCTGACGGCATTGGGCATAAGCGGCACCGAATAACCAGTCATCCGTTTGAGCAGCGGCTTGTTCACAGCGTTTTTAAAATCCACATACCGCCATAGCCTGCCGCCCAAAAAACCGATGGCCGCTGCCATCAGATTCGCTATGATTCCTGCCCAAAGTGCGCCGGTTACCCCCATCTTAAGCCCCATAA
>JAVBTR010000081.1:0-23004 GCA_031556065.1 Eubacteriales bacterium | reverse complement strand
AATGCCTGCAACCAGCAGATCGGCTGCCGCAACCGTTTTGCCAGTGGGTTATCCCTTGCGTACCATTTACCAAACCCTTGCCGACATTGCCAGCTTATTGATCTTTTATGTTCTTGGCGGGTGTTTGGTTGCCGTGATATTGACTGTTATTTGGACTTTGCATTGGTTTAAGCCATATAAAAAGATGATGGGAGAGCTTTCCCTTTTGGCAGATGATACCCTAACGGAGAAAAACGAGTACGATTATATTCGGGAATCCATTTTGAAGCTAGTATCGGATAAGGATGAGCTGGAGACCAAGATGCTTTTGGCTAACAACGAAAAGCAGGCTATTATGCTTGAAAACCTGTTTGTAAGCGGGTTTTCCGACCCTGCGCAAAAGGAACAATTTTTACAGGAATTTCCTTCTGTGGCAAAGGGGTACTATGTGGTGCAGCTGATAATTCACCAGATAGAGGAGGCGGCAGATTGCCAGCTTTCCCTTTTATATGCCATGGAGGTGTTTAGCCGGGAAAGCAAAAATCCCTTTTTGCAGGTGTACCCCCGCAATAACATGGCCATTGTGCTTGTAAGCGATGAAATGGGTACTGGCGAAGAAGGGCTAAAGGAAACTCTCCAATTCACATTGGAAATGGTTATAGCTGCCCATAAAATTATGTTTATGGCCGGAATCAGCCAAAGACAGGAGAATGTTGATAAGATCAATGTTGCCTATGCTCAAGCCCGACAAACGGTTAATGCCTATGAAACAAAGCGGGTCAGCTGTGTGGCATCTTGGCAAACAGGTTACGAAAAGGATAAGAGCTGCTTCCATATCGACAATTGCCGGAAGCTATATGATCTGCTTCTTTATGGGCATCGTGAGGCCATAGGGGAAGTCTTTCGGGAAATGAAGGAAGAGAATGGCCTTTTCAGTGAGAAATATAGCTTCCAGAAGCTGGAGATTTATCATGCAATCTTATTCGTGATAAACTCTGCCTGCCAGCAGATGGCCATTCCCTTGGCTTCGGTGGATTCTTACACCAACGTGGAGCTGAATGCCATGACGTTGGAGGAGTGCCTGAATCGATTAGAGCAAAATGCTTACGATATTTGCGATATGGTGATTCAAAAGAAAGATGACAAGCATAAGGATTTAAAGATGCGGCTTATGCAATACCTGGATGAAAACTTTAATCGTCCGGAATTGACGGCCAGTTTAGCAGCCAGGGAAGTGGATACATCGGAAAAATATGTGTATTCTTTTGTAAAAGAGCAGACGGGAAAAACCTTTTCAAACTATCTGGATGATTTAAGAATGGCATATGCTAAGGAACGGCTAAAAAACTCCGAATGGAGCAACGAACGGATTGCCGAAGCTGCAGGATTTGGCTCTGTGAACAGCTTCTATCGGGTGTTCAAAAAAGACACAGGGGTATCGCCTAATATTTACCGTCAAAGCAAACAGGATTTCTGATCGATCCTGTTTGTTTTTTCAGATAATGGGCGGGAATAAGGAAACTGAAAGTCTGATTTGGCAGGTTTTGAAAGTGATTTCAGAATTTGGGACTGTACTTTCTGGGTGAAAACCATTAATTTAAAGACATCAGACAGGCGGACGGTTGACGCATCGCCAGTCGAAAAATTTGATAACGGAGGGTAACAAAATGAAACACAGGGGAATGCTCAAACAAATTCTGGCACTTACCATGGCACTGATGATGATCCTATCTTTGACTCAGGTCTCTTTGGCTCAGGAGGCTGAAAAGGAAAAGTTAGTGGTAGCCATCCAGACCTATAACTACATTACCGATTACGACGAGAACTACCTAACCAAGCGCCTGGAAGAAGCCCTTGGAATCGAGATCGAATTCTATCTCTTATCTGCAGATTCCTCCGAAGCCACCACCCAGCTTTCGCTGATGATCTCCACCAACCAAAAACTCCCGGATATCATCTGCACAGGCTCTTTATCAGCTGAAGCCATATTGAATTACGGCAGCAAGGGTGTCTTTGTAGATTTGACGGATTATTTGGGCAACCCGGATGTGATGCCTAACTTTACCGCTATTGAATCCGAAGAAAACAAGGCAGCCATGATCAAGGATGCCACCAGCGCAGATGGCAAGATTTATTCATTAGTACAGTACAACCCTGTTACCTGGAACATGACTCCTTTCCGTATGTATATCAATCAGGCGTGGTTGGATACCCTTGGTTTGGATATGCCCAAGACCACCGAAGAATACTACGAAGTATTAAAGGCATTCAAGACCTTGGATCCTAACGGCAATGGCGTTAGCGACGAAATTCCTGTGTATGGTTTCTCCGCGGGAACCTATGGCGAAAACATTACTATTCCGCTGATGAACTCCTTTATCTATTACCCTGCCACCACCATCAGCGCCACTGCCCTGACCCTGGACGATTCCGGCACCAAGGTGATCGCACCATTTGCCCAGGAGGCTTGGCGCGCAGGCTTAGAATACATGCACAAGCTTTGCGCCGAGGGTTTGCTTCCCGAAGCCGTTTTCACTGACGACAAGACCCAGTTTATGGCCGTGCTGAACAACGAAGAAGTTAACCTGGTTGGCTCTTTAAGTTCAGGTTCTTTATCCCGCTGGAACAGCTATGATACCAGTGTAAACGGCCAGCAGTATGAAATGCTTGCGCCTCTTCAAGGCCCTGAGGGCTTTGCCTACACGCCTTACATCCAGTATAATTCAGCACCCATCTGGTTTGTTACCAGCAGTTGCCAGAATCCGGAGTTGGCTGTGAAATTGGGAGATATGTTCTTCAATAACGAGTTCACCATGATTGCCAGGTTTGGCGAAGAGGGTGTTGATTGGACAAAAGACGAAGCTATGCTGAATGATCCTCAGTATTCTAACGCCTATATTGAAGCCGGCATTTATGAAAAGCCCTCCTACCTGGTTTTGAACGATATTTGGGCAGAAAACAATGCCAAGATCTGGCGGAACATGAACCCTGCTTACATGGAAATCGCTGATAGCGACGCAGGGGTAACCGCTACCCAGGCCTATGATCCTACGGTTAAATCCTTTAAGTTCTATGCGGATAACTTTGCCTACAACTATTCTGCTCATCCGGAACACTTGCTTCCCAAGTTAAACTATACCAGCGACGAAGCAACAGCCCAGGCGGAAACCATTGTGAACATTTCCACCTATGTGGCCGAAAGCATGGCCCAGTTTATTACTGGCGCGCGGCCCTTGAACGATAGGGAATGGTCCGCTTACTTAAGCGAACTTGATATGATGGGCCTTCAAACCTGGCTTCAAAACGCGCAGGCAGCTTTTGAACGGCAATAAGAATATGAGGTGTTTATGAAAACTTCACAAGCGCTGGGGGGGATACAGGGCGAGAGGTCTCTCGCCCTGACCCCAAACAGGAAGAAGATTTATGAACGGTGGCAATTGTATTTATTGCTGCTGGTGCCACTGATCTACATCGTAGTCTTTGCTTATGTACCCATGTCGGGGCTGGTAATCGCCTTTAAGGATTACGATTTTACTAAAGGGCTTTTCGGCGGTGAATGGGTAGGATTCAAACATTTTACCAATTTCTTTAATTCCTATAAATTTTCTTTGGTATTGAAAAACACATTGACAGTATCTGTTTACAGTCTACTGGTGTCCTTTCCCCTCCCGATCGCTTTTGCGCTGCTTTTAAATGCGCTGCCCATGAAGCGATACTCTAAGTTGATCCAGACCGTGACCTACATGCCCCACTTTATTTCAACAGTGATCATGGTAGGGCTGATCAACCAACTGCTCAGCAACCGCATCGGTATCTACGGCAGCATGTACACCCTTATTACAGGGGAAACGGCGCCCAATATTCTGGCCAGCGGCCCATTGTTTAAGCATATCTATGTGTGGTCCGGAGTATGGCAGAATACGGGTTATAATGCCATTATCTATATTGCGGCCTTGGCCAATGTGGATCCTTCCCTCCATGAGGCGGCCATGATTGATGGAGCCAGTCGATTGCAGCGGATTCGTTATATTGACTTGCCCAGCATTCTGCCGACTGCTACCATTATGCTGATCTTGGCTGCGGGAAACATTATGAACGTGGGCTACGAAAAGGTGCTTCTAATGCAGAATAATCTGAACATGAACTACAGTGAAATCATTTCCACCTATGTTTATAAGGTAGGTCTGGCCAGCGGGGTAACCAATTTCTCCCTTTCGGCAGCCATCAGCATGTTTAATTCCGTAATCAATTTTACGCTGTTGCTTTCGGTAAATGGGATTTCCAAAAAGATCAGCGGCTCCGGTATTTTTTAAAAGGAGGGCATGAAGATGATAAGCGAACCTACTTTTAAACGGGGCATGAGCGGCACGGATAAAGCATTTTATGTTTTTTCCGGCTTGATTCTGACGGTGTTTTTTTTGTTGGTGTTATACCCTTGCATATTCGTTATATCGGCTTCCTTTTCTTCCGGTACGGCGGTACAGTCCGGGAAGGTGATCCTGGTCCCCGTGGGCTTCAATCTGACAGGATATGAAACCGTTTTGCACACGAAGAATGTATGGGTGGGCTTTGGCAATTCTGTTTTTTACACAGTCTGCGGCACCATGATCAACCTGGTGATGACCATTTTGGCGGCTTACCCTCTTTCGCGTCCCGATCTGGTGGGCCGAAATAAGCTGATGCTGTTTTTTACCTTTACCATGTTCTTTAACGGCGGCATCATCACCAATTATTTGCTGGTGGCGAACCTGGGGATCATCAATACCCGTTGGGCGATGCTTTTGCCGGGTGCACTGGGTGTTTACAACATGATCATCGCCAGGACATTCTTGCAAAATAATATCCCTTTGGAGCTATTAGAGGCAGCGAAACTGGACGGGTGCAGCGATATCCGTTACCTGTTTTCCGTAGTACTGCCCCTTTCAAAATCCATTCTAGCGGTCCTGGTTTTATTTTATGGCGTGGCCCATTGGAACACCTACTTTAACGCCATGATCTATCTAAACAACAGAAGCATTCTACCTCTGACCATTTTCCTAAAAGAAATTTTGATTTCCGGCCAAATAGACGCTTCGACCATCTCCGATCCGGAATTGGCGGAGAAATCCGCCCAGTTGGCGGGGGTTATTAAATACGCGCTGATCGTTGTGAGCATGATCCCGGTGCTCTTAATCTACCCCTTTGTGCAAAAGCACTTTGTGAAAGGGGTTACCATTGGGGCCGTTAAAGGATAGGAGAAGAACATGATTAGTAAGAAGACTATACTGCATTTTGTAACTGAATCGCTAGAGGATTTTAGGGGAATGGCCAAACACGCGGCCCAATTGGGCGCCACCCATGTGATTGTCAGCGATATGCCAAGAAGCCTGTGGATGTGGGATTTGGATCGCTTTGATCCCTACCCTAACTGGAGCATGGGGCAATGTCAGCTGTTTAAGCTGGTTTGCCCGCCGGAATTGGAAGAATACCTGCCCAAAGACCATATTAATGAATGCATGGCGCTGGTGAAAAGCAGAAGTGCTATCTTAAAAGAATACGGCTTAAAACCCGCTATTTTCAGCAATGAGCCCTTCTGGCTGCCGGAAAAGGTGTATCGGGATCACCCATCCTGGCGGGGGGCCAGGTGCGATCATCCCAGGCGATCCCGCAAGCCTTACTTTAGCCCCAGCATTGATAACGAAGAAGTGCTTTCTATGTACACAAACGCAGTTAGTAAGTTGGTTAAGGAAACGGGCGTGGATTTTATCCACTTTAAAACCAATGACTGCGGCGGCGGCATCGATTGGAGCACAGGGCTTTATACAGGCCCTAACGGGGCCCAGATATCCAAGGACAGAAACATGGCAGATCGGATCTGCGGTTTCTTAAATGCCATCCAGGATGGGAGCAATGGAGATCTAACCGTGAGCCTTGAATCGGATATCGGGCTTAAGGAACCAGAGGTTGCCATCGGCGGCTCCTGGCATCAGCTTCGTGAAAACCAGATCTTGAATAAAAAAGATCGCACAGGGAAACGGGTCATGGTAACAGGGCTGAACTTCGATCTTTCCAAGCAGCCTGTGAAAAAGATATCCGATCCGGTGCAGTTGATGAAAAACATGATGCGGATCCTCTATTCCGATGCCAATGTAAAGATGATCGAGATCCCTCGTTCGGATTTAAACGAAGCTGTACTCTTATACGAATACGCCCTTAAAAACAAGCTGGAAACCATGACAGATTGCTATAATGGGCTTTCCTATGCTGCCAACACCCTTGTGGGCGAGGCGTATGCTCAGCACCTGATCAATGCTTGGTCTTATATCCATGAGTCGGGCCAGCATATCAGGCACACGGGCATTGATCTGGTGATCATGGGCTGTATGCACCAGCGCTGGATCAATAGGCCTTTCGTTTTATTCCCGGGAGAGCTAAAGGATGAAGAGAAAGCTTATTACCGGAATTATCAGTTCCAGGCTCTTTCGGAAAAGGAAGCAGAGGATTTAATGAACCTTCAGGGTATTGAGTTCGTTCGTGGGTTTACGTCGGCCTTTCTTGTCCGACAAACGGTGGAGCTGGCCAGGGCCAGCCTAAATAACGCTGTTGAATCGTTGGGTAAATTGCCCTCCTCAACGGACGTTGATACCACGATCCTCAGGTTGGAAGCGTTAGATTGTTTCTATGAAAACATTATTAACGCGGTTGATTTTCAAGAGCTGGTTGACAGAACAGATTTTGATTGTTTACCGATCCGGGAACTGCGCTGGCCTACCCGTAACGACAGCCGCTGTGAAGCATTTCAGGCCATTACCAGGGCAGAAATCGATAATATGTACCGGCTTATAAGTCTTTTAAAGGAGCGGCTAACGGAAATTATATTGTGTGACCAGCCGGAACGGGAGGATATCTTCGTGTTCAGCACTGATTTTCTGCAGCAGCTTCAAAAGAAGGCCGAAATCATGCTGGATCATTTCAACGATGGTTCCAGGGTTTATGAAACGAATAATATATAGCATAAAAGAGGCGGAGACACTGGCGAAACCATGCCCGCCTCTTTTAAAATGGTCTTTTGGATAAATAAGGCAAGGAGAAGATGTAAATGAGCAAGATCACATTGATGGAAAGCGCGCTTTTGTTTCAGAGGCGGGATGAGGTAACCCTTGTGGAGGCCTATGGCCGTAACTGTATCCGCTGCCGTACCAGTAAAAACGCCAAGCTGTCTGATGAGAGCTGGACGCTTTTACCGCCTACTGACGATGTCAAAGCTATTATGGATGGGGATGCGCAAAATGCTACGCTTACAGTTGGAAGCTTGTCTGTGAAAATCGAAGCGGGGAATCAATGGCGTGGCGGGTTTGTGACCTATTTGAAGGATGGAAATATAATCCTCTCTACCAAGTTTGAAGGGGATTACACCACAAAAAACCTTCATACCGAAGGGGATCATTATCAGGTGAAGGTGATATTCAATGCCAACCCGGGCGAGCATATCTATGGCCTGGGACAGGAGCAGGAGGATCAATTCAATAAAAAAGGCTCTACGGTGAATCTATTGCATTACAATACCAAATCCGCATTGCCTATCTATTATTCATCCTTAGGCTATGGTTTTCTTTGGAATAATCCAGCCCCCGGTCGCTGTGAAACCACCAATAACCATATTATGTGGGTGGCGGACAGCGCTTATCAGGCGGATTATCTGGTTTATACCGGAGATACCCCTAGGCAAATCATGAAGAAATACTGTGATCTGACAGGCTATGCCCCTACGTTCCCTGAATGGGCGGCAGGCTTTTGGCAGTGTAAGCTGCGCTATGAAAGCCAGGATGAGCTGTTAGAGGTGGCCCGGGAATATAAGCGGCGGGAGATCCCCATCGATGCCATCGTGATTGATTATTTCCACTGGACGGAGCAGGGCGAATGGAAGTTTGATCCCACATACTGGCCCGACCCAAAGAAAATGTGCGAAGAGCTGCGTGAAATGCGCATTGAGCCGGTGGTATCCATTTGGCCTACCATCAACCCCAAATCGGAGAATTATCAAGAAATGAACGACGGCAATATGCTGGTGCGCATCGAAAACGGCCAGTATGGCACCTTTGATTTTTATGGCCAGCAGACCTTTATCGACCTCATGAACCCAGAAACAGCGGATTTTGTGTGGGATAAGGTACGGAAAAACTACTATGAAAACGGCATTAAAACATTCTGGCTGGATGAAGCGGAGCCGGAGGTGCATCCCCAGCAGTTTGGCCATTTGAAATTCTACTTGGGCAACGGTGCGCAAACAGCCATGCTGTATCCCTACTTCTATTCCAAAATGTTTTATGAAAGCCTTCAAAAGGAAGGGGAAAAGGATACAGTCATACTGACACGGGCTGCCTACCCCGGCAGCCAGAAATTCGGTGCCATTGTTTGGAACGGCGACATTCCTTCTACCTTTGAGGCCCTTCGCATGAGCGTGAAAAGCGGGCTTTCCATGGCCATGAGCGGTATTCCGTGGTGGAACAGCGATATTGGTGGTTTCCTGCATGCGGATATTGAAAGCGATTATTTCAGAGAGCTGATCGTTCGCTGGTTTCAATTCGGGCTCTTTTGCCCGGTGATGCGGCTCCACGGCGCACGCAGAAAACCTTCTAACCATGAAATCAGAAACCCGGGCATCATTGAGCCTTCCGGCGGAGCAAACGAAATATGGCGCTTTGGCGAAAGCAACTACCCGGTTTTAAAATCGCTGATCCAAACCCGGGAACGATTAAAGCCTTATATCAAAAAGCATATGGATATAACAAGCGAAACCGGCATCCCGCTAATGCGGCCTATGTTTTTTGACTACCCTGATGAAGCTGAATGCTATCACCTTGAAGACCAATACCTTTTCGGTGCAGATATTCTTTTCGCCCCTATTACGGCGCAGGGGCAGACGGAAAGAGGTGTTTATCTGCCAAAGGGAGAATGGATCTGCATAGCGGATAAGCAATGCTATTCCGGTGGGCAGACAGTGACATGCCGCGCGAATATCGATGTATACATCGCATTTGTCAAAAAAGGAGCAGACGTATTGGAAGTATTTATGTAAGATGAGATAGCACGGAGGCCCTTTGGGGTTTCGGGCATTATTGCTGAAGAAACAGAAAGTCCGGCACCAGCGTTGTAACCCCATAAAGATAGTAAGCAGATAAGTCAATAAGCATAAAGAGAATTATGACGCCGCTATCAGTGATTTTGCTGGTAGCGGCATTTTGATTAATCTGCATGAAGCCTTTTTTTTCTGTGCGATAAAATGTACCCTGTAAAATGGACAGATAGCGCGTGTGGAAAGCCCATGATGATTATATTGTAAATAGATATAATAAGCCCCTATAAGCCATTTTGCTTGAGCCTAGAAGGTAAAAAGGGGCAGGACATAGGTGAGTTGTTTGGATAGTTGAAAGATAAAGAATAATGGATGCAGCCTCTCGAATGACGGTCATCAGATGACGATGGTTATCAAGTTTCTTTTAGTTAGAAACTTCTTTCTGTTGGTAAAAAGCGTTTCTATACTCAGTTGGTGTCATGTTTACTATATCATGAAATACTTTCATGAAGTATTTGTCATCAGAAAAGCCACAACAATAAGCAATTTCCTTCACCTGAGTGCGCGTAGAAGTTAAGTAATGCTTTGCAGCTTGGATCCGGATTTGGTTGATGTATTGCGAAAGACTCGTTTTGGTTGCCTTCTTAAAGTTATTTGAGAGATAATCTGGATTATAATGAAACAATTCAGCAATTTCAGTAACGGTTATGGTTTGGTGGTAGTTTTTGCGTATCCAATTTTGGATGTTTTGAATGTGCGGTAAAACAGCTGATTCCAAGCAGCTTTGCTCTTGAACTTCAAATGCAAGCTCCTGCAACAATATAGTTAGAGAATAGTGAAAAATGAAATAGCTATTGTAATTGTGCATTGAAAAGTCGCAAAGTTGCGAAAATAAGACAGGTATGCGCTTCGAACGATCGAGGTGTCCATATTCTGGGATGGTATAACCCTCATCCTGTGCCATCGTAGAAAAAGTCATACCGTCTTGGGGTGTAAGAAATTTATATGGTTTATCAATGTGAAAATGTGCCCAATAATATTTTAATTGGTCTTCTGTGACCCTGTACCCATAATGTATGGTTTCTGCATGGAGGAGTATGTATTGCCCAGGGAGCACCTCATATTCTGTTTCATTCTGGCAGATATACAGAGCCCCTTCAAGGACATATATGAGGACGAAAGAATCGAGAAGCCTTTTGGGATGAATAAAGTTTTTCCTCTTTACCAATCTGCCACAGGAAAGAAAGGTGGCTGGAGTAGTGTACGGTAGTTGCAGATATTTCATAAAGCTTCCTCCAATACCTATTAAGAGCATTTGGGGTAGGACAATCTTTGAACAGTATAGCATACATATAAGAAAATTACACCTCTCATAAGTTGTGAAGGTTGAAGGATGAATGCATAACGGCTATAATGCAGCTATAAAGTTGTTCAAATGCGACAAATGAGTGCGAGAACACTTTGCGCTCGAAAAAACAGCTTGGTAGTAAAATGGGAAAATTAAACCTTTTGTTATGAGGTGGACCATGATACGTGATAGGTTATCTTCTCCGGTCAATGCTACATCCATCAATTCTACTTTTTGGAGTTCAATCATGGAAACTACCCGCACACAAATGTTGCCTTATCAATGGAAAGTATTGAATGATCAAATCGCCGATATTGAACCGAGTCATTGCATCGAGAACTTTAGGATCGTAGCTGGAGAAAAAGAAGGCGAATTCTATGGAGCGTGTTTTCAAGACAGCGATGTTGCCAAATGGATTGAGGCAGCCTCCTACGCATTGGAATGGCATCCGGATGAGCAGGTGGAAAGAAAAATCGATGAGACCATCGACCTAATCGTGAAAGCACAACAACCAGATGGGTATATAGGCACATACTATGCACTCAATGGCCTGGATCAGCGGTGGAGCAATGTAACGCATAAGCATGAGTTGTATTGCGCAGGTCACATGCTGGAAGCGGCAATAGCTTATTATAAAAGCACAGGTAAGGATAAACTGCTGCAAGCTATGATACGGTTTGTCGACCATATTGACAGTGTTTTTGGGTCAGGGGAAGGAAAACTGAATGGCTATCCAGGTCATGCTCTTATTGAGATGGCTTTGGTAAAACTTTTTAATGTCACCGGCGATCAAAAACACTTAAAGTTGGCTCAATATTTTATAGATGAACGTGGCCAGAGCCCTAATTTCTACTATCAAGAATCAGAAAAGTATGGGAGATCATACCCGAGAAAGGGAAGTTATATCCCGCTTGATTACTACCAAGCCAGTATGCCTGTGCGTCAACAAAAAGAGGCTGTTGGACATGCTGTTCGGGCTGTATATTTGTATTCAGGAATGGCAGATGTGGCACGTGAAACAAACGATCAGGAGTTATTTGATGCCTGTAAAGCGATTTGGAAAAATATCGTGAATCGTAAAATGTATATTACGGGTGCGATAGGTTCATCGGAACACGGGGAAGCTTTTACATTTGACTATGATCTTCCCAATGATCTGGTTTATGGCGAGACCTGTGCATCAGTGGGATTTGTATTTTTTGCACATCGTATGTTTCAGTTAGAACCAAAGGGTGAGTACGGAGACATTATGGAACGCTTACTTTATAATGGCTCCCTTTGCGGAATGTCATTGGATGGGAAACGGTTTTTCTATGTTA
Source organism: Eubacteriales bacterium (assembly GCA_031556065.1). GTDB lineage: Bacteria > Bacillota > Clostridia > Christensenellales > Aristaeellaceae > JAVBTR01. Next base: position 11,303 of record JAVBTR010000081.1, on the reverse strand, counting down.
ATCCTTTGGAGGTGCATCCCCGAAAGGATATAGAGGTACAACCTTTTCGCCACGTCAAAACACAGCGGCAAGAGTGGTTTGCCTGTGCGTGCTGCCCTCCCAATCTTGCCCGGATGATCGAATCAATAGGCCACTATATTTACACGGAGAGGCAGCAAACGCTATTTATCAACCTATACATTGGCAGCACGGTGGAGGCTTTTTCAAAGGAAGCACCTGTCCAGATAGACATGCGAACGAGCTATCCATGGACGGGTGATGTTGATGTTGAAGTGGGGACAGAAAGAAACGACTCATGGGAACTGGCTCTTCGGCTGCCTGATTGGTGCAAAGATTATACTTTAGAGGTAGACGGCAAGCCCTGTGAGCATCGTGAAGAGAACGGATTTTTGTATATTTTGAAGAATTGGAATGGTAGACATCGTGTGCTATTCAAAATGGATATGCAACCCAAAGTCATCCAATGTCATCCGCTTGTTAGAGAAAATGTTGGAAAGGCAGCTGTAATGAGGGGACCGGTAGTATATTGCTTGGAGGAAGTGGATAACGGAGACAACTTGCATCTTCTTGAAATGAAGCAGGACTCTGGTTTTACTCAGGTATACAGAGGGAATTTGCTTGGCGGCGTAGTCGTGTTGGAATCAGAAGGCAGACGCCTAAAACAAGATGGGCAAGATGATTTGTATCAAGAGACATCATCTAGAGAGTCAGTCTATGAACCAGCATTATTACAGTGGGTTCCGTATTATAGCTGGAACAACAGGGGAAATGGTGAAATGGCAGTGTGGATGAGATGTTCCCAATTTTAAAGAAGGCATAAATAGACTTTGTGATTTGGATGGGGGGATGGCTCGACACAATGAATGTGCGTGGTTACCTATAACAAGAAGCGACCAACCAAATGAGGAGGAGAAAGGTATGAAAATCAAGAAAATCATTGCCCTGGTACTGGTAGCATTACTGATGGTTTCCGTAACTGGCTATGCGGCTGAAACAAATGAACTTCTGGCGGACGGAAAAGCGGTCACGCTTCGGTTCGCGTGGTGGGGATCGCAATCCCGGCACGAAAAGACGCAACGCGTAGTTGAAATGTTCATGGAAAAGTATCCGAACGTCACCATCGAAATGGAGCCATATGATTCCAACGGCTATTTTCAGAAGATGGGCGTTCTTGTAGGCGCTAATGATGTCTGGGATATTTGGCAGTTCGGAAACAACTTTGCCGAATATGAGGGATGGTTTATCGACCTTAAGCCTTATATTGATGCCGGCATCATTGACACAACGAACATCGCAAATTCGTTCCTTGAAAACACGCAGTACAAAGGCATGCAAGCCAGTATGTCTCTTGGCATGAACACATATTGTGTGGCTTATAACCCAAGCTTATTCGCAGAAGCGGGCATTGAGGAACCAGCGGATAACTGGACCTGGGAAGACTATAAGACAGCGGCTGAGGCAATCAAAGCTGTAACCGGCGAATTTGGCTCCTCTTTGCTGAATCATTTATTTGGTGCGGCGATGGCCGGTGTCCCCCAGCAGGAAAAGGGCTTGAACTTCCTTAAAAGCGATAATTCCGGGTTGGAGATCACAAAACCGGATTATTTAGTGCCCTACTTTCAACTGCTAAAGGACATGATGGATAAGGGCGTTTATCCGAATCCGGGCGAAGCTGCCGAAATAGGTGCTGATGTTGCGCAGGATTTTATCACGACAGGGGAAGCTGGAATGGCTTGTATTGCATCCAATCAATTTATCACACTCTCTGAGTCGGCTGAGAAAAATGGCATTACCGGGCTTAAAATTGCGTATCTGCCACGCTATGATGCAGATGGACCCAGCGGCTTGCGTACCAAATCTTCACAAGGTTTGTGCATCTCACCCACCTGTGAGTATCCTGAAGTTGCTGCTGCATTCATTGATTTTATGATCAATGATGAGGAAGCAAATATGGTGTTAGCAGCCGAACGTGGTATACCGGTTAACAGCAAGGTCAGGGAAGCTTTGAGTTCGCAATTAACATATGCACAAAAACAGATCTTTGAGTTCGTTGATAAACTGGCCGTAGACCCAGACAGCAGTCTTGTAAACATTAACGAGCCCGCACCGCTTAGTGCGATTCATGACAGAATCAATCTAAATGTTGAAAAGGTGTATGCGAATGAAATGACGCCAGAGCAGGCAGCACAAGATGTTTTCGATTTTGCTAATGCTCAATTCAACAATTAAGACCATGGATTGCATAAATCGTTTTATGCGCCAATATGGATGCTAACCAAACAGAGGGCTGCTGATCAAATGCGGCAGCCCTCTATTAGTTCGAAAGGCGGATGTGAATTGAAACCGATGAGTAAGCCGAGAAGAACATGGAAGCAGGTTTTGAACAGCGATAATATGGTAGGGTATATTTTTGCCGCTCCATTTATACTCGGGTTTTTAGGGCTCACAGCCTTTCCGATGATCATGTCGCTGTACTATTCCTTCACAGATTACAATTTGGCGTCGGCACCTAATTGGGTTGGGTTTAAAAACTATGTTCAGATGTTTACAGGGGACGATCGATTTTGGAACGCTATATTTGTTACTTTCAAATATGTTATTTTTGCTGTTCCTATCAAACTTATTTTTGCACTTTTAGTTGCAGTTCTGCTCACTAAAAACAGCCGTGCTGCCAGCTTTTATAGATCAGTTTACTATCTGCCCTCTTTGATCGGCGGCAGTGTTGCGGCGGCGTTGGTTTGGAAGCAGATGTTTTCAAGAAAAGGACTAATCAATAGTCTGATAATGGGTATTGGATTAGATCGGGTTAATTGGCTAGGTTCCAGCATATGGGTGATGGTTCCCTTAGTATTGATTTCTGTCTGGCAGTTTGGATCATCAATGATTATTTTTGCTGCAGGCATCAAGGATATTCCTGGCACTTATTATGAAGCGGCAAAAATGGATGGTGCGGGAAAGGTAAAATCTTTCTTTAATATCACTTTGCCATGTTTATCACCCATTATTCTGTTTAATCTTGTTATGCAAACGATTTCGGGCTTTATGGTTTTCACACAAAGTTTCGTCATTACCAGAGGTGGACCCAATGATGCAACCAACTTTATTGCGCTTTACACTTATACACAAGGGTTTGACTATTTGAACATGGGTTATGCGAGTGCGATGTCTTGGGTGCTATTAGTCGTTATCGCATTTATCACTATGATTATTCTAAAAGCATCCAATCGTTTTGTTTTCTATGAAGATTCGGATCGTTAGGAGGGCGTAAGGATGAGACTCAAAAAGGCAACCCAAACCACATTATATCACTTGCTCATTTTGGGACTTGGCTTATGCATGATTTATCCGGTGATCTGGATGATCATTAGTTCATTTAAGGACAACAATCAAATACTCAATCATTCGGCACAGCTGATGCCGGAAACATGGCATTATGAAAATTGGTCCAAGGGTTGGACTGGGTTTATGAACTATAACTTTGGTACTTTTTTTATTAACTCGTTATTCATTTCGGTTGTCGCGACCTTGGCTACGATGATAAGTTCAGCGATGGTGGCTTATTCGTTTGCGCGTATCAAGTTTAAAGGCAGGCAATTTTGGTTTACCTGCATGATCGGTTCAATGATGCTTCCGTCTCAAGTGATCATGATTCCGCAATATATTATCTACAATAAGCTGGGGTTTATTGGTACCTATATTCCTTTGCTTCTGCCACATTTTCTGGGACAGGCCTTTTTCATATATCAAATTATGATGTTTACCAGAACAATCCCTAAAGAGTTAGATGAGGCGGCCTTTATCGATGGTTGCAGTAAATACGGCATTTTTACGAGAATTGTGCTGCCATTGCTTAAGCCATCGCTCATTACGACATTGATAATCCAGTTTTACTGGAAATGGGACGATTTTATGGGGCCTCTACTCTATATCAACCGAACGAGAAACTGGACAGTGTCCATTGCTCTTAAAAACTTTGCAGATACTGGTGGCACTTCAGACTATGGAGCTATGTTTGCAATGGCCACATTATCGCTTATCCCGGTATTTTTGATTTTTTTGTTCTTCAATCGGTATCTGGTAGAAGGCATGAGCCGTTCAGGAATTAAAGGTTAACAAAAAAGGGGAAGCAATATGAGATGTAAAGCGGTATCATGGGTGGACACAAGCAAGACTGCTTACGAAAGAAAAGTCTTAATGGTGGATGGAAAGCCTTTTTTCTTCAATGGCATACAGATTCGTGCAGATAAAGTGATTGATATGTATGGTTACACTGAAAAAGAGTTGCGAGAGATGTTCCGTGTCGCAAAGCGGGATGGCTTCACGGTTGTAAACAGTCAAGTCCGTTGGATGGATATACAGCCGGACTTAAAATATATGGCTGCTAATGACGATGATGGCATAAGAACAGTCCCTAATAGACTAAACTTTGATTTTACGAATTATAAGGATAAGAGCTGTACGGCGGCTAAAATACGGCTGTTTTTCAATCGTGTCGAAGGGATAAATGTAGCTAAACTGTATGGGATAAAAGATGGTAGCATACAATGTAAGACGGCGGGCTTAGCTGATTACGACACATTTGACAAACCTGGATACTACGATTTTGATGTGACTGAATACTTAAATGAGCACTGTATGGAGGAATTGAAATCTGAATTCATCCTCAACGTGGAGAGCGATGAATCTGGCATTGCCGAATTAAGTGGCATAGGATCTCAATACCCACCACAGCTTATCCTTTCAAGAGATAATGCTTTTGATTGGACGTATGTTGATAATCTACTGTGTTGGGCAGATGAGGCGGGAATCAAACTGGAGATTCTCTGGTTTGGTACAGATACGGTAAGTGTCAGCATTGATTGGCGAATCCCGTATTATGTGCTTAGAAATTATCAGAAATCGATAAAGATAGATGGGACACTGTTCTTTGAAAAAAAAGACAAACCTTTTGATGGTATTCCAGGGGTCTATCGCTTCCTAATGTGCAAAAATGATGAAGGCTTAAGGGATGTTGAAAGAAACGTTGTTCGAGCACTTTTTGATCATATTGCTGAGTATAGCACATCACTTTCTGATCCCGCAACTGTGATTGGTTGCCAAGTGGCGAACGAGCCAGCTGTTGGCGCTTTTCATATGGAACGCATCGCTCCCCATTGCTTTTGTGAAACATGCCTTCGTCGCAGAGGTGATTTGTCGGAGCAGACATTTAGAGATCAAACCATGTGGGAGTATTGCAATAACCTTGCAAGAGGGGTTAAGAGATCGGCTTACCCTGTTTGGACGCGGGTTAATAATTATCGAGGCGTAGACGCTGAAGGGGTTTGTTATAATGAGGAAATGAAGCGCAAAGAAAAATCAGAACTGGATTTTATTGGGTTCGATCCTTATTCGCAGGATATAAAAGAGATCTTTGCATTTGGCCATGATAGCTATTACGCACAGGGTGAGAACTTCCCAATGGTTATGGAGAATGGTGGATCGTATGAGAATACTGCGGAACTGATTTTAGCTGCGCTTGCAGGTGGCAGTTTCTATAATGTTTATGATATGTGCAGTACAGATACCTTCGGACTATATGTAAATACAGAAAAGAATACAATGATTCCCAATGGCGAATACGTGCAAATTGTCAGACAAACCAATGAGATGCTCAATCAAATCGCTTTCGAACTAGCAACAAAACAACCAGATGGAGCAGGTGGCGACTCTCTTGTGTTCTTTAATGAATTAGGCTTGCTAAAAGCCGATATAGTGAAAAATGTAGGGCCGAATCGAGTACGATACAAAAGCGAGGAGCATGGTATTGGCATTGCCGTTTATTATAAGAACAATGAGATGATCTTGCTTAGCACTGCCAATGGTGAGTTTGTTGTGAATGAAGACCATGTAATAATAGCAACTGGCTATGCACTAAAAAAGGTGAACGCCACAGGAGCGATCCGCAATGATTTATCATAATCCTATTTTACCGGGGTTTCATCCCGATCCAAGCATTGAGCGGGTGGGTGAAGACTATTATCTGGTGACCAGTTCCTTTGAGTACTTCCCAGGAATTCCGCTTTTTCACAGCACGGATTTAGTTAATTGGGCACAGATCGGCAATTGCATCAGTTGGCATAATCCCATTGACCTAGAAAATGCTTCTGATTCAGGCGGCATTTGGGCACCAACAATTCGCTACCATGCCTGCCTTTCCCGCTCCACCTCGGAAGGCATTGTACTAGAGTTCCCCAAGGATGGCATGAGCGCAAATGCGATCAACAATGTACGGAAAATCATCGAGGGGAAGGGCTCCCTTTTGAAACTCGCCTTAGAATCTGATGGGCTTCCAATGGAGGAGACTGAGGAAACGCTGAAATTTGCGTGGTTGCCACTTTCTGCCCCATCGGAGCTTATTGTGGCAAGTGTACAATTGCTTGCGGCCATTATTAAGTTGGCAAAAAAGCAAAAGCGAGTCACTTTTTCTGAAAAAGAAACGGACAACCCGAAATACGCGCTGCGCTGCTTCCTTTTACGCCTTGGCTTTATCGGGGCAGATTACCAGAAATCCAGGAATCTCCTTTTAAAAGGTGTTCCTGGAAACAGCGCATTTAAAAGTGGCAAATCGGAAACAGCACAAGAGGCTGATGAACAATAACACTTAAAGCTACCTATATGCCACTGCATGAAAAACTGTAGTGGCTTTTATCATGCCCATTTTTAAGAAAGGAGGAGAGTCCCATGGCTACACGAGGCAGAAAACCCAAGCCCACAGCGCTGAAGCTGCTGGAAGGGGATCGCGGCAAAGGCCGCCGCCCATTAAACGAAAAAGAGCCCATTCCGCCTAAAACGGAGTTGAGATGCCCAACGTGGCTGTTGCCAGAAGCGAAAAAGGAATGGAAGCGGCTTTCCTCTGCCCTTGAGGTAATGGGCGTTCTGACCATGGCTGACCTCTCCTCTTTTGCCGGATACTGCCAAGCCTATGCCCGGTGGAAGGAAGCCGAAGAGTTTATTACCCAACACGGGAGTATTTTTAAAACCCCTTCCGGCTATGTGCAGCAGGTGCCCCAGGTGTCCATTGCCCAGCAGAACCTCAAGATCATGCAGTCCTTTTGTACGGAGTTTGGCTTAACCCCCGCCAGCCGTTCCCGGATCATTGCAACCAACGCTGAGGCTGCTTTTGTTTCGGACGATCCTATGGAGCAGCTTCTCAATACCAGATGGAAAGCGGGAGGATAGGAAGATGGTGGATCAATACGTTTTATCAGATGACGGGAAATATTATAGCTGCCATTTGGGGAAGCTGAATTCCCCGCCGGGAAGCGGGTGTGCATATGGATAACGCTGTATATCAGCCGACACGCTTTATGCTGCCCACATCCCATTACGATGCATCACGAGCGGATCATGCGGTTGCATTCATTCAAAGCTTAAAGCATACCAAGGGCGTCTGGGCGGGAAAACCGTTTCTTTTGTTTCCGTGGCAAGAAAAGATCATCCGTGATCTATACGGTACGGTTAAGGAAAATGGCTATCGCCAGTTCAACACAGCTTTTGTGGAGATTTGCAAAAAAGCAGGGAAATCTGAACTGGCTGCCGCCGTTGCGCTATACATGCTGTGTGCGGACGGAGAAGAAGGAGCGGAAATATACGGTTGCGCAAATGACCGTCAACAGGCGGGAATTGTATTTGATGTAGCTAAAGACATGATCATGCAGTGCCCGGCGTTGGTCAAACGCACAAAGATTGTGGAGTCTCAGAAACGTATTGTATACTTGCCGACACGGAGCATTTATCAAGCGTTGTCCAGTGAAGTAGCATCGAAATATGGATACAATGTTCACGCCTGCATTTTTGATGAATTGCTGGGGCAGCCGAACAGGAAGCTGTATGATGTAATGACCAAGGGTTCAGGCGCCGCGCGCAAGCAGCCCCTCAATTTTGTTATCACAACAGCTGGTTCAGATCGAAATAGCATTTGCTATGAAGTTCACGCAAAGGCAAAGGATTTACTGGAAGGCCGCAAAAAGGACTCAACGTTCTACCCTGTGGTTTATAGCGCGCCTGACAATGCGGATTGGACAGACCCACATGTGTGGAAAAATGCAAATCCGTCTCTTGGGCAAACGGTGGATATAGGATATTATCAGACTGCCTGCGAGAGCGCAAAGGAGAATCCGGCGGAGGAAATCCAGTTTCGGCAATTTCACCTATGCCAGTGGACCAATACCTCGATCCGTTGGATGCCCATGGATCGCTGGGATGAAAACGGCGGTGTTGTTGACTCCGTTGCGCTCCAAGGCCGTGCTTGCTATGCCGGGTTGGATTTATCCAGCACCAGCGACTTGACCACTTTGGTATTGGTATTTCCACCGTTAGAAGATGATGAACCTTATTATGTACTGCCATTCTTTTGGCTCCCGGAGGATAACCTGCCGTTGCGGGTACGCCGGGATCATGTAATGTACGATGTGTGGGAAAAGCAAGGCTATATTCAGACCACAGAAGGGAATGTTGTTCATTATGGCTTTATAGAGCAGTTTATTGTACGCTTGGGGGAAGTCTATAACATCCGTGAAATCGCTTATGATCGCTGGAATAGTACGATGATGGTGCAAACCCTTGAAGACGATGGCTTTACCATGATTCCCTTTGGACAGGGGTTCCGGGATATGAGTCCTCCCACCAAGGAACTGATGCGCATCGTGTTGGAAAAGAAGCTGGCTCATGGCGGACACCCAGTTCTTCGCTGGAATCTGGATAATGCTTTTGTGAAGACCGATCCAGCAGGGAACTTAAAGATCGATAAGCAAAAATCCACGGAGAAGGTGGACGGAGCAGTGGCGTTGGTGATGGCTTTGGATCGGGCAATGAAAAATCTGACATCGGGAGGCAGCGTCTATGATACAGACCGCGGCCTCTTATTTATTTAGGCATATGCCCAGAAAACCAAAGCGGCCATGCCGCCATCCCGGCTGTCCAAAGTTATCTGACGATATATACTGTGAAAGCCATCGCTCTTTATATAGAAGGGAATCTGCTGCAAAGCGAGGCTATGATTCTAAGTGGCAGGTCGCACGTAGCAAGTATTTAAGAAAGAATCCGCTATGTGCATATTGCTTGGCACAACACACATTAGTACCGGCAACAGTGGTGGACCATATCATCCCCCATCGTGGAGATCAGCGTCTTTTCTGGGATGAATCAAACTGGCAGCCCCTTTGCAAGAGCTGCCATGATCGTAAAACAGGGAGCGGGTTGTGATGTAATTATCGCCTGGAACGAAGAAGTGATTCGTCTCCGAAAAGGGCCTTTAAGTAGTTTGTACGAGTGTCTAAAACGCGCAAAACAGAAATGACATCATCAATATCGTAAATGACAATGTACTTTCCTGTGATTAAATAATGGCTATCAATTTCCCTATTAAGCTTCTTACGCAGTTCAGGCCCCAGATGTGGCTGCTCTTTTAGGATGGCTACATCTCGGGCAATACGAGCCACCGTGTTTGTTGCGGCACCGGGATTTTGCAGAGTATCGCGGATATAACCTTTGATTTCTTGAAGGTCACATATAGCGGCGGGTGTATATCTTAGCTTCATGGCTTAAGACCCAATTGATCCAGCATTTCCTCTTCAGAAACCCAGTCGCTTTCAGATTTAACGGAATCACGGCCAGCTTTTATTTCTTTCATAAGCTGTGCGATGGCTTGGTTGCGTAATGCCTCTGCGCTATTTTGAGTCACGATAAAGGGGAGACCATCAGCGTTTACGGATTGTTGAATAAAAACATTGATGGCGTCAGTTAAGGTCATACCGCAATTGGCAAAAACTTGTTCGGCGCGTTGTTTGATATCGGGATTGATACGCATCTGAAACGTTGCGGTCTTTGGTGCGCTCGTTACGTTTGCTTTTTCCATTGAAAGCACCTCCTGTTAAAGAAAGAATACCATGAAGCAAAAAGAATGTCAATACAATGTCACTACAAGTGAATGCTACAAGAGTGCGGCGCATCCACGAACAGCGGTGTAAAGGTCAGTGATTTATGCCTGTGTTTGGGTTATATCAATACCCCGTATTGAAGAAACTTTCGATTCGCCATCCATAGCCTTCTCCTTCATAAACAAGCTCTGGATAGAACTGTCTGCCATCTTCCAAATTGATGGTGTAATATGATTCATGGTCTTCAACTGATCCAACTATTAGCCTGGGTGGCTCAATGGTGGTTGCCCATGGAACGAAAAGGCCATTGTCATTCATGTTGGTCGTTAGTAGTTCAAGGCGCTTTTCAGAACCATAGCATGCATAAGCCAACGCATTGTTGGAGGTTTCAGCGTACATTCTGATCAGTTCCTCTGGAGTAAGCTCTGCTAGCTTGATATTCAAAGACGGTTCTTCTGAGTGGGTATGGATATAGTCAAGTAATGTCTCCTGACCGAGAATCTGAGAATCTGATTTTCCGCTCATGCTGCATGCAAAAGTAGCATTATGCCGTCCAGCGTCAAGGAAAGCACCGATTACTTGGCCCTGTGAAGAAAGAACAATACCACGCATCTGGATAATCACACCGAGGTCTTTATCATTGATGAAATACACGTCCTCTGGGCACCAAAGGAGCCTGTTAACACCCTCATGGATCCAGTATAGAGACACGTCAACTTTTTGTCCTAGAAACGGTTCGATATTGTAACCCGAATCCCTAAGAAACAGGTTGCGGTATGCAAAGTATGTTTGGTTTTCGCTTGAGGCAGAAAAAAGGAGCTTATCTGGTAAAGTGATGTTTTTTGTTCCGAGGGCGAAATCCAGTGTCCAGCCATATTCCTTGAATAACGCGGCATGATCTTCTGGAATGGGGTCATAACGCTTTGTACCTATTTGAAAGAGGTTTTTGATAAAACGGCCAGCAGCTTCACCTAGATCGTAGAATTGGCCATTCTCTTCCCAAGAGGTACGATAGTAAAGCGTATCATAATAAAGTGTTCCATTTCTATCCTTACCTTGAATATGATAGGAATCTATAATGCCAAAGTTGCCTACGTTGGGTGTGTCGTTTAGTAGTGCTGCATTGTTAAGGATGCTTTCGAGTTGCAAAATACGAGTCTGATCGTTCAATTCAATAATCGCATTGTTTTCCCATGTGCTTTGGGGATAACCCAGTGGATTCGCCTCTTTAATGATGTAGCTGTTGGCTGTTTCTGCAAAGGCGAGTGAATTGGCGCACAGTATTAACAATCCCAGGATAAAGCATAGCAGTTTCTTCACATTGATTTCCTCCCTACTTCATCATATATAACGAAGTTATATATGCGGCTGTTCGATCCCTTCATC
>JAVBTR010000061.1:0-22253 GCA_031556065.1 Eubacteriales bacterium | reverse complement strand
AGGTAGGAATTCCTTCAGAATTCCACCGAAAATCGCCGCACAGGGGCTTCGCCCCGTTCAATGCCCCGAATGGGGCCGCCGATTTCGGAATGAAAATCGGAGGACCGCGGTCCTCCGATACCTCCTAGGGTTTGTTGATGGGCTGAAGCCGCAAAAGCGGCCTATTTCTTTGCCTTACAAACGGTATTGGCTAAAACGCTTACGATGGCAACAACGCCGAATATCCCCCAGGGAATGATCCAGGAGATAGCCGGGGGCATTTCAAAGCGGTAGGCTGTTCCTATGCCGATCATAAAAGTTATAATGCTTACACCGCCGCCTGCAACACGGCAAAGCCGTTTTTCGCTGTATTTTTGTTTTTCTTGTTTGCTTAACATATTATAGCCCGCGATTAAGAAGCTGCCCTTTCCCATTAAAAGAAGAATCGATATAGCAGCAAGTAGGGCAACCAGAAACCAAGCTACCCAGACGGGTGTATTCATTTTCATGCCCTCCTATTCGTCGCTTTCGTGTTTGCTCTTTAGCTTGTAAGCAATGAATATGGCTGTAAAAAGGATGCCATAAACAATACTTAAGGCGCTGTCGGTGATTTTGCCATTGACGACGCCCCCTGCCTTTTCGCTTACCAAATCATATATCCCGGCGATAATGGCCATCGTTCCCAATAAACCTGAAAAATAGATCAGCCCCTTTTGCCTTTTTTCGGTTAATGGGTATATGCCGTAACAGATCAGCTCAATACTGCATAGCGCCACCACAAAAAGAAGGATCGTCAGTTCCGCCCATTTTCCCGATGCCCATTCAATGCCAAGGGAATAAAGCAGGGTATTGGCAAGCAGCAGCCCACCCAAGGCAAACAAGCCGTGCTTGAAAACGTTTCCTCTTTTTAATAGCTCCAGTTCATCCAGCTGCTTTAACTTTTTCATGGCCTAATCCTCCCAAAATAGTTCGTCCAAGGTTTTTCCCAAGACCTTGCAGATTTCAATGCAAAGCTTAACCGATGGGTAATAATCGCCCTTTTCAATGGCGTTCATGGTTTGCCTGCTAACGCCGATGGCTTCCGCCAGGTCCTTTTGTGTCATATCCAGAGCGGCACGTGCCGCTTTTAGCTTTAGGTTTTTCACTGCCGGTTCGCATCCCTTTCTTTTGGATAGCTTCAGTTTAAGGATAGCATAGCTCGGGGGATATGTCAAGTTAATTTGACATTTATTAAATAAATTTTTACTTTCGTATGTGCAAAAGAGGCAGCTGCATTCTAGCGGCTGCCTCTAAGCTTGTGTCAAGGGACAATTCACTGCCTTGGCCTGGGTGTTGTTTTTGGTTCCAATAGGTACGTTGAGCTCTGGCCCGCCCCTTATTTCATCTTTTCCCTGTCACGTTCCCGAAGCTCTGTCCTTCTGATTTTTCCCGAAATGGTCTTGGGCAGGCTCTCCACAAACTCCACGATTCTTGGATACTTATAGGGCGCGGTGGTGTTCTTTACGTGGTTTTGCAATTCCTTCACCAGCGTATCGTCGCCCACATAGCCAGGCTTCAATACAATGGTGGCCTTAACCACCTGGCCCCGCAGCTCATCCGGCACAGCGGTGATGGCCGTTTCCAAAACCGCCGGGTGCTCCAATAGTGCGCTTTCTACCTCGAAAGGCCCAATGCGGTAGCCGGAGGATTTGATGACATCATCCACCCGGCCTACATACCAGTAATAACCCCATTCATCCCGCCAGGCCAAATCCCCTGTGTGGTAGATTTTCCCATCCCACACAGAATCCGTCCGCTCCGGCTCGTTATAATACCCGGAGAACATGCCGATAGGCGCCCCATGATGGGTGCGGCAAACGATCTCGCCAGAAACGCCAACCGGGCATGAATTGCCTTCATCGTCGATCAAATCCACATCAAACACAGGGGAAGGCTTCCCCATGGAACCAGGGCAAACCTTCATCCAAGGGAAGGTAGCCAAGGTTACCACCAGCTCGGTCTGGCCAAAGGCTTCCCGCAGCTCGATCCCGGTTTTTTCCACCCAAGCCTGGGCCATATCCGGGTTCAGCGGTTCCCCGGCCACAGCGCAGTGGTGCAGGCAGCCAAGATCAAAGGATTCCAAATCCTCCTGCAGCATGTAGCGGTACATGGTGGGCGGTGCGCAGTAGGAGGTGACCCCGTATTTGCCGATCATATTCAAAATATCTTTGGCGACGAACTTATCAAAATCGTAGGTAAACACAGCGCTGCCGCCCAGCCATTGGCCGTAAAGCTTGCCCCAAACGGATTTGGCCCAGCCGGTTTCGGACACCGTCAGATGCAAGCCGCCATCCTCCACCTGCTGCCAATAAACCGCGGTGACAATATGGGCCAACGGATAATAATGATTGTGGGTCACCATCTTGGGCATGCCGGTGGTGCCGGAGGTAAAATACAATAGCAGCAAATCTTCATTCTGCGCATACAAATCCCCCTGGGGCTTTTCAAATTCCTTGGAGGCGGTATACACATTGTCGTCGTAGCTGAGCCAGCCCTCTTTCTTCGTGCGCACCAGCATCTTGTGTTCAAGGCTGGGGCATTCGGGTACAGCAGCCTCGATAGCATCCACCACGCTGGTATTGTGGGCCGTGCAAAGGAGCAGCTTCACCTTGGCAGCATTTACCCGGTAAACCACGTCTTTTTTTGTAAGCAGGTGGGTGGCTGGCACCGTCACCGCACCTAGCTTATGCAGCGCCATGATGGTAGGCCAGAATTCGAAGTGGCGTTTTAAGATCAGCATGACCACATCGCCCTTTTTAACCCCCAGGGATTGGAAGTAATTGGCCACCTGGTTGGATTCTTCCATCATTTCCTTGAAGGTATAGGTCTTTGCCTCCCCGTCTGCGTCTGTCCATACCAAGGCCATGCGATCCGGGTCTTCCTTGCCAAGGCGGTCCACCACATCAAAGGCGAAGTTAAAGGACGCGGGCTTTTTCAGGCGGAAGTTTTTATTGAAATCTTCGTAGGATAGAAATTCTCCATCCACATCTAAATATTCATGATAAAGCGGTTTCATTGTTTCGCGTCCCCCTCTTCTTTGATAACCACAGCGATGAACCGGCAATCCCCTTCGGGGGCGTACATCACATGGGGCAGGCTGGAATCGTAATAGATGGAATCCCCTGGCTGCAAAAGAAGCTCGTTGCCGCCCAGGTTCAATTTCAGGATGCCTTCCAGCACATAATCGAACTCCTGGCCTGCATGGCTATGAGCCTGTTTTTCCACGCCCTTATCATCCTTTTCCACGGTAACAATAAAAGGCTCGGCCAGCTTATCCCGGAAATTATAGGCCAGGTGCTGGTAATGGTATTGCTTGCGGCGGTCAAAGGCCAAGCCCTGGCCGGACCTGACCAGCACATACCCCTTCAGCTTGGGGCTTTCCCCGGTAAGCAGATCGGAAATATCCACCTGCAGGGTCGTGGCAATATTGAATAAGTGGGAGAAAGAAAAATCCTTCTCGCCGCTTTCATAGGCGGCATATTCTTGGGTGGTCATTTCGCTTTTTTGCGCCACTTCCTCCTGGCTCAGGCCCAGGATATCCCGCAAGTCCCGAATGCGAAGGGCGATCAATTGAATCTGTTCCATGATGATACCTCCTTAAAAATTGAAAACATAAAACCCCTGGCATTTGCCAAGGGTTGTTGTTGCTATACGTTCCACACACCAAATGGGTGCACGCCATTTAGCTCAATACGTCAGCTCCAACAAGCCCAAGCCTATCACGCGGCACCGTCCCCCACTACTCATTTCTTTTGGAAGGGGCTGCTCAGGAGTGATGCGGAATTTTCCTTGCTGCCAGCTTTCACCAAACGCTGGCTCTCTAAAAGCAGAGGGGAAATGCCTTGTCTCCGTTATCGCATTTCAAGTGGATATTTGATTGGCGTTATGATATCATGGCCGTTACACACTGTCAACGGGAAAATTGTTTTGAATTTGTTTTTTCCATTGAATGAAAGCAGCCGGGTTGTTCGTTACTATGTGTGACACTAAGAAAACAAGGAGGTTTTTCCATGAAGAAGTTATTTGTACTGGTGCTGGCTTTGTGCCTGTTTACCCTGCCCGCTCTTGCCCTGGCCGATGGGGCCAAGCTGACTGTTACCGGCAACGCCACAGTGACCCTGGCCCCGGATTTGGCTACCATTACCATTGGCGTTGGCACCGATGGGGATACGGTGGAGCAAGCCAGCAAGGACACCGCCGCCGCCATCGATAAGATGATTGCCGCCGTTAAAGCCCTGGGCGTTGAGGATGAAGACATCCAGACCACCAGCTTCTATGTGAATCCCCGCTATAATTATTCCAGCGACACCCCCATGATGGTCGGTTACCGGGTAGAGCATATGCTGAGCGTAACCGTTCGCGATCTGGACAAGCTGGGTCAGATTTTAGACGATGCCATGACGGCTGGCGCCAACCAGATGTACGGTATGAACTTTGGCTCCTCCATTCAGGGTGAAGCCGCCGATGAAGCGCTGCAAAACGCCATTATCGAAGCCAGCCGCAAAGCGGAGCTGATGGCCAAGGCCACCAGCCAGACCCTTGGGGAACTAAAGGAGATTAACGAAAAAGAGCCTACCTATTCTGTCATCTACAACCGCAGCGCCAAAGCTACCATGGATACCGCCGCCGGCACTCAGCTGCAAGCGGGAACCTTGGAAGTGAGCGCTACAGTCGAACTGGTGTACGAAACCAAATAAGCCTAAACATAAAGCAAAACCCAGGTCAAGGAAGCGTTCGCGGCCCTTGGCCTGGGTATTGTTTTTACCCTTCGATAGGTTACGTTGGGTTTCACCCAAACCCATTCAAGGGTTACCACCCTTGAAAATCCCTTGTTCTTACTGCGGCAGCCCCTTTTTTAGTGTATAATCACGCTATCACGAAAGAAGGCTTGGATATGACAACCGAAGAGATCATTGCTTATTGCCTTGGAAAGCCCTTTGCGTATATGGATCATCCCTTTGGGCCGGATTCCACTATTATAAAGATCAAGCCGCCCAATTATTCCGCCCGGATTTTTGCCCAATTGTTCGATCTGCAGGGCCAGCCCCATGCTACCTTTTGCTGCGATGCCGTTACGGGGGATTTCTACCGCCAAATATACCCTGGCATTGTGGTGCGGGGCTACCATTGCCCGCCGGTACAGCAGCCCTATTTCAACACCCTGCCCTTGGATGGCCACATAACCGAGGAAGAAATCGCCGGCATGATCGAGCATAGCTACAAGGCTGTAACCAGCAAATACCCCAAGTATGTGCAAAAGGTCATTCTTGAAGCCACTTAAGCCCCGCCAATATCTCCTCGTTCCAGTATTCCCAGGTATGGGCGCCCGGCTTTTCCACATAGGTGTGCGCATAGCCAAGGCTGCTTAAATAGTGGTGATAATCCAAATTTTGCGGATACAAGAAATCCTCCGTGCCGCAGGACAGATAAAGCCTTGGGGGCTGGCCCTTCAGGGCTTTTTTTGCCAACGCTTTGGGATCGTTATCGCTGCCGGGCAGCTTGCTCAAATCCCCAAAGAGGGTATGATAATAGCTGTAATCGGCTACGGCGTTGCTTTGATTGGGCTTTAATTGGGCTACTTCGCCGGTGATCAGCGCGGAGGAAAGGGCAATAATGGCGCCGAAGGTCTTGGAATATTTTAGACCGTTGCGGATAGCCCCATACCCGCCCATGGAAAGCCCGGCAAGGATGGTATCCTCCCGCTTATGGCTCAAATGGTACATTTTTCGTGTAAATTCCACCAGCTCCCGGCCAATGAACTCGCCATGCTTTTCGTTCAGCGCCTTGCTGTCCACGTAAAAGCGATTCTGGCCGCCGGGCATGATTACCGCATAGCCCATATCCATGGCGAAATGCTCAATGCGGGTGCGGGCCAGCCAATCCAATTGGTTGCCGCTCATGCCATGCAAAAGATAAACCGTCTTAAAAGGCCCCTTGTGATAGCCAGATTCCGGGGTTACATGATTATCCATAGGCAATATCGCCGTAAAATCCACATTGCCGTTGCGTGCTGCCGAATAAAAGGTCGTCTGAATAACCGCCATGCTCATCGCTCCTTTTTGATTGCTACAGCCATTATACACGAGCCCTGGCACAAATTAAAGCGCAAAAATCCCTTGCGAACCATGGCGTTTTATGACATAATATTGAGGTTAGATATTGAGTACATTAAGGAGGCCAATCCATGCCACAAAGCGAATGCATCGTCATCGTGGACTTTGGCGGACAGTACACCCAGCTGATCGCCCGCCGTGTGCGTGAAAACAAAGTCTATTCACAAGTCGTCCCCTATACGGATGGGGTGGAAGCCATTAAGGAGCTAAACCCCAAGGGCATCATCCTTTCCGGCGGCCCCGCTTCTGTGCTGGACGCGGACGCGCCAGCCATCGATGTGAGCTTATTCGAACTGGGCATCCCTGTGCTGGGCATCTGCTATGGCATGCAATTGACCGCCCATTTACTAGGCGGCAAGGTGGCTGCGGCGGCTCAACGGGAATACGGCAGCGTGGACATCAACCTGGAAGAAACCATGGGTCTTTTAAAAGGTTTATCAGCCATCGCCCCTTATTGGATGAGCCATACCTACCAGGTTATCGAAGCCCCCCAAGGCTTTACCGCCATTGCCCACTCCCATAACTGCGGCATTGCGGCCATGAAGAACGACACGAAAAAGGTCTACGGCGTGCAATTCCACCCGGAAGTGACCCATTCCAAGGAAGGGGATGCGCTGCTGCGCAACTTCCTGTTTGAAATTTGCCGGTGCGATGGCGATTGGAACATGGATACCTACGCCAAGGAAACCATTAAGCAGATTCAGGATGTGGTTGGCGAAAAGGGCACTGTGCTTCTGGCTCTGTCCGGCGGGGTGGATTCCTCCGTTTGCGCCGCGCTTTTAAACCGCGCCATTGGCGACCGCCTTACCTGCGTGTTCGTGGATCACGGCTTCATGCGCAAGGGCGAGCCTGAACAGGTGGTGGACGTGTTCACCAACCATTTCCCCGTTCGCCTGATCCACGTAGACGCTTCCGATCGCTTTTATGGCGATTTGAAAGGCGTTTCCGATCCGGAACGCAAGCGCAAGATCATCGGCGCCGATTTTATTGAAGTATTCAAGGCCGAAGCCGCAAAGCTTGGCAAGCTGGATCATTTCGCCCAGGGCACCATTTACCCCGACGTGATCGAATCCGGCTCTGTTAAAGGCAGCGCAGTAATCAAATCCCACCACAACGTAGGCGGCCTTCCCGCAGAGCTGGGCTTTGATTCCCTGATCGAACCCCTGCGGATGCTCTTTAAAGATGAAGTCCGCGCTCTTGGTGAAACCCTGGGCCTGCCCCACGATATGGTCTGGCGCCAGCCCTTCCCCGGCCCCGGCCTGGCTATCCGCACCATTGGCGAGCTTACCCGGGAAAAGGTGCAGATTGTTCGGGAAAGCGACTGGGTTCTCCGGGACGAAATCCAAAAAAGCGGCCTGGCCAGCCAGATCAACCAATACTTCACAGTGCTCACCGACGTTCGCTCCGTTGGCGTCATGGGCGACGAACGGACCTACGATTACACCATCGCTATCCGCGCCGTCATCACTTCCGATTTCATGACCGCCGATTTCGCCCACATTCCCTACGACGTCCTGGGCCGCATCTCCGCCCGCATCGTTAACGAATGCAAGCACATCAACCGCGTGGTTTACGATATCACAACCAAGCCCCCGGCATCTATTGAGTGGGAATAGCGAAAGGAAACCCCAGAAGCCTTGTAAATACAGGGTTTTCGGGGCTCTTTTTTATCGGTTGAGTGCAAATTGAGTTCACTTTTTATTCTTCGTTAAGTGTACTTGCAAATTTACCGTAATAATATCTATTGCATGTCTGTCTAGCTTTTCATGCCCACGTATAGTTTTTACTGGTTCTTGATCATATAGAGATATGTTTTGAAACGTATGTATTGTATGGATCAGTCTGTATACTTCACCCACTTCATCCTTGCACGAGGCTGCTGTAGGATCAAAAAGGACAAGAGAATATTTGTCTGTGCCTGAGACTGTATCATGTGAAGGTATGTACTTGATGCCATCATAGCCTTTTTTCTGTATATATTGTGCGATGAATTGAGATGGTGCGTATTGTACATCGTCTTGCCGACTTTTAGGCTCCATAAAAACTTGCATGGTTTTTTTAAGAAAAACTACTTCCGTTTCACTTAAAGCCGAAGTGCTATTTTTATTTAAGTTAATGATATTAACCGTCCTGTTGAGCTGAAACCGCATAACAGAAATTAGCTCTGTCAATGTTGGCGAAACCTCAGCACAAGCAGTTTCCGGAGCATTTGCCAAATACAAATAGCTAATCCCGATAGGATTGGCTCTACCTGGGCTTGCGCTTCCATCTGGAGCAGCTCCACTTTCTGACACGCCCAATCCGCTAAGTCCGCTTTTTTCTTCGTCTCCCTTGTCGATATTCATTTTACTATAATTGTTGGCGTCAACCACCCTCGCTCTATACAGAACCTCTCCTTCGTTTATGGATTCTTCAAATCGGGCTATGTCTTCCAAAAACTCGATTATTTCATCAGGTGCATCAAGACGGTTTTTATATCGAATATTGTTTTCAAATTCGACCCATACACCGCTTGCGTTGGGAGCATTGTAAAAATGTGCTGTTCTTTGCTGTAGTTCATCTTTGTTAATATCCATGTTTTTTCCTTTCATGTTTATCTTTAGCGGAGTATTATAGTCCGTTTACATTAAGCGGGGTAGGAGCTGGCGCAGGATTTGACGAATCAAATGTTCTTTGTAGATCATCAAAAATACCTTTGGTATCAGTAAGACCATAGCATATGGTAATGCTATCATGCTGTGAACTTTTCGATATTACGCTGTGGTTATATTCTAAGAAAACAGCAGTGCTATTTTCGCCAAGCCAAACAGAATAATTGTAATATCTTTTTGTAACGGTATTATCTGAGAATGTGTAGCTATATGGTTTCCCATACACATTTGTTAACTTAGTCACCAGATCTGCGTATTGTTGCTCATATGTATTCCCATTACGCATATTACTTTGAATTGAAAGATTGGAAGATAACCAATCATAATCCTCCCAACTATATGCAGCCTCGTAGCAATGAAAGGTACCATCGTTATCCATATAGAACCTTGCGGTAATAGTATCGACATCATAACCTGCAACCGACAAAAGATTTGTAGCATCTGCCTTTTTGTTTAACTCCAAGCATCGCGTGATTACATTATTACATATACTTCGATTAATAATAGTATCCAAATAATAACTACCGTATGAGCTGGAACTATTGCCATAAAGCTCTGGAACTTGTTGTATGTTTCCTTCAGAGGTCATCTTTTTATCGTACTTCAATCCTTGCTGATCCATTTTTATGAGAAAGTCATCGGGTGAGCACCGCCACTGCACATCCAAGAATGAAATGGTTTCATCTGTAGTCTGCGGTTCCTTTGCACTCGAATAAAAACGTGGCGTGACAACCATAGGCGAATTATTCTGAGCTATGTCAAAATCTTCCTTTGTCAAATAACTGTATATATTATTTTCAACAACAGTTTGCGCAAATGTTTTAAGCACCGTCTCATACCACTCGCCAGACATTGTGTGGGTAAATACAAAGTCTTTATAAGCAATTTTAAATCTTACTTCGTCAAGTGCCAAAATCTCTCTAAAAAACTGTTCACCATTTTCACCAAAGAATAAGAAAGAACTGCCACCACTATGCTTTAATGCATATGAGTAAGTGTTTTCTGTTGTATAAAACTCAATTTGCTCCGCACTGCCGCAAATACTATCCATGATAACACATAGCGGCTGACTTGAATAGGAGTCCCATATATACAGATATAAATCAATATCAAGTGTTCCATAATCCCAGCCTATAAACTTTTCGTATATCCAGCCTTCCTCATCTTTCCAACTGAATCCATCAAGATTTTCTATTTGATATGCATCAAAAGATAAAGTATCCTCCGCAATAGCAGGATAAATAATCAAACACACAAGAAAAACGGATAGAATTAGCCTTATCAATTTAGTTTTCATATAATCTTGAACGCTCCTCTTAAGCATATTCCCTATGTGCGGATTTTACCATATACAGGGTGTGCGTTCAAGTATTATGTTTTTTCTGTCTATGCCCCTAATCTGGTTTATAATGCGAATGCCTTTAGTCACACAAGCGAAAGCTGTGACTTTTGCAGTTGCAATTCCACCATTTCTTTAGTATCTTCTATTTCTTTAACAGCCTTTTGTGCTGCTTCGCTGGGATGGTCTTTGGCCGATTGGACTGCGCTTGCATACAGGAAATTCATCTTTTCCCAAATCAATAAATCACGAAACACAAAATGGCTCTTCACGTAGAGCAACACATCTTCAAGGCTTCGCTTGCCGCCCTTGGCTTCAAGCGAAAGGTATGAAGACAAAACAGGATTAAAGGAAATGGAAACGGTATCCTCATCCAGCATACGGTCAGCCTTGCGTTCTCCAGTGATTTGAAGGATGCCAGAGTTGGTTAGCACCATCAGAACACCCATTAAATCGCCAATGGTTTCGAGGCGCATACCGGCGTGGTCTGCGCCGTTCAAAGCATTATAGCTGACACCCAAAGCAGCTGCAATCCGCTCTAGTTGAGCAGGTTGTGGCTGCATTTTGTTTGTTTCATATTTGCGGATGGAAACGGGGTGGATGCCCGTAAGCGCTGCAAGCTTATCCTGCGTAATCCCAAGCTGTTTCCTGCAATATTTGATCTTCTCGCTGGTGTTCATTTTTCAACCCTCCGTGTAACGAGATGGCTACATTATAGCACGTAGCAAAAAAATATGCCATAAATAAAAAAGAGGGTTGACAGTAGCGACCTCGCAACATATAATAGAATTGTAGCCATCTCGCTACATAATATAAAACGGAGGTAATCCTATGACAAATGGTTCAACACTTTACATTACTGCGAATGAACTCGCAGGTATGCTGGGCATCTCCAATGGGCAGGCATACAAAATCATCCGAAAGCTCAACCAAGAGCTGGAGAAGGATGGGTTTCTCATCATTGCAGGCAAAGTCCCCCGACGCTATTTTGAAAAGCGTTGGTTCGGATTTAGTGCTTAAGGAGGGATGCACATGAAAGCAGAAAGGGATCCCAAAACAGGTAAATGGTTAATCCAGTATCGTTTCACCGATTGGCAAGGGAAAAGAATAAAGTCCACCAAGCGAGGCTTTACAACAAAGCGGGAAGCAGAAGAATGGCTGCGCAATTTCATGCTTGTAAAAAGCACAGATATAAATATGAGCTTTGAGGACTTCCTTGCACTGTATATCGATGATATGGAAAATCGCCTCAGAGAACACACTATGCGTACTAAGATCAATGTTTTCAATACGCATATTCTACCGTATTTCAAGAAAAAGCGGATGGATGAAATCAAAGCAACGGATATCCGGGCATGGCAGAACAAACTAATCCGCAAGGATTATTCACCCACTTATCTACGCAACGTTCATAGTCAGTTGAGTTCTGTGTTCAATTACGCTGTGAAGTATTATGACCTGCGTAGCAATCCTTGCACCAAGGCAGGAAGTATGGGCAAGAAGAACGCCGATGAAATGAACTTCTGGACAAAGGAGGAGTTCAATGTGTTTTGCGATAGCATTATGGACAAACATGCAGCATATGCAGGATTTATGATTCTTTATTGGACAGGGATTCGCATTGGGGAG
The DNA here is from genome assembly GCA_031556065.1 of Eubacteriales bacterium. Classification (GTDB taxonomy): domain Bacteria; phylum Bacillota; class Clostridia; order Christensenellales; family Aristaeellaceae; genus JAVBTR01. Next base: position 10,503 of record JAVBTR010000061.1, on the reverse strand, counting down.
CTGCTGGCACTAACCTCGGAAGATATTGATTTTGAGAAGCAAACCCTATCCGTTTCCAAATCATATCAACGCCTTAGTGACAGGGATGTTATCACAGCCCCCAAGACACCCAAGAGCATCCGCACCATTGCCATTCCTCCGTTCCTTGTTCAAGACCTTAAGGAGTACACGAGCAGTCTCTATGGGCTTGAAGGCAAGGATCGCCTGTTTCCCTACACCAAGTACTTCTTCACCCATGAAATGCAACGTGGTATTGGTGCCAGTGGGGTAAAGCGTATTCGTCTGCATGACCTGCGGCATTCCCATGCCAGCCTACTTGTGGAAATGGGCTTCTCCCCATTGGAGATTGCCGAACGATTAGGGCATGAAAAAATCGAGACCACATTGAACACCTACTCGCATCTATATCCCAACAAGCAAGCTGCATTAGCCAACAGGCTAGAAAACGTATACAAGGAGGATTTATAAATGAGCGGATTAGCCCATTATCGCAACAGAAACCGCACTGTCTGCTTCTGGATGACTTATGACGAGCGTAGAGAGCTGGAAGCCCGTGTTGCCGTTTGTGGGCTTCCTAGAGGGCAGTTCTTCATCCAGTCGCTATTGCATCAGCACATTGAGATTGTCGCAGGCAAGTACCAGAGCGACCGTCTTAGCCTTGAAATCAAACGGCTGCATGAAACCATCATAGGCTTGAAAACCGATGACCCGCAGGTGCAGGAGCTGCTTACGGATTGTATCGCATTGGTGGAGCAGTTTATCAAAATCACAACCCCAAAGGAGAAACACGATGCCTACGAAAGATAAAAAAATGACCACTCCGATTCCATCTGTTGACGCAGACGGGGAGCAGTCACATGGCACTAAAACCACTGCTATTATACCAAAAGAAGCCGCGAACATCAATCAGAAAAATGGAAGTCTGCGCACAATCTCCATGACGGAGCTTTACGACACCACCTACCCACCCAAAACCGTCATCATTGATAATCTACTCCATGCAGGCACTTATCTGTTTGTGGGTGCACCCAAGATCGGCAAATCCTTCTTCATGGCTCAGTTAAGCTACCATATCGCCACAGGAACGCCCTTGTGGGATTACCCTGTCCATCAGGGTGAGGTGTTATACCTCGCCCTAGAGGACGATTACGCACGCATCCAGAAGCGATTGTACATGATGTTCGGCACGGAGGACACGGTGCACTTGCACTTTGCCACGCAGTCAAAATCCCTTGTTGGCGGTTTGGCCAGCCAGTTGGAGGAATTCGTTAAGGAACACCCTACCACAAAGCTGATTATCATTGATACGCTTCAAAAGGTACGTGAAATCGGCGTAGACAAATACGGTTATGGTAGTGACTATGACACCATTAAACCCTTCAAAGATTTTACTGACAAGCATAATTTGTGCATATTGATTGTTCACCACACACGCAAAATGGAGGCTGAGGACAGCTTTGAAATGGTATCCGGTACCAACGGGTTATTGGGTGCCGTGGATGCAGCGTTCACTCTGAAAAAGAAAAAGCGCACCGAGAAGAAAGCCACATTAAGCGTTACCGGACGGGATCAGCAGGAGCAAGAGCTATCTCTTGAATTTGACCATGAGCATTGCGTTTGGAATTTCATCAAAGCCGAAACGGAAGTGTGGAAGAAACCGCCCGATCCATTGCTGGAAGCTATTTCAAAGCTGCTTACGCCTATCACGCCTACATGGCATGGCACATCGTCCGATTTACTTGCACAGCTAGAAGGCGAAGAACGCCTTCCGCATCATCTGACCAAGCACCTAAATGCCAATGTGGATCGCCTGTTCAACGAATACGGCATCACCTACGAAAACGGCAGAAACAGAACCGAGCGGTATATCGTTTTCACACTAGCTAAAACGGTATCGTGACGCTGGGTGACGCTTGTGACGCTCTTTTCCATACCCCAAATCAGCGTCACGAGCGTCACAAGCGTCACAGAAAGGACGATATGAAGCAGATAAAGATTCAAGAAGATTTGTTCTATGATTTAGTGATATATCACATTTTAGAACATCGGGATTCCGATGAGAAGATCAAAAAAGGATTGATGGATAAGATGGATGCGATTTTTCGCCATCAATACTATTCGGATTACAAAATCAATTCGGACGAAACGGCTCGTGAGGAGGCTCGGCAGAAGTACCTCGACAGCGCAGAAATCTCGAAAGATTTCCGCTGGTGAATTGTCCTTCGCTGCGTAAAACAGGAGCGTGTCACGCTCCTGTACTCTGCAAACAAGGAGTGATTCTTGGGTGCAGGCGTTCTCCCTCGGAGAGCCCACGGCACTTTGCAGCCCGCAGGGATGAAAGTGTCATAGTGGGTTATTACACTTTGAAAAAGTGCCGTGCCCCGGTTTTACTCCAACATACAAAGGAGGCTTCCATGGCAAGAAACGACGGCGTTAATCGCACCACCGTGCGAAACGCAAACCTAACCAATAGTAAAATTGGTAATGCCCAAAAGCATAATGAACGCGAAAAAGAGAACTACACCAATCAAGATATTATCCCGGAACGTACCCCCATGAATATTCATTACAAAGACCCTTCTGCCGGATACAAGGAGATGTTTGCTCAGATGGAGCAGGAAAGAATCATCTCAACCCGTGGACTGAAAGACAATGCTAACCACTTCGGAGAATTGATTTTCGATGTGAATTCCGCTTATTTCCACAACAACGGTGATTACGAATTTGCAAAGGATTTTTATGCTGAAGCTTATCAAAGCGCCATCAAGATTGTTGGCGGTGAGCAGTACATTCTTTCCGCCGTTATGCACGCAGATGAACGCAACCGTGCAATGAGCGAAGCACTCGGTCAGGATATATACCACTATCATCTCCATGTGGTATATATCCCCGTGGTGGAAAAACAGGTACTCTGGTCAAAACGCTGCAAGGATGAACAACTCCGTGGCACGGTCAAAGAGAAATTGATGCAGGTAAGCAGCAGCAAAAAATGGGCATCTGCACCAGCCACGGATGAAGAAGGAAAAATCCTTCTCACTAAAAACGGTAAGCCTGTGCTTCGCAAATCGTACAGCGTTTTGCAAGATGATTTCCATCAGTACATGGTTAACGCTGGATATACCGATGTAGAGCGAGGCGAACGTGGCAGCTCCGAAGAACATCTGACTGTAACACAATTTAAGGTCATGCAGGAAGAACAGCGGTTAGCTTCCATGCAAATACAGCAAACAGATCTATCCACATCAATCCATCTTCTCGATGAGGAAAAGGAAAAGGTGCAAGATGAATTAAAGCGGATTGCTCCACGATTGAAAAATGTAGAAACTCTTGCCGAAAAGTACTCGACTGACCCCGAAAAGCTTTTGCCAGAACCATTGCTTTTGCAATCTGCTGGTTCTTATCGCAAGCACGTAGCTATGCCACTTTTGAAGAAGATCGTGAAAGTCCTAAAGGACATATATTGCCGATACTTAGAAGCGGCAGACAAGCTGGAACGTTTAAATAAAAAGTACGATTACGAAGTTGGTTCGTTGCAGCGACAAGTACGAAACGCAATAAACAGAGACGAGGATACTATCTCCAAAGCGATAGCTTATGAAAAGCTATTCAAGGTGCTTGGCGTAGATCAAATCTCTGCACTGCTAGAATCGACAACCCAGCGCAAGCAGGAACGAAAGCACGATTGGTCTCGATAAGCAAATACTTAAATTACGAAAGGGGTTATCACCATGAGAAACTTACAACCAACCATTATTGAGAACGGCATTAGCTATATCCTTGTTGGGGATTACTACATTCCAGAAATAAAAATGGAAGAAAGCAAACTCTTTGGGCATTGGGGTAGAATGCATCTTGCTTACTTGAAAGAATCAAGGCCAATATTCTACTCAAATCTTATCTTGTCTGGCAAGTTATCCCTGTATTTGCATACGCTGGACACTCAAGCTAGTGCTAGATTGAATCTTGTTATTGAGCAGATGCAATTTTCTGAAGGCGTGAACGAAGCATTGAAACAACGTGATCAATTGGAATGGGTTCGTAGAATGAATAGTATTCGTAATCGAGCCGAGGAAATTGTAAAGAGTGAAATGATATACTGTTTGGATTGACAAATTATATAACAGTTGATATTATTAAGAAAAAAGATAGGTGTGTGGAGAATGAAACGAATAGTATATTTGGTCATTGCGCTTCTTGTTATATTTATGACTAGCTGTCTTGCGGATGAAATCCCCTTGGTAACATACGATATGATTGCTAGTGGAGAATGTGCCAACAAAACGGTCTATATCGACTGTGCTATTAGTGGGTTTGACGATGGTTTTTTCAAAGTGTGGGTTAAGTCGAATGATGGCTTTTTTTATAACGAAGGGCTTTGGTCTTTTTCATACACTGATGCTCTGACATCTGATGAAAAAAAAGCATTTCTTTCCGATGCCGCTATAGGTAACATGTATAGATTTGCGCTCACTGTATACCATGATAATTCTTTTGGTTCTAGCAATGTTCAATCTATTCAGAAACTAGACAGCACTGTGGATGTCACCGAGCTGACGAGTCAGTTCAAGAAAAATTGTACGCAGATTGCATGCAAAGATATTCTCCGGAATCCTGATAAGTACAAAGATTATTATGTGAGTTTCTCTGGGACTATTCTACAGGAGATTAGCGCAAAATATGGAGATCCCAATTATTTGCTAGATACGGGTGAAGACAATGGAATTGTTTATCTTTCATATAGCCTAAATGATGGTGCAGATAAAATTCTGGAAACAGATAAAGTAACTATCTATGGCAGAATTCCTCCAAAGCGCACCACTGAAACCTACTCAACTTTGTTGGGAACAAAGACAGTTCCTTTTATTATTGTGTATTTCGTTGATTTTCATAATTAAGCACTTCCTAATAAAGAAGTAAATATCACATCAACAAGAGATTCGTTTCGAATGACGAGTCTTTTGTTGATTATATGGTGACTATGCTTGAAATAAAGACGCAAGAGATACCTCGGTTTTGAAAACCTGGTTAAAATGCGTTTGATTAAACTTATATAAACAAGCGTCTAAACAAATATTCGCAAGTCTATTGCTTATTTGCTGATTACTGATTATAATTATTAGCAGAATGATTATTAGGAACGGAGATCATGTGATGATCGAAAACAAAACCATTGAGTTCAAACGGGAGTACACAGATGATTTGAAGTATGCAGTCGTAGCCTTTGTCAATACGGACGGCGGTACCATATATATCGGTATTGAAGATGATGGAAATGTCTGTGGTATCGAAGATGCAGACAAGACGATGCTTCGAATCAGCAATATGATTCGTGATGTTGTGCGCCCTGATGCCACCATGTTTATGGATTATGCAGTTGAAAATAAAGAAGGCAAAAAAGTTATTGCACTTACAATTCAAAGAGGCACTGCACGCCCCTACTATCTTACTGGCAAAGGTATACGGCCGGAAGGAGTATATGTACGTCAGGGTGCTTCTTCAGTTCCTGCCTCGGAAACCCTGATTCTAAGCATGATTAAAGAAACCAGCGGTGATTGTTATGAAGATGCACGCTCAATCAATCAGCAGTTGACATTCGATAAAGCAACCGCCTATTTTGCAAAAAGAAATATAGAATTTGGCGATGCACAAAAGCGCACACTGAACATCATAAGTGCTGATGGTACTTATTCAAACTTAGGTATGTTGCTCTCTGATCAGTGCGTTCCAACCATCAAAATGGCTGTGTTTGATGGTAGCAAAAAAACGGTGTTTCGTGATCGTAGAGAACTGACGGGTTCTCTTTTGGAACAGCTAGAAGATGCTTATAGCTATATCGACCAGTTTAACCGCACCAGGGCAGAGTTTGAAGGTTTGGAACGGATCGATAGGCGGGATTATCCCCCAGAAGCCCTGCGCGAGGCGTTATTAAATGCTATCGTTCATCGTGAGTATGCTATCAGCGGTTCAACGCTCATTAGTATTTTTGATGATCGCATTGAACTCGTGACCATCGGCGGCTTGGTTCGGGGTATTTCGTTTGATGATATTATGCTGGGCGTTTCTGTCCTTAGGAATCAGCATCTTGCGAATGTATTCTATCGCTTGAAGCTCATCGAGGCATATGGTACAGGGATGCTGAAAATCAACGAGTGCTACACTGAATATGGCTTGATGCCACAAATAGAAGTATCTGACAATGCTTTCAAAATGACGCTCCCCAACGTAAACTTTAACAGAGGAGGGAAAAGTACGAACAAGCCTGCCTCGACTGCTACACGTTCACACAGTCAAGTTACTCGGGAAGAAGTTGTTATCGGGTTGTTTCAGAAAAGTGAAACCATTACAAGGAAAGAGGTTGAAATTGCTCTAAAAGTATCGCAGCCTACTGCTGTGCTGATTGTACGTGAGCTGGTGGAAAAAGGCGTGCTTATCAAAGATGGCACAGGTAGAAATAGCCGTTACCGTTTAGGTGCAAATTGATAGCTCCTGATAATTTTGCCGTGAGTACAAATTGAGTACACCCCGGGCAAAACACAGAATAATAAGACCCAAAATCAAAACTATGGTGATGAAAAACCCTTACATACAAACAAAAACCACCACCTGCAAATCTTCCTGCAAGGAGTGGGAATAACATAAAAGACCCCCAAAAGCCTTGTAAAATACGGACTTTGGGGGGCTTTTGCTTTCTGAGTAAAAATTGAGTGCGATTTTTTGATCTCATTTGGCTATGTTCATAATTAATTGCGCAGCTGATGAAGTGCTTCATATCTTCGTCGAGCAGACGAGCGGCCTTACGGCCTGCTGTTATTTCATGGATGCCTGAATTGGTTAGAACATTAAAAAATATAAAGCTAGGACGGCCATTGCATTACAGTGTTCGTCCTAGCTTTTGTGCAAATTAGGGCAGTACTTCCGTTAATCTAAGTCGGCAGCGTTTTCCTTTTGCTCACGAAAAGCTTGCTCCGCCCCTTCGGGTAGAACAAAAATCATTGTTTTGTTATCGAGCATAAAACCTGTAACCTTGTAACGTTTGCTTTCCCTTAAAATGGTTTTTAAGACTTCACGGATTGGTTCTAAAACGTTTTTATTGCCACAGCTTAGCGTGATTGTCTGCTCGCCGCGCGGCTTAGAAAACGGCGCTGCTCCCTTGTCTGTACTGCGACATGCTTTAACAGCGAAAACCTTATTCTCCACATCAATGGCGTATTGAACATACGCAGGGTAATTCAATTCCTCCAGTGCTTTTTTCGTAAAGGTAATACCGCTTAGATTGATGAATATGTCTGGCGACATATTCATTGAGATATCAATCACCTGAAGATTTAACTTGGAAATATCAAAATTCGATGTGCTCACAATAGAAGACTCCTTAAATTTATTTTTTTTGCAGTATGGTTGTGTGTAGAAATTGTTCCCGCTGAACCCGTGTCCATCCGCAATCTAGCAGATAAAAGCCCTTTAGTACGCCCGTTTTCACACGTGGGAAATATACATCCTTTTTAATTTTCATATTTTCGATCGGCTGGCGGATAGATTTGCGTTGTTGCCAGTTTACTAGTAATTCTTGTGCCTTGTTCCAATCTTGCAGACTAATGATAGCAGGATGATGATTTTCTGCCATAATCATTGGAATCACATCATTTTTCACTGTCCTATGAGATAAATAATCCTTTACGATATATTTTTGAAACAGGGCGTTCCCGTTGTACTTTTCATTCTTAAGAATGCCCAGAACCGTGCCGACTCGCCAAACATACAATCCCTTCGGCGTTGCAATTTCCTTGGATGAGAGCATACAGGCAATGTCCATTGGGGAAGCGCCTTCTAAAAAACTCTCGTAGATAAATCTGACGATATCTGCCTCGGCCATGTCGATTTTAATTCTACCGAAATGGTCACGATAATAGCCCAAGGTGTTGCGGACGGAAAATTTGAAAATCCCAAGTCTCATGCGATTACGTATGCCTTGCTTGATAGATTCGCTTTTTTGCTGTGACTCAAGCTGCGCAATGGCCGAAAGAATCATAATCAACAAGTCGTTTTTAGCATCAAGGGAGGACATCCCAGGGATTTCAAAGAGAACGCCTACTTGCGGATTTAGGTTACGCAATAGCTTTAGGTTTGTTAGAATTTCAAGACAATTACGACCAAAACGACTCATATCCTTTGTGACAATCATGTCGATTTTATGATCTATTGCCGCTGCAATCATTTGCTTAAAACCTTCACGCCCCGCAACAGAGGTGCCGGAGATGCCCTCATCAGAGAATATACCGCCAAACTCCCAAGCCGGATTGTTTTGAATCATTTCTGTTAAATGGTGAATTTGGCCCTCAAAACTTTCCGCTTGCGCTTCTTCTTGTGTGCTGACACGAGCATAACCGGCAACGATAGGCTTCTTGGCAATTTCATTGACAATGCGAGATTTTTGAGGGATTTCGTATGTACGGGGGTTCGCTTTATGCGATTCCACCGCTTCGCGGATTTCCAGCTTTCGCATCTCGCGGTCACTATGGTTTGCCTGTCTCTTTTGCCGTTTTGCCTCTATGGATTTTGAATCTAACTTCCGAGCCATATAGGCACACCACCCAGGCTATTCGCGTTTTCTGTGAGCATGATCATTTTCTCGCCCCCCTTCGCTGTTGCTAACATGAAACCATTTGCGCATCACGGGCACCTCCCTCGCAAAAAATGGATGACAGGCTGAAAGATATACTATTTATCAGACAGCACAGACATATAAACGCACAAAACCCCAAAATAGTGCAACATACGCTATTTCAGGGCTGTGGGTGAATCTCAATGATTCTTGTTCTTAAAGGGAATCTTCAAAATGCGAGTTTGCACAAAAAAGCGCCGAATGCAAAGACGATCATCTTGAAATTTGGTATAATCGCTTAAGGAGGTGAGGTTGTGGAGCAGCAAAAATGCATGAACCATGCTCTTGAATATATCGAAGACAACCTGGCAGGGACTATGGATTATTCGGTAGCAGCCCAGTTTATGAATTGCTCTGAATGGGAGTTCCGGCGACTTTTTTCCTTTATGGCGCAGGTGCCCTTATCTGAATACATCAGGCGCAGGCGACTGACCCTGGCGGCAGCGGATATTCAAAAGGGAGAAAAGATCATCGATGCGGCGCTTCGCTATGGGTATGAATCCCAGGCCGCTTTTTCAAGGGCGTTTCGCCAATGGCATGGTTTTGCACCATCCATGGCCCGAAAAAAGGAGATAGTACCGAAAGCCTATCCGCGGCTTGCCTTCAAATTGATTTTGATGGAGGGCTCCGGTATGAAGAAGAAAACGGATTATCGGCCCAATATTATCGGTTCGGGTGAAGTCGGATATGCGGTCTCATTGGATATGAATAAAGAGACAATCCACCAGGCGAATCGCCTTTTATGGGATACAACGGGGAATGAATTGATCGGAACCACTGCCCTTCCGTTTTACGGGGCCTTCGTTTCCGAAGAAAAATGCAAGCTGTTTGGTGATGTGAACGGCAAAAAGGTTCTGGAGATTGGCTGTGGCACAGGCCATTCCTTGGAATATGTGGCGTCGAGGGGCGCTAAAGAACTCTGGGGACTTGATATGGCTGAAAACCAGCTCCACAAAGCATATCAGTTCCTTGAGGAACGCCACCTATCGGCGAACCTGGTTTGCGCTGCAATGGAAGAAGAATGCGATATACCGATGAATTATTTCGATATTGTCTATTCTGTTTACGCGATTGGTTGGACAACCGATCTGGGTGGTACCTTTGGCCGAATCGCTTCTTACCTGAAGCAGGACGGCATCTTTATTTTCAGCTGGTCTCATCCCATCCACAAATGTGTTGCAGCGGAAAATGACCAATTGGTATTTAAGAAGAATTATTTTGATGAATCGTGGTATTCGGTCTCCCTTGGTGAAGGGACCTTAGCGTTAGCGGATCGTAAGCTGTCCACCTATGTCAATGCCCTGGTTAAGGCCGGGTTTGTCATTGAGGAAATGATCGAAGAATCTGATGAGGATATTTTAAACACCCTAGGCGAGGACAACGATTTTGGAAAAAAGGCCAGAATGCTTCCTGTTACGTTTATAATAAAAGCGAGAAAGCCGCAAAGCAGGGGTTGATTAAGGATGTTTGAACTTCGGGTTGCGCCAGCTTCTCTTACAGATAATAGCGCAACCATTATTTGGGGGCGGAATGAGCTGTGCAGCGTATATCTTAACGATATGTTGCAGGGTGAAACCTGGCGCGGATATTTTCTCGGAGGGCTGAAGGCAAATACAAGCTATAAAGTAAAGGTGGCAAGCGGGCCTTGCCAGTGCAGCATTTTCCTAAAAACCTTAAGACCGTATAGGCCATGAACAGACTTGCATCTAGAGGGGCTGTCGCAATAAGGAAAACGCTGGGACGCTGTCCCAGACCCAGTTTAAGGGATTTCATCCCTTAAAAATCCCATAATGGGATCAAAGGGATGTATCCCTTTGCGGGTTCCAAGGGCAGAGCCCTTG
>JAVBTR010000011.1:0-5202 GCA_031556065.1 Eubacteriales bacterium | reverse complement strand
TTGTTATATCAGGTGCTTACAATGGGCTTCAGCGGCCCATATAGCGGTCCAGGCAGCCCTGGTAAATCTGCTGGAGCTTTTTACAGCCCATGGCTTCCAGGGTTTGTACGAAGGTATCCCATTCCTTGTCCAGGTCTGCGTTGCCAACGATCACATTGGCGGCAAACTGCTGGATATAGGGGTTTAAGTCTGCGCTGAGCTGGCTAACCTGGGCTACCTCTTCCTCTTTAAAGTAGAAGGAGGGCAGTGCCACACGGATGTATTCGGAAACAGAGGATTGAACCTCCAATAGCTCCGGCTCCATCAGCAGGCAGGCATCAGGCCGGATACCGGGCTGGTTGCCATTGCCCTGAACAGCCGATTTGGCGCGGATATCCTGCATCTTATCAACCGAAACAGCGGTGCCCTTATCCATCCAGACAACAGCGTTATCCACGATATCGAAATCCACGCCCCGTTTGCCCATCCAAACGGCTTCGCCACCCTCCTGGGTGTAGAGGTAATCCATCCAGCGGGCCACTACCTCGGGGTATTTGCAGGTGGAGGACATCACAAACCGGCCTGTGGTGCAAAGATTGGAGTTGTTCGGGCAGAACTTTTCGCCATTTGCGGCTGTTAGCACCACGAAAGTGTAATCCGCCATGCGAATTTCATTCACATCCGCTAAATCCCCTTCGGGGTAGCGCTGGGAAAGCCCATCCACCACGGTACGGGGGGAGTTGTTGTAGAAAACGCCCAATTGGGGGATTTCTCCGCTGCCCTTGGCTTTAACGTCATTGGTGGTCTGGGTAAAGGTTTCCGGGTCCAGCAGACCTTCCGCATAAAGCTTTTTAAAGTAGCGAAGGAATTCCTTGTATTCGTTGGTGGTAGGCACATAGGTGATTTCTTCGTTGGCATCATCGGCAAACATGCCGTTTTCCCCATAGATGTAGCCGAACATGGTCATAAGCTTATTTAAGTTATCCATGCCCACGATGCTCATGGGAATTTCGTCCGCCTTGCCATTTTGGTTGGGATCCCGTTCCTTGAAGGCCTTGAGCATTTCGTAGAAGGAATCGGTATCGGTGGGCAGGCCGATGCCCAGGACCTGGCACCAATATTCGTTCACCACAATGTTTTCACGGGCGCGCTTAGGCAGCTGCGCGGTAATTTCGGGCAAGGTGTAAATGGCCCCTGAGGGGGTCGTAATTTCCTTTAGGATGCTCTGGTATTGTTCATCCAAGGCCATGAGGTTTGGCATGTAGGCTTTGTTGATATAGGGGCTCATGTCCATAAACAAGCCCTGGCTGCCAAACTTTTGCTCCTCCTGCTTGGTGAAGTTCACCTGGAAGAACATATCCGGCAAATCGCCGGAGGCCATGATGATGCTCTTGATCTCTTTCCAAGAGTCCGTTGCCACCACCTGTTTAAATTCAATTTTGACCCCTGTCATTTCTTCCATGCGGACCCAGAAGCTGTTCTTTTTCCATTCCTCCGCGCCGCCCATGCTGGCGGGGTTGGTGACGCCCACCACGGTGAGGGTCAAGGGCTTGGTCACAATGGGGTAACCCTCACTTTGAAAACCAATTTCCTCCAGGTGAGCCGGCAGCGCCTCCTGAGCCTTTGCTGGAATGGCGCCAAGGCAAAGGCTGGTTAAGAGAGTGAGCATTAAAAATACAGAGAACCACCTGCGTTTCATGGAATTTCCCCCTTTGAAGTTTTACTTTGTAATTAAAGTATACCACCCATTTCAAGACATGTTCTACAAATCCGTTGACATTTTTCAAGCAAAATGCCCTAATCTGTTTACCCGTTCACGATTATAACGTTTGCATAGACAAAAACACGCTATTGAAAAACACAGCCAATTTTTGTATCATAATAAAATCAGGAGATGATGAGAATGGATAAGGCGACTCAGGCAAGGAATTATTTCGAACAGGGCTACAACTGCGCCCAATCGGTGGTAGCTGCCTTCGCGCAGGAAATGGGCATGGACGAAAAAACCGCCCTGCGCCTTAGCAGCTCCTTTGGCGGCGGCATGGGCGGCCTTCGGGAAACCTGCGGCGCTGTAAGCGGTATGTTTATGGTATTAGGTTTGTTAAAGGGCTACGATATGCCAGACGATCCGGAGGCGAAAAAAGCGCATTACCAGCGGATACAGGCTTTGGCCCAGGAAATGACAGCTGCCTATGGGACCATTAATTGCCGGGAGCTGCTGGCCAGCCACGGGGTAGAAGCCAAGGCCCAGCCTTCGCTGCGCAATGAGGCGTATTACCAAAAGCGCCCCTGCGCAAGATATGTAGAAGCCTGCGCCCGAATGGTAGAGGAGGCCCTGGGGGAATAAAAGGAAGAGGGTACGTGCTGTGAATGATAAGCATTTGGTTTCACATAGTAAAATAGTTGGTGTAGTGCAAGAAATCAAATCCGTTTTGGATCAAGCAAGAACCAATGCCGCACAGCAGGTTAATCACGAGCTCTTGAACACCTACTGGAGCATTGGTCACATTATTGTCGAATATGAGCAAAGCAGACGTGATCGCGCTGACTATGGAAAACAGACGTTAAATGAGCTTTCCCAAATGCTAACCCGTGAATTAGGCAAGGGTTTTTCCCGCTCTAATTTGCAAAATATGCGTGCATTTTATCTGATATATGAAAAACGCCAGACGGTGTCTGGCAAATTGTCTTGGTCGCATTACTGCGAACTGCTAACCATCTCCGATTCAGATAAGCGCAGCTTTTATGAATCGGAAGCAATCCATTGCAATTGGTCTGTACGAGAGTTACGGCGACAAATTGAAAGCTCGTTGTTTGAACGGCTCTTGCTTTCTCGCACAGAGATTAACAAGCAGCAGGTTCTTGCTTTGGCCTTAAAAGGAAATGAGATCACCGAACCTGCAGATATTATTCGTGATCCTTATGTCTTTGAGTTTCTCGGGTTACCAGAAAACAAACCCTTGATGGAAAGCGATCTGGAAAAGGCTCTTGTGCAGCATATTGAAAAATTCTTGCTGGAGCTTGGCAGAGGGTTTATGTTTGTAGGAACACAGCAGCGGGTTACGGTTAATAACACCCATTACTACGTTGATATGGTATTCTACAACAAGCTCCTGCGGGCATATGTTCTTATCGAATTGAAAACCACAAAATTAACGCCAGAGGCAGCAGGGCAAATCAATATGTACCTGAATTATTATGCTTGCGAAGTTAACGATCCGCAGGATAATCCTCCCATAGGAATTATCCTTTGCACTGCTAAAGACAGTATCACGGCGGAATATGCGTTAGGTGGGCTATCTAATAATATCTTTGCCTCCGAGTATGTCCTGTATATCCCCAACAAAGAGCAGTTGATTTCTCAGATGGAAGTTGTTTTGAAAAAATGGCATGACAAGGAAGATCAAATGTAAAGGAAATCCTTTTGCCGGGCCGCAAAGGGCAACTGGCAATCCTCCGGGGCAATCAAATGATTGCAGTGGTACAGGTACACCCTGTAGCCGGCTAAAAGCCGCTCAATGTCCTTGTAATGAGAATGGGCCTTGGTGTGGAAGAACGTGGCCTCATGGAACACCAGAATGTTTTCATGGCGGATGGTTTTCAAAAACGCCGCGGTGAGCTCCGGGCTGCCCAAATCCCCAGAATAGTATATGAATTGGTCCTCCGTGTTAAAAAAGTAAGCGTAGGTCTGCAAATCCGGCATGTGATGGCCCTTTGTGTTGATATAGCCGATTTCCTTGATGTCCTTCAGGTTCACAAAAGAAAGATAATCCTCCGGCTCTGAAAGGAAGGTTTTCAGGTACCTGGTTACCTGCCTTTTAAAGCCCTCCGTGGGATATAAAAAGGTAATCTTCCTTTTGCGCACAAAGGCCCAGTACAGCAAAAGGGGGTGGATGCTCCCCACATGATCCCCGTGCAAGTGGGTCAAAAGCAGGTAATCCACGGTGTCCAGGGCGGATTTTGCCAAGAGCCGCTCATACACCGTAAAGCCGCAATCGATCAGCACCCGGCCCTGGGGCAAATCCACCAGGGCAGAGGCATTCCCCAGCCCCACATCAAACATGCTGCCGGTGCCTATGAATCTGATTTTTCCGGTCGCTTTGGCCATAGGGCGCTCCTTGCTGTTTTTGTTAATAACCCTTGATTGTTTCGTCAAAATCAGATATATAGTCCTGATCCTGTATAACACGATACTTTTGTTTTAATAATCTTACCATGGGGAGCTGCTTTCCATGTTTCTAATCCCATGTGAGGCTTCGCACTATCCACTCTTCCCGCTATCAGCTCAGGAGCCGTTTTCCCAGTAATGGCATACAAAAGCTTATTCTGCACTGCAGAAAAAAACTGACGTGTCAAGTCGCTATCTTTTCGGTAATCATAGCTAAGCGCATAAATATCCGTTATCTTTTGATAAAACCGACGTTCACTTGCACGGATTTCACGAATCCGTTCCAGCAATTCCTCAAAATAATCTTTCCCAAACAGCCGACCATTTTTAAGCATATCGTCGTTTATTACGAAACCCTTGACAATATATTGTTTGAGGGTCTCGGTTGCCCAACGGCGGAATTGTGTTGCGCTCTTGGAGTTTACGCGATATCCTACCGATATAATGACATCCAGGTTGAAAAAAAGCAGCTCGCGCTCTACCTCACGAGAACCTTCCTTTCGAACTACTCGAATTTTTCGAGTAGTTGCATCTTCCTCTAATTCCCCGGTTTTATATATCTCCTGTAAATGATAATTAACAGTGTGTGCTTCGATATCAAATAATTCAGCCATCGTTTTTTGAGTAAGCCAGAAAGTTTCATCAAGAAAATAAACCTCTACGCTGACTGTTCCTGCACCAGAGGCATATAGAATAATCTTGCTTTGCTCCATTGCCATTTCTCCTCATGCGTAAGCTCCGCTTTCACCTTTAGCGTCATGATACCAGAAAAGCCTTTATTATACAAGCAACCAGCCCCATGCCTTCCATTGCTGCAATAGGCGGTAATAGGCTGGTGAAAAATGCCGGAAGAAAGCAAGTGGCAATGAGTGGGGCATAAGTGGGATGCTCCCACTTGCTTAGAAGCCTTATATATCAAGGCTTTCCGGCGAAAAAGCACGCCATAAGTGGGATAAGTGGCGTGTTTTTGAGTGAATTAAGTGATAAGTAGGGTCAGATAAAAATAGTTATATATTATAATAAATATTTGTTCTGATTACTGGGTTCCTGCCTGT
>JAVBTR010000016.1:0-60593 GCA_031556065.1 Eubacteriales bacterium | reverse complement strand
TACCTTGCCCGAAGCCCTTTCAGGGCCTTAATGGGCCGATGGCCCCGACCGTAAAATCGAAGATTTTACAGTGCAGTGAGGGAAATCCCTCGTGCGACACCTGTGTCGCACGAAAGCGTCGACTTTGTCGACGCGCTGAAGGGATGAAATCCCTTATGCTTACTGCCATAGCCAAAGACGCTAGATTTCCTCGTTAGGCTCGTCCTTGTAACGGGCCATGGTCACAATGCACAGCACATACAGCAGCGCCGCGAAAACGAAGGGCAGGCGCCGATCCCATTGGGATAACAGCCCCGCCAGGTAACCAAAGGGCGTTGTGCAGATAAAGCTGCAGCCTACCACCAGAGCCAGAATTCTTGCCCGTTCTTGCTTATCGATCCCTGTCATGAGCATGGAATCCTTCCGTGGCATGATCAGGCAGTTGGCAACGGCATCCAACAAGGTGTAGAGAATCAATGGCCAAAGCATGCCTTTGGGGCTTAAGGCCAGCAAAATCAAAGAGATAGTGCTTAGCACAAGCCCCACGATCAGGGGCTTTTTAACTTTGAACCGGTCCAGTATCTTGGCAAGGCCAAAGAAGAACACCAGCATCACCGCCGCGCGGAAAATGGGGAAAATGGCCAGCAGGCTTTGGGATACCCCCAAATTCAAGTTAGCATAAAGGCCGAAGAAGGTGCCTGTAACCATGCCGGAAATGCTAAGCAAAACAGTAATAATAAAAATACGCACCATGTTGCTGTCTTTAAACATTAAAGGGAAGACCCGCTTGTATTCCCGCACCATTTGCATAACCGGCGTGTTCTTTGTCTGGGCCTTGCGGATTTTGCCCTGGGTGGTTTCCGAGGTGTAGCGGAAGGTGATGTAGGCTTTGATCAGCATAGTGAAAGCGAAGATGCCGTATAAGGTCCGTACCACAGGCACCAAGGAATAGCGCTCGATTAACAGCCCGGAAATAGGGGCAAAGAACACGGCCAGCAGCCCCGCAATGTTGATCCATGTATACATGTTCACAACGTCCTTTTCCTGGGCGTCCTCCACCAAAAGGCATTGCCAGGCGGTTTGGTTCACATGCTCGAAGCTGTTCATAAGGGTGGCGGCCAGAAACCACCAGAAATTATCCGATATGGCCCAAATGACGCAGGCTACCGTCCAGCCCAGCAGATCGCCCATATTGGTGGTGGTTTTGCGGCCCAGCTTATCGGTAATAATGCCGCCCCCGAAGGCAAAAAACACCTTGATGATGGTGGAAATAGAAAGGATCAGCCCGATCTGCGCATCGTTGACCCCTTGGGCATACATATAAAGGGTGGCAAAGGGGGCAATAAGGTTATAGGGAATGCCCCAAAGAGGCTCTAAAAAAACCAGAACACGGGGATTGCCTTCCAAGGATAAAAGGGATGCCACCAATGGGTGATTCTTAATCCTTTGCATTAAAAAAGTGCCTCCAAAGCGTAATTAAGTTATTCTACCATACTTGTATAAAGCCTAGCAAGGTGCTTTTTAAATGGAAAAGCTTGACATTTCCTACCATTATTGCCCATAATAGGACAATAACGAAGGATTCATATCTCGGGAGGTTAAGTTATGAAGAAATGGAAGTGGGCGGCCTTTGTAGCCGTTTCCGTTTTGGCTATGGCGATATCGGCAGCAGCCTTGGCAGCGCCGATGGTCTCAAATGCGCAGTACACCGCGTATCTTGGGGAAAATAACCATCTGTTCATTCAAAATAATATAACCAAAGAGCTTAAAACCCTGCAAACCAGCATTGATGATATTCTTTCCATTTCCGATGAGGGTTCCCTTTATTGCTTGGCCAAGGGCGGGGTGCTGTATCAGGTTAAGCTGGATGGAACAGGTTCCAACGTGGTCAGCCGTGCCCCTTCCCAGCAGGATTTGGAGCAGTATACACAAAAAACTTCTTATACCCTAACCAATGGCGCACTGAGCATGATCTCCAACGGCGCTGTCTACCAGATAACCACCGCCTTTGCCATTACGGCTGCCCAATATGGGGATAAGCTGTTTTATTGCGAGCTAGGCAGCCAGGGCGCGGTCATCAAGAGCATTTCTTTAAGCGCGCCTGTAAGCGGCATTGCCACCATTGGCCCGGCCTATATTACCCCCGCTTCCTTATGTGCTTCGGAAACGGTGCTGGTGGCCATTGGCCAGGACGGCTCTGCCATGGCTTACCGCCTGCTGGATGCCGCTGCCATTCGCGTGGATATGCCGTTTATAGGCGTTAAAGCAATAGGGCTTACGGGCGATAGCCTGCTGTGCTATGGGCTGGATGAAGCAACCGGCTACCCGGTTTACCTGGGTAAAACCCAGATCGCCTTTGCTCCGACGGTTACCCCCATACCGGTGGTAACGGCGGCACCGGCTGCCGCACCTACGGCCACGCCTGTAGCGAACGCGTATTATAATCCGGCTTCAACCAAGGCCCCAACGGTTACAAAAAAGCCTGCGGCTACAGCCGCCCCCGGTTACGCTGCGGTTAAGTACGGGCAAAAGGGCACTAAGGTATATAACATGCAAAAGCGGCTGCAATATTTAGGGTACCCTGTGGGCAGCGCAGACAGCGAATTTGGGGATAACACCCTTCACGCGCTGAAGCTCTTCCAGGGCCAGGCAGGCTACACGGAATCTGCCACCGCCACCAGCGCCCTGCTGGAAAAGCTTTATTCCAAAACAGCTCCGGAGTTCGACCTGTTTATAAGCCGCAAAGCGGGCAATGTGGGAGAACGGGTGCGGATGCTGCAAAACAGGCTTTGGGAATTAGGCTACTATCAGGTGGGCATGGCGGATGGCTCATACGGGCAGAACACCGCCAAGGCGGTCAAGCAGTTCCAGGAAATGGCGGGGCTTAAGGCAACCGGCACAGCAGACCGGGATACCATGCGGATTCTTTATTCGGATAACGCTCCCGAAAACAAGAAGGAGCAGCGTCCTCCTAAGGAGACGGATAAGCCGCCAAGAAAGCCAGACGAGCAAAAGACCCCTGGAAATGAACCCCCTCCTGTGCAGGAAGAGGATTCCAGCGGAGATGTTGTGGAAATAGAAGACAGCGTTCAGGAAACTAAAAACGACGGGGAGAATGAATGAAAATGGAACGATTCGCTTGGAGGGCTACGATTAAAGAAGGCATGCTGGGGGAATATATCCGCCGCCACGACGAAATCTGGCCGGAAATGACACAGGTGCTTAACCAGGCAGGGATTCATAACTACACCATCTGGCAGGTGGAAAACACGTTGTTCGGTTATTATGAAGCGGAGAATGGTGTGGATGATGCTGCCAGAATCCAACGGGAAAGCCCTGTAGTAGATAAATGGAATGAGTACATGAAAGATGTAATGGTTATGGATATGGACCCTGCCACAGGGACATCATATCTACTAAAGCAAGTGTTCTTTCATAAGTAAAATAACCCATAAAGCCGTTGCATGTTTCTTGCGGCGGCTTTATTTTGTTTCAAAAAAACAACAAAAAAACAGCAAATACTTGCCGGTAATGGTTTTGCGGTTTGACAATGAAATGTGTATAAAGTACAATAAACTTTACATTTGTGAACGGTGTCTAAAAGACGTTGTTCGGGCAGGGGGATTCGAATGAATTCGAAGTTTCTGGTATACATTTTCAAGCGGTTTGGCATGGCCATTCTTACAATTTTTCTGGTGATTCTTATCACCTTTTTTACCATGCACGCTATTCCCGCAAGTCCTTTCAGCTCTGAAAAGGCCAAATCCGACGCCACTATCGCGGCGCTGGAGGCCAAGTATGGGTTTGATAAGCCTGTGCCTGTTCAATTTATAAATTACCTTAAAAACGTACTTCAATTGGATTTCGGCCTTTCTACAGGCTGGGTAGGGAATACGGTTTTCGATCTGATTAAGAACGGCTTTAGCTATTCGGCCACCATTGGCTTTAGCGCGGCCCTGATCGCCATTGTTTTGGGGGTCATACTAGGTGCCATTGCGGCCCTTAACAGGGGCCGGTTCTGGGATAAACTGATCCAGCTGGTCACAACAGCGCTGGTTTCCATGCCATCCTTTGTTATGGCGACACTGTTTTTGCTGTTTTTTGCCTTGCAGCTGGGCTGGTTCCCAACCATGGGCAATCAGCCGGGAGGGCTTGTGCTGCCGGTGGTATCACTAAGCCTGTACCCTATGGCGTACATCACTCGCTTGGAACGCTCAAGCATGCTGGATGTGCTGGGCCAAGATTACATCCGCACAGCCAGGGCCAAGGGTGTAAGCAAGTGGAAGGTGATCTTCAAGCATGCCCTTAAAAACGCCTTAAGCCCGGTAATCACTTACGCGGGCCCTATGATGGCCTACATTTTAACAGGCAGCATGGTGGTGGAGAATATTTTCTCCGTGCCGGGCCTGGGCCGTTTGTTTGTCAATAGCATGCTGCGCACGGACTATATGATGATCATGGGTGTGACCATCTTCCTGGCGGTTATGATTATTCTTATGAATTTCTTAAGCGACGTAATGTATAAAATCATGGATCCCAGGATTGATTTGAGGTAAGGTGGTCGACTATGCAAAACGATAAAATGCCCAAGAAAAATCCCCTTAGTTTCCAAATGGATTTGGATTTGTTCACCCCCGCGTCAGAAGAAGAAAAGGCCCAGCAGGTAACCCAAAGGGAATCCGTTTCCTTCATGAGGGATGCCATGCGCCGCCTGCGCAAGAACAAGATGGCCATGGTCTGCCTGTTCTTGATTGTTATCATCGCGCTAATCTCCTTCATTGTGCCTGCTATTTACCCCTATTCCTACACCAGGCAGGATGTATCCGCCAAGAACCTGAGTCCCTTTGAGTATTCAAAAAAGGAGCAGGCCAAGATCGATAAAGGCGAGGATGTCTTCCCTCATATTATGGGGACGGACGCCCTGGGCCGGGATTACGCTATCCGCGTGATTTACGGCACTCGCATTTCCCTTTTGGTGGGTATTGTTTCTGCTATTATCGTTATTATTATTGGTATTTTGTACGGCTCCGTTTCAGGCTACTTCGGCGGCCGGGTGGACTTGATCATGATGCGCATAGTGGATATTATCTATTCACTGCCCGATGTGTTGATCGTGATCCTCTTATCTGTGGCCATTAAAGATATTGTGTCCGCGTCGAAAAATGTGATGGTGATCAAGTTGGGCGCGGGGATGATCAGTATCTTTATCGTATTCGGCTTGCTTTATTGGGTAGGCATGGCAAGGCAGGTTCGCGGCCAGATTCTTTCTATTAAAGAGCAAGAATATGTTCTGGCTTCCCGGTCCATCGGTGCAAGCCCTGCACGGATCATTAAAACCCACATGATTCCTAACTGTATTTCGGTTATTATCATTACTGCTGCCATGCAAATTCCCAGCGCCATCTTTACTGAAAGCTTCCTTTCCTTCTTAGGCCTGGGGGTTTCCATTCCCATGCCTTCTCTGGGCTCCTTGGCTTCCGAGGCGCGCACATCCCTGACCAGTTATCCCTACCAGCTGTTTTTCCCGGCCATGTCCATTTTCCTGATCGTGCTTTCCTTCAATCTTTTGGGAAATGGCCTGCGGGATGCTTTTGACCCGAAACTGCGTTCTTAATGTAGAGGAGATGAGAAGATGGCATTACTTGAAGTCAGAGATTTAAAGACATCCTTTCTCACTCCCGCAGGGGATGTGAAAGCAGTCAACGGGATTTCCTTCAACCTGGACAATGGCAAGGTGCTGGGGATCGTAGGGGAATCGGGCAGCGGCAAAAGCGTTACAGCTTATTCCGTTTTGCAGATTCTGACCCATCCCGGCCGGATCACCGGCGGCAGCATCAAGTTTAAGGGCAAGGAACTGGTGAAAGCCAGCGAGGAAGAAATCCGCAAAATCCGGGGCAACAAAATCAGCATTATTTTTCAGGACCCTATGACAAGCTTAAACCCCGTGTTCACCGTGGGCAACCAGCTCATGGAGGCTATTATGCTCCATACAGGGCGCAACCGTCATCAAGCGAAGGAACGGGCCATTGAAATGCTTCAGTTGGTAGGCATCAATGAACCGGAAAAGCGCATTCACCAATACGCTTATGAGCTTTCCGGCGGTATGCGCCAGCGGGCGATGATCGCCATGGCACTGGCCTGCGAACCGGATATTCTCATCGCGGACGAACCCACCACGGCTTTGGACGTAACCATTCAGGCCCAGATACTGGAACTGATGGAGGATTTGCAAAAAAAGCTGGGCATGGCCATTATCATGATTACCCACGATTTGGGCGTTATCGCCAGCATGTGCGATGAAGTGATCGTTATGTACGCGGGTAAGGTGGCAGAGCGCGGTACAGCGGATCAGATCTTCTATAACCCCCGCCATGAATACACAAAGGGCCTTATTCGCTCCATTCCCAACATCGACAGCGATGAAAAGGAACGGCTGGTGCCCATTACCGGCACCCCTATCGACTTGCTGAATATGCCTAAGGGCTGTGCCTTCGCGCCCCGGTGCGACAGGGCCATGAAGGTGTGCCTGAGCCAGCAGCCCAAGGAGGTATGGGTAGCGACAGATCATCTGGCGGCCTGCTGGGTGAACGTAGAGGATGGTATGAAGCACAATGTGATCGAAACCGATGAAAATGGCGAGATCGTCAAGATTGATACAGATAGGATTGGTGCGAAAGATGAGTGAAAAAGCGCTTTTAGAGGTTAAAAACCTTAAACAGTACTTTCCTATCGCCACCGGCTTTTTAAAGACCACCATGCTAAAGGCAGTGGATGACGTTTCCTTCGAAATTAAAAAAGGGGAAACCCTTGGCCTGGTGGGGGAATCCGGCTGCGGCAAAACCACCGTAGGCAGAAGCCTTTTGCACCTTTACCGGCCAACTGCCGGAGACGTGGTTTTCGATGGCGTGAAGATTGAGCCCGGCCCCAAGCTGGATGATTTTCGCAAGCGTGCCCAGATGGTTTTTCAAGACCCGTACTCGTCCTTGAATCCTCGTATGACAGTAGGCGATATTATCGCTGAACCCATCGATGTGCATAAGCTTTGCAACACCAAGGGGGAGCGTAGCGAACGGATCAAGGAGCTGCTCAATACCGTTGGTCTAAACTCCGAACAGGCTACCCGTTATGCCCACGAATTTTCCGGCGGCCAGCGCCAGCGTATCGGTATTGCCAGAGCCTTGGCTTCCAACCCCGAGTTTATTGTGTGCGACGAGCCTGTTTCCGCGCTGGACGTGTCCATCCAGGCCCAGGTAATTAACATGCTGGAAGATTTGCAGAACCAATTGGGGCTTTCCTATCTGTTTATCGCCCATGATATTTCCGTGGTGAAGCACATTTCCAACCGCATCGCGGTAATGTATCTTGGCAAAATGGTGGAAATGGCCGACTCAAACGAATTGCACCACCATCCGCTGCACCCCTACACCATTTCCCTTTTGTCTGCTGTGCCGATCCCCGATCCTGTTAAGGCCAAGCAGTCCAACCGTGTGGTGCTTTCGGGGGATGTGCCAAGCCCCCTGCGCGTGCCCTCCGGCTGCCCCTTCAGAACCCGATGCGATAGGGCTACCAAGCAGTGCGCTATCGAGAAGCCGGTATTTAAAGAAGCGGCTCCGGGCCATTTTGTGGCTTGCCATCACCTGTAATAGGATGGCAGCATAATAGTGATGTTTTATTGATGTTTTTTGGTTGACAGCGGTTTTCACACTGTGATACCATAAACTATCAGTGAACCATATAGAACCTATTTACGAGGAGGAGAACTATGAAAAAGGTACTTGCTCTGGTATTGGCGCTACTTATGATGTGCACCATGATCCCGGCTATGGCCGAAGGCAACACCGTCTCCATTTTCTACGGCGGCGGCACTCCCTTGTCTATCGACCCGGCACTGAACTCTGCTTCCAACGGCAGCAACATCCTGCGTCTGGGCCACGCTGGCCTGATGGGCTTCCAGTGGGTGGACGGCGTTGCTAAGCTGATGCCCGAACTGGCTGAAAGCTACACCATGTCCGAAGACGGCCTCACCTATGTATTCACCCTGCGCAAGGATCTGAAATGGTCCGATGGCAGCGATTTCACCGGCAAAGACCTGGTGGATTCTTGGAAGCGCGCTTCCAGTGAAGAACTGGGCGCCGACTATGGCTTCATGTACGATGTGATCGAAGGCTACGAAGATGCCAACCTGAACGTTGTATTCGACGAAGCTGCCAACACCATCACTGTTGTGTTGAACAGCCCCACCGCTTACTTCCTTGAACTGTGCGCCTTCCCCACCTTCATGCCTGTGAAGGTTGAATTGGCCGACAACGAAGGCATTTGGGCCACCAAGCCTGAAACCTACATCGGCATGGGCGCTTTCAAAATGGTTAAGTACGCTGTGGACGATGTTATCGCCTACGAAAAGAACCCCTACTACTGGAACGCTGACGCTGTTACGCTGGATGGCGTGAACTGCTTGCTTTCCGAAGACAACGTGGCCATGCTGGCTGCTTATGAAAGCGGCGCTGCCTGCTTCATCGACAACTCCTTCGAGCCCGATGAACTGCCCCGTTTGGCTTCCACCTATCCCGACGAATACGCGGTTACCGACTACATCGGCACCTGGTACATCCTGTTTAACGTGCATAAGGATTATTCTCCCGCCGGCAAACAGCTGACAGTGGCTGAACAGTCCAAAGCCCGTTTCGCGCTGGGCCAGATGGTCAACCGTGATGACCTGGTAGAATACGTTACCATGGGCGGTCAGGCTGCTGCTAAGGGCTTCTTCCCCAAGGGCCTGAGCGATGGCTTCAATGCTGACGTTCGTTCTTCCGATACTTATAGCTCCTGGTACACCGGGACTTCCGAAGAATCCGAAGAAAACGAAAACTACACCGTGGATCAGGTTGCTGCTTGCAAGACCTTGATCGACCTGGGCTATGCTTATGAAGGCACCATCGAAGACGGCAACATCGTGTTCACCGACTTCCCCGCCATCGAATTCGCTTTCAACAACTCCGGCGCCAATGCCAAAATCATTCAGTACGTGCAGGAAGCTTGGAACACCTTCGGTATCACTGCTGTGATCAACACCGAAGCCTGGGCAACCTTGCAGACCAAGCTTAAGGCTGGCGACGCGGAAGCCGCTCGTATGGGCTGGATCGCAGACTTCAACGACTGCGTGAACTTCCTTGAAATCTTCATTTCCAACTCCGGCAACAACTACCCCCGTGTAGGCCGTGAGCTGGGCGATTACACCAAGGCCAGCGAAGTGACCAAGGATGCCGGCTTAGGCGCGAATTGGGGCCTCAATGGCGACCAGACTTGGGCCGATGCTTATGACGCAGTGGTGAAAGAAATCAAAGCTTCTACCAACCCTGAAGAACGCGCTAAGCTTTGCGCTCAGGCTGAAGAAGTGTTGATGGCTACCGGCGGTGTGGCTCCCATGTCCTTCTACACCCGTCCCATCATCTTAAAGTCCAACATCAAGGATCTGATTCTTCTTTCCACTGGTGACGCGGTTTGGACCTACGTAACCGTCGAATAATGTGACGGCCGTCGAAAAAGGCCCATCTGTGGGCTCACTGCAAAACCGCTTTGTCGCTGTACGTTAGTACAGCTCCCGCAGACGGTTTCGCGCTTCCCCCACATCTGGACCTTTTTGGACAGCCTGGAAGTTAGTTTTAAGAGAGCGCCTCGTGAAAACGAGGCGTTCTTTTTAGGTATTGACAGTGAGTCTAAAAAGTAGTAAGATACTAACTGTGTTAGATATTAAGGGGGTGAGTAAACGTGGATTATAAGGCATTGGCAGAGGAAATGATGCATATCATGCACAGGTTCCATAAATCCAATCCCCGTAAGCCGCTGAACGCCTCCATGCAAGGGGAAGCCTTTGTGATGCAGTATCTGTGCCATCAAAACAGGGAGGTTCTGCCGGGGGAAATCAGCAATGAAATGAACATTTCCACCGCGAGAATTGCCGCGACCCTTAACGGCCTGGAAGTAAAGGGGTTCATCACTCGCCGCATCGATCCCAACGACCGGCGAAGGATATTGGTGAAAATTACAGACCAGGGCTTGGAAGACGCCCTGATGCACCACAAGGAAATGATGGCGCATACCACAACCATGCTTGAAATGCTTGGAGAAGAGGATGCGAAAAACTTTGTGCGTATCCTGGGCAAAATACAGGCAAGCGGACCTAAACGCTAAATAAAATTGCGGTCGTCTTGGCGGCCGCAAAAAAATCCTAATTATCTAATACTATTAGAATATAACACTATTATGAACTGGAGGTTAAATAATGCTGAAAATTTTTAAGTACCTAAAGCCTAAGGAGTGGTTGCAAGCCGTGGCAAGCCTGGTTTTTATTGCTGCCCAGGTGTGGCTCGATCTGAAGCTGCCAGATTATATGCAGGAGATTACCAGGCTGTGTCAGACCCCGGGCAGCGCCATGGGCGATATTTACAGGGCAGGGGGAATGATGCTCCTATGTGCTTTGGGCAGTCTGGTGGCGGCTATTATGGTAGGTTTTTTTGCGGCCAGGATCGGGGCCAGATTCTCCAGACGCTTGCGTAGCAAGCTCTTTAATAAAGTGGATGCCTTTTCCATGGCGGAGATTGATCACTTTTCAACCGCCAGCCTGATTACCCGCTCCACCAACGATGTAACCCAGGTCCAGATGCTGATTACCATGGGCCTACAAGCCATTGTTAAAGCCCCCATTATGGCCTTTTGGGCTATTGGCAAGATTCAGAGCAAGGCCATTGAGTGGACCACTGCCACAGCAATGGCTGTGGGGATTCTGCTGGTGATGATCGCGTTCATTATTCTGTTCGTTATGCCTAAATTCAAAAAAATGCAACAGCTGACCGATAATTTGAACAGCGTCACCAGAGAAAACTTAACCGGCCTTCGGGTGGTACGGGCGTACAATGCCGAAGGCTATCAGCAGGAAAAGTTTGAAAAGGCCAATGAGGAATTAACAGGCACCAGCCTTTTCACCAACCGGGCCATGTCTATCATGTCTCCGGTGATGAGCCTGATCATGAACGGCCTAAGCCTGGCCATTTATTGGATCGGTGCCAGCCTTATCCAAAACGCGGCGATGGCAGAAAAGCTTCCCCTGTTTTCCAATATGGTGGTGTTCTCTTCCTATGCCATGCAGGTGATCATGAGCTTTATGATGCTGATCATGATCTTTATCCTCCTTCCCCGTGCCAACGTATCCGCTAGGCGGATCAACGAGGTATTGGATACACCTATTTCCATTTTGGATGGAGAGCAAACCCAGGGCGATCCGCTTATAAAGGGCGAAGTACGGTTTGAAAACGTAAGCTTCAAATACCCCGGAGCGGAAGCCAATGTGCTTACCGATATCAGCTTTACCGCTAAACGGGGGGAAACAGTGGCCTTTATCGGTTCCACGGGCTCTGGCAAATCCACACTGATTAACCTGGTTCCAAGGTTTTTCGATGCCACGGAGGGTGCTATCTACCTAGATGGGGTAAATGTGAAGGATTATAAGCTTGAAGCCCTGTATAACAAGCTAGGCTATGTGCCTCAGCGGGCGGTTATGTTTAAGGGCACAATTCAATCCAACGTGGCATATGGCGATAATGGTCAGGGGAATTATGCCATGGAAGGGGTTGAAAGGGCTGTTGAGATTGCCCAAGGTGCTGAATTTGTAAACAAACTGGACGAGAAATACGATGCGCCTATTGCCCAAGGCGGCACCAACGTATCCGGCGGCCAAAAACAGCGCTTGGCCATTGCCCGTGCTGTTTTGCGCGCTCCTGAGGTCTATATTTTCGACGATTCCTTCTCTGCGCTGGATTATAAAACAGACCGGGTCCTGCGAACTGAGCTAAAAAAACAGACCACGGGCGTGACGAGTCTAATCGTAGCTCAACGGATTGGTACTATCATGGACGCAGACCAAATTATCGTTTTAGATGAGGGTAGGATGGTAGGCAAGGGTACCCATAAGAACCTGCTTGAGTCCTGCGAGGTCTATAAGCAGATTGCCGCGTCCCAGTTAAGCGAGGAGGAACTTGCGCGATGATGAGAGGACCTATGAGAGAGGCCCCGCAGGGGGCTAAAAATGCAAAAGAAACCACGAAAAAGCTAATGGCCTTTTTAAAGCCCTATCTTCCCGCCATTGTGCTTTCACTTGTGTTGGCGGTGGCAGGTACGGTTTTGCAGATTATCGGCCCGGATAAACTAAAGGAAATGACCAACCTGATTACAAATGGGCTTATGGCCGGTATCGATATGGAAGCCATTCGGGCCATTGCCATTACGCTGGTTTGCTTCTATGGCACAGCGGCTGTTTTGAACTTTTTGCAAAGCTATATTATGGCCACGGCCACGGCCAAAGCAAGCAAGCAGATGCGCGGGGATATTCTGGAGAAGATTAACAAGCTGCCCCTAAGCTATTTCGATAACACCAGCTTTGGGGATGTGCTGTCCCGCATGACCAATGATGTGGACACCATTGGCCAAACCTTAAACCAAAGTTTAAGCGGCCTGGTTACCTCCATTACCATGTTCCTTGGGGCATTGATCATGATGGTGGCCACCAACTGGATCATGGCGCTGACCGCAGTGGCGGCAAGCATTGTTGGCTTTGCGCTTATGATGTTTATCATGGGTAAATCCCAGGGCTTTTTTACAGCCCAGCAGGTGCAGCTGGGGGTTATTAATGGCCAGGTGGAGGAAATCTATTCCGGCCATAATATTGTAAAGGCCTATAATGGCAGTGGGGCTGCCAAAGAGAGCTTTGAAAAGGTAAACCGCAAGCTTTACCAAAGCGGCTGGAAATCCCAGTTTATGTCGGGGCTGATGATGCCCTTAATGGGTTTCATAGGCAACTTTGGCTATGTGGCGGTATGTGTGGTAGGCGCAGTGCTGGCTATGAACGGCACCATTTCCTTCGGGGTGATCGTGGCCTTTATGATGTATGTGCGTCTGTTTACCCAGCCTCTTTCCCAATTGGCCCAGGCCTTCCAGAACCTGCAAAGAACAACGGCGGCTTCCGAGCGTGTCTTTGAAATGCTAGATGAACAGGAGCTGAGCGACGAAAGTAAGAAGATCAAAAAATTCGGCAATGTAAAGGGCCAGGTGACTTTTGACCACCTGCGGTTCAGCTATGTTCAGGGCAAGCCCATTATTAAGGATTTCTCCGCCAAAGTGGAGGCAGGACAAAAGGTGGCCATCGTAGGCCCGACCGGGGCCGGAAAAACCACCCTTGTGAACTTGCTTATGCGGTTTTATGAGCCGGACAGCGGCCGGATTTTACTGGATGGGGTGCCCCTGAACGAAACCACCAGGGAAGAGGTGCACAAGCAATTTTCTATGGTGCTTCAAGACACCTGGCTGTTTGAAGGCACCATTCGGGATAACATCGCCTATGCCATGGAAGGCGTTACGGATGAACAAGTCAAAGCCGCCTGCAAAGCGGTGGGACTTCATCACTTTATCAAGACCTTGCCTAAGGGCTATGATACCATTTTAGACGATAAAGCCAGCCTATCCCAAGGGCAGAAGCAATTGATCACCATTGCCAGGGCCATGATTCAAAACGCGCCTTTGTTGATTCTGGACGAAGCCACCAGCTCGGTGGATACACGAACAGAAATCATTATTCAAAAGGCCATGGATCAATTGACCCAAGGCCGGACGTCTTTCGTGATTGCCCACCGGCTTTCTACCATTAAAAACGCAGATGTGATCCTGGTTATGAAGGATGGGGATATTGTGGAAACGGGCAACCATGAAATGCTGTTGGCTAAAGGCGGTTTCTATGCCGAGCTTTACAACAGCCAGTTCGAGCAATAGACGTCCATTGGAAAAGGCTAACCCTTGGGCTTGTATCGATCCTCCTCCGAGAAGACACAACCGCAATACTTTTGCATGTATAGGCCCATTTCCCGGGCGGCCTTTTGACCGGCCCGGAAATAGGGGCGGAAATCCC
The DNA here is from genome assembly GCA_031556065.1 of Eubacteriales bacterium. GTDB lineage: Bacteria > Bacillota > Clostridia > Christensenellales > Aristaeellaceae > JAVBTR01. Next base: position 46,660 of record JAVBTR010000016.1, on the reverse strand, counting down.
GGTATAAAAAAGGAATACCCAATTTTTCAGCGGCGGTTTCGCCGCTTTTTTTGAGCCATTCGTGGTTCTGGTAGGGGCTGATCAAGAGCGTGGTGGTGAAAGCTTCAAAGCCGTTTTCCTTGGCGTATTTAGCGGCGGCCTCTAAACGGAGCTGGTAGCAGACAGGACAACGGGCATCGAAATCCTCGCCTACAGCATGGAGAAAATCCCGCAGGCCGTATTCGCCATGGACAATGGCCGGGGTATTGGTTTCCTCGCCCAACTTTAACAGCGAGGCCTTGCGACTCTCATACTCGGTAAAGGGATGGATGTTGGGGTTGAAGTAGAAGAGGGTAGGGGAAATGGATTCTTCTTTCAAGGTTTCCACACATTTTAAAGCACAGGGGCCACAGCAGGCGTGCAAAAGTAAATTCATTTGCTTTCCTTTCTGAATTGGAAGGATTTGAAATCGAACTGGCAGCCGGGAAGAAAAATGAAGGTGACGGTGCAGCTGCCTTTTTCGATGGTCAGAGGAAAGGTTTGCGTTTCGTAATTGGCAGCATAGGTGAACTCGATCAGTTCACGGGTTATATTTCCGCCATGATTGAATTCTACCTGCAAGGTGTTTTTATCCAGGGGGGTGCGGCCTAAAATGGCCAGGGTGTAAGAGCCGCCATTAAAGGCCATGTCGTCAAACACCAGGGACACATTGTTGCCAATGCCTTCTACAGCGGTAGTGGTTTTTGCAAAGGTATCGCCGTATATTTTATCGCAATCCAGGGCATTTAATTTGGCGATGGCCTTTTGCGAGGCGAAGGAGAAGCCTTTAATGTGAATCTTGCGGTTTACTTTGAAACACAGGGTGGTCAGGCCCTTAAACCGACGGGGCAGGGTGTAGGTGATTTCTTTATAGGTGTTCCAAACGCTGCCCAGATCGTAAATAACAGTGGCGACCTTTTCGCTGCCTTTATCTTCCGGCATGCCTTCCCAAATCTCCATTTCAAAAGGCTCCTGATCCATGGCAAAGACAGGCAGGGTGATGGTGTCGCTGCCGAAGGAGCCGAAATCCACGTTTTTAAAGCCTACATGGCTTACACCATCCCGCAGGGTGGCTACGCCGCGCTCGTTGCCATTTGTCATGGGCAGGTTGCTTGCATTGTACAGGCCGCCGGAAATAAAGCCGTAAGGATTCAAAGCGGCGGCGCCTACCCCGGCAATACGGAACCGTTGCTGGGAAATGATGCTGTAGCCATCCTTCCCGTTATGGGTCATGGCCCGAAGCCAGACTTCGCCATCGCCCAAAGCCTGAATCACAGCGGTATTGCCGTTGAATACCAGCTTGGCCAGATTGGTATCAATGCCGGCCTGGTTGGTTAGCCGCCAGGTAAGGTCCTGGTAGGAAGCATTTTCCGGCAAAATTTTCGCTGTAACGGTTAAGGAGGGGCATTCCTTGGTCATTTCGAAACCATGGGGGCTTATCAGCTCAATTTTGCGAATGGGCAGTTCGGCATTTTCGGGGCTGGGAGTGTTTTCAAGCAGGGTATCGCTGCTGCCCTGGGGAATAGGCGCGGAAACAGCTTTCAAGAGCATGGCGGCCTCTGGCAGACCGGGGGAGAAGACGGCCACTTGAATATCCCCAGGGGTGTGTCTGGCGGCGATAATGGCCAGGAGCTTGCCGGAAAACAGACGGCGGGAGGTGCCCTTGTATTGATCGTAATCGGTGCTGTCCCCGTTATCCAGGCCGATAAGCCGCCCGGCGCCGGTTACCTGCACATGTACCCGGTTGCTGGCATTTTGAACAGGCAAGTGGTTTTCATCCAAGGCAGAAATTTCAACGAAAATAAGATCGCTGCCGTCTGCGTATAAAGTCTGCTTATCGGCATTTAACTTAAGGCTTGCGGCATTGCCAAAGGAGGCTTGGGTATCGGTGGCAATAATACTGCCATTTTCATCGTAGGCAATGGCCTTTAAGACACCTTTTTCGTAGGGGAGGGTACCGGGCTTAACAGGCATACCATTAAAGAACAGTTCCACCCTTGGCGCATTGGAAAATACCCGCACGTCGATGGGCTGACCAACGGAAAAATCCCAGTAGGGGGTAATGTGTACCATGGGGTTTTTCTTATAATCTGTCCAATAGGATTGGTAAATGTAGAAGCTGTCCTTGGGAAAGCCTGCGGTATCCAGTTGGCCAAAGTAAGAATTCTTGGTGTGATAGGGGGTGGGTTCGCCAATGTAATCGAACCCTGTCCAAATGAATTGCCCCAAAGAAAACTTGGCGTTTAAATCCATTTCAATGTTGTATTCGGTGTTTTTTGCCCCCCAGGAGGTGGTGCTGTTGCCAAGGGATGAGCATTGTTCATCATCGTCGGCCAAAAGCGATTGCATCAGGGGAAAATGATAAATGCCCCGGCTTTGGACGGTGGAGGCGGTTTCGCTGCCATAAATGATCCGCTGAGGGTATTTTTTGTGGTGGTCTTCATAGAGGCGTTCAGCGTAATTGTAGCCTGCGGCTTCCACCAGATCGGCACATTTGTTGGCGTTTTCCCAGGGCATGTAGTTGGAGCCAATGGTGATAATGGCGTGGGATTTCGGGTCGTGGCTGCGTACTTCTTGGGAAAGCAGCACCGTTACCTCCTGGCCCCTTTGATCGGCGTGGGTGTCGTAGATTTCATTGCCGATAGACCACATCATAAGGCAGGGATGGTTTCTGTCCCGCTGTATCCAGGATTGCACATCGGAGGGCATCCATTTCTTAAAAAAGCGGGCATAATCATAGGGCGTTTTAGCCCGCTCCCACATATCAAAGCCTTCTGAAACCACCAGAAGACCCATTTCATCGCATAAATTCATCACTTCCTTGGCGGGCATGTTATGGGATGTGCGCAAGGCGTTGACACCCATTTTTTTAAGCAATGTTAGCTTTCGTCTCATGGCGGTTTTGTTAAAGGCCGCACCCAAAGCGCCTAGATCGTGGTGTTCGCAGGTACCGAACAGCTTGATATGGTTGCCGTTTAAGAACAAGCCCTCATTGGCGTCGAACCGTAAGCTGCGAAGGCCAAAGGTGTTTAAAGCGGTATCGGTGCAGGTACCCTCCACCATCAGCCTGGTTTCAAGGGTGTAAAGGTTAGGTTCCTCCAAAGACCAGAGCCTGGGGCTTTGTATATGCAGGCTTTCCTCGCCAACGATTCGGTGCTCCAGCGTATAGGCTTTATCGCATGCCACTTGGGTATCCGCTTCCACCAGCCAGGAGCCATCGGCCTGCAGGACAGGGGTGATATACACACCATTGTGGGCGATGTGGCAAGCAGCTTTGGTTTCTATATGGATATTCCGGTAGATTCCCGCACCGGAATACCAACGGGAGTTGGGGGCTTGATGCACGACCTGAACCAGAATCTCATTTTGGCCATCCTTAAGATGAGGGGTGGCATCCACTTCAAAAGCGGAATAGCCGTACTTCCATTCAAAGGCCTTGAGGCTGTTTATGTAAATGGTGCAATCCATGTAAACGCCGTCGAACTGGATGAAAACCTTTTCGCCAGCAGGCCGGTCGAAGGTTTTGTAATACCAGCCCTGGCTATCCTCATATAAATCGTTGGCATTGTAAACAAGCCAATCGTGGGGGATTTCTACGGGCTTAAGAGCCTCTTTTTCCAAATGGGCGCCCAGAGGGCCTTTGTGAAATGACCAGCCATTATTAAACAACATTTGGGATTGCTCCTTCCATTTGTTGGGGGTATAATCCTTCTAGAGGTGAAAAGGATGTTTGAAATCAACCCTGTGAGTGAACACATTTATCATATTCGGGATGGGATGGGAGTCTGCGTTACGCTGGTGGCGGGAAGGGAGAAGGCCCTTTTGTTTGATACGGGCTATGGCCTTTGGAATTTAAGAGCCTGTGTGGAAAAGCTTACGGCTTTGCCTCTGGTGGTGGTTTTAAGCCACGGACATCACGACCATGCTTTGGGCTATACCCAGTTTGAAACCGTTTATTGCAACGATTGGGAATGCCTTAACCATTATACCAGGCAAGAACAGCGGGAAAAGGTACTTAAGGCAGCGCTGGACAAGGGGCTTAGGCCGCAGGCCGGTCTGCCTTCCTATGAAACCCAGGTTCTGCCTGCTTCCCAGGAACGGCTGGATTTAGGCGGCATCACCGTCCAGATTCTCCCTTTGCCAGGTCATACACCCGGTTCTTTGGGCGCTTTAGCAGGGGATACGTTGCTTATTGGCGATAACTGGAACCCTACCACCTGGGTATTTTTCCCGGAATGCGTGCCCATGGCGGAATATCAGCGCACCATGGAAGGGGTTTTAAAGCTGCCCTTTGAAAGGGTGCTGGCTTCCCATTGCTTTGAGGTGGTGTCCGGAAAACGGCTGCGAAGCTACATTGAAGGGCTTGCGAACTGGGGCGGAGAGCCTGCTCAAATCGCGCCTTATGAAAGCATTAATACCTATCTTTGCCACCCGGAACCCCAAACCCATTTCTTTTACGACAGGGATAAGCTCTAATCGTAAATTTTCCGGCCCTTTTTATCGCCAATCCCGCTGTAACGGTGGTAATAGGTGTTGATTACATCCCGCCATTCTATGGCATTTTTCACCTGCTTTTCAAGGCGTTCAAATACGTTTTGGTAGCTTTCTTCGGGTATCTGGCCCTTTAAGCTTTGCCAAGAATCCATAAGGCTTTGGGCCATATCCGCCCCTTCGAAGTGGTCGTCGTAAATCCGCTGGATAAGGCTTCTGCCATCCTTCATTTGGTAGGTGAAGGGCAGACGGTGGAAGAACAGAAGCAGCTTTTCATCGCAGGTATCCAAATTGGAATAGCGTTCACAGATAGGCACTGGGTATTGCAGGGCATACCCAGTGCCTTTTTCGGTGCGGTCCAGCCCTAAATGGGTGTGGGTGGTGCGCAGGTAAGTGCCCCAAGGGGTATATTCGTAGCCCTCAGGCTGAACGCCGTAGTGGATATGGGTGTTCACCATCCAACAAGCGCCCAGGGGAGCGGTGTATTTTTCATAGGCGTCCCGGGATATGAGCAGCATGCTTTCCAGAATGCTCAAAGCTTTTCCATCAAGGCCGTAGGTGCATTTGATCCACTTTTTTGCTATTTTTCCGGGATCGGCTTTGCCTGTCCAGGCCAGGTGCCCGAAAGCAAACAAATTGGCCTGAGCCAAATCATGGCCTGTCCAGTTTTTATCCCGGCCGGTATTGGTGACGGCGCAGATGTGGCTGGGCACCCCACCACCCAAATCCTGCATATAATCCGCCCATTGGGGGGGCATGTAGAATAGATCGATCTGGTGGCCGGTGTATTCCTGGGCCAATTGCACCTCCAACGCTTTATCTGTTTTCGGCATGGTGTATAAAAGCGGGGAAATGGGCTCCCGTACCTGAAAATCGAAGGGCCCATTTTTAACTTGCAGAATTACGTTATCGTCGAACTGGCCGTCTAAATGGGCATAGTTGTCGTAAGCGGCCTTGGGGCGGTCGGTGGCCGTATCTCGCCAATCCTGCGTGCAGTGGTATACAACGCACCGCCAGATCAATTGTCCGCCATGCTTTTTAAGGGGCTTGGAAAGAAGGGCTGCCCCCTGGGCATGATCCCGGCCATACATGAAGGGGCCGGGGCGGTTTTCACTGTCCGCCTTGACGAGAAAACCGGCCAGGTCGGGGATTTCTTTGTATACGTTGTCGATGGCAGCATCCCACCAGGCCTCAACGGATTCATCTAAAGGATCGGCGGTATTCAGGCCATGCCTCGTAGGCAGCGAATAGTCGATGGAAAGCAGCAGCCTGATTCCAAAGGGCCTAAAAAGGGCCGCCAGCTTTTTAACCTCCGGCAAGAGGCTTGGCAGAATCAGTTCATCCGCCGGAGCATGGACATTTACATTGTTGATGCTGATACAGTTAATGCCTATGGAGCAAAGCATCCGGGCATACAGGGCTATGCGCTTTTCATCGTAACAGAACTTGCCCCCTTCATAATAGAAGGAACGCCCGGCATAGCCCCGTTCCACGTGGCCATCCATGTTATCCCAGTGGTTGAGCATACGCAGGGCAAACTTCGGCGCGGTAAAAGGCGTTTCGGGTTCTTCCTTTGCAGATAACTTTAGCAAAAAGGCATATATGCCATATAAGAGCCCGGTTTCACCGCCGCAAATGCAGTAGCCCTTTTCGGTCTTGTTAATTTCATACCCATCTTTGGTATTGGTTTGCTCCAGGGTAACAGACAGGTTTGATCCAAGTTGATAAAGACCCAAGGCCAATTCTGCCTGGGCGAATGCGGCGCTATTGCCGCCCCATGGGGAAATTTTTCCCTGATAAAAAGGTAGCCATGCCAATTCAGAATGATACATGGGGCACCTCCTGTTTTTTCTTAATGAAAGTATATCATCTTAAAAAACCATATACAAGATGGGAACGTAAAAAACCCTTAATGTGCACGTGAACATGGTTGACATGGAAGAACCCTGATGGTATGATGAAACCATCAAATACCGGGAGCGAAATACATGACCATACGAGAAATTGCATTGATGTGCGGCGTATCTCGGGGCACGGTGGACAGGGTTATTAATGGCCGTGGAAAGGTGCATCCCGAAACGGAAAAGCGCATCTTGGAAGCCCTTGAAAAGGCGGGGTATCAAAAGAATATTTTGGGCAGAGCCCTAACGGTTCGCAAGACCAGCCCACTCATTTCCGTTATTGTCTCCTCGGAAGGAAACCCCTTCTTCCACGATGTTTTGGAGGGAATCCGAAAAGCGGAAAGCGAACTGAAGGATTATGGGGTTATTGTGAAGGTGGTGCCCATGCGAGGGTACAAGAAATTAAAGCAGCTGGAGCTGATCAAAAGCGTGGAGGAAGAAACCGCCGCGCTGGTTTTGCAACCCATTAACGATAAATTAATTATCGATAAGGTGAACGAGCTGGCGCAGCAGGGGCTTCCTACCATCGCCATTAACTCGGATATTCAGGGCAGCAAACGTCTTTGCTATGTGGGCAGCGATTATGAAAAGGGAGGGAAGACCGCGGCAGGGATTGTGCGTCTGGCCACAGGGGGCAAAGCCACCTTGGGCATTATTACGGGCGTGGAATCGGTTCTGGGCCACAGGCAAAGGCTAGATGGGTTTGTGGCTCAAATCCTCTCTGCCTGCCCTGGTATTCGCATTGCGGGCATGGCAGCGGCACAGGACGATGAAAACATGGCATACGAAGCCACCCTGGAGCTCCTTCAAGCACATGCGCAAATCGATACGCTGATGGTTATCGCCGCGGGCATGGAGGGGGTTTGCCGGGGCGTTAAGGAAATGGGAAAAGAAACGAAGATCAGCGTTTTTGGGTTCGACCATACCCCGGCGGTGGGTCAGGGCATGGAGGATGGGCTTGTTAAGGCGGTGGTTTGCCAACAGCCCTTTGAGCAGGGCTACCGCAGTGTGAAAACCGCCTTCGATTGGATTTTAACTGGCAGCGTGCCGGGGGAAAAGATTATTATGGAAAACCAAATTCGAATTATAGAGAACTTAAACGAATTGGGAGGAAATTAAAATGGATAGGCAAACAGCGCAAAAAAGGGCATACGATCTGGTTTCGCAAATGACTTTAGACGAAGCGGCGGCGCAGCTGAAATACAATGCGCCTGCTATTCCAAGGCTAAACATTCCCGAATACAATTGGTGGAATGAAGCCCTTCATGGGGTGGCACGGGCAGGCACGGCCACGGTGTTTCCCCAGGCTATTGGCATGGCCGCCATGTTCGATGAGGATTTACAGCAGGAAATTGCCGATACCATTTCCACCGAAGGCCGGGCCAAATACAACATGCAAGCTAAAAACGGCGACAGGGATATTTATAAGGGACTCACCTTCTGGTCTCCCAATATTAATATATTCCGCGACCCGCGCTGGGGCCGCGGCCATGAAACCTACGGGGAAGACCCATATCTGACGGCCCGCCTGGGGGTGGCCTTTGTAAAGGGCCTCCAGGGGAATCAAAAGTATTTAAAAGGTGCTGCCTGCGCCAAGCATTTTGCCGTCCACTCCGGACCGGAAGCCCTGCGCCATGAGTTCGATGCCGTGGCCAATCCCAAGGACATGAACGAAACCTATTTGCCTGCCTTTGAGGCCCTGGTAAAGGAAGCAAAAGTGGAATCCGTTATGGGAGCCTATAACCGGGTCAACGGCGAACCGGCTTGCGGTTCAAAAACGCTGCTTAAAGAAACCCTGCGGGACAAATGGGGCTTTGAGGGCCACGTTGTCAGCGATTGCTGGGCCATTGCGGATTTTCATATGTACCATAAGGTTACCGCCACAGCGCCGGAATCCGCTGCCCTGGCGCTGGAAAACGGCTGCGATTTAAACTGCGGCAACACCTATTTGCATTTGCTGGCAGCCTTGCAGGAAGGGCGGATTACCGAGGGACAGATTCGCCTGGCGGCCCAGCGGCTTTTTACCACCCGGATCATGCTAGGCATGTTCGACGGGGATTGCCAGTACGATACCATTTCCTATCTGGAGAACGATACGGATGCCCATGATGCCATTGCTTTAAAGGCTGCGGAAAAATCCATGGTGCTGTTGAAAAACGATGGGGTGCTGCCCCTTGATTTGAGCAGCCTTAAAACCGTGGCGGTCATCGGCCCCAACGCGGACAGCATCCCGGCATTGGAAGGCAACTACGCAGGCACATCCTCACGGTATGTTACTTTTTTGCAGGGCATCAAGAACGCTTGCCAAGGCAAGGCGCGGGTGCTTTATTCCCTGGGCTGCCATCTGTATAAAGACAGCACCAGCAATCTGGCCTTTAACGAAGACCGCATTGCCGAAGCTATTGGGGTGGCCAATGAAGCCGATACGGTAATCCTCTGCCTGGGGCTGGATGCCACCATTGAAGGCGAGCAAGGGGATACAGGCAACGAATATTCCTCCGGAGATAAAAATACCCTGGACCTACCACCCAGCCAGCTGAAATTGATCGACGCGGTTTTAAAAACAGGGAAAAAGGTCATTACTGTGGTGGCCTCGGGCAGCGCTTTAAATGTGCATCAGGGCAACGCGGTTTTGCAGGCCTGGTACCCTGGCCAGACAGGGGGAACGGCTTTGGCCAATATCCTCTTTGGCAAGGTATCGCCTTCGGGGAAGCTTCCGGTAACCTTCTACCACAGCGTTAACGATCTGCCAGATTTTTGCGACTATGCCATGAAGAACCGCACTTACCGCTACTTTGAAGGGGAAGCCTTATATCCCTTTGGCTTTGGGCTTACCTATGGTGCTGGGGCAGTCACTGGGGCCAGCGTTCAAGCCAGGCCCGATGGGGCGGAGGCGACCGTGAAGGTGAAAAACCGCGGCCAGCTGGATACCGATGAAGTGGTGCAGCTATATATCAAAGACGAAGAATCCGCCTTTGCGGCCCTGCATCCAAGCCTTTGCGCCTTTAAACGCATCCACCTAAAGGCCGGGGAAGAAAAGACCTTCACCCTTCCTATTAGCTACACAGCCTTTACCGTGGTGGACGATGATGGCAGCCGGATCATGGACGGCAAGCGCTTTAGCCTTTACGCGGGACTGAACCAGCCGGACAACGTTTCCGAAAAGCTATCCGGGCAAAAGGCCGTTAAGGTGGAGATTCAGTTGTAAGAGAAAAGCCCAGCGTTGTTTCAAAGCATAGCCCCAGCCAGCAAGATCACTGCAAAAAGGGCGTTCAAGCCGGTGAAAACCAGCATGCAGCGCCCTTTTTCGCTGACTTCAGATTGGGCATGGAACTTATAGGAAAGTGCCAGTAGTCTTGCCATAAAAAGAATTGGGTTTTTTCACAGAGGCTTTCATGGGTTGATATCCTCTTTTCGAAAGCTCAAATCGTACATCATGATCCCAGCGGCAATGGCTGCGTTTAAGGATTCCGCGCCGCCTGCCATGGGCAGGGCCAAATGGTGGGTGGCCACAGCGGATACGGCGGGGCTGATGCCGCTGCCCTCGTTGCCGATAATCAGCCCATAACAGCTTTGAACCCCTTGCCGCCTGAAAAAATCATCCTGGCTAAGTTCCGCCGCCAGAATGGAAAAGCCTTGGGGCTTTAAGGCTTCAAGCGTGGCGGAAAGACAGCCCGTGAGCAGGATCGGCATGCGGAAGATGCTGCCCATGGTAGCCCTTAAGCATTTAGGGGAAAAAGGGTCCGCGCTGCCGGTGGAAAGAATGGCTCCTGTAAAGCCTGCGGCATCGGCGGTGCGCAGAATAGTGCCTACGTTGCCCGGGTCCTGCACATCGTCCAAAACGATAATCTTATGGCCTAAAGCCTTTAAAGCTGGTGCTGGGGGCAGCTTTACCACGGCGGCGATGCCCTGAGGGGTAACGGTGTTGCAAAGAGCCTGCATCACGTGCTGCGGCACCAGATAGCAGGGGCAGCTGGCGTTCAGCGCCCTTTCATCCGTTGCCCACAGGGAAAGCACTTGGCCGGCAAGCTTCAACGCTTCCTGCACCATTTTGCTGCCTTCTACCAAGAAAGTCCCAGCGGCTTCACGGTCCTTACGGTTTTTAAGTCCCTTAATGGCAGCCACCTGGGGGTTTTTCGTGCTGGTGATATGCTCCATCAGGCTTTCTCCTTTGTGGCGTTTCGGTCGCCTAAATCATTCACAATCAGGCCCAGGGTTACCAATGCGATCCCCGGCAAAATGAGAATTGAAAATTTATTAAGCACCCATGCATCAATCAGAATGGAAGAAAGGGTTTGGCCGATAAAGAGGATCAGCGTTATGCGAACTTGGGCGGCTTTTTTGGTGATCGTGTTTAAAACAAAGATGCTCACCGCCCCTAAAGGCCCGCCAAGGTAATACCCCCAGGGAATGCTGACTGTTTGCAGGCTTTCGGCCCCGGGAAAACCAAAGAGGATAAACAGGATCAGGCAAGCAAAAAAGCCGGTGGTGTGGTTCATAATGGTGGAATGGCCTATGCCGGATACAGCCGCCAGCATGGCATTGGATAAGCGGGTAAATACAATAGATAGACCAGCGACGATCATGATTACAGCGGCCAGCAGTACGCTGCCCCTGTTGTTTTCCATAAAGCCAAGGATCATAATAGCACAACCAATGGCGATTAAGGCCATGCCAATAAGCTTGTTCTTGTTAAGCGGAAGGGGCTTTGCGCCAATGATACCCTTTGCGTCCAATATAGCCGAAACCACGATTTGGCTCAAAAGAGAAATGGCCATACTGGCTGTAGCACCCAAAACGCCGATGCCCACATTGTATGCAACCACGGTTATTACGCCGGATAGGCCGCCGCCATATAAAAACCATTTGGCAGGCCGTTTGCGTTTACCCCAGCGGGTAAAAAGAAGGGGCCAAAGACATAGGCCGCCCGCAAAATGCACAATGGTGGTGGAGAGAATCATACCAAAATGAACGTTCAACTCGGCATTGAATGTGTTCATAACGGAATAGAGAACCCCTGTGAAGATGGCTATGATGGATACCATAAAACCTCCTAGTTGGTGCCTCTAAAGCCTTTGCCAACGATTTCGCTTGTATTGGTGATTAGAATAAAGCATTCTGGGTCCTTAAGCTTGGCATACCGCCTTAAGGCAATGGATTGGGCACGGTTCACGACCGTTAACAGCACCGTGCGTTTTTCGTGGCTGAAGGCCCCTTGGGCATCGATAATGGTGGCGCCGCGCTTTAGTACATCGGTAATAAACGCCTGGATGGGTTCCGGGTTGTTGGTAATAATGTGGAAGCATTTGGCGATCTTAATGTTTTCCAGCACCATGTCCACCATAACGGATTTGAGGCCCAGCCCTAAAATGGAGAACAGCCCCGCCTCAATACCGAAAGCGAAGCAGGCGGAAACAGTGATAATCAAGTCCACCATTAAAAGAGACCGGCCAATGTTTAAATTGGTGTATTTTCGAAGCAACATCGCTACGATGTCCGTTCCGCCGGAGGAGGCACCGATGTTGAACAAAATGGCTGAGCCAATCGCGGGAAAGGTTACGGCGAAAATCAGCTCCATTAAAGGCTGGTTAGTCAAGGGGCTGTTCATAGGGATTAAATATTCAAGCCCCCATACCAGCCCGGAAAAAAGCAGGCTGGAATAGGCTGTCCTTATACCGAAGCCTTTTCCGAACAGTAAAAAACCCAATAGCAGCAGGACTTGGTTTAAAATAAATACCAAGGAACCCGAGGATAGATTTGGAATATAATGTCCTAAGATCAGCGCTAGGCCGCTGACACCGCCAGTGGAAAAATGGTTGGGGAATTTAAAAAAGTAAACCCCGATGGAAATGCTTGCGGTACCTAAGGTTAAAAGGAGGAAATCTGTCCATTTTTGTTTGGCGGTCATGGTAGGGTAGCGCTCCTTTTTACGTTTCATACAGCGAATTATACAACAATTACATGGAACCGTAAAGAAATTTAAGCGTTGGTGTATGTTTTCATGGTATACAGGGCACAATCATGGTATGGAAAAGGGAGGGAATGCCAATGACGGAACCAAAATGCATCCTGTGCAACAAAAGTTTCCCAACAGGTTTAAACATACTGGGCTGCTTTATCTGTGTCCCTTGCGAACAGAAATTACTCAAGCCTAACAGTGCCATAGCGCTGAAAAGAGCAAAACGAAGAAAGCTCGCTAAGTGGGCCGATGCGAGCGTATAATAAAAAAACTGCCAAAAGGCAGTTTTTTTAGGTGGATGATCAATTAGCTTTCAACCGATTCCAACCACTGCTCCAAAGCAGTGGCGTCATCGAAGCCCTTGCCGTTTTTGACTTCCTCCTGAATGGCCTCGGGCAAGTCTTTCAGTGGCAGGTCCAAGCTGTCTTTGAGCATCAGGGCGTCGCCGTACTTGTTTTCGAACACGCAGAGCATGCCGGATTCATCGGGCATTAAGATCAAGTGGCTGGCACAGTACATATTCAATTCTTGGCTCATGGTGACTTGGGTAGGCAGAAATTCCGTAACCCGGTATTGATCGTAGGCGGCTTCCACGTCGGAGCGGGTTTTGCCAATTAGCTCCGTTGGGATGTCCGTGCGCCTTGTAACGCTGTGCCCACAAGGGATATAGCTTAAATTTTGTATAACTTGGCAACCGGCCTTTACTACGGTATCTGTCATGGCGCCGGCCTGATCTGCGGGAGATTCAATGGGAAGGTTAGCGGGCTTGAGCCCGAAAACCAGGGCCACGGCGATTAAACATAAGGCCACACTGCCTAAAATAACTTGCCTGCCGGGAAGCACTTTTGCATTTTTAGGGAAATCGCGCCGGGAATCTTTTTGCATGATTTTCGCCATCCTTTTTATTCAGATGACAATAGCTTTTGCCAATTTCATAAAAATAATGCTATAATAAGAGCCGAAATTTGAAAGGGGGCTTTTAAAATGACAGAGGCCATCGTATTTGATTTGGATGGAACGCTTTTAAATACCATTGAAGATATCCGGGATAGCATGAACCGGGCCTTGGTTCAATTCGGTTTGCCTACCTATGAGGCGGACAGGTATTGCTATTTTGTAGGCGGCGGCGTCAAAATTTTGGCTGAGCAGGCTGTAGGGGAAGAAAACATCCAACTGGCGCCCCAGGTGGCCCAATTGTATCAGGCAGATTACGGAAAAAACAGCGCTAATCTCACCCGCCCTTATGAGGGCGTGCCGGAGCTGTTAAAAGGCTTGAATGCAAAAAATGTGCCCGTGGCGGTGCTGTCCAACAAGCCCCACAAGGACACATTGAAGGTGATTGCCCATTATTTCCCGGATGTGAAATTTGCCTGTATCCGGGGCCAGGTGGAGGGCATGCATCCAAAGCCCGACCCTGCAGGGGCCTTTGCAATCGCCAAAGAATTGAATGTCACCCCTGCCAATTGCCTTTATGCCGGGGATACCATTGTGGATATGGCCTGCGCCAACGCAGCAGGTATGAAAGCCATTGGCGTCACCTGGGGCTTTCGAAAAAGGGATGAACTGGAAAGGGGCAATGCCACATACATTGTGGATCGCCCCCAAGAGATTCTAGAGCTTATTTAACGCGGATCATGTATTGCATATAAACGTAAACGTTTTGAATTTTCTTTGCTTCCCACCCATCGTCGAAGTCGATAATCGGCTGGGTTTCAGAAGGCGCGGTATAGAGCTTGAAGATCAGCGCTTCCTGGCCTACGGCAATGTGGTGGGCTTCTTTATGTTTATAGTGCTTATCTTCAATGCCAAGGTAGCCAAAGATGTTGTTGACAATGGCCATGTTGTTAAAGCAAAGGCGGACATCTTCTTCCGCAAAGGTATCCAGCACTGCGCGGGTTTCTTCGAAGGTCATACGGCGGCATTGAAATTCGCCTTCGCCCATGACTGTCATGGTGGCGGAATTATCCAATAGCAATAAAGGCTTAGAGTTATTCATAAGATCATCCCTTCGTTATAGAATTGTGGCAAGTGTTTTATTTAATTACAGTTTATAGTGGTTTTGAACTTTTGTCAACCATTGGTTCTTATTTGGTTAAGGAAGCCAGGGAGAAGCATGCTTTTGGGAGTAAAGGTCAAAGAAAATGTAAAGGTTGCTGCCTCCGCCTTGAAAGGGGTCTGTGCCCATGGTATACTATTGCTCTGAAACGTCTAATCTTACGTATTGCACAGGATGTTTTTCCGGCCTGCGCACAACACGCAATCTTAAACATGACAGAGCACTAGGCGTGGCATTGTAAAAGGCTGCCATTAGGAGAATAATGTGAATACGCATGTGAAATCGAAGCCCGGGGCGGGGAAAACGCTGTCTTTTAGTACAATGGCATCTTTTGGGATATGCCTTTTGCTTTGCACTGTGCTGATTACCGTGACGGTTGTGAACCGCAACAATGTGGAGCGGCTGGAAATGGAACAGCTGATTATGGAAAAAAGCGTAAGGATCAGCGATGTGATTTCCCGCTTGCTTTATAAAACAGAGGCCCTTGCCGCTCTGGTGGTCCAGGGCAATGGGGAAATGGAGAATTTCGAACGGGTAGCTGCCACCATCTGCGACGATCCTGCCATTATGAACGTGCTGATTGCGCCGGAGGGTGTTGTGTCGGCTGTGTATCCCATCCAGGGGAATGCGGCGGTTATGGGGCTGGATTTCTTTTCGGAAGGCCAGGGGAACAATGAAGCCGTTATGGCCAAGAATTTAGGCCAATTGGTGTTTGGTGGGCCGTTTGCTTTGGTTCAAGGCGGTCAGGCATTGGTAGGTCGCTTGCCGGTTTACCTGGATGATCAGGCAGGTCAAGAGGCATTCTGGGGCTTGGTTTCAGTTACACTTAGATACCCGGAGGCCTTGAAAGCGGTGGGCCTTGAACTGTTGGAAACCCAGGGATATGCTTATGAAATCTGGCGTTACAGCCCGGATGACGGCCAGGTTCAGGTTATTGCTAATGGGGATATGGTCTACAACGAAAGCGCCCGCTTTATCGAAATGGAAATACACATCCTCAATGCCACCTGGTATTTTAAAGTGGCGCCTGTGCGCATGTGGTATCAATACTTTGAAACCTGGGTGCTGATCACCGCAGGCCTTTTAGTTAGCCTCTTGGTGGCTTTTGTAACCCAGAACAATGCAGAGCTGCGCCGGATGAAATTGCAGATTGAGCGGATCGCCCATCAAGATTCATTAACGGATATTTATACCCGCCGCTATTTTATGGAAAACGCCGCTGGCCAGGTTAAGCAGCGCCGGCAAGGGTGTATTATTATTTTCGATGTGGACCAGTTTAAGCAGATTAATGATACCTATGGCCACAGTGTTGGGGATGAGGTTTTAATCGGCATTGCCCGCCGGGTCGGCAGCAAGCTCAGAGCGGGGGACATATTTGCCCGGTACGGCGGCGAAGAATTTATTATCTACCTTCCCGATGCGGCCAAAGAACAGAGCCTTGTTTTGGCAAAGCGCTTAAGCAAAACCATTTCCCAGGAGCCTATTGAAACCAGAAATGCTTCCATCCATGTGACAGCCAGCTTTGGTGTGGCAGCCATCGGTGTAAAGCAAAACCTGGAGGAAGCAATCAATTGGGCGGATGGAGCCATGTACGAAGCCAAACGAAACGGTCGCAACCAAGTAGCGGCTTCGGTTCAATGACAGACGATTATTGGTTAGCCCCCTTCAGCTGAAGGGGGCTAATTGCTTGTTAAGGGATAAAAATTTATATTTTTTGTGCAAAATATTTTATTCCGGTTTCGTTTTGATGGATGGTATACTAACCATATCAAATACAAGTGGCCGCCGCAGGCTATGAGCCACTTGCAACAAAGGCATATTTAAGGAGGGACAAACATGAAAAAGATCCTATGTATCGGGGTAGCCATCATGCTTTTATGGAGTTTGATGGGGGTGGCATTGGCACAAAACACAAGTCCGATCGAAATCAGCATCTATCACCACATGAGCGATACCACCGCAAGGGGCAAGGCCATGCAAAAGGTGATTGATCTGTTCAATGAAGAATATGCGGGCAAGATTAAGGTGATCCCCAGTGTAAACCCGGATTTCCCCACGTATCAAGAAAAGGTCAAGGCCATGATTGCGGCAGACGAGACGCCTGATATCTTCTGCTTCAACTTTAACCCTAACGACCTTTCGCGCCAGCGCTCCGGAAAACTGATGGATTTTACTTCCTATATGGATGATGAATGGAAGGCCAGATATAAGGAAAGCGATTTGAACATGCTGATGGTGGATGGAAAGCTCTATTCCATTCCTAGAGCGCAGCAAGCAGCGGTTTTCTATTATAACACCGAGCTTTTGAAAAACGCGGGATATGAGGAATTTCCTAAAACATGGGATGAATTCTTCGCTCTTTGCGAGGCGCTGAAGGCCAATGGCATGGCTGCTATTTCCTTGTATACAGCGGATGACGCATGGTATTCCACCGGCTTTTTGACCTACGCTTTTTCCAGTTTTGCGGGCGGCGCTGCCGTTAACAGCGGCAAGATCGATACGCCGGAAATGATTAAGGCAGCTGAATACCTGAAAAAGGCCTATGCCTATACCACGTCCGATGCTATCGGCGCCAACTACTCCGTTGCGTCTAATAATTTCTTTACGGAGAAAACGGCCATGACCATTGATGGTCCGTGGCTGATGGGCGCTCTTCCGGAGGAAATGGCTGGTAAGGTGGCCATTGCGGCCGCGCCCTCCTTCCACGATGGCGTGGTGCCCGAAAACTATCTGGTAACGGACTCGCAGACGCCTTGGGCCGCCGCCAAACAGTCGGACCCGGCTAAGGAGGAAGCGGTTATTACGTTCCTTAAATACATGACCAGCGAACCTGCCACCAAAATTTTCGTACTGGAAGGCACCGAGTACGCTTCTGCGAAGCTCACTCTATCTGAAGAGGATATCGCTTCCATGACTCCTCTGAAAGCCAATTACTATCATGTGTACCAGAGCGGTATGGAATCGATTGTGAATATTCAACGAAATCTGGCTACTGCGGCCAATGCGGCGCTGCCCTCGCTGATTGAGGACCTTGTTTTGGGACAGTCCACAGCCGAGGAGTTCGTTAATAGCCTTAATGAAGAAAACGCATATTGATAACAGCGTTATAAATAAAGCACCACGGGGGAAAGGGAAGCGGCTGCTTCTCTTTCTCCGGTTTAAGAGGGAGATTGATTCATATGCGCACGAAAACAATCCGGAGCCGGAATGAAAATTCGTGGAAAGGGGCGCTTTACACGCTGCCGGCCTTGGGAATGTCCATATTGTTTTTCATTGTCCCGCTGGTGTATCTGGTTTATGTGGCGTTTTTTAAATGGAACGGTTTAGGACCGATGGAATATGTGGGATTGAATAACTTCACCGCTATCTTTCAAAACCAGACCTTTCACAAGGCTTTAAAGGCAACCTTTACCTGGATTTTTTCGGCGCTTTTTTTGCATATTCCCTTTGGGTTGGTTCTTTCACTGCTGCTTAACCGGCAGCTCTTTGGGTGGAAATTTCTAAGGATTATGTATTTTATTCCCAATGTGATTTCCACAACCGCCATTGCGTTTTTATGGTATTTCATCTATCATCCGGATATGGGGCTTGTTAACAGCCTGCTTAGGGCTATGGGCCTTGATCATATGGCAAGAGCATGGCTGGGCGCGGTAGACACGGCGCTGTATGCCACCCAGGTTCCTTTTGTTTTATACGTGGGCCTGAGCAGTATTATCTTTTTGACGCAGCTTTCAACCATCCCCGGGGAGCTTTATGAGGCGGCGGAAATTGACGGCGCCAGTCCCTTTCAAAAGGATTGGCATGTTTCATTGCCAATGATCAAACCGGCGCTGATTACCAACATTATGCTTAATGTGGCATTTTGCCTGCGCACGTTTGAATATCCCTTCCTGATGACATCGGGGGGGCCATCCAACACGACCACCAACCTGGCCCTTTACATCTACCGCGAAATGATGATAGCCAACCGTTACGGCTATTCCATGGCCGCAAGCTTGTTCACCGTTTGTCTGGGCGTTATGCTTATGGCTGGGATATCATGGCTTGGGAAGGAGCGTGAAATCCAATGAAGAACGGTCTGCTTTCAAAAACGCTGATCCAGGTTTTTTTATGGGCAGTCTTTTTAGTGATGATCGTTCCATTTGTCTGGCTTTTGCTATCCTCCCTGCGGCCCAACGCGGAACTGTTCAAAGACCCCTTCTCCATACCCCAAACCCTTTCCTTTGGCAATTACCAGAGCGTTCTTTCAACCCATCCCATGTTTTTGTACCTGTATAACACGGTGTTTGTAACGGCCTTTGCCACGCTAATTGATGTTGTGGTGGCTGTTATGGCCGGGTACGGCTGCCTTCACCGGTTCCGGCTTCAAAAGAGGGCGCTGTTCATTCTATCGGTTGGCCTTTTCATTCCCACTAACGTATTTTTAGTACCCTACTATATTTTTATTAATCGGATCGGGCTTTACGATAACCTCTGGGGGATTGTAATCATCTACGCCGGAATCAACCTGCCTGTCAGCATTATGGTGATCCGCGGCTATATGGAAACGATACCTTTAGAGCTGCTGGAATCCGCGCGTATCGACGGTGCTTCATCGGGCGCCACGCTTACGCGTATTGTGCTGCCTATCAGCGTGCCTGGCATTGTTACCGCTTGCGTGTTCGCGGTGATTCACTGCTGGAACGAGCTGCTTTTTGCCAACATCATTAACCAGAGTAACCGTTCCAGAACCATGCAGGTGGCCATTCGTTCTTTTTTGACCACCTTTGAGGCCAACTATGCCCATGCCTTTGCCGCGATGGTGTTGGCTATTTTGCCGACAATTGCTGTTTATGCCCTTTTGACTAATAGCATTATCAGCGGTATGACGGCGGGTGCGGTTAAAGGCTAGAAAAGGAGGAAGAGGCTTGCGGGTATTGATAGTGGAAGATGAAGCGATCATCCGGGAAGGCCTTATGTCAATGCTGGATTGGCAGCAGGAAGGCTTCAGCGAATGTATCGGTCTTGCATCTGCCGTGGATGCGCTTGAAGTGCTGGAAGAGAAGGGCGCAGAGCTGGTGATTACGGATATATACATGTCCGCTCTTTCGGGGCTTGAGATGATTGAGATGGCCAACCGTATGGGTATCCATACCAGTTTTATTATTTTGACAGGGCATGAGCGGTTCGATTATGCCCAAAGGGCCGTTGCCCTTGGGGTTAAGCGCTTTTTGATCAAGCCTATCAGCTGCGATGAATTGCTGCCCATGGTCCGGGAGGTGTTAAGCGACCTTCGGGAAAAGAACCGTTTGGAGCATTACCTGGCCCAAACAGAGGAACGGCTGCGGGAATATGGGGAAGTGGTGAAGGAAAAATTCTGGAGCGATCTGATTGGGGAAAATCCCCTCCCGCTGGAAGAAATCATTCGGCGCGCCGACAATTACGGTGTGACAGTGGATTTTCCCGTCTTCCAGTGCGCGGCGCTTATTGCCTGCCAGGAGCATGTGTTGAATTTGGCGCAGCGGATGGCGCTTTGCCAGATTATCAAGGGCATCCTATGCGATAATCTTCTATGCCTTAATGAAATGAATGACCTGCTTGTTTTGGTCTTAAGCCCTGCCATGGAGGAGGAGCAGATTCGAATGCTCTATACCGCTATTGAAGCGAATCTTCATATCAAGGTGAAGCTGGGCATTGCCAAGCCCACGCTTTCCATCGCTTCCATTCACAGCGCGGCAGAGGATGCCATGGAAGCGGCGAAATCCATCAGGCGGCAAAAGGATAACCATGTGGCCTATTATGAAGACCTTTTGCATACGAAAAACCAGCACATTGCCTACCCCCACCAGCTGGAGAAAAATGTGCTTGACATGCTTCGGTTTCAGGATGGGATGAGCGATGCTGCGGTAAACGCTTTTTTGGATGCGGTATTTGAAACGGGCCATGAACAGACCGCGTTGATGCTGCTCCGTTTTCAGGTGGCGCTGTACCGGTTTTCAGAGGAATATGGTTTAACCGATATACCTTCCTTTGGTGTGCCGGATATTGAAAAGGAAAGTCGCACAGCGGCCGGAAAACGCTTTTTGCATTTGATTCATCTGTTGGCAGGGCAAAAGGCCAATTCGCAGCAGCGAGTCATGATCAGCCTGGTAGAGGAGGCCAAGCGCGTGATGAACGAAGAATACGGCAATGCGGAGTTGAATATATCCCTGGTGGCTAAAAGGCTGCACATTACCTCCAGTTATCTCTCCAGGCTGTTCCACAGCATCGCGGGAGAAACCTGTATGAACTATCTGACCAACGTACGTATTCAAGCGGCGCAGAAGCTGCTGGCAGGCTCCTCGATTAAAAGCTATGAGATAGCCCAAATGGTAGGGTATGACAACCCCAATTATTTCAGCGCGCTTTTTAAAAAGCACACCGGCGTTCCCCCCCGTCAATACAGAACGGAGAGAGAAAATGAAGCATCCCCCCGCAAATGAAGCCAGCGGCGCCCAGGACGGAAAGAAAGCCTCTTTCAAAAAGCCCCATTCCTTTAAAAATCAGATCATCTCATTGTTTGTGTTGGTGGTGGTGATTTTGTTTGCGTTCATTGGCGTTTTTACATTGATGATTCTGGAACCCTACTTGCGGGAAACCAATGCCCATAACCAGCGGCAGATGGCCGGTGCGCTTAGCTGGGAGTTTGGGAATCTGCGGGGAAAGATACAAGAGTACTCCGTAAACATTCTGGCCGATGCTACAGTACAAGCTTTTTTAAAGGATGAAAATGGGGATAGAGCCCATGCGGCGGTATCCAACGAACTGCGTGTGCTGATGATGCGTTATACCAACTATGACCGTTATATTAAGGATATTTATTTGGTGGACAACCAAGAGGGCATTTATGGCAACAACCTTGAACCGGGTGTGAGGACTTTTATTGAAAAACACATGCCCGATATCCGGCAGTCTCAGGGTGCGGCCATCTGGTCCAGCGCTTATTCCAAAGACACTGTGGTGATGTACCGCATTATCCACGATACCACCTACGACCTTAACCGAAAGATTGGCGCGTTGTTTATTATGATGGATGTCCGTATGTTTACAGATGTAGCGGCCCGCTTTATGGATAGCAGCTATACGGATTACTGTCTGACGGATGCATACGGGTATCTTCAGATTGGCTCGGCTTTGCCTCAGGGCAGCAGCCTGGATGGGCTGCCGCCGGAATACTTGACCTGCTCCGTTGCAGCAAACGATTGGACGCTGACTACCTGGTTGCAAAAGGCCACCGTATACCAGCCTGTCAACAGCCTGATCCGCATTTTGGTAGCAGGCTTCTTAGGGTCGCTGGCCGTTGTGATCATGCTGATCATTTTCATTTCCAGCCGGATTACCAAGCCTATCAGCGAATTGCAGCGGGCCATGATCCGGTTTGGCCAAGGCGATTTGAAGGTGAGCGTGCGCACCCGGAGGATGGATGAAATCGGCCTTCTTTCAGAGTCTATGAACACCATGATCTGGCAGATTAACGCTTATATTCAGCAAAACGAAGCCCATCAGCGCCGCCAGCGTGCGCTGGAGCTTAAAACCCTTCAATACCAGATCAACCCCCATTTTTTATATAATACGCTGGATTCCATTCACATGATCGCCCTTAAAAACGGCGATACCGCAACATCAGAGCTGGTCACATCCCTTTCGAAGCTTTTCCGTATCGCTTTGAACCATGGTCATGACTTTGTAACCGTATCCAACGAGATTGAATATGTTACCCATTATCTTAACATTCAAAGCATCCGCTTCCCCGGCCAGTTTGTTTGGAGGATCGATGCGGAAGAGGGGCTTTTATCATACCGGATACTGAAGTTTCTTTTACAGCCCCTGGCGGAAAACAGCATCAACCATGGCCTTTCCAGCGGTTTGGGCGATGGCGAAATTCATATCCGCGCAGCCTTGGAGGAAGACTTTTTGGTTTTAAGCGTTTGGGATAATGGTATCGGTATGACAGAGGAACGCCTTTTGGAGGTACGAAGACTCATCCAGGAGCCAGATGTGGAGGAGGACCCGGATATCGGCGGGCAGGGCCTTCGGAACGTGCATCAGCGGCTGCTGCTGTATTACGGAACAGGGCTTACCATTGACAGCGTTTGGGAGGAGGGCACCACAATCCGCCTGCGCATTCCCTTAAACCAGATAAAACCGGATACAAAGTAAGGAGGGACCCCTTATGAACGAAACGAGCTTCTTGCCTCTTGCCGCCGGACAGGTCATGATTCAGGACGGTTTTTGGTACCATTATCAGCGCCTCATTGGTGAAAAAGCCCTGCCCTATCAATGGGAGGTGCTTAATGACCGTGTTTGGGGTATTACAAAAAACCATACGGTTCACAATTTTCTTGTGGCGGCAGGCGACGTGGAAGGTATTTTTCAAGGGGTTCCCTACCAGGACACCGATCTTGCCAAATGGCTTGACGCAGTGGGAGAATGGCTGGGGGCACATAGGGATTCGGCCCTTGAAAGCACGGCGGATCAGATCATCGGTATGATAGCCCGCGCCCAGCGGGCAGACGGCTATCTGGACACCTATTACCAGTTGTCAAGGCCGGGAGAGGAGTGGAGCGATCCCCAATCCCATGAGCTTTACTGTTTTGGCCACTTCATTGAGGCAGGTGTATCCTATTTCGAGGGAACAGGCAAAAGGGTACTGCTTTCCGTGGCTGAAAAGCTGGCGGATCATCTCTTAACCAAATTTGGCCCCGAAGAGGGGAAACTGCACGGCTATTTTGGCCATGAAATCATTGAAATGGCTTTGGTTCGGCTCTATGGCGCGACCCAGCGGGAAAGCTATCTTGCCCTTGCGGAATACCTGATCCGCGCCCGGGGCAAGCGGCCAGAGGATTTTTATCAGGAAAAGCGCTATGCGGGCAATGCGGCCGATTATGGTGCCTGGGGCTGGGGCAGCCCGGAGGCGGAGGTATCCTCCTTTGAGCATATTACGGGTCATGCTGTCCGCGCTATGTATCTTTACTGCGGCATGGCGGATGTTGCGTTTTGTAAGAAAGACCCATGCCTTTTAGCCCATTGCGAAGCACTGTTCAAAGAAGTAACGGGCAAGCATATGTATGTGACTGGCGGCATTGGGGCCACTGCTATTTTGGAAGCCTTTACCTATCCCTATGATCTGCCTAACGACACCATGTATGCCGAAACCTGTGGTTCAATTGGTTTGGTTTTCTTTGGGGCCAGACTCCTTAAAGAGAAAAACAACCGGCTCTACGCCGATGTGATGGAACGGGCCCTGTACAATATTCTCCCAGCAGCTATTGCCCAGGATGGGCAGCATTATTTCTATGTTAACCCTTTGGAAATGTCGCCGGAAGCGTGTCGGAAAAGCCCGCTTAAAACCCATGTTAAAGCCCAGCGGCAGCCCTGGTTTCAGTGTGCGTGCTGCCCGCCAAACCTGGCGCGGCTGATAGCGTCCCTTCCCCGTTATATGTATACCACAGGCCAAGGACGTATCAATGTGCATTTATACGGGAGCAGCGAAGGGAGACTTTGCCTGGACGGCCATGGGGTCACACTTTCCCAGCAAACCCAGTACCCTTGGGAGGGCGAGATCGGGGTTACGGTTAATATCCGGGAGCAGCTTTCATTTGCTTTGGCTCTGCGAATTCCAGGGTGGTGCAGGCATTATGCTATCAAGGTCAATGGCCAGGCCGTTTCCACGCCAAAGGGCGAAGATGGCTATGCGGTTGTCAACCGCTGCTGGAACGATGGGGATACGGTAAATTTATCCCTCCATATGCAGCCGGAGCTGATGCAAGCCAATGTAAACCTCAGGCAGGGTGCGGGCAGAGTGGCAATACAGCGGGGGCCTGTGGTTTACTGCCTGGAACAGATGGATAATGGCGAAAATCTACCGGATATTTGCCTTGATAAGACTTCGGTGCTGGAAACCTTCTGGGCAAAGGATGTGGAAGGCTTTCCCGGGTACATGGCCATAACAGGCAAGGGGAGCCGTTCGGGTGCGGCGGCACAGCATGCGAATGCTTTGTATTTCCCGCTGGAAGCCCAAAGAGAGGCGGTATCCCTGCGCTTTGTTCCGTATTTTTTGTGGGGCCAGCGCCAGCCGGGAGAAATGCTGATATGGGTGAGGAGTTGATTGGTTGATGGAGAAAAAAAGGCCCAATATTTTATTTATCTTAAACGACCATCAGGCGTATTACGGGCATGGACAGGTAAAGAGGCCTGTTTTTGACAGCCTGGCCATGGAGGGCATTCATTTCACAAACGCCCATACGGTCTGCCCACTGTGCGGGCCTGCGAGGCGCAGCATGCTGACAGGCCTCTATCCTCACAACCACCGGGAGCTTCAAAATGATACAGACCATCCCTACCACCGGGAGGTGTATCTAGATTTGATGGCCCGTGGCGGTTACAGGCAGTTCTATTATGGCAAGTGGCATGCGGGAGCTGGTACAGCCCTTGACCATGGCTGTGAGGGTTTTAATTACGCAAGCTACAACAACCCTTATACCAAGGCGGAATATAAACAGTATCTTTTAGATAAAGGCTTGCCTGAGCCTGAAATATTCATTGAATATGATTTTATTCCGGATTCAGAAAGGCTGGGAAGAGTGGTTAAGCAAGACGGGGAGTGGTGCAATGAACATTGCGCCGGAATGATGACTACGTCCAAGGAAACCCATGAGGCTTTCTTTCTGGCCTATTTGGCCAAAGAAAAGCTAAAGGAACTGGCCGGGCAATCATCCGGCGCGCCCTTTAGCATGCGGGTGGATTTCTGGGGCCCCCACCAGCCGTATTTTCCCACAGAGGAATTTGCGGCTATGTATCCTCCAAGCGAGATTGCGCTGCCCCTGAGCCTTAAAGAAAATGTTTACTTAAATGGTAAGCCTGCCCTCTATGCGATGGAGAACAACAAGGGTCTTAACGAAAATGGGCGCCTGCTCTTTCCCTCGCCTCTTTCAAATGGGGACTGGCAGCATATTCTCTCCCGCTGCTATGGGCAGATCAGCCTGGTGGACGCGGCAGCTGGCATGATTCTGGAGGGGCTTAAAGAGTACGGCCTTGAAGAAAATACCATGGTTATCATGACTACGGACCATGGCGACGCGGTGGCTTGCCATGGGGGCCATTTCGACAAGGCCGCCTACATGCCCCAAGAGATGCTTCGTATTCCTATGGCGATAAGGTTTCCCGGTGTTATCCCGCCTAAACAGGTAAGCGCCCTGCCGGTTTCCAACCTGGATATGGCGCCGACGGTCTTAGATGCCGCTGGTTTGGCGTTTTCAAGTCCCGTGGACGGCATGTCCCTTCTGCCTGTTAGCCGGGATAGCCAGACGGCTTTTCGGGATTACACGGTTTGCGAAACCCATGGGCATTTTTGCAGCCATATCGGGCGCGCGCTGATTACGGACAGGTATAAGTATACCTACAATCAGGGGGATTTGGATGAACTGTACGATCTGGCTAACGATCCTTTTGAATTAAAGAACCTGGCAGTTTCAGACGCCGCTCCCCAGGTGCTTCAAGCCATGAGAGCAAGGCTTCGCGCTTGGGCTGGTGAAACGGGTGATACCGCTGTAGTAAATAATCTTTAATGGCTGGGAAAGGGAGTCTATGCCTGCTGGTAAAGCGTCCGCAGGAGCGAAAAGGCATGCCGGAGAGACCCTTGATAAGGCGCCATAACCCGGGCCTCCAAGGACAAGTTTCCCCTGTAATCTATCTGCTTAAGGGCCCGGAAAAAGGATAGGTAATCTTCTTCCTGGGCATCAAATGGCATCTGCCGCCCCAGCGCGCGTGCCAGGTGGAGGTGCTTAAGGCAATCCCCGGCCTTTAAAATGGCATCCGCCCTTTCCCCGCAAAGGCGCATGTGATAGTAATCCGCCAGCAGCGCCACGTTTGGGTGATTGACGGCCTGGGCTAGGGCACGGCCATCTTCCAGGGTATTGATAAGGTTGGATTCCGAGGGGTTTAGAGGTTCGATGACGATCAAAATATCTCTTTTTGCAGCCAAAGGAGCCAGCGCCTTGAGAAAAGCGATAAGCTGCTCAAAGCCTGTTGAAACCGGGAAACCATCGGGGACGTTCCGCGCGCCGCCAGAACCGAAAACCGCGTAAGTGATGCCAAGCTGGGCGGCGCGGTCAAGGGCCTTTTCTGCATAGGCCAAGGCCTTGCCGTGGTCGGCGCTTGCGCCTGTTAGCCGCAAGCTGCCGGGAAAAAAGTTGTTGCAGCTGTACACCGGCAGGCCGCTGCCTGAAAGGGCCGGCAACACCTCTTTTTCGAAGGTCTTATCGTCTGTAAACATAATTTGTGCCAGGGGCACTTCCAAATAGTCTGCGCCTGCTTCTTTCGCCAGGTTCAGGGCTTCCAGGCCAATACCAGCGGGATCTGCCGCAAGCATATTGATACAAAGACCGAGTTGCATAAAGTGCCCTCCGTTTTTCTTCATTTATGTGCTTACAGAATAATAGAAAGTTGATTTTTTGTCAACTTTGTTTCACGAAATGCTTTCTATTTATAGGCGGGGGTGTTATAATGCCCCTATCAGCAAAGGAGGAAAGTACATATGCCTAAAGACTTAACAGGACGTACGCTTGGCATTATTCATGCGGCAGTGTTTACCGCACAGACCGTAGCGCCCTATTGCAAGGAGATTCTCCCGGAGGTGGAGATTATGCATCTGGGGGATGATACCCTTCAGCGAGATAATTTAAAAGCACCTATTGGAACCATTCCCAAGGCGAATTTCTTTAAATTTACTACCTATGCCCACTTCTTGGAGGAAGCCGGGTGCGACCTGATCATGCTGGGCTGCTCTACCTTCAACCAGGCGGTAAGCCATGCCATGCCCATGATTTCCACACCGCTTTTGAACATTGACAGACCCATGATGGACTTGGCTGTTCAGCAGGGAGGCCGCATTGGGCTCATTGGTACCTTGCCCTCAACCATGCCTGCCTCCAATCGTCTTTTAATGCAAGCTGCTGCCGAAGTTGGGAAAACCGTTAAGGTTGAAGGTGTGCTGTGCGAAGAAGCCTTTAAAGTGCTGCGTGCCGGCAACCCTGAAAAGCACAATGAAATGCTCCTTGAGGAAATTGACAGGCTTTCCAAATGCGTGGACGCCATTGTACTGGCGCAGGTATCCATGTCCGTGTTGGAAAAGGAACTTACGCACACGCGGGTGCCAGTGTATAATTCTGGGCGGACGGGCTTTGAAAAGGCCAGAGAACTCCTTGAAGCCATGTAAGGCAGTGCCTTTGTAAACTTCCATGCTGCGGGTGTGGAGGTTAAATTTTAATCGACAATTCAACAATGTTGAATTAAAGTCAACTTATAAAATATATCCATAAACGAGGCGAGAATTTGAATATCGGGGGAAGTATTCGTAAAATCCGGCTTAAAAGCGGGCTGACACAGCAGGAGGTGGCCGACCGCTGCGAACTGTCCAAGGCCATGATTTCTAAGGTGGAGAATGGGGCGGTGGTTCCGGCGGTGGCAACGCTGCAGCGCATTGCACGGGTTCTGGGGGTAAAGGTAGGGGAGTTGTTGGAAGCGGAAAGCTTCGAAAACGCGAAGCTGACCCTTAATCCCTTTTCAAACCCGGAAGGGTTTATCCGTACGGCTAAGGGTTACCAGCTTTTTACAGGCTCAAACGGCCCAGGGCAAAAAATGCAACCCATTTTGATCTATGCGAAAAAAGGGGAGCTGAAGCCCCATCAAGTGGTACACCAGGGGGAGGAATACATTTATGTGGTGGAAGGGGAAATGGTGTTTGCGGTGGGAGAAACACAATACCTTTTAAGAAAAGGTGACAGCCTTTATTTTGACGGTGCGCTTAAGCATGGCATCCAGTCTGTGGATCATGAGGTTCGGTATTTGAATGTTTTTGCGGGCTATGAGTTTTCGGCTTCAGAGGACGAAAAAAAGGAGGAATAGGCATGAGAGAAAAGGTTTCTGTCCTGGTGGATGCTCAAATGGAGCTTGGAAGGTTTGAACACACCTGGAACTACATCGGTTACGACGAATGCAACTATACCCATTCGCCGGGCGGCATGGCACTGATTGAGAAATTTGGGAAAATGGAAAAACCCTACTACATGCGTGCTCATCACATGCTTTGTACAGGTATCCTCCATGGCTTTTATAAATGGGGTTCCACCAATGCGTACATTGAAAATGAAAAGGGAGAACCAGTTTACAATTTTGATGTGATTGACCAGATGTGCGATATTTGGCTGAAAAACAATTGCAGGCCTTTTTTGGAACTGGGCTTTATGCCAAGGGATCTGGCAGACCCGCGCAAGGCTGAAAACGAAAAGTTTTATCAGGTGGCATATGGCATCAGTGAGTATCAGCGTATCGGCTGGGCGATGCCTCCTAAAGACTATCAAAAATGGCATGATTTGATTTATGCCCTGGTTTCCCATTGTGTTTCGCGGTATGGGTTAAAAGAGGTGGAAAAATGGTACTTTGAAATGTGGAACGAGCCAGATATTTTTTACTGGCAAGGAACCCATGATGAGTTTTGTAAGCTCTACGATTATACTGAGGCTGCTGTACACGCAGTGAGTCCTGCCTTGCGCTTTGGCGGTCCCGCCACCTGTGGCAACCGGACAGAGGATGGGCACGCAACGGTTTTTTTAAGAAAATTTCTTGAACACATCAAAAGTGGCCAGAATTATTATTCGGGCAAGACCGGAACCCGAATCGATTTTACCTCCTTCCACACCAAAGGAGGTAACTATAATTTTGATGCGCTGGCGCAAAAACAGCTGCCTTCGGTGAAAGCGCTGCTTGAAAACGTGGCGATGCAGTTTTCAGTGATTAAGGAATTTGGGTACGATTATCTTGAATGCGTTTTAAGCGAGGCCGACCCGGATGGCTGGGCAGCAGGCGGCAGATACGATAACTTTAACTTAAACTTTCGAAATACCGAGTATTACGCATCCTACACGGCGTCGGCATACAAAAATCTGTATGATCTGGCGGCCAGGCTGAACGGGGATATCCGGCCGCTGGCATGGGCGTTCATGTTTGAAAACGAGCGTTGCTTTGAGGGCACGCGCAGCTTTTCTACCCAGGGCATCGACAAAGCGGTACTGAATTTGTTCAAGCTCTATGCGAAGCTAGGTGACAGGCGCGTTAAGCTAACCTCCAGCCGAAATATAAATCCCCTTGCCTTTGGGGATGATTTCGGCACCCAAGAGGGCCCGGAGGTGGACGGCTGGGCAACGCTTGACGAAACCGGCCTGCAGGTGCTTTTGTACTGTCACCATGATGATTGGGATGCAAAGCAAGTTTTCGGCATTGATTTAAAGCTCCAAAATTTGCACTTTTCAGGGAAGGCGCGGGTGAAGCATTACCGCATCGACGCTACCCACTCAAACGCCTATCAAGAGTGGGTTCGGCAAGGGAAGCCTAACTATCCGGCGGATGGACAATATCAGGCAATCAAGGCGCGGGACGGGCTGGAGCTATATGAAGCGCCTTTTGAATGTGAAATAACAGATGGCGCCATCACCCGCTCGTTTGAGCTTCCCACCCACGGCATATCGTTCTTAACGATTGAAAAGGAGCGGTGAAAAATGAATGAGAAGGTAAGCGTATTGCTGGACGCGGGCAAGTGGCTGGGACAGCTTGCCCACACCTGGAACTATATCGGCTATGACGAATGCAACTATACCCACTCGCCCGGCGGTATAAAGCTGATCGAAAAATTTGGGAAACTGGAAAAACCCTACTATGTACGTTGCCATCACCTGCTTTGCACGGGGATCAAGCATGCGTCCTACAAGTGGGGTTCCACCAATATCTATCTGGAGGATGCACAGGGGAATCCCATCTACGATTTTTCGCTGGTGGATGAAATGTGTGATATCTGGCTTCAAAACAACTGCAAGCCCTTTATTGAGATAGGCTTTATGCCGCGGGATCTGGCCGATCCACGGTTGGCCGAGAATAGAAAATTCTATCAGCTGTCCGGCAGCATCAGCGAATACCAACGGGTAGGCTGGGCCATGCCGCCCAAGGACTATCAAAAATGGTATGACTTGATTTTTAGCTGGGTTAGCCACCTGGTGGCGCGCTACGGTCAGGCAGAGGTTGAAACCTGGTATTTTGAAATGTGGAATGAGCCGGATGGCTACTATTGGCGTGGAACCCACGAGGAATTTTGCAAGCTGTACGATTACACCGAGGCAGCGGTGCATAATGCACTGTCCGCCGCGCGCTTTGGCGGCCCCGCCACATGCGGCGACCGGGCCAAGGACGGTTATTGCGCCATGTATCTGGATAAATTTCTCAACCATGTGCGAAACGGCGTGAATTACGTTACCGGTGAACAGGGTACGCGTATTGATTTCACAGCTTTTCATACCAAGGGAGGCGTATATAGCTTCGATACGCTGGCAAAAAAACAGCTTCCTTCCGTACAGGTTTTGGTGGATAATGTGCGTTGCCTCTTTGAAATCTGCCAGAAATATGGCTATGGCGGCCTGGAATGCGTATTAAGCGAGGCGGACCCGGAGACCTGGGCGGCAGGCGGCAGATTCGATAACTTCAATCTGAATTTCAGAAATACGGAGTATTATGCTTCCTACATGGCTTCCGGCTATAAAAACCTCTATGACTTGGCGGAAAAAATGGAGGGCGATATCCGTCCTTTGGCCTGGGCGTTCATGTTTGAAGGCGAAAGGTGCTTTGAAGGAACGCGCACCTTTTCTACTCAGGGGATCGATAAGGCGGTTTTCAACCTTTTCAAGCTTTATGCGAAGCTTGGCTATCAGCGTATCAGCTTAACGTCCAGCCGCGATGTAGATCCCTTGTGCTTTAAAGACCTCAATGGTACCGAGGAAGGTCCTGAAATCGACGGCTGGGCGACGATTATGGGCGATCATGGGGTTCAGGCCCTTATCTACTGCCATCATGACGATTGGGATGTGAAACAGACCTACGATGTGGATTTGAAAGCGCTGAATCTACCCTTTGAAGGTCTAGCCAAAGTGACCCATTACCGGATCGACGACACACACTCCAATGCCTACCATGAATGGCTCCGGCAGGGAAGCCCCAACTATCCAACGCCTATGCAATATCAGGCGATCAAGCAGCGGGAAGGGTTGGAGCTTTATGAAGCGCCGGTAACCCTGCCAGTAATGGACGGGCGGGTAGCCTACCGTTTTTGCTTGCCTGTGCATGGGGTTTCCTTTTTGACCATTGAAAAGACTTAGGAGGGAGCATATGACTGATCGGGTGCTTTTTGAAAAAGCCAATCAGCTGCGGGTGGACGTGGCACGGATGATCGGCCCTGAAAAGGTGGGCCATTTGGGCGGAGCATGTTCGTTGGCAGATGTGGTGACGGTGCTTTATTATGAAGTGATGAACCATCGCCCTAATGAGCCTTTATGGCCTCAGCGGGATCGGTTTCTGCTTTCAAAAGGCCATGGGGCGCTGATACAGTACGCGGCCCTTTGCGATTTGGAATATTTTGAAAAAAAAGAAGCGGCTACCCTTAAACAGCTGGGCTCCAGGCTGCAAGGGCATCCGGATATGCGTAAGCTTCCCGGCATTGAAGCCAACACAGGGTCACTTGGCCAGGGGTTATCCATTGCGGCAGGGATGGCAGCAGGACTTAGGCTTGACGGGCTTGCCAGCCGTGTGTACTGCTGTGTGGGCGATGGGGAAATGGCAGAGGGACAAATCTGGGAGGCAGCTATGGCTGCCAGTGCGTATACGCTGGACAATCTTTGCGTGGTGGCGGATATGAATGGCCTTCAAGCTACTGGCACCGTGGCGGACCGCTTTGATATCCGCCCTTACGATCAAAAGTGGGAAGCCTTTGGCTGGCATGTAATCAACTGTGATGGACATGATATGGCGGCGCTTCGGGACGCTTTTGCCCTGGCGAAAAAAACCAAGGGAAGGCCTTCTATCATCCTGGCGAAAACCATCAAGGGAAAAGGCTTTGCCTTTGCAGAAAATGTGGTGTCTTTTCATAACGGTGCCATGACCCGGGAGCAGTATGAGCAGGCGGTGGATGGGGAGGGAATAAACCATGCTAGTATATAACCAACGCTCAACTTATGGCAAAATGCTTGTGGAATTGGGTCAAATGGAACCAAAGCTGGTGGTAGTGGAAGCAGATTTGGGTAAAAGCACCATGACTTATGAATTTTCCCAGGCATTTCCCCAACGTTTTTTTGAAATGGGCATTGCCGAAGCAAACATGACCTCTTTCGCGGCTGGATTGTCGCTGACGGGCAAAATACCGTTTACAAACTCATTTGCGGTGTTTGCGGCTGGGCGCGCCTATGATCAGATTCGCCAAAGCATAGCCACAGCGCATTTGAATGTAAAAATCATTGGCTCCAGCGCCGGCCTTTCGGATTTCGGTGATGGTGCAACCCACCAAGCGGTGGAGGATATGGCGATCATGCGGGCGATTCCCGGTATGACGGTGCTTTCTCCGGCAGACGCCGAACAGGTAAAAACCATGATGCGCTGGATGGTTTCCTATGACGGCCCTTGCTATATGCGCCTTTCAAGAACAGAACTGCCCAATGTAACCGGCCCTGATGATTCGCCAGTGTTGCCCTGTGTGCTTAAAAAGGGGGAGGATATTGTTCTTTTCGCTACAGGCACGATGGTCTGGACGGCCCTTCAGGCAGCTGAGGAGCTTGATAAAAGACGCATCTCCGCTCGGGTAGTTAATTGCCCATGTCTTAAACCTTTAAACGATGAAACCCTTCGCACTGCGGCAGGGAGTGCCCGCGCTATTATTACTTGTGAAGAGCATTCCATTATGGGAGGACTTTCGGCTGCTGTTTCATGGGCACTGAGAGGCGATGGCCGTCCCCTTGTCGCCGTGGCGATTGATGACAGGTTCGGGCAATCCGCCAGGAGCATCGACCAGCTGCTGGAAGAATACCACCTTACCCCCGAGGATGTTGTGAACACGGCTATAAAGCTGTTTTAGATGAAAGGCGCGGTTCTATGGAACGGATTGGATTTATCGGCCATGGGGCTGTAGCCATAAAAGGGGACACTAAAGGGATTTCATCCCCCTAGTGTCCCCTTTTATGGCTACAGCCCCGCATTGTCTTATAATAATATACAAATCATTCCGCCGGAGCCGTCGTTGATGATCTTCGTCAGTGTTTCCTGGACCTTCTCCTGGGCATCGGCGGGCATGCGAAGGAGCTTGTTGGAAAGGCCTTCCCGGACCATATCGTGGAGGGATTTGCCGAAGAAGTTGGTGTTCCAGATTTTTTGCGGGTCGTTTTCAAATTCCTCCAAGAGATAGCGGACTAGCTCTTCCGATTGCTTTTCGGTGCCCACTACAGGGGTAACTTCTGTTTCAATGTCCACTCGGATCATGTGCAGGCTGGGAGCATGGGCCTTGAGCTTTACGCCGAAGCGGCTTCCCTGCTTGACGATCTCCGGTTCTTGAAGGGTCATTTCACTCATGCCGGGGGTGACTAAGCCGTAGCCGGTTTCCCGGACGGATTTAAGGGCTTCCGAAACGTGATCGTATTCCGCTTTGGCGGCCACCAGCTCTTTCATGAGGGCCAGCAGGTGGGCATCGCCCCTGATTTCCGTACCGCATTCTTCGCCCAGGATGCGGTTGAACAGGCCTTCTTTTAAAGGCAGGGAGAAGTTCAATTTCCCTTCACCCAGGGCGGTGGATTGGGCCATGAGGCCGGGGGAATACTCGCTTTGATCAAAGGCGTGGGAGAACACTGCCTGGTCACGCATGCGTTTGAGCTTGGCACCGCCCTTTTGCACGTTTTCAAGGATGTGCTTAATAAGCCAGTGGTTCATATCCAGAGCGTGGACCCAGGCGGGGAGATCAATCTGCACCTGGCGCAGGGGGAATTCGTACAGGATGCCCTCTAATACGTTTTGTATGTCCGATAGGCCCATTTCTTTTACGTTCAGAAGCAGGGTGGGTACATCGTACTTGGTTTCAAGGCTTTCCCGAAGACTGGCAGCCTCCGTGGAAGCAGGCTTGGCGCTATTGAGGATGAGAATAAAGGGCTTCCCAAGCTCTTTCAGTTCGGAAATGACCCGCTCTTCTGCATCCACGTAAGCGGAACGGGAGAGATCGGCAATGGAGCCGTCGGTGGTGATAACCATGCCGATGGTGGCGTGATCGGTAATGACCTTCCGGGTACCAATCTCGGCGGCCTGTTCAAAGGGAATATCCTGATCGAACCAGGGGGTGTGAACCATGCGGGCAGAATCGTTTTCCGTAACGCCTAAAGCGCCCTTGACCAGATAGCCTACGGAATCCACCATGCGCACCCGCACCGCGGCTTGATCGGAAAGGGATACCTCTACCGCTTCACCGGGCACAAACTTGGGCTGTGTGGTCATAATGGTTTTGCCGGAACCGGATTGGGGCAATTCATCCATGAGCCGGTCTTTTTTCGGGCCAGCTGCCATTTTGGGCAGAACCAGCTCCTCCATAAACTTGGCGATGAACGTGCTTTTGCCTGTGCGTACAGGGCCTACCACGCCGATGTACACGTCGCCGTCTGTCCGTTCGGCGATATCTCGATATAGGTTAAACTGCGTATTCGCATCCATACAAAAATTCCCTCCTTGTATCGCATGGTTGAAAGTATGCGGTACAAAAAGGGAATATGCTCACAAATCCTCTAAAAACCTGCGAAGCATCCCTTCATCGGTGGCACAAAGGCTGTCCAGGTTGTTAAAGATGGTTTCCGCGTCCCAGTTCCACCATTGGATTTTAAGCAGCTTTTCAATAATGGCTTCATTGAAACGGGGTCGAATGAGTTTGGATGGATTGCCGCCCGCGATATGATAAGGCGGCACACTTTTTGTAACCGTTGTATTGGCGGCAATAATAGCCCCGTCACCAATGCGGATGCCGGGCAAGACGGTAACGTTCTGCCCGATCCACACATCGTTTCCGATAAGGGTATCGCCTTTGAAGGGCAAATCTTCCATGGCGGGCGCCGCCTTTTCCCAGCCTCCCCCCATCATGTTGAAAGGGTAGGTAGTAATAGAGCTGAGCCGGTGGTTGGCTCCGTTCATAATAAATTCCACATTTTTGCCGATGGCGCAGAACTTGCCGATGATCAGCCTATCGCCTAAAAAAGGGTATAGGTGGGTTACGTGAGATTCAAAATCGGTTGGGTCTAGGGGATCGTGGTAATAGGTGTAATCCCCGATGATGATCTGGGGATTGGTTACCACGTTTTTTATGTAGCATAAACCGGGAATCCCTTCGTTGGGGAATGCTTTGTTTGGATCGGGGCCGAACATATTCAAAGCCCTCCTTAGATTTTTTGGCAGCCGTCGCAGACATAGACATTACCGCCCAGGTAAGCCATCCGCTGAATAATGCCGCCGCAGCGGGGACAGAGTCTGCCGGTGTTGTTTTTGCTGAGGATGGTTTGGTAACCGCCAGGGTTGCCGAAAAAGTCTTTGTCGGTATCACGGCCGCCTAAAGCTGTCATTTGGGCCAGCAGGCTTTTAACAGTTTCATACATTTGGTGAAGCTCATCAGTGCTGAGGGTATTCATTTTACGCTTGGGATGGAGGCCGCATTCCCAAAGGATATCCTGCAGGACACCGTTGCCCAGGCCGGGAATCCGCTGTTCTGTGGCTAAGAAGGCCTTGGCGGATAGCTTCAGGGTTTTTTCGTCTAATAAAGATTGAAAATAGGCCTCGTCGAAGGCTGCGGTCAAGGGGGAAGGCTTTTCATGGGCCACATTATGGTAAAAGCCCAGATCGGCGTTTTCGGGAAAGGCCATCATGGCCCCGTACATGGAAATGGTGCAGTAAAAGCCTGTGCCATCGGTGAAGGCCATCAGTAATTGATGCTTTTTCGGCTGGTCGTTCACATTTTCTAGGTAGCGCACATTAACCCCGTCATTAAGGGAAAGGCGCATGTCCTCTAGCTGGATTTCCGCCCGACCTCCGTGGGCCTTGGCTCCGGTAACGGTTTTACCCGCCAGCATGGCACCGTAACATTGTGGATCCCCGTTATAAAACGCGAACCCGTGAGGGGATTGGGCGCAGACCACGCTGGCCACAGTTTTGCCTATAAGCGTGGCTTGAAATTGGGCGGCCAGAACATGGGCTTCGGGGAGCTCGATCATGGAATTGACCTCCTTTAATTAGATGGATATGAAATTAGATTGACAATGTTTGATTAGAGATATATAATGGCATGGAGGAGTGATACTTTATGAATGTTAAACAAGCTTATTTTACCTATTTAAATGAATTAACGCAAGCAAAACAAAAGGAGGCCGCGACCCTTAAAGAAGCAGGGCAGGCTGACGAAGGAAACCTGGTTAAAATTGAACTGAACATAATAGGGGTTTTTAAGACGGTGTTTCAGGCCATGGAAAGAACCGGAGGGGATTTTGTGGCTAAAATGGAGGAGATTAAGACACCCTGGGAAGGACGGCTTAAAGAGGCCAAGACTCATGGGGATTATGAAACAGAGACCCAGGAAAAACGGAAGCTGGCCATTCATGCCATGCTAAAAAACAAATGGCAGGAGCTGATAAGCCATGACAACGGTTGAAAGGGTAGCCTTTTTTAAAAGCCTGGCGGATAAATCACGGCTGGAAATTTTAGAATCCCTGGCTACGGCGCCCATGTATGTGGAACAGCTTTCCCAGCGGCTGGGGATCACGCCGCCTACAGTATCCTTCCACCTGAAAAAGCTGGAGGCCAGCGGCTTGGTAAAGCCCCGGAAGGAACAATATTATACCGTATACAGCCTGGATGAAACGATTTTAAACCAGACCATGCTGGCTGTGATCATATCCGGAAGCCAAACTCTTTTAAATCAGCGTGAAGAGGCTTATCGGCAGGACGTGCTTAAAAACTTTATGAAGTACGGGAAACTGACCAGCATTCCCGTACAACGGAAAAAGAGGCAAATCGTTCTTGAAAAGCTGGTGGACAGCTTTGAAAAGGGGCGGCCCTACACTGAAAAAGAGGTGAATTTAATCCTGGCGGATTTTAACGACGATTTTTGCACCCTTCGGCGGGAAATGATCGTCTGTGGGCTGATGACACGGGATAAGGGAATCTACCTAAGGGTATAAGCGCAGGTTAGGGCGTTTTAGGGCAGATGGCGGCATGGTATTGGCCGGGCGTCATGCCCTTTTGCTTTCTAAAAACCCGAATAAAATAATTCACATCGGAAAACCCCATATCCAGTGCGATTTCTGTTATGTTTTTTTCTGTGGCAGCCATTTCATAACAGGCCTGCTCAATGCGGAAATAGTTTACGTAATCCATAGGGCTTCGGTGGGTGGCCCCTTTAAAAAACCGGCAGAAGTATTTGGGCGTCATGCCTGCGGTGGTGGAAAGCTGGGCCAAAGTCAAGGGTTGGGCATACTGGTTTTCGATCAGTTCGAAAATCCGTTTCAGTTTCAATACTTTTTTCACATCCCGGCCATAGGGAAGGGTCTGACTTGCGTAAGCACAGTGCTTGTATACTTCCCCAACAAACTGGAACAGGCACCCAAGGGTGATCAAGGTATATCCCTCTGAAGCGCTTAAAAGGGCATCGAACATGGGCACAAGGGTATGCTTGATCACCTTGCTGTTCTTTTCAAAATAAGGGGTAACAGCGATCTGCCGGTGAAGGATCTGGCTGATGTACTGTTTACAGTGGTCATTGCTTTTAAGCAATAGCCGCAGGTCGAAAACAATGCATTCATATTGGCAATTCTGGGGCACCCCGCCGTGGAGATTCCCGCCTGCAATAAACGCTATGTCCCCGGGAGATAAAAGGTATTGCTCCTCATCGATAAAAAGGATGAAGGCGCCCTTGATGACGTGAAGTATTTCGAACTCTTCATGCCAATGGTAGGGCATTTCGTACCGAAAGTGATATTCGTCGATGTAATGATAATCCAGCGGGAAATCCAGTGAGCCCCGCTGCTTGGATTCATGGTACACGGTGGAAGGCATCCCCTCACCTCCTTGGTAAAAAGCGAATATTGTGCTATTTTATGCCATGATAACATAAGCGGAAGGCTGTCACAAGTGGTATAATTACAAATAGTAAGATGGGAAAGAAGTGAACGCAGTTGAATACCAAGGAAACCAAAGAATTGATTTTGAAAATATGCCATAACATGTGGATGCTGGGCTGGGTGGCTGCCAACGATGGCAACGTATCTGTGAGGCTGCCCGACGGCACGTTTCTGATCACCCCTTCCGGGGTATCCAAATCCATGATCACCACCGGTGCCCTTTTGCGGGTGGATCAAGACATGAAGATCGTTGAGGGGGATAGACGCTATAAGCCCTCCAGTGAAATTAAGATGCATATGCGCTGCTACCAAGAACGGGAGGATGTGAAAGCTGTTGTCCACGCACATCCGCCTACGGCAACGGCCTACGCCCTTTGCAATAAGCCCCTGGATGAATACTCAATGATCGAAACCGTCATTGCCATCGGCTCTATCCCGGTGACGCCCTTTGGCACCCCATCAACCTACGAGGTGCCCGATGCCATTGCTCCATACTTGCCAGAGCACGACGTGCTTTTGCTTAAAAACCATGGGGCGCTGACCATGGGCTGCGATCTGATCACGGCCTATTACCGGATGGAAACCCTGGAGCTGTTCGCAAAGATCAGCCTGAATGCCCACTTGCTGGGAGGTGCCCAGGAAATTCCCCGGCCTAAAATCGACCAATTGCTGGACCTACGGGAAAACTATTACCACGTTACGGGAAAGCATCCCGGCTATAAGAAATACAGCGAAAGCAAGGAGGGAAAGTAAATGCTTTATCCTAAAATTGGCATCAGGCCCACCATCGACGGCCGCTGGGGCGGTGTTCGGGAATTCCTGGAGGAAGCCACCATGGCCATGGCAGGCGCTGCCAAGGCCATGATCGAAACCCTTCGTTACCCAGACGGTACCCCTGTGCAGGTAGTTATTTCCCCTTGCACCATCGGTTCTGGGGCAGAAGCGGCCAAATGCGAAGAATACTTCGCCTCTCAAAACGTGACGGCCACCTTGTCTGTAACCCGCTGTTGGTGCTATGGCATGGAAACCATGGATTTAAACCCCTTGACCATCAAGGGCGTCTGGGGCTTTAACGGCACAGAGCGCCCTGGCGCGGTGTACCTGGCTGCGGTGTTGGCCGCTTATGCCCAAAAGGGCTTTCCGGCGTTTTCCATCTATGGCCGGGATGTGCAGGACATGGAGGATACCTCTATTCCCGAAGATGTGAGAATCAAATTGCTAAACTTCGCCAAGGCCGCGGTGGCTGTGGGATGGATGCGCAACAAGGCCTATGTGAACCTGGGCGGCGTATCCATGGGCATTATGGGCGCTTACTGCGACCCGCAATTGTTCCAGAAATACTTCGGCATCAGGGCCGAATGGGTGGATATGACGGAGATTCTTCGCCGGCTGCACCTGGGCATCTATGATCATGGCGAATTCGAAAAGGCCTTTAAATGGGTAAAGGAAAACTGCAAGGAAGGCTTCGATGTGAATGGGGGGAAGGAACTGCCGGAAATGATCCGCAAATCCAAAGTGGTGCCCCCGGAACAGGATTTTGAGTTCATCACTAAAATGACCCTTGTTATGCGGGATATTCTCTTTGGCAACAAAAAATTAGACGAAATGGGCTGGCATGAGGAAGCCCTGGGCAAGAATGCTGTGGCTGCCGGGTTCCAGGGCCAACGGAACTGGACGGACTGGCTGCCCAACGCCGATTTCACCGAATCCCTTCTGGCATCCACTTTCGATTGGAACGGCCCCAAGGCCCCTGTGGCCTTTGCCACTGAAAACGATACCTTGAATGGCGTTTCCATGATGCTGGGGACGCTTATTACCAACACGGCTCCCTGCTTCCACGATGTGCGCACCTATTGGAGCCCCGGGGCTGTTGAACGGGTTACCGGTAAAAAGCCCACGGGCAAAGCGGCCAATGGTTTTATTCACTTGATTAACAGCGGCGCCACCGCCATGGATTGCACAGGCGCAGCCAAAGACCAACAAGGCAACGGCGTTATGAAGCCCTTTTGGGAAATGACTCAGGAGGATATTAGTGCCTGTTTAAACGCCACTGACTGGTGCCGTGCCAACTATGAATACTTCCGTGGCGGCGGGTTCTCCAGCCATTTTAAAACCCTGGCCGAAATGCCTGTGACTATGCTGCGCACCAACATCGTGGAAGGCATCGGCCCGGTAATCCAGATTGCTGAAGGCGAAACCGTTACCCTGCCTGGGGATATGCATGAAGCGTTGGATGTGCGTACAGACCGTTCTTGGCCTACCACCTGGTTTGTCCCCCGTGTTACCGGGGAAGGCGCTTTCACCGATGTGTATTCGGTTATGGCCAACTGGGGTGCCAACCATGGTGTCACCGTTTACGGCCATGTAGGCGCGGAGTTGCTTACGCTTTGCGCCATGCTGCGCATCCCCGTATCTATGCACAATGTCCCGGCGGATAAGGTTTACCGTCCCCATAGCTGGGCGGCATTTGGTACTCAAAATACCCAGGCGGCGGATTATGAAGCTTGTAAGCACTACGGCCCCTTGTATAAGTAAAAGATCGCTGAAAAAGGCTCATTTGATAGGGATGCTCTTTAAGTATTTCGTCTTTTTGCTGTTTAAATCTTTCCTTTTTCCCCTAGGCATGGTACACTAGATGGACATTTTTTATGGGGGGAAACGAACGTGAACCTGATTATTCCCGAAAACTACAACCCGGTTTTAGGCATTAAGGAAACCCAGGTGGCCATCAAATTGGTAAAAGACTATTTCGAACGGGAATTGGCCGCTGCGCTGAATCTGGTGCGCGTTTCCGCGCCCATTATGGTGGCTTCCGATTCCGGTCTCAATGATAATTTAAACGGTACCGAGCGCCCTGTCTCCTTCGATATTTTAGAACAAAAGGGAGTGGAGGCGGAAATTGTCCATTCTCTGGCCAAGTGGAAGCGCATGGCCTTAAAAGAATACAATTTTTTAGAGGGCGAGGGCCTGTACACCGATATGAATGCCATCCGCCGGGATGAAGAAACCGATAACATTCATTCTATTTTCGTAGATCAGTGGGATTGGGAATGCATTATCGCTCCGGAAAAGCGTCATATGGACACCCTTAAAAAGTTTGTGGAAAAGGTCTATGAATCCCTTTTGCGTACCGAGCGCCACGTGTGCCGCTATTACCCCTTTATTGAACCCTCCCTTCCCGAATCCATTACCTTCATTACCTCCCAGGAACTGGAGGATCGGTACCCGGATTTAAATGCCTCCAGGCGGGAATACGAAGCTGTAAAGGAATATGGGGCTGTATTTGTTATGCAGGTGGGAGGCAAGCTTAAATCCGGCAAGATTCACGATGGCCGCGCTCCCGATTATGATGATTGGGCTTTAAATGGCGACATTCTCCTTTACTATGCGCCTCTGGATATCTCCATGGAGGTCAGCTCCATGGGCATCAGGGTGGATAAGGAAGCCCTTAAACGCCAGCTTCAAGAGCGCAATTGCATGGAACGGGCGGAGCTGCCTTTTCAAAAAGCCCTTCTTAACGACCAACTGCCCCAAACCATCGGCGGCGGTATCGGCCAAAGCCGCATGTGCATCTATTTCCTTAAAAAGGCCCACGTAGGCGAGGTGCAATCTTCCATGTGGCCAAGGGATGTACAAAAGGCCTGTAAGGAAGCGAATATACAGTTGCTATAGAATGTTGCGAGCCCCCGTTTTCTTTTTCCCAAAAGAAAATGGGGGCTCGCGCTCTACCAAAAGAAAACCCAATGAAATCGAACTTTCTGCCTTTATTCCCTGTCTTTATGGGTAAAGGAGGTGAGAACATGGAGCAGGATCAATTTGAAGCGCTTTTTAAGCAGCATGAAAATGCAGTGAGGCGGTTTGTTTTCTTGAAGACGCCTTCTAAAGCAGATGGGGAGGATGTGTTTCAAGAAACGGCATTAGCGGCGTTTCGCAGCCGGAATACCGTTAAAGATACACAGCATTTTAGGGCATGGCTGATTCAAATCGCCAGAAACAAATGCCGGGATTTTTATATGCAAAGGGCAAGGCAATGGGAGCAAATGCCCCAAGAAGAGGTGCTTACGCATGGCCGATTAGGGCTAACGTACTTCGGGCCTGTTTATGAAACCCTGGATGTGCTTTCCCCTAAAGACAGCCGGCTGCTAACGCTGGTTTATTTGCAAGGCATGTCTCAACAAGAGGCAGCGGAGCTGATGCAGGTGCCTCTTGGCACAGTTAAGAGCCGCCTTTACGCAGCCAAGCAGCGCTTTAAAGACGCATATCCATGTCCGCCCACAGTGAAAGGAGCCGATAGAATGAAACAGTTGCCTCTGACGATGCCCGATTACCAGATCACCTTTTTGCCCGAGCAGCCCTTCGATGTTACTTGGGAGGAGCTGATGGGCTGGTTTATTATGCCAAAGCTTGGCGAAAAATTAACCTGGGCTATGTATGATTTTCCGGAAAGGAAGCGCACAGAACGCTATGAGCTGTTGGTGGAAGGCCGTGCCAGCGTCCATGGCATTGAGGGGGTTGAAATTCTTTCCCTTGCCAGCCAGCCAAAGGAGGAAGAGCGCCGCTTTATCGCGCAGTTGACAGCTTCCCATTGCCGTATCCTTTCAGAAACCCATATGGAGGATGGGGTAAAGAAAACCTTGACTTTTTTGGATGGAGATGGGTTTTTGCACAATTGGGGTTTTGGCGAGGATAACTGCGGCAACGAGATCCACGTTAAGCCAAAGGGTGTTATAAAGCGGGAAGGAGATCGGATCACTTGCCAGGCAATCCCGGAAGCGCTGGATGTGGTGGGTCGCTGCGCTGTTACGGTTAATGGCAAAACATATGATACTATTTGCGTAATGGATGTGGAAAACTATAACGGCGGTGTGGCGGCGGAGCAGTTTATTGATCGAAACGGCCGCACGGTGCTATGGCGGCGCTTTAACCGGGACGATTGGGCTTGTTCCAGATACCGTCAAAGGTGGTCGGAGAAGCTGCCGGAAAATGAACGCCTGTTTATAAATGGAGAAACCTA
Source organism: Eubacteriales bacterium (assembly GCA_031556065.1). Classification (GTDB taxonomy): domain Bacteria; phylum Bacillota; class Clostridia; order Christensenellales; family Aristaeellaceae; genus JAVBTR01. Next base: position 3,204 of record JAVBTR010000016.1, on the reverse strand, counting down.
CGTGCACTGGTATGATTGCATTACGGCTTATATTCTTTAGTGCGTTTCGGGGCATTTCCTTCAAGGGAATGCTCCTTATTTGTAAAGAAATAGTATTTGGTGCCATTTTTCATTATTATGTGATAAAATACCTTCAGGAAAGGTGGGGGAGAGATGCTTAGTGTCCGGCAGCAAAACAGAACGGCATCGTTTTTAAAATACCGGGTGGTGTATCTTCTCATCGCCTGTGTTCTTTTGTTTGCCCTCACAAATCTGTTGCAGGCCACAGAGCCTTTAAAGCCGTCTGTCTACAATACCTATACCATACAGGCCATGCAGTGGCGTCAGGGAAAAATAGCTCTGGATCATGATTACCCTCATTTGGAGTTAGCCATTTATCAGGGGAATTATTATGTTAGCTTTCCCCCGGTGCCTACTATTCCCATTTATGTACTTACCTTTATCTTTGGGGAGAAGGTGCCGGATGCGTTGCTGGTGCAGATTTACGCGGCTCTGGCCTGCTTGCTTGCATACGGCGCTTTAAAGGACAGAATAAAATATCCGGCTATCACAGCGTTTTTGCTGTGCTTTGGCTGCTGCCTGTTGCCCATATTGCAAAATGGGGCCGTTTGGTACCAGGCGGAGGTTTTGGCGTTTTTACTGACAATAGCGGCTATAGAACGCATGGGCAAGGGAAAAATAACCATCAGCCTGTTTTTGTATGCACTGAGCGTGGGCTGCAGACCCTTTAACGCCTTGTATGGGCCGCTTTTGCTCTATTGGGGTTTTAAACAGGGGGGCCTTAGGCGCTTGGTGCCCGGGGTTATATGGGGGCTTTGTGCGGCTGCGGCTTATGGGGCTTATAACTATGTCCGCTTTTTGAATGTTTTGGAGTTTGGCCATAACTACCTGCCGGAATTTTCCACCCAGGGTGGCGTCCAGTTTGCACTGGATCATATTGGCAAAAACGCAGCCACTTTTATTTACGGGCTGCCTTTTTATCAAACAAGGGGCGGGCTTGAGGTCGCAAAATTCGGTTTTTCTCTTTTTTTGGCTAACCCGGTCTTATTGTGTTTTTGCTTGTGGTTTATTTGGGATATCATCAAAAAACGAATGACCCTTTACAAGGCAGCTATTTTCAGCGCCTTTGTTTTGCATACCCTTTTGCTTCTGGCCCACCGTACCTGCGGCGGGTTCCAGTTTGGGGCCCGGTATTTTGTGGATTGTGTGCCCTATGCCCTTTTATATATGAATGAACAGGAACCCTTTAAACTAAGCTATGGGCTGCTTGCTATGGGCCTAATCTTTAACCTATATGGCGCCTGGGCCGTTCACATCTAAGAGGCATTTACAATTGAATTGAAATTATTGCTATCATGCGAGCCTACTTCCCGGGGAAAATACCCTTGACCGAAACAGCGGGGAAAGGAGGGAGAGCATGACAAGTTTAAATCGGCTGTTGGGTTTGCCGGTGGTATTTAATGGGCAAAAAATAGGGCAGATCGAACGGGCCATTGTAGATGAAAAGGGAAGAAGCCTTCATGGCATTGTGGTAAGAAGCGGCATTCGTCCGGCCAAATGGCTTGGGGCAAAAGAGATTGCCGCTCTTGGAGGCGTATCGGTGCTTTGTAAAACCAAGCCCCAAAAGCTGCCTAAGGATGCGGATTTCAGCCTTTCACGGGTGCAGGACACCTCGGGCTTGCGCCTTGGGGTAGTAACGGATGTATTGCTGGACGATGAAACCTTTTCGGTTTTCGCCCTTGAAATATCTTCAGGCCCTTTGGACGATTTTATGCGTGGACGCAGCTACTGTAAAGAATTTGTAGTAAAAAAAAGCCGGATCAATCCTCGTGAAGGGGACGTGCTCATTCCCTGTGGCAAGCTGTCGGCAGATTATTTGAGGGAGGAATGAACATGGGTATGATCAAGAGCATGGTATCTGGCGCAGCGGGATTTGCCTTGGGCGCAGGGCTGATGATGTCACCTAAGGCAGCGCGTTTGCGCAAGCGCGCCCTTCGGGAAATGGATGGGCTTAAAAGGGCTATGATCAAGCGCTAAGAAGGAGGTAAGGGGCAGTGCAAAACGCCAAAGTGCGGTCGAAGTATACGGCTTGGGTGGTAGGGGTGGCGATCCTGATTCTGGCTTTCTTGCTTCGCGGGATCATCATCCAACTACTAACCCAGGTGGCCATAGGCTATTTGCTGATGGCGCTGGCGCTGCCCCTTGCCAAGCGGCTTGAACGGTCGCTCTCTAAGGGACTGGCTGCCACCATCGCCCTAACGGTTTTATCCGGCGGGCTGATCCTGGCGCTTTTTTTGTTGGTACCCCTTATTTTGCGCCAGGGCAAGGAACTGGCCCAGGTGTTGCCTTTTTTAATTGAAAAAGGCCAAGCCCTTTGGGATTCTGCCAGCGCTTTTTTAGTGGAAAAGGGTATTGCGCTTTTTAAATCGGAGGATTTAAACTTAAAGTTAAGCGCTTGGGTGGACCAGGTGTTTCCCATGGTGGTAAAGCAGGCGGGCAGCCTGGCGGGAAGCCTGTCCCTGTTTTTTCCCGCGCCCATTCTGGCCTTCTATTTTTTAAAGGACAGGGAAGCCATTGCTTGCAGGCTAAGCATGTGGGTGCCCCTTTCCCATAGACAGCAGGCTGTGGCTGCGGCAAGAGAAATGAAAAGGGAAATATCCGGCTTTTTTCGGGGACAATTGCTTGTCTCCCTGGCCGTAGGCGGATTAACTGCTTTGGGACTGCTCGTTGTAGGGGTTCCGGCTTGGCTGCTGCTGGGGGTCTTAATGGGCGTGCTGGAATTGATCCCCTACCTAGGGCCTATACTGGGAGCCATACCGGTGGTGCTTTTCGCTCTGCCGGCAGGGCTTGGAAAAGTACTCTGGGCCTTGGGAGTGGTGGTTGCCGTACAGCAACTGGAGGGCAGCGTCATATCCCCAAAGCTTATGTCCGGGGCCACAGACCTGCACCCGGTGGTGGTATTGCTGGCCATTTCTGTGGGCTCAATGGTGGCTGGTGTGGGGGGGATGCTGGCTGCGCTGCCTATTGTGGTGAGCCTTCGTGGGGCTCTTCGCGTGATGCGGCTGAAAAGTCCAGAAACACAAAAACGTGGCTTTTGACGTAAAATTTGTATAATAAAGGAACTAAATGGTTTCATTAAGCGTATAAATAGTGTATAATGATTTTAATGCTTTGGGAAGGGAGGGGCTTATGTGCCCAACGAAA
>JAVBTR010000035.1:0-80376 GCA_031556065.1 Eubacteriales bacterium | reverse complement strand
GACGGTACCACCAACATGGGCTTGTTAGCAACACAGTTTACGAACACCAATACGAACTTCAGCAATGTGAGCTTCGTGATCGTAGACGGCTACCAGACCATCACCCCCAAGGCAGTGACAATCGTAGTAGCGGATGCCACGAAGGTTTATGGCGAAGATGATCCGGCGTTTGCTGTGGACGCGGTCAATGGCTATATCGGTAATGAGCTGGATAACATTACCCTGACAGTCATTCGTAGCAATGCAGAAGAACGGCCAGGCGAGTATCAAGATGTGCTGGTGCTTAATGAAACAGTGGCTAAGCTGGAAAATCTTTATAAAAATTACACTTTCACTGTTATCCCTGGCACCTTCACTATTGAAGTGAAGACCGATATGCCCTATACCATTGAATACTACTTCCAGAATGTAGCTTTGAACGGCTATGATCAGGATGCGGCCTATCCTGCGGTACAAAAAACCGGTACAATGGAAACAGAAACCGCACCTCTGACGAACGCAGATTATATTACCCGCGAAGGCTTCATCTTCGATGCAAACAATGCTAGCAACATCCTCAAGGCGATTATTAGCGCAGATTTCGAAGCCCCCACGGTGCTGAAGCTGTATTACAACCGTGCAAGCTACAATGTCACTTACTATTACACCAACCCGGTCATTCCCGCAGGCGCCACGGCGCTTCCCGCGACTGTGACCTACGCCTTTGGCCAGGATGTGACTGTGGTGGCCAATGCTACCGCACCTAATTACACCTTTAGCGGCTGGCATGATTACGCCCAGGGCACTACCTTTAAGATGCCTGCTAAGGACGTATCAATCTATGGTTCTTTCGCAGCGATGCGGGCGCCACTGACCATCTACTATGTGTATGCCAATGGCACCACAGCGGCACCTACTGTGAATGACACCTATGATGTGGGCACAGCATTCAGCATTACTTCGCCGATTATCGCTGGTTACACGGCAAATACGGCAGCCATTGCCGCAAGCATGACAGAGCAAGGGCTTGTGTACACGGTTACCTACGTTGTCAACGATGTGCCTGAGAATAGAACCTTCACTATTTATGAAGATGATATTCCGTTGGCTGGTATTGCATCCAGAAACGTTGGCGATTGCGCCGAGTAAATGAATAAGCACCTTAGGTGAGGTGCGGCAAGAGGTCGTCGGCTAAGACGACCTCCTTGCCGATTTAATAGGACGCAGAAGGGGGAAATCCAAAATGAAGAAGCTTCTTGCTGGAATGCTTGCCATCATCATGCTGTGCATGGCGACGCTTGCCTTGGCGACCGAAACGGAAAACACGGCGGAAAACCAATTGCCCATGCTCTACGAAGTGGAACCCATTGAGGATCTGGTAGGGTTCCAACCGGGCACGGAGATTACCATTGCATCATCCACCGAAATGGCAGGGTATTTTGCCACAGATATGTGGGGGAATAACACCGCTGATATGGATGTGCGTGCGCTGCTCCACGGCTATTCCACCGTGGCCTGGATTCGCACTCTTGGCATGGCTTTGGATGGAATGCCCATTAATGATATTCTGATCACCGAATTAGCAAACGGCGGAAGAACCTATACCTTTACACTAAACCGCAATTTGGTTTATAATGATGGAACACCTATTACCGCTAAGGATTATGTGTTTTCCTTGCTACTTTCAAGTGCACCTCAAATCGCGGAAATTGGTGGCATGCCCAGGGATTTGGACCACATCGCAGGCTATGCGAACTATAAAAGCGGTGCTTCCAATGTGATGAGCGGTTTAAGGCTGATTAGCGATTATTCCTTCTCTATGGAAATTGTGCCTGCATACCTGCCGTATTTCTACGGCTTGGCTATGCTGAACACAACGCCTTATCCTATGTCTGTGATCGCCCCTGGCTGCGATATTCAGGACGATGGCAATGGCGCTTACATTTCTGGTGCGTTTACGGCGCAGTTATTGCAAAAAACTTTGTTGGACCCTGTAACGGGTTATGTATTTAACCCCCGCGTCACCAGTGGACCTTACCAGTTAGATACATACGATGAGGAAAATAAAATCGTGACCTTCAAAGTGAACCCGAATTATCTTGGAAACTTTGAAGGCCAGAAGCCCCATATCGAAAAAATAACCTTTACAGCCGCAAAAAACGCGGATATGGCGGATTTGGCCACGGAAGGCAAGGTGGATGTGTTTAACAAGGTGCTGGATCAGCAAGCATATCTAGATTTGAATGCCCTTGTGCAAAAGGGTGAGCTTGGCTTGCCCCATAACTATCCCCGTTCCGGTTTTGCTTATATCGCCTTTGCCTGCGAACAAGGCCCTACTGCTTCTGTTGCGGTGCGCAACGCCATTGCCCGCTGCATTGACAGGGAATCCTTTGTAAGCAGTACCTTTGTAGACGGCACCGCCTTGCCGGTATATGGCTATTATGGCTTGGGCCAGTGGATGGTTGGGGAATCGGTAATGGTTAACGGTGAAGAACTAACCGTTACGGAAGCCATGGAGGCGCTAAATGTGCCTAAAAATCTGGACAACGCCCAAAAGCTGCTGGTGGACGATGGTTGGACGTTGAATGCGGAAGGCAAGGCTTTTGTAGAAGGAACCGATACCGTTCGCTACCGCAAGGCAAAGGACGGACTGGAAGAACTGACCATTAAATGGGCAAAGATTAAAGATAATGCGACTGCGGATGCCATTGAGGAGGCCCTTAGAGAACCTTTTGCGCAAATTGGCATTGGTCTTGAAGTGACAGAAATGACCTTAAGCGAAATGCTGCCTTATTTCTACCGTCAGCAGGATCGTACCTACAACATGTTCAACCTGGCCAGCAACTTTACCTACGTGTTCGATCCTTACTACGACTTCAACACCGCAGACGAATACCAGGGGTTGGTTAACGCCTCCGGTTTGCAGGACGATCGGCTTATGGCCCTTGCGTGGAACCTGCGCAAAACCGAGGTTCGGGATGTGGAAAGCTATATGAGCAAATGGTGGACTTTCCAAAACCGCTGGATCGAATTAATGCCCATGGTTCCCCTTTACTCCAATGTATATCTTGATTTTATCGGCAAGGATGTGCAGGGTTACAGCATCGAGAATTTCTCCAGCTGGTCTCAAGCAATTCTTTACACCTACATTGCAGATGAGCCAGTTGAGCAGGAACCGCTTTTCTAAAAAAGAACAATACAGTAACAAAGAAATCGCAGGAAAATTTCTCCTGCGATTTCTTTATGTTTTGATCTGGGTCTGAAAAGGTTATAGGTACCTGGCTGTAATGGATTGCTGGCAATGGATAAGCTCTTCCGGAGGGCCTTCAAAGAGCAGCTGGCCACCTTTGTGGCCACCTTCTGGGCCCAGGTCGATAATCCAATCTGCTTGGCGGATCACATCCAGATGATGCTCGATGACGATCACCGTATTACCCGATTTGGTCAACCGTTGAATAATGGCCAGAATGTTTTGAATGTCCGACATGTGCAGCCCTGTGGTGGGTTCATCCAAAATATAAAGATTTCCCTTCTTGGTTAGCTCCCTGGCCAGTTTAAGCCGCTGGCATTCGCCGCCGGAAAGGGTGTTGAGGGGCTGGCCTAAGGTCATATAATGCAAGCCCACTTCTACGATGCTTTTGAGCTTTTTACGAATAGAATCGTCCTGAAAGAAATCCACCGCTTCTGCAATGGTCATATCCATTACTTGAACGATGTTTTTGCCTTTGTAAAGGTATTGCAGCACATCTGGCTTAAACCGGGAGCCACCGCAGATTTCACAGGTGGTTTCCACCTTATCCATAAACGAAAGGTTGATTTCCACTGCGCCAATGCCCTTGCAGTTTTCGCAAGCCCCCTGAGAATTATAGCTGAACAGGCCTGCGCTTACCTGGTTGCCATCGGCAAAGCATTGCCGAATATGATCCATAATCCCTGCGAAGGTAGCGGGATTGGAACGGATATTGACGGCCACAGCGCTTTGGTCGATGGAAATGGCTTGGGGATGTTCCTTTAAAAAAGCTTGGTTTACCAGTGTGCTTTTGCCGGAACCGGCCACACCGCTTACCACCGTAAACAGTCCTTTGGGCACTCGGAGGCTTATATTTTTTAAGTTGTTCAAGGAACTTGGCGCACAGGTAAGAAATTCGCGCGGTTTGCGGGGACTTTGGTTAATGGCGCTTGTTTTGCCAATGAACTTGGCTGTTAGTGTGTCGGCAGACAAAAGCTTTTCATAAGGGCCTTGAAAGACAATTTCTCCGCCATTGGTGCCAGCCTTGGGGCCTACATCAATCACGTGATCCGCGATTCGAATGACATCCGGGTCGTGCTCTACTACCAATACAGTGTTGCCCTTATCCCGCAGCTTTTGAAGCAAGGTGTTCAAGCGGAACACATCCCTTGGATGCAAGCCAATGGAAGGTTCATCGAAAATGTAGATCACATTATTCAGGCTGTTTGAAAGATGCTTTACCATTTTAACCCTTTGGGATTCACCGCCGGAAAGGGTAGCGGTTTCACGGTTCAGGTTCATGTAATCCAGTCCGATATCCACAAGGCTTTGAAGCTGGGCACAAACGCTGTTTACAATGCTTTGGGCCTTGGGTTCGCTGTATTGTTTCAAAACAGCCAGTAAATCGTCTACCTGCATTTGTGTCATGTCGTAAATGGAATAGCCCATAATCTTGGCGGAAAGGGCTGTTTCATTCAAGCGTTTTCCATGGCATAAAGGGCAGTGGCCGGTTTGGGTGAACTTGTCCATCTGTTTTTGACTTTTTTCCGATTTCTCTTTTTCGGTTTTGATGTTGCTGCGAAGAAATCTCTCTACCAAGCCTTCGTACGTGGTAGAAAAATCCCCATCACGGTAATTGACGGTAATCTTTTCCTGCTTGCCATAAGCAAATTTTTCAAATTCGTCCGGGGTATAATCTTTAAGCTTTTTATCATTATCGAAAAAACCGGAGTCCGTATAACCTTTAAGATACCAGGCTCCAGGGGCGTAGCCAGGCAGCAAAATGGCGCCTTCATTAAGGGATTTTTCCATATCCAGTGCTTTTGCCAGATCCAGTGTCACGGTCTTGCCAATGCCCTCGCATTTGGGACACATGCCAGCTGGGTCGTTAAAGGAAAAGCTGTTGGCATAGCCAAGCTGGGGCGTGGAAAAACGGGAAAAAAGCAGCCTCAACTGGGCATTAATATCTGTTATGGTGCCTAATGTGGATCGGGCATTGCCGCTTAAGCGGCTTTGATCCACCACGATAGCCGTTGAAAGGTTTGAAATGGAATCGGCCTGGGGTTGGCTGTAACGGGGCATGAAAAGCCGGGTAAAGGCTGGGTAGGTTTCATTCAGCAGCCTGCCTGCCTCCTGGGCCAGGGTATCGAATACGATAGAGGATTTGCCGGAACCGGATACGCCGGTAAAGATGGTCATTTTGCCTTTGGGAATATCCAGATCGATATTTTTAAGGTTGTTTTCCCGGGCGCCTCTAAGCTGAATATATTCTTGTGCCATAGTACTTCTCCTTGTGTTTTTAAAAAAGGGATAGCTGGGTGGCTCTGGGCTTGGTAAAGACCTGGTTAATATCGTGAAAATGGTACAGTAAATGATGTTTTTTGCATTCCGCCTTTAAGTGGGCGTAAAGCGTTTGCGCGTTTGGGGATTCGAGAATATAGGCATTCCCATAGGCTTTTGAATAGGTTTCTTTCATGCCGGGGAAGTGCTTATCCAGCGCTTTAAAGAAATAATCCCGGCTGCCGTCACGCAGGGTCATGCCAAAAAAGCTTAGCAAGTATTTTCCGCCGGCCTGGGCGGTCTGTTCCGCTAAGAGGCTTATGTTCTCTTTGGTATCGGTAATGAAGGGCAGCATGGGGTTTGCCCAGGTACCACAAAAAATGCCGCTGCTGCTAAGGACCTTCATCGCTTCAAACCGTTTGGACGAAGGAGAAGCATTGGGTTCTAAAATGGCGGCTAAGGCATCGTCGTGGGTGGTGATGGAAAAGGCGATTCCAACTGGCGCGTGAACGGAAATGGCGGCTAACAGATCGGAATCCCTGGCTATTAAGGCAGATTTGGTAGAGAGGGATATGCCAAAACGCTCCTGAAGAACGACTTCAAGAGCCTGCCTTGTAACGCAATGGTCCTTTTCGAAGGCATTATAACTATCGCTCATAGCACCGATACCAATGATCCCCGTCTTCTTCTTGGACCGGAGTTCATTTTTGAGCATTTGGACCGCATCCTGTTTGGCGCGTACGGTATCGAACCTGTCCAGATGATAGCAGGCGGACCGGGAATCGCAGTAAATGCAGCCGTGATTGCAGCCACGGTAGAGATTACAATTATAGTCCACGTAAAAGTAGCTATCGTCGTGAAGATTCACGGTTGATAGCAGGTGCTTAAAGGATTCTGTTTCCATCTAAAATACCTCCAAACATTAGTATATCATAGAACCCATAACCTTTAAACAACAAATAGTTGATTATTTCCAATGTTTCGGCGTATAATAATTCGGAACGAAATTGAGTAAGTTGGGATGAATGAATGCAGACACCACACATAAAAGATTTCAAGGGCAAACACATTCACATGATCGGTATTGGCGGTTCCAGCATGTCCGGCCTGGCTCAGATGCTAAAGGAAAAGGGTTACGTTTTAACCGGCTCTGATTCGGCGGACGGTTACGCAGTAAAGGCCCTTCGTGAATTGGGTATTCCCGTTACCATCGGACACAGGGCTGAATCTGTCCACGGAGCGGATCTGGTTGTTTATACCGCTGCCATTTTAAGGGATAACCCAGAACGGCTGGAAATTGAACGCCTTCAAATCCCATCCATGGAACGGGCAGTACTGCTTGGGCAATTGATGGAAGGCTATAAAACAGCCATTGGCGTTTGCGGCGCTCATGGCAAGACCACCACCACGTCCATGCTTACGCAGATTATGATGGACTGCGGGCTGGACCCAACCATCCATATCGGTGGACAGCTGGATTATATTGGCGGCAGCACCCGTATTGGCAAGGGCGAGGCTTTCTTGGCCGAAGCCTGCGAGTTTAATGCCAGCTTCCTCCATTTAAGGCCTACCTTGGCTGTGGTGCTGAACATCGACGAAGATCACTTGGATTTTTATAAGGACATCGATGATATTCAAAACGCCTTTAAAAAGTTTCTGGCTCTTTTGCCGGAAAACGGAAAGGCCATCGGCAACGGGGATGATCCAAGGGTTAAAGCCCTTCTTGACAGCATTCCCCAGGAAAAAGAGCTTTTCGGCTTTGAACCTCATAACGATTGGGTTGCAGGCAATTTAACCTATACGGAAAATGGCTGCCCCCAGTTCGATCTGGTGTATCATGGCAAAACCTTGGGCCATGTGCAAATGCAGGTACTAGGTTTCTTTAACGCACAAAACGCCATGGCAGGGCTTGCCACGGCGTATCACTTGGGGGCAGATATGGGTAAGGCCATCGAGGCCATCAGCGCGTTTAGGGGAGCCCACCGCCGGTTTGAGCATACGGCCACCATTCAAGGCGTGAAGCTCTACCACGATTACGGCCATAACCCAACGGAAATGCGAAACGCTGTTTCTGTGGCGAAGATGCAGCCTCACAACCGGCTTTGGGCTGTAATGCAGCCCCACACCTATTCAAGGGTAAAAGCGCTTTTTGAGGATTACCTTACCTGCACCGACAAAGCGGATATCACATTGGTAACGGATATTTACGCTGCCAGGGAAAAAGACCCGGGGGATATTCATGCTTCCAGGGTGGTAGAGGGTATGAAGGCCAAGGGGGTTAACGCCATCCTGACCCCAACTTTCGACGATACGGAGAAATACCTTCGCGAACATTGGCAGCAGGGGGATTTGGTTATCACCTTGGGCTGCGGGAACATCAACCTCTTAAACGATCAAATTCAGCGCAACGAAGAGGCCATTACTTCCAGAAAATAGATGTAACGTTTTCAGCATCCTCCGTTTCTGTATCGGAGGATGTTTTTTGTCCGAAGAAGAATCCGAACATGTCCTCTAAAATACTGCCGCTTTTGGCGCCTCTGGCCTGAGCCACCTGTACGCTTTGAACCCCCTCCAGCAAAATGCCGTTTTGCAATAGCTCGCTGTGTACAGGGATCACCCGGTAGGTATATACCACTCCTTGAACCGCTTTCGTATCGGCGAAATACAAGGTTTCCCCGGCGGAGCCCCAAAGTTCGGTTAGTACAAAGCTTTCGCCTATGGCATCCCGCTGAACCCGATAAATAGCGTTATCCGCAGGCTGAATCACCAGCAATGGATTGCCCGCGTCGTTATGGGTAATGTAGAAGCTATTGGGGGTGCGGGGAGCATTCCATACGTCGGATTCCTTGGTGGGGTGGTTGCCTTCCGTAAAGACCTCTGTCATACGGTAGGCTTCCGGGGTAATGGCTGTGGCCAGCATGGCTTCGCCACGCCATTCAATGGATTTTTTGTCCAGCTGCAAAGAAATAATGCCGCCGGGCTTTGAAAACTGGGGCTTGCTTTTGCCCTTATAATAGGCCAGGAAAAAATCCCGAACTACGGCGGCCGTGTTATCGCCGCCAGAAATGTTGCCTGCCAGCTTGTGGGTATTATCTGGGTTATCAAACCCCATCCAGGATACGATGGATAGCTGGCTATTGTAGGCAGCCATCCAAATATCCCGGTTGCCGCCTCCTGTCATATTTACAGTGCCAGTTTTACCAGCAGTAGGGGTACCTGCGGTGGAAAGCTTGGCCCCAGTACCGGATGAAGTGACTGATTGCAGCAAATCCGTCATCAAATAAGCGGTTTGGGCGGAAATAACCCGGGTACCTTCTGTTTGGTGCTGGTAGATCACCGCGCCACTGGCATCTAAAATCCGTTCGATGAAATAAGGTTCATAAAAAATACCGCCATTGCCAAAGGGTGCATAGGCTGCCGCCATTTCCACCGGGGATACGCCATAGGTCATGGCCCCTAAGGCCAGCGCCAGGTTAGAGTCCTTTTTATCTAATGGAATACCTACTTTTTCTAGGTAATCCCGCCCAGCCTGGACGCCAATCTGCCCTAAAAGAGAAACAGCGGCCACGTTCAAGCTATTTTTAAGGGCGGTTCTAAAGGTCACCTGCCCATAATAAGCGTTGCCGCTGTTTCGGGGCTTGTAGCCGTTAAAGTTGGTGGGCTCGTCCTTTAAAACGCTGGCAGTGGTATAGCCGTAGGTTTCAATGGCAGGGGCATAGGCAACCAGCGGCTTTAAAGAAGAACCCGGCTGGCGCTTTAAGGTAGTGGCCCTGTTAAGCCCACGTTTAACTGTGTATTCCCGGCCGCCTTCAATGGCCCGGACAGCGCCTGTGTGAATGTCCAACACAGCCATGGCCGATTGCACTGGGGTGCCATCCTTGGCATTGGCAGGGAAAACTTTTTTCGTATACTCCTCATCGGCGATGGTTTGCATTTCCGTATCCAGGGTGGATTCTATTTGATAGCCGCCCGCTAAAAGGGCTTCGGAAGAAATATCCAGCTGCACCTGGGCTTCATCCAGCACCGCGTCTACGAACCAGCCGTATTGGGTGGCAGTTTTTAAGCCTTCGGTAAGGGTCACTTCCTCATTGTATGCCTCATCATGCTGCTCTTTTGTAATAAACCCTTGGGCCAGCATGGTGTCAATCACATACCGGCGCCTGGTCTGGTTGGCTTCCGGCGCTTCATCCAAAGAATAAGCCGCAGGGGCCTTAATGGTAGCCGCCAGGGCCGCGCCTTGCGCAATGGTTAATTGGCCCACGTCCTTTGAAAAGAACGCCTGAGAAGCGGCTTGAATGCCGTATGCGCCACGGTTGAAATAAATGTAATTCAGGTACATTTCAAGAATTTCACTTTTGCTGTATCGCTGTTCCAAAACGACGGCCAAATATACTTCTTCCAGTTTCCGTGCCAAGGTTTTTTGGGCACTTAAATGGCTTAGCTTAATCAACTGCTGGGTAATGGTGGAAGCCCCCTGGCTATACCCGCCGGATTTTAAATTTTCCACCACTGCGCCAAAGATACGCACAGGGTCAAACCCGAAATGGGAATAAAACCTGGTGTCCTCGGCAGCGATAAAGGCCTGCTGAACATGGAGCGGAATTTGCTCCAAAGGCACCACTGTGCGGTTTTCCGTGCCCCTTACATAGGAAATAAAGTTGCCTTCTTTATCTAAAATGGAGCCGGTCTGCGCCAAATCCACTATTTTAGATACGTCCAGCTTTTGCCAGTTGGCTACATCGAATATGAAATAAAAGGCAACGGAGCCTACGATCACCAATCCTAGAAAAGAAAGGCTGATCCATTTTAGCCAATGGTGGTTTTTCTTCTTTTTTTGATCGTTTTCCGCGCTTTTTTCTTCAACGGGTGGAGCCTTTTTCTCTTTATCCTTCATTGGCAAAGCCGCCTTTCTTTTCAAGCTTTGCGCCTATCATGTCCAAACCCAAAGAAAAACACACTGGAAAATCGAAGGTATAAAGTACCGTTTACTTTGGTGAGCCAAATTATATATACTCATAGCGGGCACAAAAATAATTTGTGTGAGGTGCAATTTGTGAAAAACAAAAAACTATCCTTCGGGATTGTGATGATCATGCTGGCATTTTCGATTTTTCTATATGCTAAAAGCGCATCAACCGGGCCGGAAACCATGAACTACACGGATTTTTTGCAGCAACTGGATCAGGGCGGGGTAAAAGCTGCCGTTTTAACAGACAGCGCGAATTTTACCGCCCAATTAGCTGACGGCTCCAGGGCGTTGGTGCCCAACCCAAGAACCGACTCTTTTAAAAGCGAGTTGCTTTTAAAAGGCGTTTTGGTTCAGGAAGGCACATCGGCCCAGAGTGGCATGCTGTTAGGGTTTCTTTTAGGTACTGTGGCCATTGTCTATTTTGTGTCCAAACGGCAAAAAGGCGCCGCAGGCTTTGCCAAGTATGCCAGTATGGATGCCAATAGAAGCATTCCCAATGTTACATTTGAACATGTGGCTGCCAATGAACAGGCGCTAAACAGTTTAAAGGATTTAATCGGCTTTATTAAAGAACCGGAGCGTTTTAGAAAATACGGTGCCAGAATTCCCCGGGGCGTGCTGCTTTACGGCCCGCCTGGCACTGGCAAAACCTTAATGGCAAGGGCCTTGGCAGGGGAAGCGCAGGTGCCGTTTTTTGCCGTAAATGGCTCGGATTTTGTGCAGGTTTACGTGGGTGTAGGTGCCAGCCGCATTCGTTCTCTTTTTAAGGATGCCAGAAAAGTGGGCCGGGCTGTTATTTTTATCGATGAAATCGATGCCATCGGCAAAAAGCGGGATAATGGCAACGATGAAAGGGAACAGACGCTTAACGCCCTTTTAACAGAAATGTCTGGCTTTTCCGATAGCGATGGCATTGTGGTTCTGGCGGCCACCAACCGCATCGATACCTTGGATGAAGCGCTGATCCGGGCCGGCAGGTTTGATCGGCAAATTGAGGTACCCCTTCCCGATTTGTGCGAGCGACTTGAAATTTTAAAGGTCCACGCAAAAAAAATGCCCTTGTCTCAGGATGTGGATTTTAATGCCCTGGCGGCCCAGACGGCCTTTTTTTCCGGTGCCAAGCTGGAAAGTGTGCTGAATGAAGCGGCGATCATGGCGGCCAGACGTCAGGCGGATATTGTAGAAAACGCGGATGTAGAACGGGCCTTTCAAGCGGAATTGGTAGGCGAAGAAAAGCGCACACGGGATACCTTCGAAAAAGAAAAGATGATCACTGCGGCCCACGAAGCGGGTCACGCTATTGCTACACTTTTGCTTTTGCCCGACAGCAAGCTGGAAAGGGTCTCTATTATTCCTTCCACAAAAGGGGCGGCAGGATACTCCATGGCCATTGCACCGGACCGCATGTTTTATAAAAAGCAGGAACTTTTGCACCATATGCAGGTGGCTTTAGCAGGTCGGGCAGCGGAAGAAATTACCTTCGGAGCGGATAATGTAACCACCGGTGCAGCTAACGATTTTCAAAAGGCAGCGGAAATCGCCTCATCCATGGCCATGTATTGGGGTATGGGACAGATGGGTGTTATGTCGGTGCTTAAAGATGAGCAGGATAGTACCGCTCAAGCTCTTTTGACAAAGGCCTATGAAGAGGTAAAAAGCCTTTTGGAAAAAAACATAGAAGCCCTTTCAAAGTTAAGTCAAAGCCTGATCGAAAAAGAGAGCCTCTCGGGAAACGCGGTAAGGGATTGCCTAAGTTTTACAATTGAGGTATAATTATCAATTAGGTGGCGATTCATACATTTAAGGGGGATTCTCTTTTGCGTAAGATATGTGCATTGGGTCTGGTTTTGGTGTTGCTTCTAGGGGTGGTGCCCGGCCTGGCCGGAGGCGAATACCATCTGGCAGGCTACGCTGGCGAAAGCGTAGGCCAGAATTGGTCTACCAATCTTTTTTTCCAGCGGTGGGCTGAAAAGTTTGATTTGTCTTTTAATTTTTCTCAGTTCGACAGCTACAGTGATTGGCAAAAAGAAATTCAGCTTTATTTAAATGGCGCAACGTTACCGGATGCGCTGTTTAAAGCAGAATTATCCGTTCAAGATACCCAGGCTTTGTACGAAAGCGGCCTAATTATCGACCTGACTCCGTATATCGAGGCTGATATGCCTAATTTGGCGGCGCTATTAAAAGAAAATTCCCAGTGGGAAAAGGCCATCACCTTAAAGGATGGGGCTATTGCGGCGCTGCCAGGGCTGACCCAGATGCAGACAAACAATGCCATGTGGATCAACACCCAGTGGCTCCAAAATGTGAAAATGGAAGTACCTACGGATAAAGCATCCTTCGAGGCGGTATTAAAAGCGTTTAAAACCCAGGACCCTAACAAGAACGGCAAGGATGATGAAATTCCCCTTACCTTCCTTGGCACCTGGGATATTAAGTTTTTGGCTCATGCCTTTGGGATTATCGCCAACGACTATAATATCTACGTAAACGAAGCCGGGCAGGTATGCTACCTGGCCTATGCCGAAAATGTCCGGGATTTTGTGGCCTGGGTTCGGGATTTGTACACCCAGGGGCTAATCGACAAAAACGGTTTTACCACCACCGACAGCCTGCGCCAGATAACAGACGAAAAAGCGGCCGTAACCTACGGGATTATTATGGGCAGCTCGCCTGTTAACCTTTTGCCCAAGGCAGACACGACTGTGTACGACATCATGAATCCTCTTATTTACAATAACACCCAGGTTTACCGGGATTTAACCGGCAATGTGACCCGCGGGACCTTGTGCATTACCAAATCCTGCAAGGATCCTCATGCCCTTTTGAAGGCTGTGGATTACCTTTACACCGACGAAGGCGCTATGCTGGCTCAGGTGGGGATTGAGGGGGTAGAATACACGGTAGAAGAAAACGGCAAGTGGGCCTTAAAAGTGGATGAAAATACCGATTTGAATACCACCATGCGGGAAGCCACCATAACGGATGGGGGAAGCCTGAGTTATTTTGTCAGTGCAAAATCCATGCTGAACTTTAGCGATGAAAAAACCGTAAAGAATTTTGAACAGCTTAACAGCTTTAACCAGCTATGCCAGATGCCTTACCCTTTGGTGGTGCTTGATCAGGCCACCCAAACAAGAGTGGACGGACTGCAAAAGACCCTGGGCCGTCTTTTGGATATGCACCTTGGAAGGTTTATCTTGGGCCAAGTGGAATTAAACGATGAAAACTGGAACGCTTTGCTTTTGCAGCTAAATGAAAACGGTCTTGATGAGTTTATGGCTATTTGGCAAAAGGCATACGATGAAAGATAATTAATGGGAGGCATACAGATGAACGGATACGCTAAAATGATTCGCAATCTCAAAACCCCGCAAGCCATGGAAAGGCTGATCCATTTATATGGTAACAGGGATGGAATGCTGGTGTCTCAAACGGCCAGGTACATTCGCGTGATCAAGCGTCACGAAGAGCTGTTCCAAAAAGATGGTGAAGAGGTGCTGCTTGTCAGCGCCCCTGGCCGGACGGAAATCGGCGGCAACCATACGGATCATAACAATGGCAAGGTACTGGCTGCCTCTGTGAATCTGGATACCCTGGCTGCTGTTTCTAAACGGGAGGACATGACTGTAAACCTTTCAAGCGAAGGCTACGATGCCATTAAGGTGGATTTGAACCAGTTGGAAATGCGTGGGGAGGAAGCGGGCACCACTGCTTCTCTGATCCGAGGCGTAGCAGCCAGGATGGCGCAATTAGGTTACCAAATCGGCGGTTTCGATGCGGCGGTAACTTCCGAGGTGGCTTCTGGCAGCGGTCTTAGCTCTTCCGCGGCGTTTGAAGTAATGCTCTGTGCTATTTTCGATGTATTGTATAACACCGGCGATATAGATTTTAAACGGCGTGCCCAGATCGCTCAGTATGCGGAAAATGTGCACTTTGGCAAGCCCAGCGGCCTTTTGGATCAAATGGCCAGCGCGGCAGGCGGCTTGGTGTTTGTGGATTTTAAAAATAATGAAGAACCCAAGGTGAAGCCCTTAAAGTACGACTTCGCTTCCAAGGGCTATTCTCTGGTGGTAGTGAATACTGGTGGCAGCCACGCTAATTTAACCGACCATTACGCAGCCATTCCCCAAGAGATGAAAAAAGTGGCGGCTTATTTTGGCGAAAAGGAATTAAGAAGCGTGCGGCCTGAGCAGGTGTTAAATGAAGTAGCGGCATTGCGGGGCCAGGTGTCCGAGCGTGCCATCATGCGGGCGCTGCACTTCTTTAGCGAAAATGAACGGGTCTGCAAGGAAGTACAAGCCTTGGAAAACGATGATATTGAGGCTTTCTTTGATAATATCATCGCTTCTGGCCGATCCAGCTTCATGTACCTGCAAAACATTTATGTCGATGCTGGCGACCAGCCTTTATCCCTTGCCCTTTGTCTGGCAAAGCAGTGGCTTCAGGGCAAGGGTGCTTGGCGGATTCATGGCGGCGGCTTTGCGGGCACGACACTGAACTTCGTGCCTAATAAGGAAGTGAATTGTTTTGTAGAAAAAATGGAAAAGATTTATGGCCGCTACACCTGCAACATTTTGGATATCCGCCCTGAAGGGGCCGCTGTGATTCGCTTGTAAGGTTGACAAGATTTTTTAACGGTGGTAAAATAATTTTGGTTCCCATAAAGTGCATATCTCTATGAAGCTTCTTCGGGGCAGGGTGTAATTCCCTACCGGCGGTACAGCCCGCGAACCAATGGTATATCCATTGGCCGAATCGGTGAAATTCCGATGCCGACAGTATAGTCTGGATGTGAGAAGAGCGGCAGAAATATTTTTTCGCCCCTGATTAGCTTTCGTAAGCTTCAGGGGTGTGCCTATTTTTAGGAGGTAGCATTATGCAACGGAAAAACCTATCCACTGTAGATCTGACCCGAATTGCCATCCTTGGTGCCCTGGCCAGCATTTTATTCATGCTGGAGTTCCCCATTTTCCCCGCAGCTCCATTTTACAAGCTGGATTTCAGCAACGTGCCCGTGATTCTCGGCGCTTTTGCCATGGGGCCTGTTCAGGGCCTGCTGATCCTTTTAATCAAGAGTCTCATCGGGCTTACCCATACCACCTCCGCCGGGATTGGGGAAATGGCGGATTTTCTCATGGGAGCGGCATTCATTCTGCCCGGTGCTATTATGTACCGCCGCAATAAAAGCCGCAAAACCGCCATTTCAGGCATGCTGGCCGGTGTTGTATGTATTGTCATCGCAGGGGTATTGGCCAATTATTATATTCTCTTGCCCTTTTACCAGAAGTTTTTGCCCTATGAAACCCTGGTGGTTATGGGAAAGGACATGTTCCCTTTCATTACAGATATTTGGGGTTTTCTCTTGACGGTTACGGCACTGTTTAACCTGATTAAAGGCTTGGCCCTTACTGTGGTGACCTTGCTTCTATACAAGCCTCTTTCGCCCCTTCTGCATTCGAAAAAACGCTGATTGGAGATGCTCTTATGCGGTTGATCACCTATTCGCCTGAAGAAACCCGTGCCTTGGGCTCTTTGCTTGGCAGACTGCTCTGCAAGGGGGATACGGTGATTCTTTTAGGCGATATGGGTGCTGGTAAAAGTGAATTGTCCCGTGGTATCGCCAGGGGGCTGGAAATAGAAGGCCCTATTCCCAGCCCCACTTTTACCATTATGCAGTTATATCAAGACGGACGCTTGCCTCTATATCATTTCGATTGGTACCGCCTTTGCGGTGCCGATGAATTTTACGAAACCGGCATGGATGAATACTTAAATGGAGATGGGGTAGCCCTGGTGGAATGGCCTACCCAAGCGTCTGAGGCGGTGCCGGAGCGGCATTTGCTTATCGCCATCGAAAAGCAAAAGGATGAAAACCATCGTGTGTTTGAATTAACCCCTCTGGGCGGGTTTACTTTAAATGGGGAGGAAGCGCTTCTTGAACGTTTTGGCCATTGATACCTCCGGTCCGGTAGCCGGGGTAGCGGTAATAAAGGAAGACAAATTGGCTTATGAGGCCATTGCTATCAATAAACTTACCCATTCTGTAAACTTGATGCCCATGGTGGAACAGGGATTAAACAATGCGGGGCTTGCCACTACTGAAATCGGATTTGTGGCTTGTGTGGTAGGTCCTGGCTCCTTTACAGGGGTGCGGATTGGGGTCAGTGCCGCCAAGGCGTTGGCACATGGGCTCAATATTCCCTGTGTGGGGGTGAATGCCTTGGAAGCTTTGGCCCAATTTCCTTTTGAAGGTATTGTTTGCCCCATATTGGACGCCAAGGCCAATCAAGTCTATGGCGCGGCCTTTAAAGAAGGCCTGCGGCTTATGGAAGATAAAGCCCTTAAGCTTAATGAATACCTGGAAAAGCTTCAGGCCTTTGGGGACAGATTTTTGTTTCTGGGGGATGGAGCCGAAACCTATGAAGCGCCTATTTTAGCTACTTTAAAGGAAAAAGCAATGTTTTTACCGCCTCATTTAAACCATCTGCGGCCAGGGGCTGTGGCCTGGTTAAGCTTAAAGCAAGAAAAAAGTGATTATTTGCAGCTGGAACCTCTTTATTTGCGCGCACCCCAGGCTGAACGGGAACGGGTCGCCAGGGAGGCACAAAATGGCAAGTAATATGCTCATCCGCCGCATGGTGCTTGAAGACGCGGTTCAGGTTCATGCGATTGAGGAGGCCACCTTCGCCTCTCCATGGAGTTTAGAATCTTTTCAAAAGGAAATGACAGATAACCCCTGTGCCCGTTACCTGGTGGCGGAGAAGGCGGGGGAAATCATTGGCTTTGCCGGGATATGGATTATATTGGAGGAAGGCCATATTACCAATATCGCCATCACGGAAAAAGAGCGGGGCAATGGCTATGGCGAAATGCTTACAAAGGCCTTGTTGCAGTACGCGGCCAATTTATCGGTTGAATATATCACCCTGGAAGTGCGCAGAAGCAACCTTCGTGCCCAAGGGCTGTACGGGAAACTGGGTTTTGCATCGGTTGGCTACCGTAAGCGCTATTATGAGGATAACGGCGAAGACGCACTGCTGATGGTGAACCAGCATTTGCCTTCTGTCCAGGGAAATTTTACAGAAGCGGAAACAGTAGGGGAGTAAACGATGGCTAAGATTCTTGTGACCCACGGGGTGCCCGATGAATACAGAAACCTTTTAATTGCCCATGAGGTGGTGGCCCCTGAACGGCTTATGGCTTTTTCCAAGGAAGAGGTGCTTGCTTTAATCGAAGATGCCGATGCTGTCATGGCTTGCGGCGCTTTGGACGGGGATTGCATCCGCAAGGGAAAAAAGCTGAAAATCATTGCCAATTATGGTGCAGGGTACGATAAGATCGATGTGGCTGTGGCTACAGAAAAAGGCATCTACCTTACCAACACCCCCGATGAAACCGCTTTTCCTACGGCGGAATTGGCCATTGGGCTGTTGCTGGCCTCCATGCGCCGGATTGGGCAACTGAATACCATGGCCCATGAAGTGCTCTCTGAAAGCCTTTTTGGTATGGGCAAACACATGGGTATGGGGCTTTACGGCAATACCCTGGGGATTGTTGGCATGGGGCATATCGGTGGCATTGTGGCTCAATTTGGCAAGCTTATGGGCATGCGGGTTTTATACCATAACCGCAGCCGGGCAAAGGAAGAAAATGGAGCCGAATACGTGGAGCTGGATACACTTTTAAGGCAGTCCGACGCGGTGAGCATTCATTGCCCGCTGACGGCGCAAACCAAGAACCTTATCAGCAAAGAAAAACTAGCTCTGATGAAAAAGCGCTCGGTGCTGGTGAACACAGCCCGTGGCGCGGTGGTGGATTATGATGCTTTGTATGAAAAGCTTAAAAAGGATGAGATGTTCGCGGCCGGATTGGATGTGTTCTACAATGAACCGGAAATTCCTAAATGTCTTAAAGAACTGAAGAACCTGGTTCTAACGCCCCATGTAGGTACCAATACCCTGGAGGCGAGAAACGCCATGGGCTGCGCGGCGGCGGAACGTATTTTAGAAGCGTTAAACGGGCAAATCCCCAGCCATATCGTTAATCTTTAACAGCTTGGCCCCGTTTTCATAAAAAATTTGCTGCTTTTCTTTATGGGAAAGGGGCAGGGAATCGATATAGGATTTTTCTGCCTTTATATCAGACCACGGCGAATCGCTGGCGAAAAGGATGTGATCTGCGCCGTGTTTTTTGATGATTTCCATGGCCGCCAAAGGCGGCAGATGGGTATGAGAAAAGGACGTGTCGAAATAAAGGCCGGGAAGGCCCGCTAGGTGGGTTAGTACGTTCATCCAATCCGCGTGGCCGCCCATGTGGGCCGCTATCACGGGGGCGCCTAAAAAGTGGGGCAATGCCTTTTGCATCCGTTGAGGTGCCGCCTTGGCTTCGCCGAAAAAGCCCAGATCGTATCCAGCGTGAAATACCGTAATCAGCCCTGCGCTTCCCAAGGCTTCATATACGGGAAAAACCCTTTCATCGTCCACAAAAAAATCTTGATATTCCGGGTGCATTTTAACGCCTAGAAAACCCATTTCTTTTATGCGTTTAACTTCATCCAGTACATCTTCCCCAAAAGGGTGAACGGAAGCAAATTCAATGGCATATTCGTCCTGCCGGGCGAAAGCGGCGTCGTTGACGGTGCGCATTTGGTTGGGCTTTACAGCAATGGGAAGTACTACGTAATGGGAAAGGCCCGCATCTTTTGCGGCCTTTGATAAGCCTTCATAAGTGCCGTCTGTATAGTAGGTTAGATTGCCGCCCTCGCGGGAAAGTTTGGCAATGGCTTTGGCGGCAATGGCTTCCGGGAACGCATGGGTGTGAAAATCGATCAGCATGGCAACAATCACCCTTCAATAAAGAATACTGTATACATTATAGCATAAATTTTTAAACACGCCATAGGTGCGCTTGCAACAATTCAAACTGATGCTATAATAGAAATATTGCAGTTAAAAAAGAGGTGCTAAGGTTGGTTAATCCCTTACAACGGTTTTACAGTGTGGAAAAAATGGCCAAGCCCGATCTGATCTCAGGGGAGATCCCGTCCAGCAGGGAAGTATACAAAACCATTTCAAAGATCGCCACCCCTTCGGTACTGGAAATGGTGTTCATGAGCTTAATAGGCAGTATGGATACCATGATGGTGGGCGTTCTTGGCAGTGAGGCCATCGCGGCGGTGGGTCTGCCCGGGCAGCCCAGAATGCTGATGCTGGCCATATTCTTTGCCTTAAATGTGGGTGTAACAGCAGTGGTTGCCCGCCGTAAAGGGGAAGGCCGGGCGGAAAGTGCCAGACAATCCTTTAGAAGCGCACTGGTGGTTATCTTTTTACTGTCATTGGTGGTAACGGTCATCGGCTATATCTTTGCGGATCCTTTAATGCGCTTGGCCGGCGGCAACGAAAGCAATGCGTATGAGGCAAAGGTGCTAAAAGACGCCATTACTTATTTTAAAATCTTAATGCTATCATTACCTGTTAACGCGGTTACCATGAGCATTAACGCCGCCCAAAGGGGCATTGGCAATACAAAGCTTACTATGTATGTAAACGTGATTAGCAACGTGGTTAATGTTATTTTCAACTACCTGTTAATCGGCGGTAATTTCGGCTTTCCCCGCATGGAAGTGGCCGGGGCAGCCTGGGCATCGGTGCTGGGCATCTTTATAGGGTTTGTGTTGGCGGTCTATTCTATTATTGCGGGAAAACGGTCTAACGCCTTTTTGCGTGTTAGCGTGAAGGACGATTGGCGGATCAACCGGGAAGCGCTCAAAGCCATCACCAAGGTGGGCGGCAACGCTATGATTGAGCAGGTGGCTTTGCGGATCGGCTTTTTCCTTTACGCCCGCATGGTGTTTTCTCTGGGGGCGGAGGCCTTTGCCAGCCATCAGATCGGTATGCAATTTATGAATATTTCCTTTACTGTAGGAGATGGTATCGGCATTGCGGGTACATCTCTTGTGGGGCAAATGCTGGGGCAAAAGCGGCGCGATATGGCTATGGTCTACGGTAAAGCTTGCCAGCGTATCGCGCTGACGATCTCTATTGTTATGGCTTTATCCATTATCCCTCTGCGATATCCCTTGGTATGGCTGTTCGTTAACGAAAACGAACCCCATGTGGCCAATCTTTCCGCTCAGCTGATGCTGATCCTGGCCTGCTTTCAGCCATTCCAAACAAGCTCTGTGGTTATCAGCGGCTGCTTGCGCGGCGCGGGAGATACCAAGTATGTAGCGGCTGTGATGATGCTGTGTGTGCTTTTTATCCGCCCATCCCTTACGGCGCTTAGCATTTATGTATTTGGATTTGGGTTGATTGGCGCCTGGGCCTCCAGCTTGATCGATATGATGATCCGCTTAACCTGTGTATACGCCCGCTTTAACAAGGGCAAGTGGACAGAAATTAAACTATAACACATAAAAAACCCCTTGATAGCCAACAATGCTAAAAAGGGGGGGTTATGTGCTTGCGAGATGGAAGTTTAAAAAGAGATTGAATGAGCAAACCGATTTTATAACCTATACAGGCTGGCACTTTTTAAAAGAAAACAAGAAGCTTAAGCGTTGGTATCATCTGTAGAGGGCACTTCTTCAGCCTCGGTTTCCTCTTGGGTTTCTTCCTGCCCTTGTTCTATATGAGGGCATTCGCTTTCGTCTTCTTGCGGCACCTCTTCCTCTTGCGGGACAACGGTATTATTGAATTTTTGCGCCCGAAGGGTGTTCAATTCTTCGTCTACCTGGCCCAGTTCCACCATCAAGTCGTTTAACTCCTTAGGCAGTTCCATGCCTTTTTGCCATAACTCATAGGCGATCAAGCCAAAGTCGGAGAGGATTTCCCGGCGACGGTTATCCAGGTTGATTTCGCTAACCTTTTGTTTTGTATTGCTGGCAATATTTGAAGCGGTGTTGCTGACTGCTTCCATGCCTTTTAACCATGTTTTCTTTAAACTGTCGAACATATCTGCCATGCTTGAACCTCCTTTGATATTAAGAGCATCGATGTGCCCATTTCTATTATACGAAACCTTGAGCAAAATATCAAATTAGAATCTGATAAATTTACCAAAAAACTTTTAGAGGCCCCTGAACCACAGAAAAAGCGGCTTCATCCATGTTAAGAATTTCCCCGTCCACATTAAGGCGCATATGGGGGCATTTTAAGGTTACGGCCTTGCATCTAGAAAGCTTTGCCACCTTAAATTTGTGAACCTTGCCCATCATCAGCCCCGGCAAATAAAAGGGAATCTTCCACCGTGGCACTGCCTGAACTGTCACCAGATCAAACAGGCCGTCGTCCACAGAAGCGGGCGGGGCAATGGGAATTCCGCCGCCAATGTATTTACCGTTGGCGATGGAGCAGATCAGCACCGACGCGGTTATTGTTTTGCCTCCGTCCACCGTGTATTCGATATCCACAGGCTTATAGGTAAATATGGTGCGAATCACCCCATATAAATAGGGTAAAAGCCCATGGACATACTTTTTCGCCTTCAAAGAGTAATCCAATACCATCACATCGAACCCAACGCCGCAGCAGTTTAAAAAGATGCGGTCATTGAGGTTGCCTATGTCCACGGCCCTGGGGGAATGGCTAAGAATAAAATCCAACGCCTCCATGGGCTTTCTGGGGGTATTCAGGGATTTAATAAAATCGTTGCCTGTTCCCGCGGGAATGATGCCCAGCGGTACATCGCTGCCTATAAGCCCACAAGCCACCTCAAAAGCCGTACCATCGCCGCCAATAGAAAGGACCTTGTCTGAACCGTTTGCGGCGGCTTCCTTTGCCAATTGGGTGGCATGAAAAGGGTGCTCTGTTTGGTGAGCCCGGTAGGGAATTTGTCGCTTTGTCAAAACACCTTCAATTTCCTTGCCCCAGGCCAGGCTTCTGCCATTGCCAGCAGCAGGATTGATGATTAGGTCGATCATCACACACACATACCTTTCGTTTACATTCTCTCTAATTTACTAAATAATTGGCCACTTGTAAAGATATACAAGGCAAATGTATAATAATTCAACAAAACAGAAAATTCGCGAATAAAAATTCAATTTTTCTATTGACAAACAAAATGAAAGGAGCTATACTTACCACTGTTAATAAACGAGGAGGGGTTTTAAAATGTTGAAGAAATGTTTGGCAATGGTAATGGGGTTATGCATGCTTTTGTGCGCGACCGCTTATGCAGAAGGAACATTGATCATGGCTACCAACCCGGAATTTGCACCTTTTGAATATATGGATGGCAGCACGGTTGTAGGCTTGGATGCCGATTTAGCAGCTGAAATCGCCAAGGACCTGGGCATGAATTTGCAGATCGATGCCATGGCCTTCGATTCCATTATTGCGGCTATTCAAACCGGCAAAGCCGATGTGGGGATTGCTGGCATGAGCGTTAGGGAAGACCGCTTGCTTTCTGTTGATTTTTCAGATCCTTACTTTGAAGCCACCCAGGTGTGCATTATCAAAACCGGGACCAATATCGCTGCTATGGATGATTTAAAAGACAAATTGATCGGCGTGCAGCTGGGTACCACTGGTGATGAAACGGCCACCGCCCTTAGCAAGAACATAGAGCGTTATCAAAAAGCCCTTGATGCCGTTATGGAATTAAGGGGCGGCAAATTGGACGCTGTTATTATCGATAAGCCTGTTGGCCTCAACATTCTCAAATCCTTCAACGATCCCAGCCTTGTGGCGGTGGAAACCATCGAATTTGAAGGGGAAACCTATGCCATTGCTGTTGGCAAGAACCAGCCTGAATTGCTCGAAAGCATCAATAAAACCATTGAGCGGATTTACGCCGATGGCACCATGGATGCGTTGGTTGAAAAGTATTTTGGCGAATAAGATTTAATGTATTGTTATCAAGGCGGGTAGGCGAAAGCTTGCCCGCCCATTGCGGTTTATTTGCAGTTTATTGGAGGGGCGGAGCTTGTACTTATTACTAACGCAAATGGCAATGGATACGGCGGCGGCTGGGAACCTGTTTCAGCGCTTATGGGCTGATATCAGCCCAAGGGCTTATTCCGGCACGTTGAATTTCTGGGAAAATCTATATAAAGAGATTTACGTCAACCTTATCGATAAGGACAGGTATCTGGATTATCTCAAAGGTATGGGCGTCACCATTGAGGTCTCTTTAATCGCGGCTTTGATCGGGGCTGTTCTGGGCATTGTTTTGGCTCTGATGCGCCTTTCCAATTTTAAAGTACTTGGCGTATACCCCCTTCAAAAAATATCCTCCTGGTATGTATGGCTTATTCGGGGTACGCCCCTATTGCTGCAGGTGGTTTTGATCAACTACGCGGTGTTCGGGCAAATCCGTATCGATAAGGTGCTGGTGGGCATTATTGCCTGCGGGCTTAACAGCGCCGCTTATGTCTGCGAAATCATCCGCGGCGGGATACTATCGGTAGATAAAGGCCAGGTGGAAGCGGGCCGCTCCCTGGGTCTTAGCACAGGTAAAACCATGCGGCTGATCGTCTTGCCCCAAGCCTTTAAAATTGCCCTGCCTTCTATCTGCAACGAGTTTATTGTGCTGATTAAGGAAACCTCTGTTCTGGCTTATATCGCTGTGACGGAATTGACCAAGGCAGGCGACTATATCCGTTCTCAGACCTATTCGGCGTTTACGCCTTATATTATCGTGGGTATTCTTTACTTGCTTACAACGTCCGTGCTTTCAAAGTTTCTTGGCAAGCTGGAAAGGAGGTTGCGCGAAGGTGATAACCATTAAAAATTTAGAAAAGCAGTTTGGCAAGCTATCTGTTTTAAAGGGCATTGATCAAACCATCTCACAAGGGGAAAAGGTGGTGGTTATCGGGCCTTCGGGCAGCGGCAAATCTACCTTTTTAAGGTGCCTTAACCTGCTTGAATACCCGACCAGGGGCGAAATTTTGTTTGAGGGCCAGAATATTTTGGATTCTAGATGCAATATTGATAAAATTCGCCAGAAGATGGGCATGGTGTTCCAGCAGTTTAATCTGTTTCCCCACTTAAAAGTGATCGATAACATTACCTTGGCCCCTGTTCAGGTAGGACTGATGAACAAGGCCCAGGCACAGGAACGGGCCATGGAATTGCTTGAACGGGTAGGCCTTAAAGAAAAGGCTTATGCTTATCCCAAACAGCTTTCCGGTGGCCAGCAGCAGCGTATCGCCATTGTGCGTGCGTTGGCTATGAACCCGGATGTGATGCTCTTTGATGAACCTACCAGTGCGCTGGACCCGGAAATGGTAGGCGAGGTGCTGGATGTTATGAAGCAGCTGGCATTAGAGGGAATGACGATGGTGGTCGTTACCCATGAAATGGGTTTTGCCAAGGAAGTGGGGGACCGGGTTCTGTTTATGGATGAGGGCAAGGTAATCGAGGAAGGGGATCCTAAATCCCTTTTTGAAAACCCACAGCAGGAGCGTACTAAGGATTTTTTGCGAAAGGTGCTGGTGTAAAATGGCTGTTAAACCTGGTATTTATCAGCACTTTAGAGGCAACCACTACCGCGTTTTGCATATGGCCAAGCATTCTGAAACCCTGGAGGAAATGGTGGTCTACCAGGCCCTGTACGGGGAACAAGGCGTCTGGGTACGCCCAGCATTCATGTGGGATGAGGAGATCATAAGGGATGGGCAAACCTTTAAGCGCTTTACCTACATAGGAGAAACGGAATATGACTGACGCGAAAGAAAAACTCAAGGGCATTCAATGCTTTTTATTGGACATGGACGGTACCTTTTATTTGGGGGATAAGCTTATACCAGGTTCCCTGGAATTTTTAGATGCCCTGGAACGGACTGGCAGAACCGCCTTGTTCTTAACCAATAATTCCTCAAAATCCTCAAAATATTATGTGGAAAAACTAAAGCGAATGGGGGTTAAACCGCCTTTTTTGCGGGTGACCACATCCGCCCATGCGGCGGCCCATTATGCTTTAAAGCATTTTCCCGGTCAAAAGGCATTTTTACTGGGCAACGAAGTGCTCAAAGCCGAGCTTGCGGAAATGGGCCTTCAAATCGATAACCAGTCCCCGGATTATGTTCTGATCGCCTACGATACCACCTTGGATTACCAGAAGATGACAGACGTATGCGATTTTGTCCGGGCAGGGCTGCCGTACATTGCCACCCATCCAGATTATAACTGCCCCACGGAAACCGGCTTTGCGCCGGACATTGGGGCGATTATTGCCTTTATTGAAGCCAGCGCAGGGCGCAGGCCTGATGTGATCCTGGGCAAGCCTTATGCCGGCATTGTGGAAGAGGCCATGAATATCACAGGTTTTAGCACCAATGCCCTTGCCATGGTAGGCGATCGCTTGTATACTGATATTGCAACCGGGGTGAACTTTGGCATGACAGCCATTTTGGTTCTGTCTGGAGAAGCAACGCTGGAGGATCTTAAAACAAGCGATGTTCAGCCCCATCTTATTTTTGAACGTTTAGCCACTATGATCGACGAATTATAAGGAGTGTACTATGCAAACAATTTCTTTTCCCGGAACAGGTTATGTGACTTCCCGTTTGGGCCTTGGGTGCATGCGTTTGCCCATGAACGGCGATACGGTCGACGAAAGGGCTGCCATCGCCATGATAAGAAAAGCCATCGATAACGGTGTTAACTACGTGGACACGGCTTATCCTTATCATAATGGCATCAGTGAAACGGTACTTGGCAAGGCTTTGCAGGATGGATATCGTGAAAAGGTGGTTCTGGCCACGAAGCTGCCTGTTTGGAAGGTGACCTGCTATGAGGACATGGAAATCCTTTTAGATGAGCAGCTTGCCAAGCTGCAAACCAATTATGTGGATTTTTACCTTCTTCACGCCCTGGAAAAAGCCCGCTTTCAAACCATGAAGGAACTGGGTTACGCCCGCTTTTTAAATGACATGCTCCAAAAGGGCAAGATTAAATTTCCCGCTTTTTCATTCCACGACGATTACGATTGCTTTATTAGTATTTTAAACGATTATCCCTGGGCCATGGCGCAGGTGCAAATGAACCTGCTGGATACAAACAACCAGGCAACATTAAAGGGCATTAAGGCTGCTTATGAAAAAGGCGTGGCCATTGTGGTAATGGAGCCCTTGCGTGGCGGAGCCCTTTCCAAGGCCCCTGCCAATGTGCAGGCATTATACGATGCCTACCCCGTTAAGCGCAGCCCTGTGGAGTGGGCTCTTCGCTTCTTGTATGATATGCCGGAAGTGGCTGTGGTCCTAAGCGGCATGAGCAATGAAGAACAGCTGATGCAAAATATCGAATCCTTTAGGACAGCTGAAATGGGAGCTATGGATGAAAGCGAAAAGGCATTGATACGGGAAGTGGAAAAGGCTTATAACAGCCGTATCAAAACCGGCTGCACTGGCTGCGAGTATTGCCAGCCCTGTCCTATGGAAATTAAAATTCCCCATATTTTTAGAGGCTATGATAGAGCACTGATGTTCGACAGCATGGGGGATTTTAACAACAAGTATGAAAAATGCGCAGATAAGTGCCTGGAATGCGGCGCCTGCGAATCTGCTTGCCCCCAGCATTTGCCGATCATTCAATACATTAAAGAGATCGAAGCAAGCGCAGAATAAGGAGATGCGGCAAACGCTGGAGCAATCAGAGGTGAGCGCAGCATATCGATGGTATTTGGGTTATGGGTTGAGTGAGAAGCTGCCGAACTATTCAACGTTCAGTAAGAATTACGAAAGGCGGTTTGCGGGAGGCTCCCTGTTTGAACAGATATTTGCAC
The DNA here is from genome assembly GCA_031556065.1 of Eubacteriales bacterium. Taxonomy (GTDB): domain Bacteria; phylum Bacillota; class Clostridia; order Christensenellales; family Aristaeellaceae; genus JAVBTR01. The sequence goes on along the minus strand of JAVBTR010000035.1, from coordinate 53,188 downwards.
GGGTATGGGATGCAGGCTTTAAAACACTGGCCATTGCACGGGAAATCCTAGAAGATAAAAGGACGCCTGTTATGCCTTATAAGCGCCCCATGCCCAAGGAAGGATACTACAAAAGTCAGATTTCGCATACGATGAATACTACGATTGCTATATCTGCCCTCAAAACGCTGTACTGAAATATTCAACCACCAATCGTGAAGGATACAGGGAATACAAAAGCGATCCCAAGATTGTCCGTTCAAGGACAAATGTCAACAGTCTAAGAACCGCATTGCACGCGGTTCTTTTTTTATTACAAAAACTTAATAATTTGTTCGCTTTTCATGGGGAACGTTTGAGGATATAATACAAGAGAACATACGTTCTAGAGGTGTTTGTAATGGAATTGATGGATAAGCTGACTCTTCTGGCGGATAGCGCCAAGTACGATGTGGCCTGCACTTCTTCCGGTGTAGACCGCAGCGGCGGTATTGGCAAGGGCCTTGGCAACGCGGTGGCGGCAGGTATCTGTCATAGCTTTGCATCGGATGGGCGGTGCATATCCCTGTTAAAGGTGCTGCTTTCCAATTACTGCATATACGATTGCCGATATTGCATTAACCGGGTAAGTAACGATATAAAGCGTACCGCCTTTACGCCGGAAGAGCTGGCGGAGCTGACCATACAATTTTACCGCCGCAATTACATCGAAGGGCTATTTATTTCCAGTGGCGTTTTAAAATCCCCGGATCATACCATGGAGCAGATGATCCGCGTATTGGAGCTGCTTCGGGGGAAATATCGGTTTAACGGCTACATTCACGCCAAAGCCATCCCCGGCGCTTCGGAAGAACTGGTGGAAAAGCTGGGTCTATTGGCCGACAGGCTCAGCGTGAACATCGAACTCCCCAGCGAGGACAGCTTAAAGCGCCTGGCTCCCAATAAAACCAAATCTGCTATTTTAAAACCCATGGGGAAAATTGCGGGAGGTATTGTAAAATCCAGCAGCGAGCTATCCATTTACCGTCACGCCCCTAAATTCGCCCCGGCGGGGCAGTCCACCCAAATGATTATCGGAGCCAGTCCTGAGACCGATTATAAGATTATCAATCTGGCCCAGGGGCTTTACCGCAGCTATGGCCTGAAGCGGGTGTTCTTTTCCGCATATATTCCTACGGTTTCCGACAGCAATCTGCCTTCATTGGATACCAAGCCGCCCCTTTTAAGAGAGCATCGGCTTTATCAGGCGGATTGGCTTATGCGTTTTTACCGATTCGACGCTAAAGAAATTCTAAGCGAGGAAAACCAAAGCTTCAACCCTTACCTGGACCCAAAGTGCAACTGGGCTATTCATAACATGCATGTTTTTCCCATCGATGTAAACCGAGCGCCATTGGAAATGCTTCTGCGAGTGCCTGGCATCGGCCCTAAATCCGCGGAGAGGATCGTTGTGGCGCGGCGCAGCACCAAGCTGACTTTGGCAGGGCTTAAAAGACTTGGCGTTGTTTTAAAACGAGCCCAGTACTTTATTCTGGCATCGGATCTGGCTACGGGCATGGCCATTGAACGACCCAGCGTGGTTAGGGCGTTGATCGATCCGAAAACCCATGGCTACGGTATTGAGCAGCTGAGCCTTTTTGAGCCAGCGGCCACGGTGCCCCAGATCGATCTGGGCGCATCCACCCATATAGCGGTTGAGGAGGCGGTGAAATGCCTGGCTTCAAGCTTCTAATGAACGCAAGCAACACCATCTACCAATATGATGGCTCTTTAGGAGGGCTTTACTGCTGCGTTCATGAAAGCGTATATCAAAAAGAAATACCCATGGCTATTTCAAACGAAACAGGCGTAGGCTTGTTGCCCGCAAAAATCATTGAAACCCAACGCGAAAAGGCGCTGAAGGTACGGGAATCCATTAAAGCAAAAATTTCCGGCGAAGCGCTGGAACTATGCGAAACGGTTTTTCTAAGCAACCTGGAGGATAAAGAAATGCACATTCTGCGTTTTCTTATTCTAGGCTACGCTGTAGGGGCAAAGGTGGTCAATTATCTGGCAGACCCGGTGGTGGCTCCGTTAATCGAAGCCCAGCGGTTTATTGCCGGTGAAGCTCATTTGTTAAAAGGCTTCGTCCGCTTTGTGGAATACGACGGCAAGCTGATCGCTACCATCACCCCGAAGAACTACGTTCTTCCTGTTCTGGCCTCCCACTTCTGCGAGCGTTTCGCGGAGGAAACCTTTATGATCTACGATAAAACCCATCAGGCGGCCCTAATCTATGAAAGGGGCCAAGCGCAAATCGGTTACCTGCCTGAATTGATTCTTCCAGAAAAAGACGAAAACGAAAAATACTATCAAAGCCTATGGCGGCAGTTCTACCAAACCAACGGTATCAAGGAGCGAAAAAATGAGCGCTGCCGCATGGGTCACATGCCGAAGCGCTACTGGGAAAACATGATCGAAATGGATTAGTACAGGTTTTCTTTGAGGAGCGCGCAAAGGGATACATCCCTTTGATCCCATTATGGAATTTTTAAGGGTCAAAAGATCCTTAAACTGGGTCTGGGACAACCGGCCCAGCGTTTTCCTTACTGCGACAGCCCCTTGTAAATCAATTTTACCCGATCTCCTTAGCCGTTTCTTCCAGCTGTTCCCGAATCTTCAAATGCTGGGGGCACTTTTCTTCGCAGGCGCCGCATTGGACGCATTTATCAGCCTGTTCGCCCTTCATCCAGGGGGTTTTGCCGATGTTTGCGTAGTTTTCTTTGGCGTAATCGGTCAGGCCATAAACCCGGTGGTAGTTCATCAGTTCAAAGTTCAGAGGGATGTTTACACCAACAGGGCAGGGCATGCAGTAATTGCAGCCGGTGCAGTAGAGTTTGGCCCGCTCTTTATTTTCGGCCATGGAGGTGGCGATAAGGTTCTTTTCATCTTCAGTCAGAAGGGCGGCGTTGGAAGCGATGGCCACATTTTCTTCTACCATGGCAGAACTGCCCATGCCGCTTAGGGCACAGGAAACGTTCTGGTTGGCCAAAACGAAACGGAGGGCCACTTCCGCCGAGGAAGCGGACTTGCCGGGCAGCATCTTTTGTACCACAGGGGAGGGAGCGCCTAAGCGGCCGCCGCCGATAGGCCCCATAATTACCACACCCAGGCCCTTTTCGTGGGCGTAGGCAATGGCTTCCTCGTTGGAGCGATCCAAAAGGTTATATTGGCACAGAACGCTGGAGAAAAGCCCCGTATCAATAAGCTTGATCATGTTTTCCGGATCATCGTGGAAGGAGAAGCTCAGGTGCTTGATCAACCCCTGCTCCTTGGCTTCCAGGGCCATGCGTACCTGGCCCTCCGGCTCTGCTTCTGTTTCAAAGCGCTTCCAGGAAATGCCCCAGAGGTGGTAAAAATCGATATGGTCCGTCTGCATCCGTTCAAGGGAGGCGGTTAGACGCTTGCGGGCCGCGTCGTAGCCCCTGTCTTCACCGGGGAGCTTGGTGGATAAGTAAACCTTTTCCCGGTAGCCGTCTTTTAAAGCCTGGCCAAGGATCAATTCACTTTCACTGTCGCAGTAAAAGGGCGCGGTATCGATATAATTAATGCCTGCGTCGATGCCCTGTCGAATGAGCTTGATGCCACCTTCATAATCGAAAACCTCTTTGTCGTCTTCGAATTTCTTAGGCAGGCGCATGGCTCCAAAGCCCAGTGCTGATATTTGAATCCCGGTATTGCCAAAAGGACGGTACTGCATAAAGATATTCCTTTCAAAAGTGGTTTTGTCTATTTTATATTATTATTGGCATTATGGCAAGGTGGAATAATCTTCAACCCATGGACTTTGCCGGAAGCCTAGCCCCATGGGGAGACCGGCCCCTAAAGCCCATAGGTCATAAGCGCGGATATCGGTTTTGAAGCAAGGATCATCCCTATTAAATTTTGCGGCTTTTTCAATCACAGGGAAGCCGCTTTTTTTAATGCTCCTCAAATAGGGGACAGCTTGCTTGCGGGCGGCTAAGAGCCGAATGTAGGTGGGCAAAGGAATAAGGGACTCCTTTGTTATGTCTATAAGCAGGTGAGCCAAAAGGCGGTTGAGCCTTGTATAGGTGTAGCGCTTGGATTTAATGAGTACCAGAAGATGTTCTTTGCTTAAGAAGGCTTCGCTGTGCTTTTTTAAAAGCTGATCCAGCCCTTCTGTAGCACCAGGAAGGGCCTGCAAAAAGGCGGGGGAGGCATTAAGCAAAGTTAGCCGCAAAGCCTGATCCAGACTGGTTGGGTGGAAGATTCTGCCCTGAGCCATCTCTCTTTGGATGACAGGGTACACGTTTGTGGGTGTCATTGCTTTGCTGCTTACCCAATCCCCCCGCTGAATGGCACCCCGAAGGGCGGTGGCGGAGGGCAGGGCGGTCTCTGAAGGGGACGCGATATCGTGATAGCTGCCTAAACGGGTAATGGGCAAAGGAATAAGCGGGCTGTTTAGCTGGGCGATGGCTTTTAAGTAGCATAAGCCTAAAACATTATTGGGTTTGGACAAAACCCTGGTGTTAAGGCATTTTTCAAGGGCGCGGCCTTGGGCACTGGCATAGGAGCAGCCGCTGTCCAGTGCTTTATGAAGCTGTTCGCTAAATGCCAAGGTAGGCGCGTTAATCAATTCATTTGCCCTTTCAAACAAAGCCAAATCCGCTGTTTCGCAGCCAAAGGACAAATGGGTGCAGCCAAGCTGAGTTAAAAGCGCCACCCCCCCCAAAGCGAAAACATCCGCTTCCCGAACGGCGAACAGGGTGGGTAGTTCGAAAACCAAATCCGCCCCGGCATAAATGGCCATTTCCGCTCTGGCAGCAGGGGAAAAGATAGCGCCGTCGCCCCTTTGGGTAAAGGGCCCGGACATGCAAACAATGGTTAAATCTGCATTGCAGGCCTTTTTTGCCTGATCCAGATGATAGGCATGGCCCTTGTGCAGTGGATTATATTCGGCAATGATCCCTAGAATAGTCTTTTCCATACGCACCTCAAAGTAATTCATATATATGAATATTCGAATAAATCTTTTTTTACCCTTTTTTTATTTGAAATTATCCTGTATAATAGATTGGTTGAAAACTATCACTGAAAGCTTAAGGAGGTTCCCAACTATGTCCGCGATCCAAAAGATTATGGCGAAGGCCCAAGCCAACGTGAAGCACATCGTTTTGGCCGAAGGTACCGAACCCCGCACGGTGCAAGCCAGTGCAAAGATCATTGCCAGTGGCGTGGCCAAGGTTTCCCTGGTCGGTGCTTTGGACGAAATGAAGAGAGTCGCAAAGGAAACCAACACCGATTTGACTGGCGTGAACCTGATCGACCCGGCCACCAGCGAAAAAACAGCGGCGTATGCGAACCTTTTGTTCGAATTGCGTAAATCCAAGGGCATGACCACCGAAGAAGCCACCAAGCTGGTTACAGAAAACACGCTGTATTTCGGCGCTGTCATGGTCAAAAGCGGCGATGCCGACGGCATGGTGGCAGGGGCCATCAATTCTACTGGCAATGTGCTGCGTCCGGCATTGCAAATTATCAAAACGGCGCCTGGTATCTCTGTTGTATCCAGCTGCTTTGTAATGGAAGTCACAAATAAGGATTACGGCGATGATGGGGTGATGATCTTTGGCGACTGTGCCGTAATCCCCAATCCCACCGCCGATGAAATGGCCGCTATCGCTATCGCCAGCGCCCAGACAGGTAAAGCCCTTATGGGAATCGATCCCAAAGTGGCCATGCTTTCCTTCTCTACCAAGGGCAGCGCCAAGCATGAATTGGTTACCAAGGTGCAGGAAGCTACCTTAAAAGTAAAGGAACTGGCTCCCGATTTAATGGTAGACGGCGAACTTCAGGCCGACGCGGCACTGGTGGAATCCGTTGGCCAGCTTAAGAGCCCTGGCAGTCCTGTGGCAGGCCATGCCAATGTGCTGGTTTTCCCGGACCTGCAGGCAGGCAATATCGGCTATAAGCTGGTGCAGCGTTTGGCTGGTGCGGAAGCCATTGGCCCGGTTGTTCAGGGCTTGGCAAAGCCTGTAAACGACTTGAGCCGTGGCTGCTCGGTTGAAGATATCGTTAGTGTGGTTGCCATTACCGCCGTTATGGCGCAACAATAAGGAGATAATTACCTATGAAAATTCTAATTCTCAACGCAGGTTCCTCCAGCCTTAAGTACCAGCTCATGGAAATGGATACCCAGGACGTCATCGCCAAAGGCATCGTGGAGCGCATTGGCATCGAAGGCACGAAAATCACCCAGAAAGCGGGTGGAAAGGTCTACGAAGTTGCCGAAAACATGAAAAACCACGTGGAAGCCATTAAATACATGCTGGCTGCTTTGATGGACGACGAAAAAGGCGTTATGAAGAACATGGACGATATCAGCGCGGTGGGCCATCGGGTGCTCCATGGCGGCGAAAAGTTCTCCGGTTCCGTAATCATAAACGAAGCGGTGATCGAAGCCATTAAAGAAAATATTCCCCTTGGCCCCTTGCATAACCCCGCTAACCTCATGGGCATTCAGGCCTGCCAGGAAGTTATGCCTACCACCCCCCAAGTGGCGGTGTTCGATACGGCTTTTCACCAGACTATGCCGAAAAAGGCATATCTTTACGGTGTGCCCAAGGAATACTACGACAGGCTTAAGGTTCGCCGCTATGGCTTCCACGGTACTTCCCACCGCTATGTAAGCCAGCGGGTTTGCGAGTTTCTGGGCATTTCGCCCATCGGCACCAAAATTATCACCTGCCACCTGGGCAACGGTTCTTCCCTGGCCGCGGTGGTAGACGGCAAGTGCGTGGATACATCCATGGGCATTACCCCTCTGGAAGGTGTGATCATGGGCACCCGCTCCGGCAGTCTGGACCCGGCTGTGGTGCAGTTTATCGCCAATAACGACCATAAAACCGTGGATGAAGTGCTGGATATCCTCAACAAAAAATCCGGCCTGCTGGGACTTTCCGGCCTTTCCAGCGACAGCCGGGATATTGAAGAGGCGGCAGACAATGGCAACAAGGACGCCATTACCGCCCGTGAAATGCTGGCCTACTCCATCCGCAAGTACATCGGCTCCTACGCGGCGGCCATGGGTGGCGTGGACGTGATCGTTTTCACCGCCGGCATTGGGGAAAACAACTGGGATCTGCGCGAACGGGTCATGAAGGATATGGAGTTCTTGGGAGCCAAGATCGATCCTGCCAAGAATAACGGCAACCGTGGCGAAAAGGTGATTTCCACCGATGACAGCCGGGTGAAGATTGTGGTTGTGCCCACCAACGAGGAGCTAGTTATCGCCCAGGATACCCTTGAGCTGGTTCGCTAATAAAGTTGTTGACAAAATCCTGTTTACGTTTTATAATTGCTGATGGTCATGTTTGAGGTGAAGCCTATGTTTTTGGACGTTACCCGCGGGATTCAAACCCCCGGAACGGAATTTCCGTTCATGCTGAGCGAGGAAATCGCCCCCCAGGAAATTCTTGGGGAACAGGTCGCTTTCGATAAAGCAACCATTACTGGTTTTTTTAGCGGAGTGGGAGAACGGATTTTTATCAGAGGTAATCTTACCACAACAGCCTATGCCCAATGCGCTAATTGCTTAGCGCCCGCGCAAGCGCCTATCGAGGTTCCTTTTACGGAAACCTTCGCCAGGGATGCCGGGTCCGATGATCTGGATATGTTTACATTCGAAGGATCGAAGGTGGATTTTGCGGAGTTGGCGCTGTCGCTTTCCGTGCTGGCCCTTCCCATGCGTTTTCTATGCAGGGAAGATTGCCAGGGTTTATGCGGAACCTGCGGCAAAGATTTTAACCATTGCACTTGCCAAAAGGAAACCGGAGTTAGGCATCCTTTTGAGGCATTGCAGCAATTGCTGACAAAGGATGAGGAGGTGTAATTATGGCTCTTCCAAAGGGAAAAATTTCCAAAGCCCGTAAACACAGCCGCCAAGCTAACTGGAAGCTGAGCCTGCCCGGCATCGTTGAATGCCCGCAGTGCCATCAGATGAAGTTGGCCCATCGCGTGTGCAAACAGTGTGGGTATTACAAAGGCGTAGAAGTTGTTAAGGTCAACGAAAAAGACGCCTAAGTTGGTATAACTTTAGCCCGTAGACGAAGAGGAGTAACCGTGTAAGCCCATCAGAGAGAGCGGTTCATCGGCTGAAAGACCGCTTGGGGACAAGTGGTGAAGGTCGCTTCCAAGGGCATGGGGTGAAGGAACAGTAGCCCTATCGGCGCACCCGTTATCGTGCGAACGAGGCAGAATCAATTTCTGCGAAGTTAGGTGGTACCACGGAGTTGCTCCGTCCTTTCATAAGGATGGAGTGACTTTTTATTTATATTGGAGGTGATCATGTTGCTAAATGGCGAGAAGATCCTTTCAAGGCTTTCCCCTGTGGGCATTGTCTTAATGGTGGTCGGGGCGGCTTTATGCTATATGGCCAAGCCTTTGGCAAAGCGGGTTTTAAAAACTGAATCGGAAAAAACGGTAAATATCTTAAAATTTGCAGGCCTTGGTTTGGTGGCCATGGCAGCACTGGTCATTATGGATTTATTTTAAGGAGGACAAACAGAATGGAAATGGAAAAAGTGTTTAACCCTCAAGAGATCGAAGGTGACATATACAAGCAATGGGAGGAAGCGGGCGCTTTTAAAGCCAAGCGGGTGGAAGGGAAAAAGCCCTTCACCATTGTGATGCCGCCGCCCAATATTACCGGCCAGCTGCACATGGGCCACGCCATGGATGCCTTGATGCAGGACGCCCCTACCCGCTACCACCGTATGAAGGGAGATCCCACCCTGTGGTTGCCGGGCACCGATCACGCTTCCATTGCAACGGAAGTAAAGATCGTGGAGCAAATGGCCAAGGAAGGCATTAAAAAGGAAGACCTGGGCCGTGATGGGTTTTTAGCCCGGGCCTGGGAATGGAAAAAGGAATACGGCGGCCGGATCACTCGCCAGCAGCGCCGCTTAGGCTCCTCCTGCGATTGGAGCCGGGAGAGGTTTACCATGGACGAGGGCTGCTCGGAAGCCGTAAAAGAAGTGTTTGTGCGCCTTTACGATAAGGGGCTTATTTACCGGGGGGACCGAATTATTAACTGGTGCCCGGTGTGCAAAACGGCTCTTTCTGATGCGGAAGTGGAATATGAACAGCAGGCTTCCCATCTCTGGCATATTCGCTACCCTGGCATCAATGGCGGCCAGGACGTGGTGGTGGCCACCACCCGACCTGAAACCATGTTAGGGGATACAGGCGTGGCTGTGAACCCTAATGATGAACGCTACAAGGATTTGGTGGGCAAAACCGTGCTGCTGCCCCTGCAAAACAAAGAGATTCCCGTGGTGGCCGACGATTATGTGGATTTGGAGTTCGGTACAGGCGTTGTGAAAATGACCCCGGCCCACGACCCTAACGACTTTGAAGTGGCCCAGCGCCATAACCTGCAAATCCTGCGGGTGATGAACGATGACGGCACCATGAATAAGTTCGCGGGCAAGTACGCGGGCCTCACCGCTAAAGAGTGCCGCAAGCGCGTGGTAGAAGATTTGGAATCCTTGGGGTTGATGGTGAAGATTGAAGATTACAGCCATAACGTGGGAACCTGCTACCGCTGCCATGCTACCGTGGAACCCTTAACCAGCATGCAGTGGTTTGTTAAAATGAAGCCCCTTGCGCAGCCGGCTATTGAGGCGGTGCGTAGCGGCGAGACCAAGTTCGTGCCGGAACGCTTCAGCAAAACCTATTTTAACTGGATGGAAAATATCAGGGATTGGTGCATCAGCCGCCAGTTGTGGTGGGGCCATCGGATTCCCGCCTTCTATTGCCAGGACTGCGGCGCAATGACGGTAGCCAGAGACATGCCCCAAACTTGCCCCAAATGCGGCCACACCCATTTAAAACAGGATGAGGACGTGCTGGATACATGGTTCTCCTCCGCCCTATGGCCCTTCAGCACTCTGGGCTGGCCCAATGAAACAGAAGATTTGAAATACTTCTATCCTACCGATGTGTTGGTAACTGGGTACGATATTATCTTCTTTTGGGTGGCCAGAATGATCTTTTCTGGCATCGAAAACATGGGGCAGGTGCCCTTCCATACGGTGCTGATTCATGGTCTTGTGCGGGATGAAAAGGGCCGGAAGATGTCCAAATCCCTGGGCAATGGCGTGGATCCACTTGAGATTATCGATAAATATGGCGCGGATGCTCTGCGTTTCTCCTTGGCTATGGGTGTCAGTCCTGGGAACGATACCCGCTTCTCTACCGAAAAAGTGGAAGCGGCCAGGAATTTCGCCAACAAGATTTGGAACGCTTCCCGCTTCGTTTTAATGAACGTGGAAACAGAAGAAACCTTGGAAGGCAAGGAGCTGGAAACCCCGGACAAATGGATTTTAAACCAGTTCCAGGAAGCGGTGCGGCAAATTTCTGCCCATATGGAGGAAGGGGATTTCGGTCTGGCAGCGCAAAAAATCTACGATTTCAGCTGGTCTGAATTCTGCGATTGGTATATTGAACTGGCCAAGAGCCGCTTGCTTGGGGAAGACATAAAAAGCAAGGCCACTGTTCGCGCAGTGCTCACCTATGTGCTGGAAGGCCTTTTGAAGCTGTTGCATCCCTTCATGCCTTACCTCACGGAGTCGGTTTACAAACACCTTCCTGGCCGCGAAGGCTTCATTATGCTTTCAAAGTGGCCAGAAGCCCTGCCGGAATACGAGTTCCCCAAGGAAGCTGCTCAGATGGCCGGGGTAATGGAATTTATTACTAAGATTCGCAACCTCCGGGCAGAAATGAACGTGGCTGTGGGCAAGAAAACACGGTTAATGATCATTCCTGCCGCTGGCTACGAAAAAACCTTGGAAAACGCTTCCGTGTATTTTGAACGTCTGGCTTATATTCAAGGCTGCGAAACACTGAAGAATCGGAAAGATATCACCGAAAAAACCGTAAGCGCTGTGTGTACCGCCGGGGAACTTTTTATTCCCCTTGGGGATTTGGTGGATTTCGCCAAGGAAGCGGCTCGGCTTGAAAAAGAAAAGGCTAACCTGGAAAGCGAAATCGCCCGTTCTGAAGGCAAGCTTAAAAATGAAGGCTTCCTCCAAAAGGCTGCCGCCGCCCTGGTGCAGCAAGAACGGGAGAAGCTTGAAAACAACCAGAAGATGCTGGTGTCCTTGGAGGCCCGTATCGGGCAAGTAAAGGAAATGCTTTAATGAAAGCCAAAGAGATTATTGCGACAATTCATGCCGCCAGGTTTTCCGGGGAGAAAAACGGCCTTGAAAACACAAAAAAACTCTTTCAAGCTCTGAATCTTGCCCCAGACGGGGTGCCTGCCATCCATGTGGCAGGCACCAACGGCAAGGGGTCCGTTTGCGCCATGGTGGAAAGTGGTCTAAGGCAGGCAGGCCTCAAAACTGGGCTGTATACCTCACCCTTTCTGCAGGTGTATAACGAGCGCATTGCCATAAACGGCCAGGCAGCTTCCGATGAACTGATCGAAAAATATGGTACCCTTGTTCTTGAAAAGGGGGAGGGCATAGGTGCTACAGCCTTTGAACTGGGTACAGCCTTGGCCATGCTTATTTTCAAAGAAGAAAAAGTGGATATGGCTGTTATAGAAGTGGGCTTAGGCGGCAGGCTGGATCCCACCAACGTGATTGTACCTAAAGTGTCTGTCATTACCGCTATTGGCCTGGATCATATGGATATTTTGGGGGACACAGTAGAAAAGATCGCTTTTGAGAAAGCGGGGATCATTAAGCCTGGTGTGCCGGTGATCGTCCAACCTTGCAGCGACAGCGTTTTTCAGGTGATCACAGAAGTGGCCAAAGAAAAATCCGCCCCTATTTTGCGGCTGGAAAGTGGAATGATCGCCTTACTTCAAGGCCATAAAAAAGGCGCCCTGGTGGACCTGATAGGGCTGCGGGTGGCTGTTCCATTGCCAGGCAATCATCAGCTAACCAATGCCTTAACCGCAGTGGCGGTGCTCCAGCGCTATGGTATTAAGGATGAAGACATTTCGGATGGCATTGCCAAAACCATCTGGCCTGCAAGGCTTGAATACTGCGGCAACGTACTGATCGACGGGGCCCATAATGCTCACGGTGCCAAGGCCTTGGCTGCCTATGCGGAGGAATACCTCCAAGGGAAAAAACTGGTACTTTTAACCGGCGTTTTAAGTGACAAATTAACCGACGACATGGCCCAAACCCTGGCCGGTATCACCCATACGGTGGTTACCGTGACCCCGGATAATTTCAAGGCTATTCCCGCCCAAAAGCTCAGTACCTATTTTAAAGACGCTATTGCCTGTGAAAGCGTTTCCCAAGGGCTTGAAACCGCCCAAAAACTGGCTGGGGAAACAGGCATGGTGATCGTGGCTGGTTCCCTTTATTTAGCAGGCGAAATTCGTTCTATTTTGGGCTTGAAACATCGCTGAAGATGTGGTATCCTAATACGAATGCAAACGAAGGAGGATACCGCAATGAGCTTCCATCATGAGCCTGTGCTTTTAAATGAAGTGCTAGAATTCATGAATGTCAGGCATTGTGGTATTTATATGGACGGCACCCTGGGGGGTGGCGGCCACTCGGAAGCAATGCTGAAAGCGGGGGATGGCAGCATCACCCTTTACGGCATTGACCGGGATCCTGCGGCCATTTTGGCGGCCAGTCAACGGCTCAACTCATTTAAAGATTTTCATGCCATACCCGGCAACTTTCACGATGCGAAGATGCTTCTGAACAATCAAGGGGTCACGCAACTAAGCGGCGCTCTTTTGGATTTGGGAGTGTCTTCGCATCAATTAGATACGGTCCAGCGGGGGTTTTCATACCACGAAAACGCGCCCCTTGATATGCGCATGGATACCACACAGGGGCTCACTGCGGCCCAGCTGCTGGCTACCGTCGACGAAAAAAGCCTCACTCGTATTTTGCTTGATTACGGCGAAGAAAAATGGGCAGCCCGGATCGCGAAAATCCTCATAGAGAAGCGGGCTCAAAAACCTATTGAAACCACGCTGGATTTGGTTGAGGTGGTGGATGCGGCCATTCCCAAGGCTGTTCGCCGCAAGGACGACGGCCACCCGGCCCGGCGCACCTTTCAGGCTGTCCGCATTGCGGTAAACGATGAACTGGACCCTCTGGTTACGGCTCTGAACGATATCATGAGCATCATGTCTCCAGGGGGCAGACTTTGCGTGATTACCTTCCATTCCCTAGAGGACAGGCTTACGAAAAACGCTTTTCGCAGCATGCAGTATCCTTGCGTATGTCCGCCCAAAGCGCCTATTTGCACCTGCGGAAAAAAGCCCATGGCCAAGGTGTTAGGCGGCGGGGCCATTAAGCCTGGTAAAGAAGAAGTGGAACGGAACCCAAGGGCCAGAAGCGCCAAGCTGCGTGTGGCGGAAAGGGTGTAACCATGGCAGCGTTGTATGTGGTGGCAACCCCTATCGGCAACCTTTCCGATATGACCCCCAGGGCTATCGAGGTACTTAAATCTGTTGCGCTCATTGCCGCAGAGGATACGAGGGTTACCGGCAAGCTAACTAATTATTTTGCAATCGACACCCCACTTACTTCCTGCCATCAGCATAACGAGGACGGTAAGGGGAAGGTGATTGCCCAGCGGATGCTGGATGAAAACATTGATGTGGCCCTGGCTACCGATGCGGGCACGCCCGGCATATCCGATCCGGGTTATGGCCTTACACGGGCCTGTGTAGAACTGGGGCTTCCCGTCATCGCCATTCCCGGTGCCTGCGCCATGGCGGCAGCTCTTTCCATCAGCGCTATGGATACAAGGGAGTTTGCCTTTTACGGCTTTTTGCCAAGGGAAAAGAAGGCACTTAGAGAAAAGCTTTTGGAAATGGCCCGGGGCGTCAAGGTGGCTGTGGTTCATGAATCCCCCTTCAGGGTGAAGGAATTACTAGAGACCATTTCCCAAACCCTGCCGGAAACCCTGATTTCCGTTAGCTGCGATTTGACCAAGCTTCATGAACTGACTTTGCGGGGCAATGTCTTGGATGTGCTTGAAAGCATCCGTCAAAACCCCAAGGCGGAAAAGGGCGAATACTGCATCGTACTGGATTTCAGCAGCGTGGTGTTGGAGGAACCCAAGCCCCAGCAGGAAATATCTTTGGAAGCGGAATTGGTGGAGCAGCTTTTGCAGGGGCAGGACCTGCGAGGTGCACAAAAGGCATTGGTAAACCTGGGGCGCAAGAAAAACGCGGTATACCAAGCAGCGCTGAATTTAAAGGAGTTGATGGGCTAATGGTTCGTGAAATCCATGTGGATCAGATCACCCATGCCATTAAAAGGCTTCTTATTAGCGCTAACAGAGAACTGAACGGGGATATCAAGGCCGCCCTTCAAGAGGCGGCGGAATCTGAGCCCTTTGAACCTGCTAAGGAAATGCTTTCATTGCTTTTAGAAAACGCCCAAATCGCAAGAGCCGAGCAAATGCCTATCTGCCAAGATACGGGCATGGCCATCATCTTCATGGCTATTGGCCAGGATGTGCATTTTATTGGCGGCGATCTGGAAGCGGCGGTAAACCAAGGGGTTAAAGAAGGATATGTAGACGGGCTTTTAAGAAAATCCGTTGTAAGCGATCCGATCAAGCGCACCAACACGGGGGATAACACCCCAGCCATTCTCCATACCTGCATCGTGCCGGGAGATAGGGTAGCTATCACCGTGGCTCCTAAGGGCTTTGGCAGCGAAAACATGAGCCGTATTGCCATGCTGAATCCATCTGATGGCATTGAAGGGGTTAAGGGGTTTGTAGTGGATACGGTTATAAGGGCCGGCGGCAACCCTTGCCCACCCATTGTGGTGGGGGTAGGGATCGGCGGCAGCTTTGAAAAGGCTGCTATGATGGCCAAAGAAGCCTTGGCCCTGCCCATTGATGAGCACAATGAAAACCCCTTCTATGCTGATTTGGAAGACGATCTATTGTCGCTTATTAACCAAACTGGCATTGGCCCACAAGGCTTTGGGGGCAAGCATACAGCTTTGGGGGTGCGGGTCAAGACCTATGCCACCCATATCGCGGGGCTGCCGGTGGCGGTGAATATAAGCTGCCATGTTACAAGACACGCGCAAGAAACTATCTAACCCAAGAAGGGAGGGCGGTTTATGGCTAAAAGGATTACAGCACCCTTAACAAAGGAAATGGTTCAATCTCTTCATGCGGGGGACAGCGTTTTGCTTTCCGGTGTGGTCTATACCGCTCGGGACGCGGCCCATCTGCGTATGCAGGAGGCGCTCAGGCAAGGCCAGCCCCTTCCCTTTGATTTAAACGGCCAGGTGATTTATTATGCAGGGCCTACCCCTACCCCGGCCGGTAGGGCAGTGGGCTCTATCGGCCCCACTACTTCCACCAGAATGGATTCCACCACGCCTCTGTTATTAGAAAACGGCCTTAAGGGCATGATCGGCAAAGGACAGCGCAGCGAAAAAGTCATCAAGGCCATGCATACCTATCCGGCGGTTTACTTTGGGGCGCTGGGTGGGGCGGCGGCATTGATGGCCAAATGTGTTAAATCCCTTGAGGTTATCGCTTACGAAGATTTGGGAACGGAATCTGTTAAACGGTTGCTTTTGGAAGATTTGCCGTTGATCGTCGCCACCGATTGCTATGGGAATGATTATTATCAATTGGGACAGAAAGAATACATAAACATGCACGAAAAGTGCAAATAATGTATTTTAATTCAGTCCCTTTTTTGATATAATGCCTTATGATTAAAATAAGGGGGCAAAACCATGAAACATTTATTGAAGCTGTTGGATTTAAGCGAGAAGGACATTCTGGGTCTGCTGGATTTGGCGGATAAGCTCAAGGAAGAACGGAAGAAGGGGATTCCTCATCCCATTTTGCAGGGCAAGACCTTGGGGATGATCTTCCAAAAAAGCTCTACCAGAACAAGGGTTTCTTTTGAAACGGGCATGTACCAGTTGGGCGGTCACGCCTTGTTTTTAAGCAGCAAAGATTTACAGATTGGCCGGGGTGAACCGGTGGAAGATACGGCACGGGTGCTGTCCCGGTATCTGGATGGGATCATGATCCGCACCTTTGAGCAAAAGGAAGTGGAGGACCTGGCGGAGTATGGCTCTATTCCCATTATCAATGGGCTGACGGATTTCGCTCATCCCTGCCAGGTGCTGGCGGATTTGATGACCATTCGGGAGGTTAAGGGCAAGCTCTGCGGTTTAAAGGCTTGCTACATTGGGGATGGCAATAATATGGCCAACTCCATCATCGTAGGCTGCCTAAAAGTGGGCATGGAGGTCTCCATCGCCTGTCCCAAAGCGTATCAGCCCCATGAAGACATTCTCGCCTTTGCCAAGGATAAGCCCTTCAACATGACGGAAGATATTCTGGAGGCTGTGAAGGATGCGGATGTGGTGTTCACCGACGTGTGGGCATCCATGGGCCAGGAGGGCGAGAAGGCGGAGCGGGAAAAGGCCTTTAAGGGTTACCAGATCAATGCCGAAATGCTCAAGGCCGCCAAGGCCGGTTGCATGGTGCAGCACTGCCTGCCCGCTCACCGGGGGGAAGAAATTACCGCCGATGTGTTCGAAGGCCACGCTGCCGAAATATTTGAGGAAGCGGAAAACCGCCTCCATGCCCAAAAGGCTGTACTGGTTACATTAATGAAGTAAGTAAGACTGTTTGCTCCTAAAGAGAGGAAGGAATTGTTCATGCGAAAGACAGGATACTTGGTCTTGGAAAATGGAATGGTGCTTAGTGGAAAGCTCTTTGGCGCCGAAAAAGAGATCATGGCGGAAATGACATTCACCACCGATATGGTGGGCTACCTTGGCACGCTGTCTGACCCTAGCTATCTGGGGCAGATGGTGGTGCAAACCTTTCCCATGATCGGCAATTATGGCCTGATTCCCGAAGCCTTCGAAGCAGAAAAGCCTGCGCTGGCGGCCTACGTGGCCAGAGAAATCTGCCAGGATCCCAGCAATTTCAGAAGCATCGGGAACCTTGAAGCCTTCCTTAAAGAAAAGGGGATTCCCGGCATCATGGATGTGGATACCCGGTATCTTACCAAGTTGATCCGTCATCATGGTGCCATGAACGCCGCCATTGTCCATGCAAAGCCCCAAGATTTAGATAAGCTTGTGGGGCAATTAAAGGCCCTTTCTTTCCACCCTAGCGTGAAGGAGGTTACCTGCAAGGAAGCCTATACCTTGGGCGAAGGCAAATGCCATGTAGCGGTTATGGATTTCGGCGTAAAAAAGAGCATTATTGAAAAGTTGGTGGAATTGGGCTGCAGGGTGACCGTAGTGCCCTGTGATACCAAGGCGGAAGCGGTTCTTAGCCTAAAGCCTGACGGCATCCTTCTTTCAAACGGTCCGGGAGACCCTAACGATAACCCGGCTATTATCGAAGAAATTAAAAAACTCAAGGCCTCCAATGTTCCTATGCTGGGTATTTGCTTAGGCCACGGGCTGCTGGCAGCTTCCCAGGGTGCGAAAATGGAAAAGCTGAAGTACGGCCATCGAGGTGCTGGCCAGCCTGCTAAGGAACTGAAAACAGGCCGCAGCTTCATGACAGCGCAAAACCACAGCTATGCCGTTTCCATGGATGCCTTGCCCAAGAACGCCGTAGCTACCTTCGCCCACATTAACGATTTTACCTGCGAAGGGTTGGAGTACACAGACGGTCCTGCCTTCTCTGTGCAGTTCATTCCTGCTGTAAACGGTGGCCCCTTGGATACCATGTTTGTGTACAACCGCTTCATTGCCACGATGGGAGGTAACAAGTAATGCCCTTAAATCCGAATCTTCACAGAGTGCTGATTATTGGTTCCGGTCCTATCGTTATCGGCCAGGCGGCAGAATTTGACTATGCGGGTTCCCAGGCCTGCAAAACCCTTAAAAACGAAGGCCTGGAAGTGGTTTTAATCAACCCCAACCCGGCCACCATTATGACAGACAGGGCTTCCGCTGCTAAAATTTACATCGAACCGCTGACCCTTGAAACCATTCGCCGGATCATCATCAAAGAAAAGCCCGATAGCCTTCTTTCCACACTAGGGGGCCAGAGCGGGCTTACCTTATCCATGCAGCTGGCCAAAGAAGGCTTTTTGGATACCCACAACGTAGCGCTTCTGGGCGCTAACTGCGAGACCATCGAAAAAGCGGAAGACAGACTTTTGTTCAAGCAAACCATGGAAGAGATCAACCAGCCCTGTATTCCTTCCGAAATCGTAGAAAACTTGGAAGACGCCTTAAAGGCCGCCAAGCATATTGGCTACCCTGTTATTGTGCGCCCCGCCTACACCTTGGGTGGTTCCGGCGGCGGTATTTGCGATACGGAGGAAGAAATGAAGGTTGTTGCGGAAACCGGCCTTCGCATGTCGCCCATTACCCAGATTTTAGTTGAAAAGTGCATTTCCGGCTGGAAGGAAATCGAGTTTGAAGTGATCCGCGATGGTATCGGTAACGTGGTGGCTGTTTGCTCCATGGAAAATATCGACCCGGTAGGCGTTCACACGGGGGATTCTATCGTAGCGGCCCCAGCGCTTACCTTATCTTCAAAGGAATACCAAATGCTCCGCTGCGCCGCGCTGGATATTGTTACCGCCTTAAAGGTAGAAGGGGGCTGCAACTGCCAGTTCGCGCTGCATCCTACCAGCTTTGAATACGCGGTGATCGAAGTAAACCCCCGGGTGTCCCGTTCTTCTGCCCTGGCTTCCAAGGCCACCGGATATCCTATTGCCAAAACCGCCGCACAGATTGCTATTGGTTACACTCTGGACGAAATGCAGAATGCCATTACCGGCATGACCTGCGCCTGCTTTGAGCCTGCTATTGACTATGTAGTGGTTAAGCTGCCCAAATGGCCCTTTGATAAATTCGTTTACGGCAGGCGCACCCTAGGCACTCAGATGAAGGCTACCGGCGAAGTTATGGCCATTGGTATGAACCTGGAGCAAGCCTTGATGAAAGCCGTTCGCGGCGCGGAAATCGGCCTGGATACCATGCGCATGAAAAAGCTCTTCTCTTACACCGACGATGAACTGGTGGCGCTGATCAAAAAGTGCACAGATGAGCGTATTTTCGCCATTTACGAAGCCATGTTCAGGGGTTCCCAAACCATGGAACAGATTCACGAGCTGACCATGATCGATATGTTTTTCTTAAACAAGCTGCAAAACCTTATTATTCTGGAAAAGGAACTGGCTGTGGCAGAACTCACCGACGAGCTTTATCTTCACGCCAAGAAAAACGGTTTCCCGGATAATGTGATTGAGCGGCTTTCCAACCAACAAATTAAGAACAAGCGCTACCCTGTTTATAAAATGGTGGATACCTGCGCCGCTGAGTTCGAAGCTCAGACCCCGTACTTCTATGCCACCTACGACGATGTAAACGAAGCAGAAGAATTTATTGCCCAAAAGGCGGAAAGGAAGCCTTCCATTATCGTTCTGGGTTCCGGCCCCATTCGTATCGGCCAGGGTATCGAATTCGACTATGCCTCTGTTCACTGCGTGTGGATGCTGAAAAAAGCGGGCTTCGATGTGGTCATGATCAATAACAACCCCGAAACCGTTTCCACCGACTTCGATACAGCCGACAGGCTCTACTTTGAACCTTTAACCCCGGAAGATGTGATGGGCGTTATCAACACCGAAAAGCCTGTGGGCGTGGTGGCGGCCTTCGGCGGCCAGACGGCTATTAAGCTTACCAAGCCCCTGCAAAAGGCAGGCATTAAGATTTTCGGTACTTCTGCCGATGCAATCGATCTGGCCGAAGACCGGGAACGGTTCGATTCGGCCATGGAACGCTGCCAGATCAAACGGCCCCAAGGCACCACCGTCTTTACTGTCGATGAAGCCCTCACAGCTGCCAACACATTAGGTTACCCGGTATTGATGCGGCCTTCTTATGTGCTGGGCGGCCAAAACATGATCATTGCTTATCAGGACAGCGATATTACGGAATACATGAAGATCATCCTGGCTCAGAACATTGAAAACCCTATTTTGATCGACCAGTATCTCCAGGGCGTTGAAGTGGAAGTAGATGCTATCTGCGACGGGGAAGAGATTTTGATTCCCGGTATTATGGAGCATATTGAGCGGGCAGGCGTCCACTCCGGTGACTCGATTGCTGTGTACCCGGCCTGGAACCTTTCCGGTGCTGTAACCCAGCGGCTTATCGAAGCCACGAGAAAGGTTGCGCTGGAGCTTAAAACTGTTGGCTTGGTGAATATTCAATACGTGGTGTACCATAACGAGGTTTACATCATCGAAGCCAACCCCCGGGCTTCCCGTACGGTGCCCTACATCAGTAAGGTGACCGGCGTTCCCATGGTGGATCTGGCTGTCCGTGCCATGCTGGGCGAAAAGCTCAGCACTATGGGCTTCGGCACCGGACTTTATCACCAAAGCCCCTATTATGCTGTAAAGGTACCTGCCTTCTCCTTTGAAAAGCTTCAGGACGTGGATACCCACTTAGGGCCGGAAATGAAATCCACCGGCGAAGTGCTGGGCATTGGCTCTACTCTGGAAGAAGCCATTTACAAGGGCCTTATCGCCGCTGGCTACGATATGCGCCGCAAGGGTGGCCTGTTCCTTTCTGTCCGGGATTCCGATAAGCTGGAAGCTGTGGATACTGCCCGCCGTTATATGTCCTTGGGCTTTAGTCTCTACGCCACCCCCGGCACCGCGAAAAAGCTTACCGAGCATGGCCTGCCCGTGGCCGTTGTCAAGCATGATCTGATTGAAAGCATGATGGGGCTCAACCACATCCAGTACGTGATCTCCACCTCTACCAAGGGCCGCATGCCCGAGCGGGAAAGCGTCAAAATGCGGCGCAAGGCCATTGAACGCGCCATCCCCGTCTTCACCAGCCTGGATACCGCCAATGCTCTGGCCAACGCCCTCATTTCCCGTTATTCTCAGGCCAGCGTGGAACTGGTAGACATTAACAACATGCGCTCGGGCAAGCAAAAGCTCCATTTTATTAAAATGAGCGGCACTGGCAACGATTACATCTACTTCGATTGCTTCAATCAGGAAGTCATGAGCCCCAGCTCCCTAAGCGTGCAGCTTTCCAACCGCCGAAAGTCTATCGGCGGCGATGGGATCATCCTCATGCAGCCCTCGGAAATAGCCGACGCTAAAATGCGTGCCTTTAACGCCGATGGTACCGAAGGCCAGCTGGCCGGCAATGCGCTGCGCTGTGTGGCCAAATATCTTTACGAATCCGGCCGGGTGCACAAAGAGCACATGGCCATCGAAACCGGCGCTGGTATCAAAGACCTTGATCTATACCTTCGAGATAACAATGTTTTCGCTGTTGCGGTGGATATGGGCACGCCCATCTTTACCCCCAAGGACATTCCCGTGAAAATCTCCGGCGACAGCGTTATTGACCGGGAAATGCGTTTAGCTGGCGAACGTCGCAAGGTTACCTGCCTTTCCATGGGTAACCCTCATGTGGTGGAGTTCGTACCCGATGTGAACCGGGTCCACCTGCCTTCCATTGGCGCGTCCACCGAGAATGACCCGCAATTCCCCGAACGGGTCAATGTTTCCTTCGCCACACTCCTTAGCCGCAACATTCTTAAAGTCCGCGTTTGGGAGCGGGGGATCGGTGAAACCTGGGCTTGTGGTACCGCTGCCTGTGCCGTTGCCGTTGCCGCGGTGGAATGCGGCTTGTGCGACCGTGACGCGGACATCGCTATCAAGCTCATCGGCGGTGAACTGGTGATCCGCTACACCAACGACGGCCACGTCCTCATGTCCGGCGATGCCAAGAAGGATTACGAAGGGGATATTGAAGTGTAAGGCATAGGTATTGCGGGAACCATTTTTCTTTTTTCTAAAAGAAAAACGATTCCCGCACCCTCCCAAACAAAAACTTCATAGGGGTATGATTCAGGTCGGGCTGCCGCATGATAGATGTTGGCAGCCCAGCTTTTGTTATTGACAATCAGCAGAGCCAGAAGTATAATAACAACACCCCACGGGGGAGGGGGGACATAGTGAAAACAAAGTTAAACGTAACAGGCATGACTTGCGCCGCCTGCGCAGCCCATGTGGAAAAGGCGGCTTGCAAAATCCAGGGAATAGAGAATGTGGCGGTCAACCTGATGACCAACACCTTAACCTTTGAAACCCCAAGCGATTCCGCTGTGGAGGATGTGATCGCCGCTGTGGCCGATGCGGGCTACGGTGCTGCTCGGCAGACAGCGGCTAGCCAGCCCAAGCAGGAAAAACAAGAAGATGAAGCAGCCTCTATGAAGCGGCGGCTGATTATTTCCGTGGCGCTGCTGGTGCCGCTGATGTACTTATCCATGGGGCATATGTTGAATTTTCCTATGCCGCCGGTTTTTCATGGGGAAGGGAATATGCTTATCAATGCGCTGACGCAATTTCTCTTAGCCCTGCCCATCATTATTGTCAACAAAAAATACTTCACAGTGGGCTTTAGAATGCTTTGGAAGCGTTCACCTAACATGGACTCGCTGATCGCCATTGGTTCATCTGCAGCGCTGGTTTATGGCATCTACGCTCTATACCAGATGGCATACGGTTATGGCCATGGGGATTTAGAATTGGTGCATAGCGCCTTTATGGCCCTGTATTTCGAATCCTCCGCCACCATTCTGGCACTGATCACTGTTGGCAAGTACCTTGAAACCCGTTCCAAGGGCCGAACTTCCGATGCCATCAAAAAGCTGATGGCTTTGGCGCCTAAAACCGTCAGGATCATTCGGGATGGCCAAGAAACCGTTATCGCTATAGACGATATTGTTTTAGGGGATACCCTTTCAATCAAGCCAGGGGAAGCCATCCCGGTAGATGGCATCGTTCTTTCCGGCCAGAGCACCCTGGATGAATCTGCCGTAACAGGGGAAAGCTTGCCGGTTGAAAAAGCGATGAATGATAAGCTGATCGCCGGGAGCATCAACCAAACGGGGCATATGACCATGGTTGCCAATACCGTTGGGGATCAAACGACCCTGGCCAAGATCATTAAATTAGTGGAAGAAGCTACTGCCACCAAGGCACCCATCGCCAAATTGGCGGATAAGATCGCCGGGGTGTTTGTGCCTATCGTTATGGGTATCGCCCTGATTACGGCCATCATCTGGCTGCTTTTAGGCGCCGGGTTCCAAACGGCTCTGGTGAACGCTATTTCCGTATTGGTGATCTCCTGCCCCTGTGCATTGGGTCTGGCCACCCCGGTAGCCATTATGGTAGGTATGGGCAAGGGGGCGCAAAACGGTATTCTGATTAAATCCGCCGAAGCCCTGGAGACCATGCACAAGGTGGATACCGTTGTGTTGGACAAAACCGGCACCATCACCGAAGGGAGGCCCTCTGTCATACAGGCGGATGAAGGGGCCTTGCAGCTGGCCGCCTCCCTTGAAAAGCAATCGGAGCACCCTTACGCCAAAGCCATCGTAGAAGCCTATAACGGGCCTTTGTTGCCCTGCGAAAACTTCCAGGCGGTTTTGGGACGTGGAGTGAAGGGGGATATCACCGGTACCCAGTGCCTGGGGGGAAATGAAGCCTTCATGAAGGAAAACAGTATTGCCGTTCCCGAAAAGGAAGGTACCAATCTCTATTTTGCCAAAGCCGGTCAATTTATAGGCAGCATCGCTTTAAGCGACAAAGAAAAGCCCACCAGCAAAGGGGCCATCGAAGCCCTCAAAGCCATGCACAACGATGTAATCATGCTCACGGGGGATTCTAAAAGCACAGCCCAGAAGATTGCCGCGCAAGTGGGCGTCACAGGTATCATCGCGGAAGTGCTCCCTCACGAAAAAGAAGCGGAAGTCCGTAAACTCATTAATAGAGGCAAGACCGTGGCCATGGTGGGGGACGGCATCAACGACGCACCCTCCCTGGTTCGTGCCAACGTAGGCATTGCCGTAGGCGCCGGAACGGATATCGCTATTGAATCGGCGGATATCGTTTTGGTAAAAAGTGATCTTAATGATGTGGCCGGGGCTATGAAGCTTAGCAAGGCCGTTATGCGCAACATCAAGCAAAACCTGTTCTGGGCATTCATTTATAACATTATCGGCATTCCGCTGGCAGCCATGGGCCAATTAAGCCCCATGTTCGCGGCATTTGCCATGAGTGTCAGTTCTGTATTTGTGGTGACAAATGCTTTAAGGCTTAATAATGTTCAACTAAAAAACGAAAGGATGGAAACAAAAATGGAAAAGACGATTCATGTAGAAGGTATGAGCTGCAATCACTGCAAGGCTTCCGTGGAAAAGGCTCTGAGCGCGGTACATGGCGTAACCCAATGCGAGGTAGACCTTAAAAAGAAAACTGCCACCGTGGAGCTAAGTCAGGAGGTCGGTAATGATGTCCTCTTCGCTGCTGTTACCGAAGCCGGCTTCATGGCAAGTGAAGAAACGCAAAAGAAAGGGTTGTTCTCTCGTGCAGGCAGATCATGATAAAATTAAAAAGCTCTTACTAACCGCCAGGGGCCAGATCGACGGTCTGCTAAAAATGGTGGACGACGATCGCTATTGCATCGACATCTCTACGCAGCTTTCCGCCGCCGCCGCCATTCTTCGTACCGCCAACCGTGAAGTGGTAGCCGCCCACATGAAAAGCTGCGTGGCGGATGCCTGCGAAAACGGCAACGCCAATGAACGGATCGATGAGGTTATTAAGCTATTGGATAAGTGGATGAAGTAAAGCTTTTGCGATCCTCTTTTTCCTATGGTATCCCGCTGATTGCTGTTAAGGTCGGGTGGTATTTTCTTGGCTCTTTGTGTCACCTATGTTTGACAGTCGGCTTTCTTTTAGATATAATTACTTCGATTTATTTCTAAAAGGAGAGATTTTTATCTATTATGGAATCCGATGGTAGAAGCGATAGCAACCCGCGACCATTATGCAAGCCAAATCGATATATAAGACACAAACCGCGCTGAAAATGCCGGCGTGTGTCTTTTTGTCATTTTGGATATGAGCCAATGAGATACGCAAAACAATCAGACGAAGGGAGCCAATCAAACATATGAAGGGTAAAATGAAAAATGATCCGGTCATTAAATACATGCTGCTTGCAGCAGGGCTTGTGCTAGCCATTCTTTACTTCAGCCAGATTACCCAAACGGCGCTGGGGCTGTGGCAAATACTCTTTCCATTGGTGTTGGGCTTTACGATTGCATATGTAATGAATATTATGGTTATTATTTTGGAAAAAAGATATTTTCCAAAAAGCAAAAGCAAATGGCTGATTCGGTCCAGAAAACCTGTATGCCTCGTGTTGGCGTTTATACTGATCGCCTTGATCGTGGTGCTGGTTATTGGCTTAGTGGTGCCGGAGATAATTAATACAATAACGGCCATAGCAGCAGCGCTTCCAACTGCCATTGAAAGCATTAAGCAATGGATATTGGAGCGCCGTGAGCAGTGGCCAGCCATCGCCAGCCAGATTGATCAGATGAGTGTGGATTGGGAAAGCCTGACAAGCAATGCTATCAATTATCTGACAAAGGGAATTGGCGGGATCGTTAGTTCATCTCTGAGCGTTCTATCGGTTTTAATCTCCGGTGTATTCAATCTGTTCATGGGCATTGCCTTTTCAATTTACCTTTTGCTAGGTAAAAACAGGTTGATTGCGCAATTTAAGCGGGTGCAGGCAGTTTTTGTAAACAAGGAAGCCACAAGAAGGATGAATGCTGTTTTAAACACAGCCCATGAGTGCTTTTCCAAGTATATCGTTGGGCAGGTCACAGAAGCGTTGATTTTAGGCTGTTTATGCACAGGAGGCATGTGGATTTTCCAGTTTCCCATGGCAACGACGGTGGGCGTTTTCGTAGGCGCAATGGCGCTTATACCAGTGTTCGGCGCTTATATTGGTGCGGGAGTCGGTGCGTTTTTAATATTTGCCACATCCCCTGTTAAGGCCCTTCTTTTTCTGGTTTTCATCGTTGTATTGCAGCAGATAGAGGGAAATGTAATTTATCCTAAGGTGGTAGGCACCTCCATTGGATTACCGGGGGTCTTTGTGCTTGCCGCCGTGATTATAGGCGGTGGCCTTGGGGGCGTGGTAGGCATGCTTCTGGGGGTTCCGCTCACTGCCACGGCCTATAAGCTGATACGCATGGAGATCATGAAAAGAGAAAGCCTAAGCATCTGACTCTTTTGCGTGTTAAGCTTGCGGAAACCCCTTTGCTTTTTCAAAAGCAAAGGGGTTTCCGTGAAAAAACATATTTCCTTACCTAGCCTGCTTGATTTCCAGCCAGAGGGTGTTGTAGAGTTCCGTGTAGATACCCAGATCATGGAAGAATTCACAGCGGTCGATGATATCCTCAGTGGGGTTCATGGTGAGGTTATCCTGGTATTCTTCGCCCATGAGTTCGATAGCGCCCGTGTTGGGGGAGGAGTACCAGATTTCTTCGCAGTTCATTTGAGCGATGTCGGGGCGGCAAAGGAAATCGATGAACTTTTCGGCGTTTTCTTTGTTTTTAGCGCCCTTGGGGATTACCATACCATCCACCCAAATGTTAGAACCTTCCTTGGGAACCACATAGGCCAAATCTTCGTTAAGATCGATGGCATACTGGGCATCGCCAGACCAGCAGATGGCCAACGCAGCCTCGCCTGCGGCCATTTTTTCTTTGATCTCGTCTACCTGGTAGGCTTTAACAACGCCGGACTTTTTTTGCTCGATCAGCTTTTGCTGCATTTCTTCAAGCTCAACAGGGTTGCGGGTATTCATAGAATAGCCGAGGTATTTCAGGGTCACGCCCATGGTATCCCGCAGGCTGTCATACATAAAGACATTGCTTTGGTATTTGGTATCGAACAGGATGCTCCAGCTGTCAACCACTTCGTCTACCATGGTGGTGTTGTAGAGAATGCCCACCGTGCCCCACATATAGGGAATGGAATATTCATTGGTGGGATCGTAAGCGGGATTCAAAAGGGAAGGCAGAACCTGAGTGGCATTGGGTACGTTTGCAAAATCGATTTTCTCTAAGAGATCGTTTGCAATAAGGCGTTCAATGCAATAATCAGAGGGAAAGAGCACGTCGAAGGAAGAGGGGGAAGCCTCTACCTGCACCATCATGTCCTCATTGGTGGTAAAGTACATGGGGTTAACATGGATGCCGGTTTCTTCTTCGAATAGGGTGATCACTTCCGGGCAAATGTAGTCGTACCAGTTGAACACATTGACCACTTCGGCAGCCAGAGCCGTGGAAGCAAAGGACATTACCAAAACCAGGGTCACAAGGAGAGATAGAACCTTTTTCATTTTACATGACCTCCCAGATTTAATAATATGTTACTTAGACGTTTCGGCATTGCCGCGCCTATTAACAGCTACAAGGAGAATAAGAAGGGATACGAACATCAGCGCGCTTAGGGCGTTGAGGGTAGGCTCGATACCGATCCGGGCCTTGGAATAGATCAAAGTGGAAAGGTTTTGAACAAGGGGGCTGGTGGTAAAATAGCTGATGGTGAAATCGTCCAGCGAAAGGGTGAATGCCAGAAGCGCACCGGTGACGATCCCTTGTTTCACCTCGGGGATGATTACATGGGTCAGGGCGTACATGGGCGTCGCGCCTAAATCCAGGGCGGCTTCGTAGCTGTGCTTGTTCATTTGCTTTAGCTTTGGCATAACGGAAAGAATCACGTATGGGGTATTAAATGTAATATGGGCTAAAAGCATGGTCACGTAGCCCCGTTCTACCTTGGTGAAAAGGAATAGAAGCATCAGGCTGATACCGGTGACGATATCCGGCATGGTCATAGGCAGATTGGTCAATGTCATCATAGCGGCCTGGGGGCGCTTTTTCATGGCATGAATGCCGATAGCTGCCAGGGTGCCCAGAATGGTGGCGATAATGGCTGCGATAACAGCGACGCTAACGGTTACATACAGTGCCTGCATAATGCCCTTGTCCTGAAACAAGGCGCTGTACCAGCGAAAAGAGAAACCTTCCCACCTGGCCCGGGATTTGCCTGCGTTAAAAGATTGGACGATCAGTACCCCAATGGGAATATACAGAAACAGCAGAATAATGCCCAGGTAGATTTTTTTAAGAAGCTTTGTCATACCATCCCGCCTCCTTCCCCTTCAGGGTCGGCCTTGCGAAGAATCCCAAGGCTTAAAAGAATCAGCACCATCATAATAAGGGATAAGGCGCTGCCTACGTTCCAATTTCCTTCGGTGAGGAATTTGGATTCGATCAGGTCGCCAAACATCATGGTATTGCCGCCGCCCAGGATGCGGGGGATAAAGAAGGTGGTAACGGAAGGCATGAATACCATGGTAATGCCGGAAATGATCCCGGGAATGGAAAGGGGAAAGGTAACCTTCGTAAAGGTACGTATCTCGTTGGCCCCAAGGTCTTGGGCGGCTTCGGAAAGCTTCGGATCCATTTTGGAAAGAGCAGTATAGATGGGAAAGACCATAAAGGGCAGGAAGTTATATACCATCCCCAGGAGCACGGCCCCATCGTTGTACATTAGTTGAATGCTGTGGTAGCCCAGGTTTTGCAATAGCTGGTTAATCAAGCCCTTGTCTTCAAGAAGGCTCATCCAAGCAATGGTGCGCAGAAGAAAATTCATCCACATGGGCACGATGAAGAGAATAACCACGGTGGAGCCGATCTTCATATGCCGGTCGGCCATGAACAGAGCGGCGGGATAGCCTACAATTAAAGAAATCACCGTGCATAAAAAGGCCATCCAAAGGGAGTAGACCAGCACATCCAGGTTGACGGTGCCACGGCGGATAAACGCGGCGGCTTCTTCGCCCATGGAAGCATACATCTGGTTCTTGGTAAAGTTAGAATCGAAAAAGTGCTTGAAATTATCGAAGGTAAATGCCCCTGTCTTATCGGTAAATGCGTAATAGCCGATTAATATACAGGGCAGGATTGTAAAGACGATCATCCACAGGGTGTAAGGTGAGGCGAACAGGGAACGCTTCATGCCGCGGTTCTTGCGAACGGATAAGGCCACCAGGGCAATGAAAGCGAGTAAGCCTATCAGCATCAGCACATACGCCCAGGATGGAAGCTGGGTGCTGTATTTCATTGCGCTATATCCTCCTGCTGGGTAGGCATGGGCTTCATAATATGAATGTTAAAGGGCACAATGGACAGGCCTACCATGGAACCCTGGGGCTGCATGGTGGTGGAGTGAACCTTAAAGGTGGTATCGTTGGTTTCGATCATCATTTCGTAGTGCACGCCTTTGAATAAAACGCTTTTCACAACGCCTACCAACTGGCCTACGTCTTCGCCCACCAGCATAATGTCCTCCGGGCGGACAACCACATCAACCGGAGCGTTGCTGCCAAAGCCGGAGTCAACGCAGGGAAAGGTGTGGCCAGCGAACTCTACCTTTTCATCTTGAAGCATGGTACCTCGTAGGATATTGCTTTCACCGATAAAATCGGCCACGAAGGCGTTGGCGGGTTCATCGTAAATCCGCTTTGGGTCGCCTATTTGAAGAATGTTCCCGTCCCGCATAACGACAACGGTATCACTCATGGTCAGGGCTTCTTCCTGGTCGTGGGTTACAAAAATAAAGGTAATGCCCAGGCGCTGCTGCATGGATTTGAGCTCCAGCTGCATTTCCTTGCGCAGTTTTAAATCCAGGGCGCCCAAGGGTTCATCCAATAAGAGCACTTCCGGCTCATTGACAAGGGCACGGGCAATAGCGATACGCTGCTGCTGGCCGCCGGAGAGGGCATCCACGCTGCGCTTGCCATATCCCCGAAGGTTTACCAAATCCAGCATGGAATCCACCTTATGGTTGATTTCACCTTTGGACATTTTTTGAATTTTAAGACCGAAGGCGATGTTATCCCGTACGTTTAAATGGGGGAAAAGGGCATACTTTTGAAACACTGTGTTTACCTTGCGCTTATAGGGCGGCAGGGCCGTAATATCCTTGCCGTCGAAAAGCACGCGGCCGTTGGAGGGGTATTCAAAACCGCCGATCAGGCGCAGGGTGGTTGTTTTGCCGCAGCCGGAGGGACCCAGCAGGGTTAAAAACTCTTTTTTGCGGATATAGAGGTTGATGTTATTCAAAACCGTGGTGCCATCGTATTCCTTGGAAAGATTCTCTAAATCGATCAGATGAGCTTGTTCAACCATGCGCGTATCCTCCAAATCAGAAGCTGGGCGGGTTTGAAACCCAAAGGACTTTAGCCGGGGTTTTGCCGGGATTTTTAAGGCAATGCTCGGAATCTGGGTGGAGGCAGAAGCTATCTCCCTGGCGAAGCTTTTTGCGCTTGTCGCCGATGATAAGGAAAATGCTGCCCTTTAAAACGTAACCGAATTCTTCCCCCTCGTGGGGCAATAGTGTCTGACTTTGGCCGCCGGGGCCGATTTCAACCAGGATAGGCTCCATGGCATTTTTTTGGGCATCGGGGATCAGCCAGGTAATGGTTCCTTTTAAGGTTTCTTCGTCTACCTTCTCGAACATGTCCGAAGGGGTGTAGACGATTTTTTCTTCCGCCTTTCTGCTGAAGAAGGCGGGCAGGCTGGAGCCCAGGCATTCCAGCATGTCTTCCAATGTGGCAATGGAGGGAGAAGCCTGATCCCTTTCCACTTGGGAAATGAATCCCTTGCTCAGTTCACAGCGATCCGCCATTTCTTCCTGTGTAAGCCCTCTTTGCAGACGCAGCGTACGTAACCTTTCGCCAATATCCAAATGGCAGCCCTCCTTTGACATAAGATAAGTTTACCTTTACTAAACCTGGAGTCAATGTCACGAGTTAAGTATAAGTAAACTTCAAAGCGAGATATATTAAACCATAAGCGAAAAGCGATGTCAATACGCTAAATAAAAATTGTCGAAAAAAATCTCCAAGGTAAAAACCTTGGAGAGCGGAAGCTGTTATTATATCAGGCTTTAAGCTGATTTAGAAGCTCGGTAATTTTTTCCTTGGAGGCGTAGTTAAGGGGGGAGAAGCGGCCATCCAGCGCCAACTCCAGTTTTTCGATGGCTTCCTCCTGTTTGCCGTCTTCAATATCGTACTGGGCGAGGAAATAAAGGGTATCAATCTGGCCGGGCTTGGCCTTAATAGCGGCGTCAAAATATTCCTTGGCCTTGCGTTTATCATCGCCCAAACGGTAATAGGTTTGAGCCAGATTATCAAGGCAGATGGAATCCTCGTCGTCATACTCCACAGCCTCGGTATTATATTCAAGGGCCTTTTCATACATGCCCGCTTCCACGTAAACATACCCCAAGGTTTCGTAAATCAGGCCATTTTTGCTTGTGGCCGCTTGCTTTTCAAGAAGATCAAGCGCCCGTTCCATATCGCCTAATTTATAGCAGCATACGGCATAGTTAATAAACATTTGCTGCTTTTGCTCTTTGGTGATTTCCGGCACCTTCTGGGTTTTAACCAGAATTTCCTTGGCCTTTTCAAACTCGTAATTGCGAAGGAGCAATATGGAATAGGAAAGCAGGTACCGGGGATTGGTCATGCCTTTGGCGATAGCCTCTTCATATAACGCCTTGGCGCCTTCAATATCGCCATTGCTTTGTTTTTTGAGCGCGTTTTGGGCTTTTAAATCTGCAAAAAAACTCATTAAACTGATTCTCCCTTTTGTTTTTCCCGCTTCAAAATCAAACGGTCATAACGGTATTGTAACGCATTTCTAGTTTCCTGTACAGAAAAATCATCAAACAAGGTGGGCTCGGCCAATTTTATAATGGCTTTTCGCGTATAAGAAAGGGCGGATTCGATGTCCTTGAACCGGTGCTCGCACAGCTTGGCCATTTCAATATAAGGCACCGCGCCCCCTTCGCCGTTTTGAATCATGGTTTGGAACAAAAGGGCCGCGTCTTTAAACTCCTTTTCCCGGCGGTGGCTGTGGGCTAGGCGCAGATGGCTCAGGCAAGCCATTTCACCCGACGAGGCCAGATGGTAGCAATACCGAGCCTTTTCAGATGCGTGGCGTTTTTCCAATGCCACGCCAATAGAATACACATCCTTTAGGTGGGTTACCGTCTCCGGGTTATCATACATGTAGGCCATGTGGGCAATCAGCCGGCAAAGGGAAGCGATGTCCTGCTTGTTATGGTCTAAAACATCGGCAAGCAGGGAAAAATCCCCGGTTTTTAGGTAGGAAAAATACCTTTCAGGCACCATGGCCCCAGGAAGATCGTCATGACGGGGTTCGTTGAAAACAGCCTCTTCCAAGTAAGAAAGCCGGCATTTTTGAAGCCTGAGTTTAAAAATTCGCCGGGCAATGTGCAATAAATCCGCATGGGGGATATCTACCCCGCTGGGATTAAGTCGGTTCATTAGAAAGCGGGAACGCAAAAGCGGCAGATCGAAGGTGGCGCCATTAAATGTGACCACCATATCATATGCTTTAAAAAGCGCCTCGATTTGGCAAAGCATGGGCCCCTCGTCGCAGTAATCCCGCATCAGAAACTGCTTTACAATAAACTGCTCTTCTTTTAAATACCCAACCCCCACTAAAAAGGCCACAGTGCCCGCCCCGGTAGAAAGGCCGGTGGTTTCCGTATCCAGGTATAAAACCCGGTAAGGATCCAAGGGTTTAGGAAAAGCACCCTTTTCCATTAGAGAAAGGGTTTGATGGGTTATATTGAACAGGTATGGAAAATCGGTTAAAGGGAAGGCGGTTTCTTGAATATACACCCCATTGCTCCTGTTAGAGGCGGGGGCGGACTTGGGCTTGTCCACCGCTTTGAGTTTATCCCGCAGGCTAATGGCCATCAGCGGATCAGCTCCTTCAAAATGGCTTTAGCCATATTCTTGCCATCCCCGCCAATTTCACCCACAGGCCCGGCGCAGGAGGGACAGCCATATTCGCAGGGGCAGGCATCCACAATGGAAAGGCATTGTTCTAAAAGCAACCGTTCCATGGCGGCAGCTTTGGCGGAAAGTCCTACACCCCCTGGATAATTATCATAAATAAATAGGGTAGGACGATCGGTAAAAGTCCCTTTAACCTGATAAATCACCGCGATATCCTGGGGGGAACACATTAAAAACAGCGGCGCGGCGATACGCAACAGGTTGGCAATGCCCAGCATGCCCCCCTGGAGGGAATCGTTGCTATAGCGGCTGGTTAGGCTTTCAGGCAAAGTCCACCACATGGCGGTGGTATGCATATCGGTTTCTGGCAGCCGTACATGGCCAAAGCCCAGGTTTTCCCCGGTATCCAGCTTCATTTTTTTAAACATTTTCACAAGGGAAGTTACTTTTACTTCCCCTTCAAACAGCCCAATGCCGCTGGGTTTTAGGGTTTCGTTTTCAATATCAAGCAAGTTAAGGCTCACATTCAGGTCCGCATCGGTATAATAATCCACGTCTACCCGTCTGATAAAGGCCTTACAGGCATCGAAATCCAGTTTTTCCACCTGATATTGCTGGCCCTCATGCATATAGATGGCGTTTTCATGAAGCAGCATGGGTACGGTGTACCGGTCCATTTCGCCTACCACCCGGTGATGGCCTGGGTTGGTAATATCGATAATTAGGTAATTCTCTGTGGAAGCGGAACGCAGGGAAAGCTCCGAAGCGGGGAAATCCTCTGCCATCCAGTGATAGCGGCCTTGCACATGGCGCAGAATATGGCTTTCGCAAAGGTACTCCAGCATTTCTTCCGTGGAGGCATTGCCGCCGAAGGTTTCACCTTCATTAAAGGGCAGTTCATAAGCGGCACACTTTAAATGGCTTAAAAGGATGTAAAGGTTTTCCGGATTTAAAAGGGCATGCTCAGGGGATTGGCTGAAGAAATAATCTGGGTGGGTCACAATATACTGGTCCAGCGCAGCGGAGGAAGCCACAAAAAATACGATGGACGTGCTTTTGCGCCGTCCGGCCCGGCCTGCCTGCTGCCAGGCAGCGGCAATGCTCCCGGGATAACCGCATAAAACGCAGGCATCCAGAGCGCCGATATCGATCCCCAACTCCAGGGCGTTGGTGGAAATCACAGCATCCACGCGGCCCTCCCGCAGCCCACGCTCGATTTCCCTGCGCTCGGTAGGCAAATAACCGCCCCGGTAACCCCTTACCCGGCCTGCGTTGCCTAAGGGATCCCGAACGATGTCTTTTAAATGCCTTGTCAGCACTTCCACCTGCAAACGGCTTTTGCAAAAGGTAATGCTTTGAATGCCGTTTTGAAGCAGCATGGCGGAAAGCCGCCTGGTTTCGTTTAAAACCCCGGCCCGGATACCTAATTGCCTGTTTACTACCGGGGGGTTAAAGAACACAAAATGACGGATGCCCATAGGCGCGCCGTTTTGGTCGATTAGGGTAATGGGGCGACCTGTAAGCATTTGAGCCAGCTCTTGAGGGTTGGCAATGGTGGCGCTGCAAAGAATAAACTGGGGGTGGCTCCCGTAAAATTCGCAAAGCCGCAAAAGCCGCCTTAACACATTGGCCAGGTTAGAGCCAAACACTCCACGGTAGGCGTGGATTTCATCGATAACGATATATTTTAAATTTTCGAATAGTTTTACCCACTTGGTATGCTGAGGGAGAATGCCGGAATGAAGCATGTCCGGGTTGGTGACCACAATATGCCCGGCCTGGCGAATGGCCCTGCGGGCAGCAGCAGGGGTATCCCCATCGTAGGTAAAGGTTTTTATGTCTGCCCCCATTAGATCGATCAGTTCATATAATTCGCTGACCTGGTCTGCCGAAAGGGCCTTGGTAGGAAACAGATACAAAGCCCGTGCATCGGGGTTATGCAAAATAGAAGAAAGCACAGGCAGGTTATAGCACATGGTTTTGCCGGAGGCCGTGGGGGTGACTACCACCACATCCTCGCCCCTTAAAACCGCCTCCACCGCCATGGCCTGATGCCGATATAGCATGCTTATTTTCCGCTGCTGCAATAAAGCCGGAATCCGCTCATCCAGCCCCTTGGGGAACTCTTCAAAAATGGCCGGGCGCTGGGGCAGCGTTTCCCATCTGACCACGTTTTGCATGAACATATTATCCCGCTTTAAGCGTTCCACCAATTGATCTACGTTCATAAAAAAGCCGCCTTCCACTAAATTAAAACAATTATAGCAAAAGGCGGGCTACTTGGCAAACGTTTATTCGGTTTTTGCAAAGGTAATTTTTTCGTCCGCTACAGATAGATGCAGGTTATCCCCAAGAGACAGCTTGCCGGAGATGATTTCCTCGCTTAATGCGTCCTCTACCAGCCTTTGGATCACCCGGCGCAAAGGTCTGGCCCCATAGGCCGGATCGTAGCCATCCTTGGCCAAAAGGGCAATGGCTTCATCATCGTAAGTCATTTCCATACCCTTTTCATGGAGGCGCTTTTGCACATCTCTAAGCATTAACGCGGCAATCTGCTTGATTTCCTCCTCCGTTAACGCATGGAAGACGATCAGTTCATCCACCCGGTTAATAAATTCAGGCTTAAAGATATCCTTAACCTGCTTCATGACCTGCTCCTTCATGGTTTCGTAGGAGCGCAGGGTATCAATTGTTGAGCCAAAGCCCAGAGCACGGGTATTGCCGATCATGGCAGCTCCGGCGTTGGAGGTCATAACGATAATGGTGTTTTTAAAGTTTACTACCCGGCCGGAGTTATCGGTTAAGCGGCCGTCATCCAGAATTTGCAAAAGCATATTAAATACATCTGGGTGGGCTTTTTCCACTTCATCTAAAAGCACCACACTGTAAGGCTTGCGGCGAACGGCCTCGGTTAGCTGGCCCCCCTCTTCGTAGCCTACATAGCCGGGAGGAGAACCCACTAAGCGGGAAACGCTGTGCTTTTCCATGTATTCGGACATATCGATCCGTACCACAGCGTTTTCATCCCCGAACATGGCTTCGCCCAAAGCCCGGCAAAGCTCGGTTTTACCAACGCCTGTCGGCCCTAAAAAGATAAAGGAGCCAATAGGCCGCTTGGGGCTTTGAAGCCCGGCCCGTGCCCGGCGCAAGGCCCGGCTTACCGCGCTGATAGCTTCGTCCTGGCCGATGACCCTTTGGTGCAAAATGCTTTCCAGGTTTAAAAGCCTTTCTGATTCGGATTGGGTCATTTTTTTAACCGGAATTCCCGTCCAGGAGGAAACGATCTGGGCGATGTCGTCGTCTGTTACTTCCAGATTGGAAATACTTTGCTGCTTTTCCCAGGCTTCTCTTTTTTGCGTGATCTCGGTCTTAATGGCCCGTTCTTCATCTCTGAAGGAAGCGGCCTTTTCGAAATCCTGGTGGGCAATGGCTTCCTTTTTTTCATTAATAATGGCAGCCAGCTTTTCTTCTTGGGCCTTTACATCCGGCGGGGCGATAAAGGATTTGATCCGCACGCGAGAGG
This sequence comes from Eubacteriales bacterium, assembly GCA_031556065.1. GTDB lineage: Bacteria > Bacillota > Clostridia > Christensenellales > Aristaeellaceae > JAVBTR01. The sequence continues at coordinate 16,930 of JAVBTR010000035.1, read as the reverse complement.
CGGCTTCATCCATCAAGTCAATGGCCTTGTCTGGTAAAAAACGGTCGGAAATATACCTGTCGGAAAGGGAGACGGCGGCCTCCAAGGCGGCATCGGTAATATGCACCTTGTGGTGAGCCTCGTATTTATCCCGAAGGCCTTTTAAAATCGCCAGAGATTCTTCCGTAGAAGGTTCGCCCACCTTTACAGGCTGGAATCGGCGTTCCAACGCTGCGTCCTTTTCAATGTTCTTGCGGTATTCATCCAGGGTGGTGGCGCCAATGCACTGGATTTCGCTTCTGGCCAGCGCGGGCTTTAGAATATTGGCGGCGTCCATGGAGCCCTCAGCCTTTCCGGCCCCTACCAGGGTATGGATTTCATCGATAAAAAGAATAATGTTCCCAGCGGCTTTCACTTCTGAAATAGCGTTTTTAAGCCGCTCTTCAAATTCACCCCGGTATTTGCTGCCTGCGATCAAGCTGCCCATATCCAAAGAGAAAATGCGTTTATCTTTTAAAATTTCCGGAATATTCCCTTGCACGATCCGCTGGGCCAGCCCTTCCACAACGGCGGATTTGCCTACCCCCGGTTCGCCGATCAATACCGGGTTATTCTTGGTGCGGCGACTTAAAATCTGAATAATGCGCTCGATTTCGTTATCCCGGCCCACCACGGGGTCCAGTTCATTTTGCCGTGCGGCCTGGGTTAAATCCCGGCTGTATTTTGAAAGGGTCTCCCCGGTTTTGTCATTTGCCTTTTTTTCTTCCGGCTTGCCGCCTTCTAAATTGGGGTTCATGCCCAGGGCATTGACGATGTTCTTTTGGGCCTGGTCGAAATCCACCCGGAACTCCTTTAAAATCTGAGCAGCCACCCCGTCCCGTTCGTTAATCAAGGCCAGCCAGATATGCTCTGCGCCGATATAGGCGTGGCCCATCCGGCGGGATTCAAGAATGCTGGATTCCAGTATTTTTTTGACCCTTGGGGTCAGCTCGATGCGGGTAACGGCAGCATTGTCATTTTCTGCCGCCAAGGCGTTTTTTACGTAGGCCAGAGCGCTTTCGTAAGTGATGCTACCGCCGATATAGGAAAGAATGGTTTCATCGGATTCCTTCAAAAGGCCCAGCAGCAAATGCTCCGTTCCTTCGTAATGATGGCCTAGCATAAGCGCGGTTTGCTGGGCGGATTCCAACACCCGCTGGGCCCGCTGGGTAAATCTTCCAAAGATTGGCATAGGTACCTCCTTAATATTAGTGGTTAGGGGCGGACAATAGCTTGCGAACACGCTGGCTGCGGGCTTCGTTTAGTCCATCGCCCGTTAATTCTTCGCCCACCCATTTGATAATATGTGCATCCTGAGCGCTTTCTAATAGGGCATCAATTTTTGCTAAAGAATGAGGGATCCGGCAAAGGGAAGCCCCGAGCCTTATGCAGGACCAGTGCTGCATAAATTCTTTCAGGGGCATCCGGCGTGCATATTTTAAAAGGCCATAGCTTCTTAAAATGGTGTCTTCCAATTGGACGGGGTCGTTCATATCGGCCTTTTCACGAAGGGCACGTTCCATATCAAGTAGTTTTTTCGCCACAGCGTTCACAGCTTCGATCAGTTCTTCTTCTGTGCGGCCCAGTGTGGCCTGGTTGGATATTTGGTAGAGGTTACCCAGCGCTTCACTGCCTTCGCCGTAGATACCCCGGATGGTAAGCCCCAGTTTTGCCACGATCTGGTTCACTGCGCCCATTTGCTTGGACACGGTCAGCATGGGCAAATGCAGCATCAGCGATGCTCGCATGCCAGTGCCAGTGTTGGTGGGGCAGGCGGTTAAATACCCAAGGCGGCTATCAAAGGCGAAGCGCACATGCTTTTGCAAAGCGTCTTCCATTTCGTAGGCCAATTGAGCGGTTTCATTCAGCTGCTGGCCGCTTGCAATCGCCTGGATTCTTAAATGGTCCTCTTCGTTCATCATAATGGAGAGCTGTTTTTCTTCATTAATAAAGGCAGAGCCCATAGGGCTATGCTGAATCAGATCAAAGCTGATTAAGTGCTTTTCAGCCAGGAAATTTTTTCCCGCTTCTTCCATTTCTCGCATGCGGTAAAGTGTAAAGCCTTCATTTTCGTTTTCAAGGGCCAAGGCGTTTAAGGTGCGCTGTTCGCAGACGGTGGCGTTTCCTTTGTTTTCCATTAAAGAAAAAGGCAAGTCTTCGTAATTTCTGGCCAGACGGACCCTGGAAGAAACGATAATATCAGATTGTAGGTTATTCATTGGCAGCCCCTTCCTTCATTAATTCTTTTAGCTGATCCCGGAAAACGGCTGCGTCTTCAAAAGCCTCCTGCTCGATGGCTGCTTCCAAGCGGGTACGCAAGTGGGCAATGGCATCCATACGGCTTTTTTCTTCCGAAGAGGTAAAGGGTACCCGGCCCGAATGCTGGCTGCGACCATGAATGCGAAGAAGCATAGGCTTCAGCTCCTCCTGAAAATCGTGGTAGCATTGGGCACAGCCAAGCTTCCCTGTGTCCTTAAAATGTTTAAAGCTTAATCCACATCTGGAACATACCAAATCGGATGTCTCTTCTTTTTGCGCAGTCATGGTAGACAGAATGGAAGAAAGCAGGCTTTGAATGTTCCCCGACGCAAAATCGGATTTTAGCTTTGCCATGCATTCGCCGCACAGATGTCTGGTGGTATTTTTGCCGGTGATGACCAGGGTAATTAAAACGGATGCCTGGTTTTTTTGGCATTCTTCACATAACATGGTTAAATCTCCTCACTTTCTTGGGCAGCAGCCAAAAGCATGCTGCGCATGATCCTGGCTCTTAGGGCATCCTTTACCGGGTCTGGTATGGGAACGGCCAGGGATTGGCTGGATATGGCGTAGGACATCAGCTTTGCCTGAGAACAGCTTATGATGCCGCGCTCTGTCAATTGCACGATCAGCCGGGCAGATTCTTGCTCCGTAATCCCGTCGCCTATTCTTTGGTGGATGGTGTAAAGCAATTGTTCCTGGCTGGAGGATTTGATACGGATAATGCGGATGCAACCGCCGCCGCCCCTTCGGCTTTCGGTTACATAGCCGTGATCCGGGGTAAAGCGGGTGGATAAAACATAATTGATTTGGGATGGGGCACAGCTAAAATATTCTGCCAGCTCGTTGCGTTTTAATTCAACATCGTACTCGTCTTGTTCAAGCATGGCCTTGATAAATTGCTCGATGGTATCGCTTAAGCGCATAGGGCACCTCTTTCATGGGGTTGACTTTCTTTGACCATTAATAGTTTAACATGTTTGCCTGTGAAAATCAATGTTTTCCTTATGTTCCAAATAATCAAACGATGTTCTATAAAATTCGACTAATGTTCGGAAATCGTGTTGACAAAACCGACAATAAAAGGTATTATGGTTTTGAACGTTCGGAAAGGAGTGGGCTGGCATGTTTTGTTTAAGTCGATGCCAAAAACGCACCCTTATTCGAATGGTTTTATAAAGTTACACAGGTGGGGAGCACAGCTTTGGCGGGAATGCCTTTGGCTAGGCTCCTTTTCATTTTCAGATTTAAGTTGGAGGGATTAAGCCATGAAGAAGGTAGCCATTCTAATGGGAAGCGACAGCGATCTGCCCGCGTTAAAGCCTGCGTTCGCCACGCTGAAGGAACTGGAAATCCCGTACGAAGCTCACGTTTTTTCGGCGCATCGTACGCCTTTTGAAGCAGCGCAGTTTGCAAGGGATGCCAAAGAAAACGGTTTTGGCGCGATTATCGCTGCTGCAGGCAAGGCGGCCCACTTGGCTGGCGCTCTGGCGGCCCAGACGGTGCTTCCTGTGATTGGCATTCCGATTAAAGCCTCCACATTAGATGGGCTGGATGCGCTGCTTTCCACGGTTCAGATGCCGGGAGGTATTCCAGTGGCTACCGTGGCCATCGACGGGGCGCAAAACGCGGCCCTGCTGGCTGCCCAGATGATTGCTTTAAGCGATGAAAAGCTATACGAAAAACTGGTTAACCAGCGCCAAAAGATGCACGACACTGTGCTGGAAAAAGATAAGAACCTGGTTGTTGAATAAAGAAGGCGGGGTAGAGTATGAAAAAACTGGATCAGCTATATGAAGGGAAGGCCAAGAAGGTATACGCCACCGATGAAAGCGATAAGGTCATTGTGGATTACAAGGACGCGGCTACCGCGTTTAACGGTCTTAAAAAAGGCACCATTTCCGGCAAAGGCGCTATTAATAATCGGGTGAGCAACCATTTAATGAAGATGCTGGAGAAAAACGGCATCCCCACCCATTTGATCGAAGAAATCTCCGATCGGGAAACGGTGGTTAAAAAGGTAGCCATCATTCCCTTGGAAGTAATTGTGCGCAATATCGCCGCCGGTTCTTTGGCTGCCCGGGTAGGCGTTCCCGAAGGCACCAAGCTCAAACGGACAGTTCTGGAATTTTGCTACAAGGATGACGAGCTGGGCGATCCCATGGTCAACGAATACCACATTGCTGCCATGGGCTGGGCAACCGATGCGGAAATGAAAACCATTGCCGAATATTCTTTGAAGATCAACGATCTTTTGACCGCTTATTTAAAGGATTTGAATATCGAGCTGATCGACTTTAAACTGGAGTTTGGCAAAACCCAGGAGGGCACCATTGTTCTAGCCGATGAAATTTCCCCGGATACCTGCCGTTTCTGGGATGCCAAAACCCATGAAAAGCTGGACAAGGATCGTTTCCGCCGTGATCTAGGCGGCGTTGAGGATGCGTATCACGAGATTATGAAACGCTTATTGGGGGAATAAAAAATGCAGGAATTCGACGAGAAATTGCATGAGGAATGCGGCGTTTTCGGCATTTACCGCCAACAGGGCATGGATGTGGTGGCACCTGCGTACCTGGCACTGTATGCCCTGCAGCACCGGGGCCAGGAATCCTGCGGCATTGCGGTGAATAACGATGGGGTTATCACCTGCCACCGGGATCTGGGCCTGGTTAACGAGGTGTTTACCAAAGACGTGCTGGATAAGATGCCCGATGGGAACATGGCCATCGGCCATTGCCGTTATAGCACCAAGGTGGCCAAAACCAGAAGCAATGCCCAGCCACTTTTGATCAACCACTATAAAGGCCGCATGGCTATTTGCCATAATGGCACCATCACCAATGCCAAAGAGCTTCGTGAAGAATTCGAAAAGAATGGCGCCATCTTCCATACCACCTCCGATACGGAAGTCATCGCTTATGTGATCACCCAGGAGCGAATTAATTCAGCTTCTATTGAGGAAGCGGTAACCCGCACCATGCGCAGGCTTCACGGCGCTTTTAGCCTGTTGGTCATGAGTCCTACAAAGATGATTGCTGCCCGTGATCCCCACGGCTTTCGGCCTCTTTGCATGGGCGATGTAAACGGGGATGTGATTTTCGCCAGCGAAAGCTGCGCTTTGGATGCCATGGATGCGGCTTTTGTTCGGGATATTAAGCCCGGTGAAGTGGTATTGGTGAATAAACAGGGCGTCAAAACCGTAAGCCATGAACCGGCGGAAAAAACCGGCCTGTGCATTTTCGAATTTATCTATTTCGCAAGGCCCGATTCGGTGATTGACGGCTCCTCCGTGCACCAATCCCGCATTCGCGCAGGGGAATTTCTGGCCCAAGAGCACCCAGTGGAAGCAGATGTGGTCATTGGTGTGCCGGATTCGGGCATTGATGCGGCCATTGGCTACGCTCGTGAAAGCGGCATTCCCTATGGCATGGGCTTTATTAAAAACCGCTACATTGCCCGTACGTTTATCCAACCCACCCAGGCCCAGCGGGCCAATTCTGTTCGAATTAAGCTTAACGTGGTTTCGGAAACGGTGAAGGGCAAACGGGTAGTGGTGATAGATGATTCGATCGTCCGGGGCACCACCACAGCCAGAACAGTCAAGCTTCTTCGGGAAGCGGGAGCCAAGGAGGTGCACATGCGCCTTTCCTCGCCGCCCTTTATCCGCCCCTGTTACTTCGGAACCGACATCGATTCCACTGCCAATCTGATCGCCTACAACCATTCCATTGAAGAAATACGGCAGATTATCGACGCGGACAGCCTGGGCTTCCTCAATGTGGACGTGCTGGACAAGCTGGCCAAGGATACCCACATGGGTTTTTGCAAGGGCTGCTTTACAGGCGAATACCCAGATAGCATTCCCGCCCAGAGCCAGGACAGTAAATTCGAAGAACCTTTAACCAAATAAAGATTCGAGAGGATGGGTTAACACTATGAAGATTCAAAGCGCCAGCTACCGTGATGCCGGTGTGGATATTACGGCAGGCTACAAAGCAGTGGAGCTGATGAAGCAGCATGTGGCAAGAACCATGACCTCCGGTGTTTTAAGCGGCATCGGCGGCTTCGGGGGTCTTTTTGAACTGGACATTGAAAACATTAAAAAGCCCGTGCTGGTGTCTGGCACCGATGGGGTAGGCACGAAGCTGAAAATTGCCTTTTTAATGGACAAGCACGATACAGTGGGGATCGACTGTGTGGCCATGTGCGTGAATGACGTGATTTGCTGCGGTGCCAAGCCCTTGTTCTTTTTAGATTACGTGGCTGTTGGTAAGAATGTGCCGGAACGTGTTGCCGATATTGTCAAGGGCGTGGCCGAAGGCTGCGTACAGGCGGGTTGCGCGCTCATCGGCGGTGAAACAGCTGAAATGCCCGGCTTCTATCCCGTAGATGAATACGATTTGGCAGGCTTTACCGTGGGCGTTGTGGATAAGGAAAAGATTATCAACAACCAAACCATGGAAAAAGGCGATATCATGATCGCCCTGCCTTCCTCCGGGGTGCATTCCAACGGCTTCTCCCTGGTGCGCAAGGTGTTCGATATTAATAATGCCGATTTAAGCAAGGTATACCAGGGCACCGATAAGCCCTTAGGCGAACTGCTTCTGGCTCCCACGAAGATTTATGTTAAGCCTGTTTTAGCATTGAACGAAAAAGTGGCTATCCGTGCGGTATCCCATATTACAGGCGGTGGCTTCTACGAGAACCTGCCCCGAGCGCTTAAAGAGGGTATGTCTGTTAAAATTGAAAAAGCCGCCCTTAAAATTCCGCAGATTTTTAATCTCATTCAAGAAATTGGCAACATCCCCCAACGGGATATGTTCAACACCTACAACATGGGCGTTGGCATGAGCGTGACAGTGCCGAAGGATCAGGCCAGCCTGGCTCTTGAAATCCTCCATGCAAACGGCGAGCCCGATGCTTACATTATGGGCGAAATCGTAGAGAGCAATGAAGGGGTTATTTTATGCTAAAGGCAGCGGTGCTGGTTTCTGGCGGAGGGACCAATCTTCAGGCCATATTCGATAAACAGGACCAGGGGCTTTTGCCCAGTGTAGATATTGCCCTGGTGCTTTCCAACAAGGCCGATGCCTATGCCCTTGAAAGAGCAAGAAGCCGGAACATTGAAACCCTGGTGCTTAAGAAGGAAAAGGCCACAGCCAAGGAAACCTATGGTCAGATGCTGATCGAAGCGCTGAAATCCCGGCAGATCGAATTTGTGGTGCTGGCCGGGTTTCTGGTAATCTTGCCGGAAAACTTTATTCATGCCTATGAGGACCGGATTATCAACGTGCATCCCAGCCTGATTCCCTCCTTTTGCGGGGATGGGTTCTACGGCTTAAAGGTCCACCAGGCAGCGCTGGATTATGGCGTGAAGGTCACCGGAGCCACAGTTCACTATGTTAATGCCGTTACGGACGGGGGGAAAATCATCGCCCAAAAGGCAGTTGATATCTTACCGGAGGATACGGCGGAAACCTTGCAAAAGCGGGTAATGGTTCAAGCGGAATGGGAATTGCTTCCAATGGCCTTGGAAGCATGCTGTAAAGGAGTATTGGAATGCAAAAGCAAGATTTGATGAAGCTGGTTAACGAGAACGCTTACCCTGGACGGGGCATTATGCTGGGCCAATCCATCGATGGCAAAAACGCGGTAATCGCCTATTTCATTATGGGCCGCAGCGAAAACAGCCGCAACCGTGTATTTACAAAGACCGGGGAAGGCATTATTACAAAAGCCTTTGATCCCAGCAAAATGGTTGACCCCAGCCTGATCATTTACGCCCCTGTGCGCAAGCTGGGTGAACAGCTTGTCGTTACCAACGGGGATCAGACCGATACGGTGTACGATTATTTGAAGGATGGCAAAACCTTCGAGGCCGCCCTTCGTACCCGTACCTTTGAACCCGACGGACTCAACTTCACCCCTCGTATTTCCGGCTTGGTACAAAAGGATGGCTCTTATCAGTTGTCTATTTTAAAGAGCAACAACGGGGATGAACATTCCGTCCAACGCTTCTTCTTTGATTATGCCGAGCCGAAAGCAGGGGAAGGTCACTTTATTCATACCTATAAGTGCGACGGCAATCCCATTCCTTCCTTTGAGGGGGAGCCGGAGCTGGTTTCCATTTCTGGGGATATTGATTCTTTCACTCAAACCCTTTGGGAAAACCTCAACAGCGATAACAAGGTGTCCTTGTTTGTGCGCTATTGGAATATTGAATCCGGCGCGGAAGAGACCCGCATTGTCAATAAAAACGTTTAAGGAGATAGCATTATGGCACGCGAATTGGAACTGAAATATGGCTGCAATCCCAACCAGAAACCCTCCCGTGTTTTTATGAAGGAAGGGGAACTTCCTATCATGGTGCTAAGCGGCAAGCCCGGCTTTATTAACTTTTTAGATGCCTTTAACAGCTGGCAGTTAGTTCGGGAACTTAAGAAAGCCACCGGCCTTCCTGCTGCGGCTTCCTTTAAGCATGTGAGCCCCGCCGGTGCGGCGGTGGGGCTGCCGCTGAGCCAAACCCTGCGTGATATCTATTTCGTAGGCGATAAAGAGCTGTCGCCCTTGGCTTGTGCTTATGTTCGCGCCCGGGGGGCGGACCGCATGTCTTCCTTTGGGGATTGGATCGCCCTTTCTGATATCTGCGATAAGGAAACTGCTTTGGTTATCAAGCCCGAAGTGTCCGATGGTGTCATCGCTCCCGGCTATACCGAGGAAGCTTTGGCTATCTTGAAAGAAAAGCGCAAAGGCTCCTACAACGTAGTTCAGATCGACGAAAGCTACGTGCCCGCCCCTATCGAGCAAAAGGATGTATACGGCATCACCTTCGAACAGGGCCGCAACGAACTGAACATTGATGATGATTTCTTTGCAAAAATCGTTACTGAAAACAAGAACATGACTCCCGAAGCCATTCGGGATTTGAAGATCGCTATGATCACCCTGAAATACACCCAATCCAACTCTGTTTGCTATGTAAAGGACGGCCAGGTTATCGGCTGCGGCGCGGGCCAGCAATCCCGTATCCACTGTACTCGCTTGGCGGGCCAGAAGGCCGATAACTGGTGGCTTCGCCAACACCCGAAGGCTATGGCGCTGCCGTTTTTAAAGACCTTGGGCCGTGCGGACCGTGATAATACTGTGGATGTGTATATTGGCGAAGAATGGGAAGATGTGCTTTCCGACGGCAAGTGGCAGAAACTGTTCTCCGAAAAGCCCGAGGCCTTGACCCGTGAAGAAAAGAAGGAGTGGCTTAAAAACCTGTCTGGCGTGGCGCTGGGCTCCGATGCTTTCTTCCCCTTTGGCGATAACATCGAGCGGGCTCATAAGAGTGGCGTTGAATACATAGCCGAGCCCGGCGGTTCCATTCGTGACGATAATGTGATCGAGGTTTGCAACCATTATAACATGGTTATGAGCTTCACTGGTATCCGTTTGTTCCACCATTAATTACATTTGGAGGATTAACGCTTGAATATCGCAGTTGTAGGCGGCGGCGGGCGTGAGCACGCCATTATCAAAAAGCTTAAAGAAAATAAAAATGTAGAAACCATTTATGCGCTGCCTGGCAACGGCGGGATTTTAGGGGACGCAGTTTGCGTCCCCGTTAGCGCGACGGATATTAAAGCGGTTGTGAAATTCGCAAGGGAAAAGGCGCTGGATTTGGTGGCGGTAATCCCCGACGATCCACTTTGCCTAGGCTTGGTAGATGCTTTGGAGGACGCCGATATCCGCGCCTTTGGCCCCAATAAAAAAGCAGCGGTCATCGAGGGCAGTAAGGTGTTTTCGAAAAAGCTAATGGAAAAATACCATATTCCTACCGCCGATTATGCTACGTTTGATGATGCGGATAAGGCCATTGCCTATTTGGATAAGGCCCAAATGCCCATTGTTGTTAAGGCTGATGGCCTGGCTCTTGGCAAGGGTGTAATTATCGCCAACACTGTAGAAGAAGCCAAGGATGCGGTTCATGGCATGATGAACGACGGCATGTTTGGCACCTCCGGCTCTCGTGTGGTGATCGAATCCTTCCTGGTTGGCCCAGAGGTGACGGTGCTTTGCTTTACCGACGGGAAGACCATCAAGCCCATGGTATCCTCCATGGATCATAAACGGGCCCTGGATAACGATGAAGGGCTTAATACCGGCGGCATGGGCACCATCGCGCCTAACCCCTTCTATACGGAAGATATCGCCAAGCGCTGCATGGAAGAAATTTTTATTCCCACGGTAGAAGCCATGAAGCAAGAGGGCCGTACCTTTAAGGGCTGCCTGTACTTTGGCTTGATGCTTACGGAAGCTGGTCCGAAAGTGATTGAATACAACTGTCGCTTTGGGGACCCGGAAACTCAGGTAGTGATTCCGCTTTTGAAAAGTGATTTGCTGGATATTTTTCAGGCTACCATCGATGGCACCTTGGAAAGCACCCCCGTTGAATTTTCAACTGACGCGGCGGCCTGTGTGATCCTGGCCAGCGGCGGTTATCCGCAAAAATATGAAACTGGCTTTCCCATTTCTGGATTAGAAGCTGCCGGGGAAAACGCTACTGTTTACCACGCAGGCACGAAAAAGGCGGAAAATGGCCGTATCTTAACCGCTGGCGGCCGGGTGCTGGGCATCACTGCCGTTTCGGATACATTAAAGGCGGCTGTTGGGCAGGCTTATGTTGCCGCAAAAAAGATCAATTTTACAAACGCACATATGCGCACAGATATCGGCAAAAAGGCACTGCGCTAAGAGAGGACGGAAGGTTATGGCTGTTTTACGGATTTACGTCGAGAAAAAAACGCCCTACGCGGTGGAAGCCAACCATCTTTTAAATGAAATAAACGATATTTTAATGATCAAAAGCGTTACAGGGGTTCGGCTCCTTAACCGTTATGATGTGGAAGGCATCAGCGAAAAAGAATTCGCCCAGTGCGGCCCCATCGTGTTTTTCGAACCCCAGTTGGATGATTGTTATGATCACTGCCCTAAGGATGGGGATGTGGTTTTCGCCACTGAATACCTGCCTGGCCAGTACGATCAGCGTGCAGCCTCTTGTGAAGAGTGTATTCAGTTCGTAGTGCAGGGGAACCGCCCTACGGTTCGCAGTGCAAAGGCGTATATCTTAAACGGCGCAATCTCTGCGGATGAAGTGGCCAGGATCAAGCACCATGTGATCAACCCTGTGGAAGCAAGGGAAGCCACCCTGGACCGCCGGGAGACTCTCCAGCAGACCTACGAAACCCCAGATTCTGTGGAAGTGCTTAATGGCTTTTGCAACATGAGCAAAGACCAGGTGGCGGATTTCGTTAAGAAATATGGCCTGGCTATGGATAACGATGATCTGGAATTTTGCCGCCAGTATTTTTTAACTGAAAAACGGGATCCCACCTTGACTGAAATCCGTATGGTCGACACCTACTGGTCCGATCACTGCCGCCATACCACCTTTTTAACCACCATTGACGATGTGAAAATACATAAGCCCCAGGTGGAAAGGGCCTTTAAGCAATATTTGGCGTTGCGGCAGGAAGTCCACGGTGCGAAAAACAAGCCCATGAACTTAATGGACTTAGCCACCATTGGCGGCAAATACTTAAACCGCATTGGCAAAACGCCCAACATCGACGTTTCTGAAGAAATTAACGCCTGCTCCATCGAAATCGATGTGGATATTGACGGCCAGGATGAAAAATGGCTATTGATGTTCAAGAATGAAACCCATAACCACCCCACGGAAATAGAACCTTTCGGCGGCGCGGCCACCTGCATTGGGGGCGCGATTCGCGATCCGCTTTCCGGACGTACTTATGTATACCAGGCTATGCGGGTCACCGGTGCGGCAGACCCTCTTGTTCCCATTGAAAAGACCATGAAGGGCAAGCTGCCCCAGCGCAAGCTCGTCACCACCGCTGCCCATGGTTACAGCTCCTATGGCAACCAGATCGGTTTGGCGACCGGCTTTGTGGATGAAATCTACCATGATGGCTACGCTGCCAAGCGCCTTGAAATTGGTGCTGTTTTAGGTGCAGCTCCTAAAAAGAATGTTCGCCGTGAAGCCCCGGAAGCGGGGGATGTGATCGTCCTGCTAGGCGGCCGCACAGGCCGTGATGGCTGCGGCGGCGCTACTGGTTCTTCCAAATCCCACAAGCTGGAATCCATTGAAACCTGCGGTGCGGAAGTGCAAAAGGGCAATGCTCCCATTGAAAGAAAGCTTCAGCGTTTATTCAGGGATGAAAAGGTAACCAAGCTGATCAAACGCTGCAACGACTTTGGTGCTGGCGGTGTTTCCGTTGCCATTGGCGAATTGGCCGACGGCTTAAAGATCGATCTGGACTTGGTACCTAAAAAGTATGACGGTTTGGACGGGACTGAACTGGCCATTTCCGAAAGCCAAGAGCGTATGGCTGTGGTGCTGGCCAAGGAAGATGAAGAAAAGTTCATCGCCTATGCCAACGAAGAAAACCTGGAAGCCACCCCTGTGGCGATTGTAACGGAGCAGCCTCGTCTGGTTATGACCTGGAAGGGCAAAACCATTGTAAATTTAAGCCGGGAGTTTTTAAATTCCAACGGTGCTGAAAAACACACTCAGGCGGAAATTTTAGACGCAAAGGTGGAGCCTATCTCTTTGGACGGGAATACCTTTGGCGAAAAGCTTAAAGCCATGGCGGGCAAGCTGAACGTTTGCAGCAAAAAGGGTTTGGTGGAAGCTTTCGATTCTACCATTGGCGCGGCTACGGTTTTAATGCCCTTTGGGGGTAAGACTCAGCTTACGCCTATTCAGACCATGGTGGCCAAGATTCCGGTGTTAAACGGGGTGACCAACACGGTTTCCGGCATGGCCTACGGCTTCCACCCAGAGGTCATGGCCCAAAGCCCCTACGACGGCGCTTATCTGGCTGTGGTCGAATCCGTTGCCAAGCTGGTGGCAGCCGGGTTCGATTATAAAACCGCTTACATGACCTTTCAAGAATACTTTGAACGGATGACCAGCGAATCTTCCGTTTGGGGTAAGCCCCTGGCGGCCCTTCTGGGCGCCTTGCAGGCCCAATTGGATTTGGGTATCGCCTCCATCGGCGGCAAGGATTCCATGTCCGGTACCTTCGAAGATTTATCTGTGCCGCCTACCCTGGTTTCCTTTGCAGTGGCCCATGGTAAGGTGCAAAATGTGATTTCCCCGGAATTTAAAAAAGCGGGCAGCAAGGTTATTCTTTTGAAATGTGATTCTTACGATAAAGAAGAATTGCTTAGACTGTTTGAAACAGCCCATCAGTTGATTAAGGAAAAGAAAGCTGTTTCTGCTTGGGCGCTGGGCCTTTATGGTGTTGCTGAAGGCATCTTCAAAATGGGTCTTGGGAACCGCATCGGTTTCAAGTTCGCCGCTGATTTCAAAGAGGATCTCTTTGCCTGGCACTTTGGCAGCCTCCTGCTGGAAGTGGCAGAGGATGTGAATCTGGGCACCCTTGTGGGTGTGACCACGGAAGGATATTCAATGGATGGTGTGGATTTGCAAGGCATCGTAGCTACCTACGAAAGCAAGCTGACAAGTGTGTTTAATTATAAGGGCAATGAAGGTGAAACGGTTGAAAAAATAAATTATAGCGCCTCATCCTGGCCCAAGCCTGCCGTCTTAAACTTGAAGCCCAAGGCGTTTATCCCTGTTTTCCCGGGTACCAACTGTGAAATTGATACCCTTCGCGCCATTAAGCGGGCTGGAGGTGACGGAGAGATTCTGGTAATCAATAACCTGTCCGCTGCTAACATTGCTCAAAGCATGGAAAAAGCCAAAAAGATCATCGCCAACAGCCAGATGGTTATTCTTCCCGGCGGCTTTTCCGGCGGGGATGAGCCAGACGGTTCCGGCAAATTCATTACCGCCTTCTTTAGAAACCCCCTTATGAAGGACGCTGTACACGATTTGCTTAAAAACCGCGATGGGCTTATGCTGGGTATCTGCAACGGCTTCCAGGCACTGATTAAAATGGGTCTGGTACCCTATGGCGAAATCGTAGACACCGATGCCGATTGCGCCACTCTCACCTATAACACCATTGGCCGCCATCAAAGCATGCTGGTGAACACCCGTATTGCCTCCGATAAATCTCCCTGGCTGCAAAAGTGCGGTGTAGGGGAAGAGCACACCATTGCCATTTCCCATGGGGAAGGCCGGTTTGTGGCACCGGAAAGCCTCATTGCTGAGCTGATTAAAAACGGCCAGGTGGCTACCCAATACGTGGATTTAAGTGGCCAGCCCACCATGGACCTGCGCTTTAACCCCAACGCCTCCTACCATGCCATTGAGGGCATCACTTCTCCCGATGGCCGTGTGCTTGGCAAAATGGGCCATACGGAGCGCAGCGGCGACGGTCTTTACAAAAACGTCCCGGGCAACAAGTTCCAGCCTTTGTTTGAAGGTGGCGTAGAATACTTTAAGTAACGCGATAATAGGAAAGGGGAGTCCCTTTGGAATACGATTCGTATATCAGTCCGTTTTCCACCCGGTACGCAAGCCGTGAAATGCAGTTCATCTTTTCCCAGGATAATAAATTCCGCACCTGGCGCAAGCTTTGGATTGCCTTAGCCAAGGCGGAGAAAAACCAGGGTCTGAATATTACCGACGAGCAGATTCAGGAACTGATCGCTCACCAGGACGATATTAACTATTCAGACGCGGAAAGAAGGGAAAAGGAATGCCGCCACGATGTCATGAGTCATGTATATGCCTATGGGCTTCAGTGTCCCAGGGCGGCGGGGATCATCCACCTGGGGGCCACCAGCTGCTATGTGGGGGATAACACCGATGTGGTGATCATGCAGCAAGGGCTGCAATTGGTGCGGCGCAAGCTCCTTGGGATTATTCGCCTTTTAAGGGATTTTGCTCAAAAATACAAGGCTGTTCCGGCCTTGGCTTATACCCACCTGCAGCCTGCCCAGTTAACCACCGTGGGCAAGCGTGCCACCCTATGGATCAACGAACTGTATATGGACCTGAATGAAATAGACCACCGCCTTCAAACCTTGGCCCTTCTTGGAAACAAGGGTACCACTGGCACCCAGGCCAGCTTTGTGGAACTCTTCGACGGGGATTCGAAAAAGATCGAAGCGCTGGAAAAGGATATCGCCAGGCAAATGGGCTTTGAAAGTGTGGTACCGGTATCTGGACAGACCTATTCTAGAAAAATGGATTATATGGTGGTGTCCGTCCTGTCTGGCGTGGCTCAAAGCGCCAGCAAATTTTCCTGTGACATGCGGCTGCTTCAAAACTTCAAGGAAATGGAAGAACCCTTCGAATCGGCTCAGATCGGTTCATCTGCCATGCCTTATAAGCGAAACCCCATGCGCTGCGAAAGGATCACCTCCATTGCACGCTATGTGATGGTGGATACCCAGAACACCGCTTTGACTGCCGCCACCCAGTGGTTTGAACGGACCTTGGACGACAGTGCCAACAAACGCATCGCCGTGGCTGAAGCCTTCCTGGGGGTAGACGCCATCCTGAACATTATGCTTAACGTGTGCGACGGGCTGGTAGTTTACGAAAAGGGCATCTACAACCGTGTTATGAACGAGCTACCCTTTATGGCCACCGAGAACATCATGATGAATGCCGTTAAAAAAGGCGGCAACCGCCAGGAGCTTCATGAGCGGCTTCGGGTCCATGCCCAGGCCGCAGGCCAGGTGGTTAAAGAAGAAGGAAAATCCAACGATTTAATGGACCGTCTTTTGGAAGATAGCGCCTTTAAACTTACAAAAGAAGAGGCTGCTGCCATATTAAAGCCTGAAAACTTTATTGGCAGAAGCGTTGAACAGGTTGAAGCCTTCTTAAACGGTATTATCGCTCCCATTCTTGAGCAAAACCCTGATAGCATTGGCGAAAAACAGCAGCTTATGGTATAATAATGATTCGGCAACCGCAGGGCTGCCGAATCATCTTTTAATGAACAAGGAGAAAACAATGCCCGTTGTTTCCTACTGTAAAAAATGCAAGCAAGAGGTTGCCATGGGGGATACATGCGAGCTATGCGGCGGGAAGCTGCCTAAAACCGCCAGGCGTGTGTCCTGGAGCTGCCTTCACCGCCCGGCTACCGATTGGCTTGCATGGAACAGCCCCATGCGCATCGCTATACCGGTAATACTGGTAGTGGCTCTGGCGGTGCTTTTAAATGAAGCCATCCAGGGAGGCACCATTGGGCTTCAGATTATATTAAAAACCTGGTTTTTCCCCATGCTGGGGGGCATGTTTCTGGGAATTCTAGGTATTTTGCTGGTTTGGTTTTTGTGGCGGGGCCGGGAATTGAATTTCTTCGTGCTGGATCACAAAGCCATTCATTTACAGCTTTATAAGCACAAAAAAACCGACGAAATCCACTTAATCAGTGAACGGCATATTTTATGGAGCCAGATAAGACGTATTGAAGTTCTGCCGGAGCGGAACGCTATATTAATCTACGCACCTAAAAATTGGCTGGTTATGGTGCTGTACTGCGATAGCTTATCCTATACAGATGCCACACAGTATATTGCCGGCAGGGTTTTAAAAGCCAAGGATGTAAAGCTTTCGGTGCCAATTCAAGGTTTGGATGATATTACGTAAATATTAATTTTGTGTTGACAAATATATACTTATCGCCTAAAATATAGGGTGAATGTTTGCGTTTGGGGG
>JAVBTR010000022.1:0-161359 GCA_031556065.1 Eubacteriales bacterium | reverse complement strand
TACCTTGCCCGAAGCCCTTTCAGGGCCTTAATGGGCCGATGGCCCCGACCGTAAAATCGAAGATTTTACAGTGCAGTGAGGGAAATCCCTCGTGCGACACCTGTGTCGCACGAAAGCGTCGACTTTGTCGACGCGCTGAAGTGGCCATAGCCACTTGTTAGATACGCTAAATCCCCAAATCTTCCGATTCATTTACATAATCCAGCGGCTGATAAATAAGGCCATGGTTGATCTCATAGTGATCTCCCGACAAGTGCAATAGGGTGGTTGCATCTGCTGTTCCCATTAGCGTTCGCTATTATGCATTGTATAGGCTTTTCCAAATGAGCGGACTAATTTAAGAGAACAGCAATAAAACCTTATTCCAAGCGGAATGGGGAACAACAAAATAAAATTGAAGCTATCACATTACAGGCAAGCGCCGTTCGGTTGGACAATCCGGGCGGCGTTTTCCGTTTGTGGGACTTCGGGCCAACTTGGCCCGAAGTAACTATACCACTATTGATAGCTGACGGAAAGGGGGAGTCAATCTACTCCACAGCCTTGCGAAAGCAGGGCCTTTTTTTGTTGGCATGAAAAATCGAAACAGGAGGTAAAACCGAATGGAAGAAACAGACAAAACGACCATATCTGACGGCACGGAACAGCCCGCGCCGGAGGCACAGGCCGACAATCTGACCACGCCTGCTCCGCCAGATATAACGGACACTTCCGGGGATGTCGTTATCCCCTCAAACGTCATAGACGGCTTGTATGTATCGCTTTTTCGTAGCAAAATCGTCAATACACACTTTTCTGATGCTATTCTTATCGATTTTGAAGCTCTTTTTTTATGAGCCTGCAAATCGTACTTTTCCCTACGTCTGCGGTTCCTTGCTTGAGCGTTTTTGATGCTGTGATTGAGCTTAAATTAGTTGCTGTGTCTATGATTGTCTTCGTAAGTCGCTTGCTTCGCCTACCCATTTGGGGTAAGCACTCAAAACTTTCGGCAAACGTTTTGTGCCCACATTCCGAATTCGCACAGAAGAATTTGCGGTTGTCCACCACAATCTCTACTTTCTTTCCTTGTATTGGCAAATCCCGAAACTTGCGCGGATACAAGCTGTGCACTTTGCTTGATGGCATACTACAATACGGACACTGCGCTTCTTCCCGCTCTGAGCGCACATATATCCGCATGATACTACCGTTTGTTTCATGACGTATATACTCGAAATGGGGATCTATGCTCTTCACTAATTCGTCCATGTAGAAATAGCCTCATTTTCCTTTGTTCTCATGAGGCTATTATATCATATTCTTGCACTTATTTCAACTGATTTGGGAAAGAACCCAATTCTACTTGACAACAGATATTGTGTCCGATATAATAACACGTGTTATGTAACATACGTTATTTCAGGAGGGTTTATCATGCCGCCAAAAGCCAAAATAACAAAGGAAAAAATTATACAAGCATCACTAAGTATTGTCCGCAACGGAGGCATTTCCGCATTGAATGCGCGAGCTATTGCAAATGAGTTGAAATGTTCCACGCAACCTATTTTCAGGTTTTATACGACAATGGAGGAAGTTAAAACGGATGTGACTGCAATGATCGGTGAATATTATAGCAAATATTTCGACGAACATATGAAAACCCAAGATGTGCCGCCGTATAAAGCAAGCGGTTTGGCCTATATCCAATTTGCTAAAGACGAGAGAGAGTTTTTCAAAGTCCTGTTTATGCGGGATAGAACAAGCGAACAGATGCAGGAGAGCGAACACAGTTTTGAAACCGCAGTAAAAATAATTATGGACACGACCGGACTTGACAATACTGCCGCCAAAAAACTTCATCTCCAAATGTGGATTTTTGTTCATGGGATAGCAACTTTAATTGTTACTTCCTATTTAGATA
Source organism: Eubacteriales bacterium (assembly GCA_031556065.1). Classification (GTDB taxonomy): domain Bacteria; phylum Bacillota; class Clostridia; order Christensenellales; family Aristaeellaceae; genus JAVBTR01. Next base: position 159,459 of record JAVBTR010000022.1, on the reverse strand, counting down.
TAAGTGATGAACTAATTAGCGAGTTATTGACAGACACATATTTAGGTGCAATACAGCCCTATATAAAGAAAGGATGGCAAGAATGAACGCGATTGAAATATGTTGCCTAACGAAAAAATATGGCGGTGTTACGGCGGTAAACAATTTAAGTCTGACCATTAAGCAAGGCGAATTATTTTCCCTTTTGGGCGTTAATGGCGCAGGGAAAACCACGACAATAAAAATGCTGTCCTGCGTTTTGGCTCCTACTTTGGGCGATGCTGTTTTGCTTGGAAACAGTATAGTTTCAAAGCCTTACGACGTTAAGAGAAAAATCAACATTTCACCGCAAGAAACCGCTATTGCCCGTAATTTATCTGTGCGGGAAAACCTTGAGATGATTGCAAGTATATACGGTTTCGACAAGACTACGGCGCACGAAAGGGCAAGCGAAATGATTACCTTGTTCGGGCTTACGGAAACGGAGAAGAACAAAGCAAAAACGCTGTCAGGCGGTATGCAACGGCGGTTGAGTATAGCTATGGCGCTTATCTCTGACCCGAAGATATTATTTTTAGATGAACCTACACTTGGCCTTGATGTTCTTGCCCGGCGTGAGTTGTGGAAAGTTATCAGAACGCTAAAGGAGAAAACTACGATTATACTCACAACACACTACATGGAAGAAACTGAGGAACTTTCGGATAGAATTGGCATTATGGCAAGGGGAGAATTAAAGGCGGTTGGTACTGTCGCTGAGTTAATGACGCAGACAAATACGAAATCCCTTGAAGATGCCTTTGTCGCTTTAGCGGCGGAAACGGAGGGGAAAAAATGAAAACAATGGTTTTCGCATCACGAAACACAAAAGAAATATTAAGGGACCCGCTGAATATATCCCTTGCGCTTGGGTTTCCTCTCGTTGTACTGATTTTACTATCAGTAATCGGAGCCAATGTCCCGGCAGACATTTTCCCTATAGCAACTCTTGCGCCGGGTATAGCGGTCTTTGGACTTTCGTTCTTTTCTCTGTTTTCCGGTATGTTGATTGCCAAAGATAGAAGCACATCATTTATGGTAAGGCTTATGGCCTCGCCTCTTACAGCTACGGATTTTATATGCGGATATATTATTCCCTTAATTCCAATGGCAATAGGCCAAAGTATTATCTGCCTTACGGCGGCGCTTTTCTTAGGGCTTAAATTAAGCTTAAATGTTCTGCTTGTTCTTGTCGTGCTTTTTCCTGTCGCCCTGCTTTTTATTGGAATAGGGCTATTAGGGGGGACATTATTAAATGATAAGCAGGTAAGCGGTATATGTGGTACTCTGCTCACCAATCTCAGCGCATGGCTTTCGGGCGCTTGGTTTGATTTGAAACTTGTGGGCGGCGTTTTCGAGAAAATAGCTTATCTTCTTCCTTTTGCTCATGCCGTGGACGCGGGGAAAGCCGCGCTTACGGGAGATTATGCTTCAATATTGCCGCATTTGCTATGGGTAATAGGTTATGCCGTTGTGTTTTTTGTAACTGCGATTGTTGTTTTTCAAAGAAAAATGAAAAATGCGACCATGTAATGTCTTATGGTACAGGGCAAGACCCGCATGAAAAGCTACAAAATCCATATCCAAGAGAAGTTATCAGAAGATGAATGGTTTATCGTGGAGAATACCCATGAGGCCATCATCGAAAAAGAGGACTTCGACAGGGCCGGGCAGCTTTTGATACGGGACACGCGTACCGCGCCGAAGCAAAAACAGCTTTATCTGTTCAGCGGTTTTCTGAAATGCCCCGACTGTGGGCGGGCTATGGCAAGAAGCGAGGTCAAGGGGAATGTGTATTATCGTTGTTCTACCTACGCAAGCCGCTCTAAAAACGCCTGTACCATCCACACGATAAAGCACCACAAGTTAGAGGCGGCGGTACTCTACGCGATACAGCAACACGCGCACCTTGCCATTTCCTACTCGGAACTTGTGACGATGATTAACACTTCCCCGCAACGGAAAACACAGGCGGCGAAGCTGAACGCTGATATTCTCGCAAGAGAAAAGGAACTTTCCAAAATCCTGCGGTACAAGCAATCGTTATATGAGGACTGGAAAGACGGCGTACTGACACGCGACGATTACACGCACATGAGCGCGGATTACGAGGAACAGGCGGCGAGAGTGAAAACAATCATCACCACGTTGAAAGCGGAACTTGCCAAAACGGAAAACGGCGTGGATATTGAAAATCCGTTTCTCGCCACATTCCGAAAGTATGGGAACATCGGCAAGCTGACACGGGATTGTCTAATTGAACTTGTGGAGCATATCAAGGTGTACGAGGGCGGCGATATTGCCGTGAGGTTTAAGTATAAAGACGAACTGCGCCACGTTTGCGAATACATTGAGGTCAACACACAGAAAAAGGCGGGATAACCGCCCCGCCTTTCAACCACAGTTTGCCCGTTCTCTTATTTTAGGTGGCTCTAATGACTGTCAAGCAAGAAATTCGCCCTGTCATACAGCCGCCAACCCCCGACAACAGAACGCATTTATTTCTGCTTTCAAACCGACTCCTTTCAATGATATACTGTATATGTATCAGTGTATAAAATGGGAGGTTTTTTCGCATGCGCTATGGGTATTTCGACGACACAAACAAGGAATACATTATCGATAAAGTAAACGTGCCTGTTTCTTTTACCAACTATATCGGTACCCAGCGGATGGGAGGCGTGCTGTCCCATAACGCCGGCGGCTATGTGTGGCTGGATTCCCCTCAGTACCACCGTATGACAAGATTCCGCCCTAATGGTGTGCCCCTGGATCGTCCCGGCCATTATGTGTATGTCCGGGATGATGAAACTAAAAAATACTGGTCTTTAAGCTGGCAGCCCTGCGGTTTGCCGCTGGACCAGGCAAAATACCTGTGCCGTCACGGCCTTTCTTATTCCGTTTTCTCTTGTGAATACCAAGGTATCTATGGTGAGCAGCGGATTTTTATTCCAAGAAACGATCCCATCGAGCTGATCGAGGTCACGTTGGAAAACCGCAGCCACAAGCCCCGGGAACTAAGCGTATATGGGTATGTGGAATTTTCCTACCATCATATCGATATGGATAACCAGAATTTTCAGATGTCCCTGTATGCTACAGGCTCCCGCTATTCAGATGGCGCCGTGGAATATGAGCTCCACTACGAAGAGAACAGCCATCAGTTCTTTACCCTTTCCGAAACCCCTGATGGGTTCGATTGTCTGCGGGATGCTTTCATTAGCCCCTACCATACGGAAACCGATCCCATCGGCGTTATCAACGGGGAGCTTAGCGCCTCTGAAGGCCTGTGCTACAACCACTGCGGCGCCCTGCAAAAGAAGATCACCCTGGCCCCTGGCGAAAAAAAACGTCTGGTGTTCTTCTTAGGCACCGGTGATGCTTCCAAGGCCCGGGAGGCCCGGGAAAAATACACCCTATCCAAGGTGGATGAAGCGAAAAAAGAACTGGCCGCCTTCTGGGATGAGAAGTTGGCGGCGTTGACTGTCAACACCCCCAGCCAGGCTATGAATACCAGCTTGAATATTTGGAACCTGTACCAAAGCGAGATTAACGTTCAGTTCAGCCGCTTCGCCTCCTTTATCGAGGTAGGCGGCCGCACAGGTCTGGGCTACCGGGATACCGCCCAGGATGCCATGTGCATACCCCATTCTAACCCCGATATGTGTTTAACCCGGATTGAGCAGCTCCTTAATGGCCAGGTGTCTCAGGGCTATGGACTCCATTTATTCGACCCCAGCTGGTTTACTCCTGGGGAAAAGCAAAGCTTTAATTCGCCGACCGTGGTGCCCACACCCGATAAGACATCTATGATCCATGGACTGAAGGACACCTGCGCTGATGACGCGCTGTGGCTTATCCCTGCCATTGTTGAATACGTTCGGGAAACCGGTAATACATCTTTCCTTGACAAAGTGATTCCCTATGCGGATAATGGGGAAGGAACTGTTTACGAGCATATGCTCAAAATACTGAATTTCTCCTTTACCCAGGTGGGCCAAAGCGGCATTTGCAAGGGTCTTCGTGCCGACTGGAACGATTGCCTGAACCTGGGTGGCGGCGAAAGCGCTATGGTTTCCTTCCTGCTTTTATGGGCGGTGGATCATTTCATGGCCGTTGCCAAGGCGGAAGACCGGGAAAAGTATACCGCTCTGGCCGCTCAAATGAAGGCAGCCTGCCAACGGGAGCTTTGGGATGGCCAGTGGTTTCTGCGTGGGATCACGAAAAACGGCAGTCCCATCGGAAGCCACAAGGATACAGAAGGCAAGGTGCACTTGGAATCCAACACCTGGGCCGTTATATCCGGCGGAGCCACCCAAGAGCAATCCATCAGTGCCATGGATGCGGTGGACGAATACCTCTTTACCCCCTATGGGCTCATGCTCAACGCCCCCTCCTTTGAAACCCCCAACGACGATATCGGCTTTGTAACCCGTGTGTACAAAGGGGTTAAGGAAAACGGCGCGGTGTTCAGCCATCCCAATCCCTGGGCATGGGTGGCGGAAGCCAGGCTAGGCCGGGGAGACCGGGCTATGAAGTTCTATGAAGCCCTTTTGCCTTACAACCAAAACGATATGATCGAAACCCGCATGGCGGAGCCTTACATGTATTGCCAGTTTGTTATGGGCAAGGAGCATTCCCTCCATGGCCGGGCCAACCACCCTTGGATGACAGGCTCCGGCGGCTGGGCCTACTATGCGGCAACCCGCTTTATGCTGGGCATCCGGCCAGATATGGACGAATTGGTGGTGGATCCCTGCATTCCAAAGGCCTGGGATGGGTTCAGCGCCACCCGCAAATGGCGGGGCGGGGAATATATTATTGAAGTGAAGAACCCAAGCCATGTGGAAAAGGGCGTGAAAGCCCTGCTGCTAAATGGCGAAGAGGTCACGAAAATCCCCGTTTTGAAGGCCGGGGAAACAGCAAAGGTAACCGTTATTATGGGCTAAGGAGTGGTGAACATGATTTCATTCGGAACAGGCGGCTGGCGTGCGATTATCGGCGAGGATTTTACCAAGGAGAATCTTCAAAAACTGATGACCGCCCTTATTAAGCGTATGATTAAGGAAGAGGTGGCGGAGCGGGGCATTTGCATCGGTTACGACCGCCGCTTTCTCTCCCGCCAGGCAGCGGAATGGTCCGCCGAGGTAGCGGCTGCCCACGGCGTCCACGCATTTATAATCAACCGGGAAGCGCCTACGCCCCTGATCATGTTCACGGTTCAAAATTATAACCTGGCTTACGGCATGGCTGTTACCGCCAGCCATAACCCGGCCCTGTATAATGGGGTAAAGGTCTTTACAAAGGGCGGCCGGGATGCGGTGGAAACCGTAACGGACGATTTGGGCGCCCAGGCCAATCTGGTCAAAAGCGAGGAAATCAAGTTCATTCCCTATCAAAAGGCGCTGCATCAGGGCCTGGTGGAGGAAATCAACCCCCAGAACCAATACATCGATGCCATTATCCGTACTGTGAACATGGACGCCATTCGCGCCCGGAACCTGAAAATTATTCTGGATCCTATGTTCGGCGTCAGCCGCACGTCCTTGCAGACCATTTTACTTACAGCCCGCTGCGATGTGGACGTGATTCATGAACGGCACGATACCCTGTTTGGGGGTCGCTTGCCTGCGCCTACGGTGGATACATTGAAGGCCTTGCAGGGCTCTGTTTTGGAAAGCGGGGCGGATATCGGTATTGCCACCGACGGCGACGCGGATCGTCTGGGTATTATCGACGATACAGGGAAGTTCATTCATCCCAATGAAATCCTTGTGCTTTTGTACTACTATCTGCTAAAATATAAAAAGTGGCATGGCCCCGCGGTGCGCAACCTTTGCACCACCCATCTTCTGGACGACGTGGCCAAGAAGTTCGGGGAAAAATGCTATGAAGTACCCGTTGGGTTCAAGCATGTTTCTTCCGCTATGGACCAGCATAACGCAGTCATTGGCGGCGAATCCTCCGGTGGGCTGACCGTTCGGGGCCATATCCACGGCAAAGACGGCATTTATGCTGCGGCGCTGCTGGTGGAAATGCTGGCCGTATCCGGGAAAAAGCTTTCCGAGCTGGTGCAGGAATTGTACGATCAGTTTGGGTACCGCTACATGGCCGAGTTCGATTGGCCCTTCGACCCGGAAATGAAGCAGGATTTGACAACCCTTTTAATGGTGGAAAAGAAGCTGCCTGTTTTCTCCAAACCCGTGGTGGGTGTAAACTACATGGACGGCTGTAAGGTCATTTTCGACAACGGCTGGATCATTGCCCGCTTTTCAGGCACAGAACCACGCCTGCGGGTGTTCTGCGAAATGCCCTCCCGCATTGAAGCGGAAAAGCTCTGCGCCGAAATGGCGGAGTTTTTAGGGCTCCAAATCTAATACGAGGTTATGTTCATGAAGATCCGTGCCTTAACAAGATCCCTTGGATTCCAGCTGGTGGCTATCATTTTGCTAAGCTTTATGGTGCCAACGCTGATTCTTGGTATTTTTTCCGGCACGGTCTTTTTTCGTTCCCTGGAAGAAAAAACCCAGATATCCCTGATTACAGGTACCGAGCACGCAGCCCAGCTAACCATGAACAATATTGAGCGGATTATTACCCTGGCAAAGGATGTAACCTACGACGGCATCCTGACCAACTATACCGCTGCCTATGAATCCGGCGCCATCACAAGGTACGATGATTATTACAGCGCCATTCGCACTTACCTGGACCCGAAATTTGGCCGGGAGGCTATGGTGCAGTTCGCCGCCTTCTACCGCCTGGCCGCCCCTGAATCACTAATCATCGGCCGGCTGGGCCAATCCCAAAGCACAGCGGAGCAGGCCAATATTTTCAAGGTGGATTCCCTTCAAAGCGTACAGCAGCTTACTAAAACATTAGATACCAACGTGTATTTTTACGCCAACGATCAATACACTTATCTGATCCGCAACCTGTTCAACATGCGTCTTACCCGCTTTGGGGTCCTGGTATTGGGCGTAGATATGCAAACCCTTTTAGAACCCTTGTATCAAGAGGCAACCAAGTGGCATATTGAACCGTACATTGCCCTTTCCGGTTTTGTAACCGAGGGCGCGCCGGATTTCGAGCAAACGCCTCTGGGGATCAGCAACCAGGGTCAGAGCGTTTTGCTTACAGGGAAAGTAAAAGGTGCGGATTTGACGCTGTATTACCAATTAGATTTGGACCGGAATGTTTTATATGAAGAGGTGATCCTCTTCCAACGGATTCTGACCATACTTTTGATTATGCTCATTCCCATTATCGCCATAGCGATTTACTTTATCAGGCGGCGTATTTTAAAGCCGGTGCATATCCTTTCCACTGCTGCGGCGAAAATCCAAAAGGGTAAATGGGGCGTTACGGTGCCGATGCATGGCCAGGATGAGTTGGGCCGCCTGGGTAGCGCCTTTTCGGAAATGTCTATACGCCTGAAGGATTTAATTGAAAACGCATATTTGAAAGAGATTGCCCTGCGAGACGCCAAGATTCAAGCCCTGCAAAGCCGGATCAACCCTCATTTTTTAAACAATGCCCTGGAAATGATCAACTGGCAGGCACGGATGGACGATGCGGAAAATGTATCGGAAATGGTGGAGGCCTTAAGCGTTCTGGTCAATGCCGCTATGGATCGGGATAATGAGAGGCTGGTGCCCTTAAAGCAAGAATTGGAAATAGCCAATGCCTATTTTTACTTTGTTTCTCTCCGGTTTGGCGAAAAGCTTACCATCGACCGTCATATTCAGGAAAGCACCCTGGCCCTGCCAGTGCCCCGCTTGGTGATCCAAACCCTGCTTGAAAACGCCAATGAGCATGGCATTGCCCCTGCGGGCGGCGGCCACATTACCCTGAACGTCTTTGATCGCTTTGAGCACCTGGTGATTGAAGTTATCAATACAGGGGAAAGGCTCAGCAGCAGCCAGGTTCGCCGCATACAGGACATTCTTTTAAGCCAATCCCCCGTGGCTGGCCAATTGGGGTTGAGCACCACGGCCCACCGCCTGCGCCTGATTTACGAAGGGAAGGCCTCCGTGAAGGTAAGCCAGGGCAGCCGGGGAGAAACCATATTCACCATTACCCTGCCCCTAAGCTCTGACCAAACAGATGCAACAAACGCCACCCCTTTCCAGTGACAAAGCATATGCTATCTTGTATACTTTAAGAAACCAATCCTCAGGGAGGTCTATATCGATGAAGAAAGTGGCCGCAATCTGGCTATTGCTATGCGTTATCATTTTTTCCAACAGCGCTCTAGCGGTAACCCTTAAAACCAAATCCACCTTTGCGGGCACCGATTCGGCCACCCAAACGTATGTGGATTTGCTCAAAGCCTGGGAAGAACAAACGGGAAACAAGGTAGACGATTACTCGGCGACCTCGGATGAGGCATGGAAATCTGGTGTCATTAACGATTTTGCGGCGGGAAACGAAGCGGATGTGTTGTTTTACTTTGCCAAAACCTCCGATTCAACCCCCATACTGAACCGCGTGGTGCCTATTTCTGTTATCAACGAAGCCTATCCCCATTTAAACCTGCCCGAAAACGCCCTGGTAGCTGAGAGCGATGGTGTTGTGTACGCCATTCCCGTTCGTAATTGGTGGGAAGGGCTGTTTGTAAACACGGATCTGTTTGAACAGTATGGCCTGGAGCTGCCTACCGATTGGGACAAATTGGTGGTGGCCATTGAAAAATTCAATGAAGTGGGCATTGTGCCTATTGCGGCTTCTTTTTCGGATATTCCTCATTATTTGATCGAGTGTGCTATTTTGGCCTGCGGTACGCCCCAGGACCACAGCGCCCGGCCTGCCACCATTGCACAGGTGCCGGATTCTTGGATCGAAGGAATGCGGCTGCTAAATACCTTGTATAAAATGGGCGCCTTTCCTAAAAATTGCAATGCAACCACCGAATCCATAACCTCTAAGCTCTTTATCGATAAAAAGGCGGCTATGCAGGTGGATGGCAGTTGGTTTGCCAACGGTATTCCAAAGGAAAGCTGGGATACCACCATTGTCATGCCTTTTCCCCCATATAGCGAGAATGCCGATCAGACGGCGCTGTTTATGGGCGTTTCAAGTGGGTTTTACCTTTCCAAGAGGGCCTGGGACGACCCGGATAAGCGGGATGCAGCCGTTTCGCTGTTGGCCTATCTCACTACTCCCGAAAACGCCCAGCAGCTGGGGTACGATTTTACCGGCGCTCTTGGGGAATCCGCCCAGGAGCTGGTGGCCAACTGCACCCCCTGCGCCGTTATACAGGACGCCATGGCTCCGCTGGTCAGAAGTGAACTGTGGTTTGCGAAGATACCCAATATTGTGGAGGGCACTCTGGACCCTGTAGCCATGTGGAAGAACATTCTCAATGCCAATCCCTGGCAGCTGGCACTTGACGAATAAACCATAAAAATGTAGAATAGGAGGGCTCCAATTGTATCGTGTGGTATTGGTGGATGACGAGCAGATTATACTGAAGGGACTCATGAAAGTGATTTCGTGGGCAGAATATGACTGCGAAGTTGTGGGCACCGCCAGCGATGGGAAAGAGGGCGTGGCCCTGATCCGGCAATTGCAGCCAGACATCCTTTTATCGGATATCCGTATGCCCAATATGGATGGCTTGAGCATGATCGCCGCTGTGAAAAGCGAGTTTCCCCGGATGCAGATCAGCGTTTTAACCGCTTTTCGGGATTTCGATTATGCGCAAAAGGCCATCACCTTGGGGGTAACCAGGTATCTGCTCAAACCCAGCCGTATGGACGAATTGAAGGAAGCCATTGCTTGCATGACAGATGCATTGAAAAAGCTTCCTCCAAAGGAAAAGGAAAAAGAGGAAGACAATCCCGCCGCCTCGGGCAGCTTTGTGGTAAACTCCGCCCTTGCCTACATTGAACAGCACTGCACCGACCGCATCAGCCTTCAGGATGTGGCGGATCATGTGTATGTAAGCCAGTGGCATTTATCCAAGCTTATTAACCGCTACCAGGGGCAAAGCTTTTTCGACATTGTCAATGCCATGCGGATCGAAAAATCCAAGCAATTGCTCAAAGACCCTTCCCTGAAGGTTCACGAAGTGGCCGATAAAGTGGGGTACAGCGATGTAGCGCATTTTTCGAAGATTTTCAAAAAGATCGTAGGCCGGTCTCCAGTAGAATATCGGAGTGATTTATAAGGGCAAAGCCCTTTGGATAAAGTGGCTGCGGCCATTTTAACGAAGGAAATTTTCCCTTACTGCACTACGGTCGGGGCCATCGGCCCATCAAGGCCCTGAAAGGGCCTCGGGCAAGGTAGGATCCTACGGATTCCCCGAAATTCGCCGTACATGCCGCTGATTTCGGAATGAAATTTTGGAGGGCCGCGCCCCTCCAATGCCTCCCAGGAGATTTCCTCTGTTCCGGTGTAGGGCAGGGTGTACAAGCCTTGTGTTGGCCTCATACAAGTTTTCTTTTTTGGAAGGTGCAGAAGCCTTTTTGCTTTTTCAAAAGAAAAAAGGCTTCTGCGTATAAGGAGCATATTTAATGAAACGAATCCTTCGCTGGGGATACGCCCTGGTTATGCCCCTGGTAATCTTCTGCGTTTATGAAAGCATTGCGCAGGGGTCTGCCGGGGTTTTTCTTTTTTGGGTCCAGCATGCCCGTCTGCTGGCCTTGGGTATTAACTATTTGCTGTTTTTCATGGTGCTCAATGGGTTTCAATTTATTAAAAGGCGGGGATTTTTTTTCGTTTCCCAAACCCTGGTTATTACTTTTTTTCTGGTGGCGGCTATTGTATCCCGGATGAAAATACAATGGCGTATGGAGCCCCTTTTGCCAAGCGATATACAGCTTGTTTCAGATGCGCTGAACATTGGCAACGCCTATATTGAAAACCTATATTTGCTTTTGATCGTGGGCGTTATTTTGGTGGTGGGGACCTGCATGGGGCTGATTATTGGCTTTCGAGGGCAGAAACGCCAGCGGGGCATGGGGGCCACAGCGGTTTCTTTGGGTCTGGCCATTGTATTCGGGGGCTTTTATGTTTGCGCGGGGGAAACCCAGGGTCTTCGCGGGGCACTGCGCGAAAAGGGCTGGAATACCCGTTATTCCTTATTGGAAAATGCCCGGCTGAACGGATCGGCTTTTCAGACCTTGGAATACTTGGCTGATCATCACGGCGCTGTGTCCAAACCGCAAGGGTATTCAGACGGGGCTGTTTTGGCTTTGGCCAGCCAGCAGCCAACGGCGGTGGGGGATCAAAGGCCCAATGTGATTCTGATTTTAGGGGAATCCATAGCGGATGTTTCTTTGCTGGAAGGTCTTGAATTAGACACCGATCCCCTTGAAAACATTCACCGGCTGCAAAAGGAAAATCCCAGCGGCACATTAACGGTGGAATCTTTTGGCGGAGGCACATTGACGGCGGAATCCGCCATGCTAACGGGCATCAGCGTGGAGGCCTATATTCCCCATAAGCTGGATTCTATTCCCTGGCGGCTTCGTTCCCTGGGCTATACCTCCACGGCCATGCATACTTATTGGGGCTGGTTCTATGACCGGCAGAAGGATTTAAGGGATTTGGGCTTTGATCTGTTTATGCCTCTGGAGGCTTTGCAAACGACCCCTGAATTCACCCCATACCCCAAGGATCAAATGCTGTACGCCCATCTCCTTAAACGGCTTAAAGCCACCGAATCCAGGGATTTTATTTATGCCGCCACCATGGAGGCCCATGGGGGATACGATTATGCTCCTATATATGAAACACCTATGAATGTTTCCCCCTTGCCAGAGGAAGCTCAGCGGGAATTGAACAATTACCTTACCTTGCAAAGGAGCGCAGACGGTGCGCTGGGACAGTTGATCAAGGACCTTGAAGCCTTTTCGGAGCCCACGGTGGTCATCTACTTTGGGGATCATTACCCCGCTATTTTTAAAACCCTGGATGCCCTTGGAATCAAGCAGGACGACCCAAGGCTTTACGAAACCCTTTACTTTGTCTGGGCCAATTTCCCCTTGGATTTGCCAAAGGAAAAGGCCTTGCAGGTGGATCGGTTAACCGGCACAGTGCTTAAAGCCCTGGGCTTGCCTATGACATTATCTCAAAGCCTGTATGTTTTCGGCGCAGAAGAAGACACCATGAAGCTGGTGAAATACGACGCCCTTTATGGTAAGCACCTGGCTGCCCAAGTGGATCAACTGAAGTTTGATAACAAGGAGTACCGGATCGGCCTGCCTCCCCGGGTGGATTCTGTGACAATGACCGGGGATGACCAAATCGTGTTCACCGGGGAAAACCTGTCCTGGCGGGTGATTGTAAAAACCGAAACCAGCTATGATTTACTTATTTTGGATACCGACGGTCAAACCGCCAGTGCCAAGCTGCCTGCGGGATATAAAAAACAGGCACTTCAAAATGGCGGCACCCTGCTTTTCGTAAGCGATAACGAAAAGCCCTTCGCCTCCTGCACCTTTGAAGCGCCTGGTTATGATCGATGACGATATAATAAGCATAGCAGATAATGAGAGGGATATTTTAGACGAGCTCCTGCTGAGGATTGATACCCGGGTAAATCATATCGATGGTATGCTGGAGCAGAACGATTTCCCCCTCGGGCGTGAATAGCGCACTGCTTGTCCCTAAAACGATTCTTGCATTGGGTTTTATTTTATAGTTTCGCCCTACACCTATTTTACCAGCATATCGATGACGTTTTCATAGCCGTTGCGTTCTTGCTTCATGTGAAGAACGCTGGCCTTCACCAGAATAACTGCGGGGTTTTGTTCATCCTCCAAAATGTCGAACCGCTCTCCGGGGTATGAAATGCGCAACCAGACTTCCCCTGTGCCTTCGGAATAGGAAAGCTGCAGCGTTAGTTCGGGGTCTATTTTGCCAAACTTGGGCAAAAGCAATTGGGCCACTACCTCTTCCACCAAACGCTGGATGTTTTCCAGTGTTTTTTGGGTTAAGAAGTAGCGTTTGGCAAAGGCTTCCACCTTGCCGTTTACATCGTATAAATCGAAGCTTTGGCGGGTGAACACCCCTTCGTAGCGACGGATTCGGTGCACAAAGGCCCGGGTCTTTTCTTTTTCGGGTGTGCCGAAAATCTGGGACGGGGGGCCGTCCTCGTAAATGATTCCCTCATCCATGTAGAAAACCCTGGTGGCAACGGATTGGGCGAAGCTCATTTCGTGGGTGACGATCATCATGGTCATGCCCTGGTAAGCCAGCTTTTTAATTACCCCTAAGACTTCCGAAACCATGGTTGGGTCCAGGGCGGAGGTGGGTTCATCGAACAGAATAATCTCCGGCTCCATGGCCATGGCCCGGGCGATAGCCACACGCTGTTTTTGCCCGCCAGACAGTTCATCGGGATAGGCGTAGGCTTTATCGCCTAAGCCTACCATATCCAACAGCTCCAGGGCCCGGTCAAAGGCCTGCTGTTTATTCTGCTTAAGAAGGGATACGGGGGCCAGCATGATGTTTTCCACCACCATTAAGTGAGAAAACAGGTTAAAGGATTGGAAAACCATGCCCATTTTGCGGCGGGCAGCCATAATATCTGCGTCCTTGCGGTTCAAATCCTCCTCATCCAGCCAGATTTCGCCGCCGTTTGGCTTTTCCAGCTGGTTCATGCAGCGCAAGAGGGTGCTTTTGCCTGTGCCGCTGGGGCCGATGATGGCTACCACCTCGCCTTTTTCAAGGGTGAAGTTCACATCTTTAAGCACTTCGTTTTTGCCGAATGATTTTTTCAAATGGGATACCTGAATCATTTTACCACCACCCCTTTCACTTCACGCTTGCGCTTCTTGGGATCGATACGCTTTTCAAGAAGCTTCAATACTGCTGTAAGGGCATAGGCCAGAAGGTAATATAAAAGCGCCGTTGTCAAAAGGGGGAAGAAGGCATCGAATGTGCGGGAACGGATAATATCCCCGGCCTTGGTCAAATCCTGAATGGAGATATAGCCTACAATGGAGGTGGTTTTCAACATGGAGATAATTTCCCCCCGGTACACGGGCAGCACCTGACGGATGGCCTGGGGCAGCACCACCTTTAGGAAGGTCTTCATGCGGCCAAAGCCCAGGGCGTAAGCCGCTTCCGTCTGCCCCTGGGAAACCCCGTCGATGCCTGTGCGCAAGATTTCCGCGAAATAGGCGGCAAAGTTCAGGGCAAAGCCGATAATGGCCACCAGAATCGGGTCCATGCCCTTAATGGGCAAGAACACCACAAAGGCCAGGATCATCAGGATCACCAGCACGGGCAGGCCCCTTATAATATTAATATAAATTCTTGCCGGAATGGATACCCACTTTTTTTCACTGCGGCGCATCAGGCAAAGCAGAAACCCTAACAAGGTGCCGAACAGCGCAGCTTCAAAGGCAATCCATAGGGTAACCAAAAGGCCGGAAAAGATAAGCTTGTAGCGCCCTTCGATAATGAAAGTTCGGTTGAAGCCGGTGATGAAGAGTTCTTTAAAAGAGGAGGTATCTGCTTTGGCTAGCTGGGCTTCGGTTTGGCTAACCTGGGTTTTCACAATCAGCACCGCGCCGCCAATGTAATAGGGCTGGGTGAAAGCCACCACCTTTTGCCGCTCCTCCGTAATGGATAAACAGGCCGAAGCCACGTCAATCTTATTGGATAAGACTGCCTCAATGCGGGTCTGAATGGCAGTTGGCACAAACGCAATATTCATATTAAGCTCGTAAGCAATGCGGCTAAGCAATTCCACATCGTAGCCAATGGGCTGACCAAGGGCATCGGCGTACATCATGGGCTCCACTACTGGGTCGAAGCCCACTCGCAGGGTTCCGGCACTGCCATCGAAATCTTGCTTATGGGTGAAGGCGGGCACTTTTTTAATGGTTTCATCCGCGGAGAACCACCGGTCAGCCAGCTCCTTATCGTAGCCCTGAGCATAGAGCATTTCCAGGGTGCTGTCGATTTTGCCGATAAGAGGGTCGCCCTTTCGCAGGGCAAAACCGTATTGATCGCCCATCAACACCCGAGGGAAGATTTCCAGGGCCGGTTTTTTCGATATGACCAGCTGGGCCACTGGTTCATCCAGCACAGCGGCAGCCACGGTGCTATTGAGCACCGCTTCCGTTTGGGAGGCCAGATCGTTGTAATACACATGCTGTACGTTCGCGATGCTCAGATTGACAAAGCTATCGAATATGGTGCCGGTTTGACTAGCGATTTTTGTGCCGGCGAAATCTTCAAAACGCTGATAATAACCTTGGGATATTTTTGTGGCTTTGGGAACCACCAGCACCGTGCCGCCGGTGAAATAGGGATCGGTAAAGGCAACCACCTGCCGGCGTTCTGGGGTAATGGACATGCAGCAAGCGCCTACATCAATGCGCTGGGCTAAAAGAGATTCCACCATCACGCTAAGGTCGGTGGGAATGAGCTGGATATGCATGTTCATTTCGTAAGCAATGCGGCTGAGCAGTTCAATATCGTACCCGATGGGATTGCCCTTGGCGTCAGGGTACACCATGGGGGAGGATGCCAGATCGCAACCTACCCGCAAGGTTCCGGCGCTGCCGTCGAAATCTTGCTTATAATCAAACACCGGCAGGTTTTTTGCGCTTTCATCGGCGGAAAACCATTTGGCAGCCAGCTCTTTATCGTACCCCTGATTATAAAGTGCCTTCATGGTCTGATTTATCTGCTGGAGCAGCGGATCACCTTTTCTAAGGGCAAAGCCGTATTCGTCGTCGGCGATGGTTTGGGGGAAGATTTCAAGGCCTGCCCGTTGCTTAACAAGGAGCTGAGCCATGGGGAAATCCAGCACCAGGGCATCCGCCATGCCGCCCAGCACCGCATCGGCCAGGGTGGCAATGCTATTGTAATATACATGCTTCACGTTAGGAATCACAGAATCCACCATTTGGTCCAGCACCGCGCCGGAATTATTGGCGATGGTGGCCCCGGCAAAATCTTCAAGGCGCTGGCGGGCCATGGTGGCCGGCAGGCTGTCTTTGAGTGTGAGCAAAACCGTGCCGCCATGATAATAGGGGGTGGTAAAATCCACCAACTGTTTGCGCTGGGAGGTGATGGAAAGCGTGCCCGCGGCGATATCCACTTGGCCGTCCACTACCATTTGTACGCGGTTTTCCATGGTGACGGGCACAAATTCAATGGTCATGTTCAGTTCATAGGCGATCCGGCGAAGGAGCTCCACATCGTAGCCAATGGGGTCGCCGTTGGAATCGATATACGCCATGGGAGCCAGCACTGCGCCGATGCCTACTTTAAGCTTGCCTGCGGAACCGTCAAAGCTTGGCTTGTGGGAAAAGCTCACAGTGCCGCTTTTGTCCCCGGAAGCGGAAAGCCAGCGGGTGGCCAGAGCCTGAAAATAACCTTCCCCCTCCAAGTGTGCTAGTACGGTATTGATTTTCTCCACCAAGGGGCTACCCTTAGGGAGGCCAAAGCCGAAGGCATCCTCTTTTAAAAATGCAGAAAAAACGCCCAGGCTGGGGTTGGTGGATGCCATCCACCGGGCTACCGGTTCATCCATGGCTGCGGCCGCAGCGCTGCCATCTAAAATGGCTTGCACCTGGGAATTCAGATCGTCGCATAAAACATGCTGAACATCTTCAAGCTCTTCGTCCAGGTATTGGGCAAAGACCGCATCCTTTTGGCTGGCAATTTTTTGGCCGTTAAAATCCCCTAATTCGGTGAAGGTTTTACTGGCAGGCAGGTTTTCTTTGCGCATTACCAAAACGGCACCGCCTACATAGGTGGGCGGCGTGAAGCTGACCACCTTCATCCGTTCTTCGGAATAAGAAAGGCAGCCTGTGGCCACATCGATCAGATCGGTTAAAAGGGATTCAATCCGCACCGGCAGGGCATTGGGCACAAATTCCACCTGCATATTCAGTTCATAAGCCACTCGGGAAATAAGCTCCATTTCAAAGCCAAGGGGCTTGCCCTGGCCGTCTGCGTACATCATGGGCTCCACCACCGGATCGAAGCCCACTCGCAGGGTACCTGCGCTGCCATCGAAATCGGCCTTGTGGGCCCATTGGGGAAGGACCTTTTCTTCAGCGGAGCCGAAGAACCAGCGCTGGGCCAGCTCCTGATCGTAGCCCGCCGCGTAAAGCTCCTCCATCTTGGCGCTGACCAAGGACAGCCTTTGATCGTCCTTGCGCATGGCGTAGGCGTAAGAATCGGGTATGAGTTTTTCAGAAAAGATACCAAGCTCCGGCTTCATAGAAATGGCAAGCATGGCCACCGGTTCATCCAAAGCAGCGGCAGAAACGATGCCGCTGGCTACCGCTTCTACCTGGGCGGCCAAGTCGTTGTAATAGACGTTCTTTGCCCCGGTGATGGCCGCGTCCACATAGGTATCAAAGATTGTCCCTGATTGGGAGGCGATCTTTTCCCCTGAAAAGTCTTCAAAGGTGGTAAATATTTTTTCCCCGGCCAAAGCGGAAAAACTGACGCACAAAAATAAAAGCACTATGATGCCAAAACGAAAGGCAGATGGTTTCATCGTTTGTATCTCCTTGCCTGTTTGTATGTAACTAAAGTATAGCATATAAAGAAATGAATGGGAATTAAAATTTATAGATTAAACGGTTTTTCTAGGGCGTTCCCTTTTCAAGTTGTTTACTTTTATACACAAAAGGGCTCTCTGCCGAAGGCAGAGAGCCCTTTTGTCAACAGTCTGAAGCCGCCTCCTTATGGCGGTGGCTTTGCCGATATGCGGTTATTCCTCTGAAAACAAAATGCCTGCGCTCATTTCCAGGTGATTTTTCCCATAGTAATCAGGGAAGACTTCTTGCATCGCTTTCATTTGCGCGATCATATCCACACTGGTTAGAATATTATGGGTATTGGTGCCCAGCATATTACCGATAGACTTACTTTAACTTAATGGTGTTGCCACCTTGGGTGAAAGAAAAGGTTTCCACCTGGGCCACATCGATGTAGAGCAGTTCAAAAACAGGGTTTGTGGGTTCCTCGTAGATGCCTTTAATAGGTGGGTTTTCATCAAGGGCGCGGGTCTTTCCGGCCAGATCGTCCACAAAAACGGCCTTGCCATTGAGGACTACGGATTCGAAGGTAGCAGGGTTCCAGGTGCAAAAGCTCACAGTGGGGTTTTCTTTCATTTGCGAATAGACAGGCTTTTCATTGCTGGTACAAAAATACACCTTGTCGTTTTCTGCCCACAACACCTGGAAGATGCGTGTGCTTGCTGCACCGTGATTCGCGGTAGCCATAGTGCCGTTTGGATTTTCTGTAAGGAATGCCTGGTAGCTTTTCATGGGGGTCTCCTCCTAAGATTTTCAAGCAGTAATTGTCATGGTTACATTGAATTGTAAAAAGATGTAACTGAGACGGTTTCATCTTATCATGCGTCTGGTGTAATATCAATAGTTACATCAAAAAATAATTTATCTTCTTTTCACATCATGCAAAACCTGGCTGATATCCCCATCAATACAGATGGCTTGCTTTTCAAGCTGTTTGGGGCAAACCGCTTCGCCTAAATTAATGCAAGCATAAGTGGCTCGGGGGTTTGCCATGGCCATCTTCCCAAAAGGGAACTTGATGATGCCAGGTGTATTGCTTCCTACGCCCAGTTCCAAATAAAGTACCCTGCGGTTTTCATTCTTATGGATAAATTCCTCGTACCGGCTTGCGGCCTGATGCCAGCCCTCATCCTTAACAAAGGCTTCATCAGCCGGTTTGGGTGGCCGCACATTCATCAGTGCCCGAAGTAGTCGCTCCTGCTCCTTATCATCGGACGGAATGACCATATTGCCATACTCCGGCTGTTCCTTCAAAAGCGTTAGTATTAGGGTTTCCCTAAGAGCCTTCATTGGGGCAGTTCCTCAAGCAAAGCCTTTAATGTAACGGCTTTCAAGCTTTGCTCCATGGCTGCCTGGGCCACTGCCATATGATGATCCAGCACCTTATGAATATTTCTGCCTACAGGGCAAAGGGGATTAGGCGCGTCATGGAATCCAAACAGCTGGTCGTTTTCAAATAAGTCCACCGCCAAAGCCACGTCCAGCAGGGTGATCGCCTCCGGTTTTTTTGTAAGATACGTGCCCCCGGTCCCTGCAAGCGCTTCAATAAGCCCTGCTTTTTTCAGCTGGCTCATGATCTTGCGGATGATCACCGGGTTGGTTCCCACACTTCCGGCAATAAAATCGCTGGTCACTTTAACTGTTTCCTTAAAAACCTCAACGCACAAAAGCGTATGCACTGCTACCGAAAATCTTGAACTGATCTGCAATAAAAACACCCCTATGTCACAATAACACAGAGGCGTTGTAATGTCAACGGTTACAGCGTTTCCTTACCCTATTTTAACCAGCTCTTTGCGTCTGAACAGAACAAAGCTGCCCAGGATCAGCAATGCGCCGGTAGCCACCAGCAGCCATTCAATGGGCATAGCATCCCCTAAGGGGCCGAAAACCGCCATGCCTAGGGGCATACCTAATCCATTTATCATGGCAATGGCACTGAACACCCGGCCCATAACCTTAGGCGGGATATTCGTTTGCATTAAAACCATGCTGGGGGTGTTGTACAGGGGCATAGTGCAGCCGCAGAAAACCATGATGCCTAAATATACAAAGAAATTGGGTACCACGCCAAACAGCACCGTGGCCACACCAAACAACAGCCAGGCCAGAACCATGGTATGCACCTTGTTTTTGAAGCCGCCCCAAAGGGAGATTAGAATGCCGCCCCCCATCATGCCCACAGAAAAGGCGATTTCGATGGCTGTCAGCCGCCAGACATCCTCTCCGAAGGTGCGGGCTACCTGCAGAGGCGTCATCATAGCGGCGGGGGATGCCAACACGCAGAATAAAGCCGAGGCAATGAACAGGGTTTTTAGCCAAGTCTGGCTGCCAATAAACCGAAACCCTTCCGCCATCTCTTGGAAGTATGATTTGACACCAGGGGCATGTTCCCCGGTATTGGCAGCCCCGGATACTTTCACGCAGAAGAACACCACAGCGATGCCGATAATGGCCGTGGCCACATCGATAAAAAAGATCATTTCAATGGGCAAAAAAGTCAAGAGCGCCCCGGCTGCCATAGGGGCCGCGAACATGGTTAAGGATTGGGCTGTGCTTTGGATACCGTTAAACCTGGTCAAATGCTCTTCCGGCACGATTTGTGGGATCAGCGCGTTCACAGCAGGCTGCTGTATGCCCTGGCCAATGCTCCGGGCCATCACCGCCACAAACAAGAACCAGATGTTTTTCACCCCCGACATATAGAAGAGGGCAACGAGCAGCGTAATCAGCGCAATGGCGCCATCGGACAGGTTCACCAGGTTTTTGCGGTTGTACCTATCCGCCCAAACCCCGGCAAAGGGCGAAATGAACACCATGGGTAGCATGGCAGCACAGGTAAATAGAGCGATCAGGCTGCCGGATTGCTCTGTCAAAGTAATGTGCCAGGTGATGGCGTGGGAAACCAGCATGGAGCCAAACATGGATACGAATTGTCCCGCAATAAATAGCCCCGCGTTTCGTTTCCAGTGGGTTGATTTGCCTTGCATCAGGTATGATCCTCCATCATTTCGTTATAAGTGGGTATATATCATAAACGATTTGGAGGAAATAAGCAATGCTTATATAAAAAACGCCAGTTGACTTAGAAACGGTCAATCATGCCAACCATCAGTGAGCTAAAGGGGCATGGCCCCAGGTTTCTCACAAGGCGAACAACGTGAGCGCCAGAAGCTGGCGCCGCAGATTTTAAAGCTTACGGAAGAATTGATGCGGTAAGGGGAGCGTTATTTCTTTACCATCGGGAGGAACCATCAGTTTATGCGTGCCTTTCGGAGCGGACAATATAGTAGCAAAAAGGACCGACTTTACAGCCCCCCAAAGGCCGCTGCCCGTACCCGCAGGTGGTGGTACAATTCCATATTGGGCATCATCTGGTGCATGTAGACCGCCGATACCCCCTCGCTGGGATCGATGGATGTCCAGGTGCCCAGCATGCCTGTCCAGCCAAATTCACCCACAGAGCTGTTGGCGCCGCCCTTGGCCAAATCCATCATTGTGCGCACCCCCAGGCCATAGCCGTAGCCTGCGGTATAGGTGCCCGTGAAATCCTTAAGCTGCTGCTCGTTCAATTGGTTTTGCCGCATCAAATTGATGGTTTTGGGGCTCATGATCCGCTGATTTTCCCAGGTGCCTCCCAAGGCCAGCATCTGAGAAAATTTTAAATAATCCCCCACCGTGGAGAACAGCCCTGATCCGCCATATTCCAGCTTGGCATCGGGGGCAAATAAAGCATCATCATAACCCGGGGTTTTACATAGCGTGCCATCCTCACCCTTTTCGTACATGGCTACCATCCGTTTTTCAATATCCCCGAAATAACGATAGCCTGTACTGTTCATGCCAAGGGGTTCAAAAATCTCCTGGCGCAGGAAGTCCCCAACGCTTTTGCCGCTGCAAACCTCAATAAGCCCCGCTACCAGCTCATGGCCGTGGCCGTATTGGAACCGGGTGCCCGGCTCCGCGGCCAAAGGCACTTGAGCCATAGTGCGGATCAGCATTTGCAGGTCATAAGGGCCTTTTTGCTGCAATTCCTTTTGAAGCCGCAGCCATTCCCGCCCTGTGGGTGTTTTATCGGAAGGATAGGGCAGTCCCACCGCCATGGAGAATGCATGCTTTGCCAACATGGGTGAAGGGCTCTTTTCATAAACCACATTTCCGTTCGGCAGTTCTGTGGCGATCACATGCTCCTTGTATTCGGGGAAATATTCATATAAAGGGTCGCTTAATAAAAACTTACCTCGCTCGTAAAGCATCATGGCTGCTGTGCAAACGACGACCTTGGTCATGGAATACATGCGGTAGACCGAATCCGCCGTAATGGGCACGCCCTGCTCCTTGTCCAAAAAACCGTGATATCCCTCATAGAGCACCTTGCCATCCTTGGCAACAGCACAGCCGCATCCAGCGGGACCATTTTGGACAAAGTCCTTCAAAAGCGCATCCAGATGTGAAAAATTTGGCATATTTGGTTCCTCCTATTTATGTTGGTGTATTGACTTGCTTTAATAATACCCTTTTAAAATCCACTCCGCTACCAGTAGTATACCATATCTTTCTTCCCACGGCTTATTTCTTGATCATTTTTCTGTGGTTTTCCCTTAAACGCTAAAACGGAGCTGCCGCAACAAGTGAAAAGTTGCGGCAGCCCGTTTTATTTGCATTAAATATCTGGTTTTCCTACCGGATTTCCGTTTTCCCGCCCATGTACATTTGCAGGGGCTTGGGGATAGCAACGGAGCCGTCTTGGCGGAGGTTGTTCTCTAGAAAAGCGATGAGCATCCGGGGCGGGGCCACCACGGTGTTGTTAAGGGTGTGGGCCAGGTATTTGCCGCCTTCGCCCTTAACGCGGATGCCCAGGCGGCGGGCTTGGGCATCGCCCAGGTTGGAGCATGAGCCCACTTCGAAATACTTCTGCTGGCGGGGGGACCAGGCTTCCACATCGCAGCTTTTTACTTTCAGATCGGCCAGATCGCCGGAGCAGCACTCCAGGGTACGCACGGGGATATCCAGGGAACGGAAGAAATCCACGGAGTTCTGCCACAGTTTATCATACCAGAGCATGGATTCCTCGGGCTTGCAAAGAACGATCATTTCTTGCTTTTCGAACTGGTGAATGCGGTAGACGCCGCGTTCTTCGATGCCGTGGGCACCCACTTCTTTACGAAAGCAGGGGGAGTAGCTGGTGAGGGCCTGGGGCAGCTCGGCTTCGTCCAAAATGGTATCGATGAATTTGCCGATCATAGAATGCTCGCTGGTACCGATGAGGTAAAGGTCTTCGCCCTCAATCTTGTACATCATGTTTTCCATTTCGCTAAAGCTCATAACCCCTGTGACCACATCGGAGCGGATCATGAAAGGGGGGATATAGTAGGTGAAGCCCCGGTCGATCATGAAATCCCTTGCATAAGAGAGAATGGCGGAATGAAGGCGCGCGATATCCCCTTTTAAGTAATAAAAACCGTTGCCGCTGGTTTTGCGGGCGCTGTCCAGATCGACGCCGTTTAGTTTTTCCATGATATCCACATGGTAGGGCACTTCGAAATCGGGGGTAAAGGGCTCGCCGTAACGCTGAATTTCCACGTTCTGGCTGTCGTCCTTGCCGATAGGCACCGTGCTGTGGATGATCTGGGGGATCACCTGCATGCGGCGTTTGATTTCTTGGGCGTATTCTTCTTCTTTAATTTCCAGCGCGGCCAGTTCTTCCGCAATAGCGGCTACCTCGGCCTTGCGAGCCTCCGCTTCGTTTTTTTGGCCTTTGGCCATCAGGCCGCCGATTTCTTTGGAAATGACCTTGCGGCGGTTACGCAGACCGTCGGCCTTTTGGATGGCGGCACGGTTTTCTTTGTCCAGTTCGATAACCTCGTCCACCAGGGGAAGCTTTGAATCCTGAAATTTTTTGCGCATATTCTCCCGAACCAGATCGGGGTTTGAACGAAGCAGGCTAATGTCTAGCATGGTTTTTCCTCCTTTGGAATTGACGTTATTATAGTGCAGCCGTTGCTGCTTTGCAAGTATAACTTTGCCAGGAGAGCGCTGTGACGCCGTCCCAGGCCCTGCTAAAGGGATTTTTAAGGGGCTTTATCAAGGGCGGAGCCCTTGGTCCAGGTGGTGTACAGATTGGCCAGGCCTTCTTCCAGGGATGTTTGGGTAAAGCGGATATCGCTGATGCTTTCTTCCTTGGAAAGGGTTAGCATCAGTTCTTTCACATCCGGGCAGGGCAGCTGTTTGACGGTGCCATCCTGGTAGGCGATGATGGCGCTGCGGCTTAAGCCCAGGGTATCCCTAAGAGCGTGGAAATCCCCATCGAATGCCAGGCTGCCTTGCGAAATAAGGAGAATGCGTTGGGCCATTTCCTCCAGATCGTCCATGTCGTGGGAGGTGACCACAATGGTGGTGCCTTCTTGTTTATTGAGGGTTTTAAGAAAATCGATCATCTGGCGCTTAGCCAGCACATCCAGCCCCAGGGTGGGTTCATCTAAAAGAATCATTTCAGGGCGGTGGAGGAGCATCATGCCTAAGTCCGCCCGCATGCGCTGGCCCAGACTCAATTCCCGGGCGAAGGTCTGGTAAAAGGGGGACAAATCCAAAAGGCCCACTACCAGCTTTTCCATTTGCTTAAAATCGCTTTCGGGAATATTGTAAACGGTTTTCTTCCATTGAAAGGAGGAAGCGACTGGGTGATCCCACCAAAGCTCCGTGCGGTTGCCAAAAAGGATGCCCAAACGGCGCATAAGAGGGATGCGGTCCTTTTGCGGGTTTGTGCCCAGAATGGAAATGCTGCCAGCTTGAGGGCTCAGCATGCCGCAAAGAAGCTTGATGGTGGTGGATTTGCCTGCGCCATTGGGGCCTGCATAGGCGGTGAATTCCCCTGTTTTGATGGAGAAGGAGATGTCCTTTAAGGCGGTGATGGTCTTTTTCCGGGGATGGAGCCAATCCTTAGGGGATTGGGCAGGTTGTTTTTGGTAGAAAACCTTGGTAACCTGGGAAACTTCAGCGGCGAAAGCCGGTTGCTTTGTAGCGGTTTGAGCCTGTAAGGACATAGTGGCGGAGCCCCTTTCGAAATAAGTTTAAGGCCATAAGCCAGACGATTAAAGAAAGAAATATGGGGTAAAAACGGGAAAGCCCAAAGGGTGCTTGATTAAGCAGACTGCATACCGGGAACCAGCCCAACAGCCCTGCTGGAAGAACGGTAATCAGCGCCAGCTGGACAAGCTGGGGCATGGCACCCAAGGGATAATTGGAAAGCACGCCGGTGGTTTCGTCGATAACGGTGGTGGCGATTTCTTCAAAGGCCACGGGCCTAAAAAAGGCCAGGGAGCTAAACAGATAGCTAAGCCCTATCACAAGGGAAAGGCTTACGAGCAGGGAGCCAATGAACCAGGCCCACCAAAGAAAGGAAGGGTTCAGATTCAGCTTGCCCACAGCGTAGATGCTCATCAGTAGGCCCAGCCAGGCGTTCTGGCTGCCGGTGAAGGGGATAAACCCTTCGGTTATCAATTGCACCGGGTAGGGCAGGGGCTGAAGCATCATGTGATCGAACTGGCCCCGGCCAATACGGCGGCTGATGTGGCCTGTGTTGCCATTGGCAAAGAAAAGCTGAAACAGCCCTGTAACAAGGGTTACATAGCCCAGCATTAACAACACTTCGTTTTGGTTCATGCCGCCCAGGCCATTGAACTTTAAAGCCAGCAGAAGCACGCCGGAGATCAGCGCCACGTTCATAATGGTATCGGCTGCAATGGCTAAAAGGGCCAGCCGGGTATCCCGAAGGAACCAGTTTAAATCCATGCGCGCATAGCATTTGTAAAGGGATAAGAGGCGCTTGAATGTGAATTTATCCGCCATAGGACACCATCCCTTCAAGGCTTTTATTGAAGGCCAGAAAGGCCAGGGGCCAAAGAATAAGGTTCCACATGATCTGTAAGGGGATCACTTGCATTGCGCTTTGGGCGCCGATAAACAGCACCAAAGGAGATGAAGCCAGCCCCGCAAAGGGCAAAAGGCGGAAAAGGCTTCCTAAGCCAAAGGGCAGCAGATCAAAAGGGATAAGAGAGCCTGAAAGCAAAGTCATCATGGCCATGCGGATGACCGTGGTAAGCCAGGCGGCGTTTTTCATGCGGATAACGAAGCAGCCATAGAGAAAATCCACCGCGAAACCAAGGCTGATGGAAAGAAAAAGGGAGGGAAAAAACCAACCGGTTTTGGGAATCAGGTCGATGCCCAGCCAATGCATGAGAATGGACATGGGCAGGCTGAATAGCATTAAGGAAGGCAGCCAGCCGCCGATGGTAACACCCATTAATTGGGTGAAAAGCCCTTGGGGGCGGCCCATCATGCCGATCAGCTCCCCTTCGTAATGCCAGGAGGAAATGGGGGTTTGAATGTTCAGCTGTTGGGAAAGCAGGTTGGAAAGGCAGGTGTAGGCAAGCAGCATGGGCAGGGTATAGCCTTCGTTAAGGGCTCCCTGGGCTGAAAGGGATTGCCATAAAAGCAACATAGGCGCCATGTAAAGCGCTTTGAGCACATAGGAGAACAGCAGCTCGGGGATGCCCCCTAACAGCTTTTCTTTGGCAGACATGTAAATGGTTGCGAACATGAGATCACTTCTTTCAAGTAACATAAAAAAACCGTGGGATTATCTCCCACGGGCGTGAAAAAACAGACTTCACATCAGGTGGGAGATATGTAAAAATGGGCAGACTGACCCCTTGCACATTCCCCGGCAATAACGGGCGGGAGGATGTTTTTTTGGACAAACTGATCCCTTGTGTTTTTTTCCGTAAACGAAAAACTATTGACTTGCTCTACACAAACTTGGCCCTTTAACGTGTATATGTTCATCCTCTCACCTCCTTTTAAAACATTAAAAAGATCATAACACATTTATTCACCACTTGCAACTGATATATTAGTATGTTAGAATAAGGGCGAGATTTGATTGGGAGGGTTTTGATCATGGAAATGACTCTGCGTTGGTATGGCCCGGGCTACGATAGCGTGAAGATTGAATATATCCGCCAGATTCCTGGGGTGCATGGGGTAATTACCACCCTGTTTGGCAAGCAAGCCGGAGAAGAATGGACAAGGGATGAAGTAAAGGCCCTTAAAAAGGCCACGGAAGAACACGGCCTTAAAATATCCGGTATCGAAAGCGTGAACATTTCCGACGATATTAAGGCTGCGATGCCCAAACGGGATGAGCATATTGAAAACTATATCAAATCCCTGGATGCCCTGGGCCAAGAGGGCATTGATATGGTGTGCTACAACTTTATGCCCGTGTTTGACTGGACCCGCTCAGCCCTGGCTAAGGAACGGGAAGACGGCTCCACTGTGCTTTCTTATGACCAGAGCATTATCGATAAGATCGACCCTACGGAAATCTTCGCCTCTATGGAAAAGAATGCCGGTGGCTTTACCCTGCCCGGTTGGGAACCGGAGCGGCTGGGCCGGATTAGCGAACTGTTTAATGTTTATAAAGAGGTGAACACCGATAAGCTTTTTGAAAACCATAAGTATTTTATCAGTGCTATTTTGCCTACGCTGCAAAAATACAACATTAAAATGGCCATCCATCCGGACGACCCCGCTTGGCCAGTGTTTGGCCTGCCCAGGATCATAACCAGTTTGGAAAACATGAACCGCATGCTCAAGCAGGTGGATGATCCGCTGAATGGCGTAACGCTGTGCACCGGCTCCTTAGGCTCCAACCCCCATAACGATATTCCCGCGATGATCCGGGCGCTGAAGGGCCGCATCCATTTCGCCCATGTGCGCAATTTAATCCACCACGCCCCCGGCAAGTTCGACGAGGCAGCCCATCTGTCTTCCGATGGTTCTATGGATATGTACGAAATTATGAAGGCCTTGCACGATATCGGCTTTGCCGGCCCTGTTCGCCCGGACCATGGCCGCATGGTGTGGGGGGAGAGTGCAATGCCAGGTTATGGCTTGTATGACCGTGCTATGGGCGCAACTTATTTAAATGGTTTAATCGAGGCCATAGAGAAGAATGACCGTTGAAAAAGGCCTAACTGTTATTATGAAAGGGTTGAGTAAAAAATGAAGCTATCTCTGATTGGCCTTCAAGATAAAGCCTATGCGGAAAAGGGCTACGCCCTGCCTACCTACGATATCGCCGCCATGCGGGAAAGAACCTTGAACGCCCCTACCTGGCTGCATTTCGGGGCCGGTAATATTTTCCGCGCCTTCCCGGCAGCGGATTTGGATACCATGCTATGCAACGGGGATACGGACAAGGGCGTCATCGTAGCCGAAAGCTATGATGACGAAATTCTGGACAAGGCCTATCATCCCTACGATGAATTAAGCCTGCTGGTCACCCTTAAATCCGACGGCCAGGTGGAAAAAAAGGTAGTGGCTTCCGTAGCCGCATCTTATTCCGCCGATCCCGGCCATGCCGATTATGAAAAGCTTCAGGCGGTGTTTACCGCGCCCAGCCTGCAAATGGTTTCCTTTACGGTAACGGAAAAGGGCTATGCCGTGTTCGATACGGAGTTTGAAGCCCCTGTCTGCATCATGAGCCGCGTTACCAAGCTGCTCTATAGTCGCTATCTGCTTAATGCCGCCCCCTTAACCCTTTTAAGCATGGATAACTGCTCTCATAACGGGGATAAGATCAAGCAGGCGGTAACGGCTATCGCGCAGAAATGGGTAGAGCAGGGTCTTTGCGATATGGGCTTTCTAGCCTATGTGACCCATCCGGGCACCTTGTCCTACCCTTGGAGCATGATCGATAAGATCACGCCCAGGCCGGATGATAAGGTGCGGGAAATGCTTGGAAAGGACGGCTTCCAGGACACGGAGCTGATTCATACGGCCAAGCATACCTTCACCGCGCCATTTGTGAATGCAGAGGAAACGGAATACCTGATCATCGAAGACCATTTCCCAGCAGGCAGGCCCAATCTTGAAATGGGCGGGTTCCTGTTTACAAAGCGCGAAACCGTGGATAAGGTAGAGCGGATGAAGGTTTGCACCTGTTTAAATCCCATTCACACCGCTTTGGCGATCTTTGGCTGCCTGCTTGGGTACACCTTGATTTCGGAAGAAATGAAGGATGAAACACTGACTGGCTTTGTAACAAAAATGGCCTACCAAGAGGCGCTGCCGGTGGTCACCTCGCCTGGTATTATCGATCCGGAAACCTTCTTAAGCACCGTGCTTAAAGTGCGTTTGCCTAACCCCTTCATGCCGGACGCTCCTCAGCGCATCGCCACAGACACCTCCCAAAAGCTTTCCATTCGCTTTGGAGAAACCATTAAGGCTTATATAGCGGATGAAAAGCTGGATGTGAAATCCCTTCAACTGATCCCTTTGGTGCTGGCCGGATGGCTAAGGTACTTAACCGCTTTGGATGATGACCTTCAGCCCTTTGAACTAAGTCCCGATCCCATGCTGGAAACGCTTTTGCCCTTGGTGAAGGCGGGCAGGTTCGAAGAAATTTTGCGCAATGAAGCCATCTTCGGGGTAAACCTTGAAAAGGCAGGGCTCAAAGACCTGGTGCTTAAAAACCTTGAAAAGCTAAGGGCAGGCAAGGGCGCTGTGGGGAAAACCTTAAAGGAAGCGATCCGATGACCACGGATTTTCGTCCCATGACCTCGGGGGAAAGCATCTACCAAACCCTGCGTGAAAACATCCTGACCCTTACACTTTTGCCGGGACAGGACCTAAAAATGGACGAATGGGCGGAGCGGTTCAAGGTGAGCCGCTCTCCTGTTCGGGACGCGTTGATGCGGCTGAACAAAGACGGTCTGGTGGACGTTTTTCCCCAGAGGGGTACGCGGGTATCACTGATCGACCTGAAGCGTGTGCGGGAAGAGCGATTTTTGCGCAAAGCTTTGGAGGATCATGCCATTACTGCCTTTTTAGATCATGATTGCGCAGCTGCCCTTGAAAAGATGCAGGGCATTTTGCAAGAACAAAAGCAAATAAAAAAAGACGCCAGTCTTTCCAATTTTCTTCGGTTGGACGATGCCTTTCATAGCCTCTTATTTTCGGCCATTGAAATGGATTTTTGCTTTGAACTAATAAGGGAACGTTGCGTACACTACCGTAGAATACGCATCTTAACCTTCCAAGACCCGGCGGTGATCCCCAACATTATTCAAGAGCATGAGGCGTTGTTAAATGCACTGAAAACAAGAGATGCTGTGCAGGCTTGGGAAATAGACAGGCATCACCTAAGCAAGCTCAAGGACGAACAGGTGGAATTGCTAAAACAGTACCCAAATTATTTTGTGGAATAAATATAGGTTTTCTAGGGGAGCGCGAGGGGGGTCTTTTTCGAAAAGAATCCCCCTCGCAATTTATGGTAGAATCTCCTTGGCGTACTGCACCGAAGCCACTGCGTCCTTGCAGTAGCGGTCTGCACCGATCTGGGCGGCATAGGATTCGGTTAAAACGGCTCCGCCTACCATGATTTTGACGTGGGGGGTTTTTTCATGGAGAAGGGCAATGGTCTTTTCCATGGAGGGGACGGTGGTGGTCATCAGAGCGGAAAGCCCCACCAGGGTAAGGTTATGCTGTTGGACGG
This sequence comes from Eubacteriales bacterium, assembly GCA_031556065.1. Taxonomy (GTDB): domain Bacteria; phylum Bacillota; class Clostridia; order Christensenellales; family Aristaeellaceae; genus JAVBTR01. Next base: position 129,360 of record JAVBTR010000022.1, on the reverse strand, counting down.
CTTCCAGAACGGTTTGAGGCTTTACGTCTTTGCCTAAATCAAGGACTTCAAAGCCATAGTTCTGAAGGATGACCTTTACAATGTTTTTGCCGATATCGTGAATGTCCCCTTCAACGGTGGCCAGGGCCAGCTTTCCAGCCGATTTTGTGGTGTTTCCACCTAAAGCGTTTTGCACTGCGGCAAAGGCGTTTTTGGCCGCAGAGGCGCTCATGAGAAGCTGAGGCAAATAGATTTTGCCGGTTTCGTAGCGCTTGCCCACCTCGTCCAGTGCGGGGATTAAGATGGTTTCGATGATTTGGAGGGGAGGCTGGCCGTCCTTTAGAAGGCTGACGGCGGCCTCCTCCGCCTTGGCTTCAAGGCCTGAAAGCACGCAATCCCTTAAGCTCATGGCGGCTTTGAGAGGGGTGGGAGCGGTCTCCTTGTTGGCGTAGAGGTTTATGTAGGTTTGGAAACCGGCATCGGTGCCGGTTAAAGCGTTGGCGCTATGGAGGGCGGACATCATGGGCGCGCTTTGTGGGTTGATTATAGCGGCGCTCAAGCCATTTTGAATGGCCATGGAAAGGAAGGCGGCATTAAGCTGCACCCGCTCTGGCAGGCCAAAGGATATGTTGGATACACCCAAAATGGTATGAATGCCCAGACCGTTTTTAACCGCGCGGATGGTGTCCAGGGTGATTTGGGCAGCGTTTGGATCAGTGGACACCGTCATGGTTAGGCCATCGAAGAGAATGTCCTTTTGATCGATGCCGTATTTGGCGCCTTCGGCTAAAATCCGATGGGCAATGTCAAGGCGGCCCTCCGCCGTGGGGGGAATGCCGCTTTCGTCTAACAAAAGGGCCACCACCGCGCCCCCGTATTTTTTCATGAGGGGGAAGACCTGGTCCATAACGGTTTGCTTGCCGGAGACGGAATTGATTAGGGCTTTGCCGTTGTAGACGCGCAGGGCTTTTTCAAGGGCCAGGGGATCGGCGGTGTCCAGTTGCAGGGGCAATGGGCAAATGGCCTGGATGGCTTGAACGGCGTTTTGCAGCCACTGGCCTTCGTCAATGCCGGGAAGGCCCACATTCACGTCCAGAATGTGAGCACCTAACTGCATTTGGGTGATGGCTTCGGTAAGAATATAATCCATATCGTTTTCCCGAAGGGCCTGCTGTAAGCGCTTTTTGCCCGTGGGGTTAATGCGTTCGCCGATGATCTTGCAGCCTTGATCGAATAGGACGGTTTGGCTTCCTGAAGAAAGGACGGTGGCCGTTTTTTTTGTAATAGCCTTGGGTGTTACATCTTTGGCTAAGGCCACCATGGCACGGATATGATTGGGCGTGGTGCCGCAGCAGCCTCCGGCCAGAGAAAGGCCGTCTTGAATGAGGGAGAGCATATCCTGGGCGAATTCGGCCGGGCCTACGTTAAACTGGGTCACCCCGGAAATAACCTCTGGCAGGCCCGCGTTGGGGCTTAGCAAAACCGGGATGGAGGCGCAGGCAAGCACCTCTTTGGCAAGAGGCAGCATTTGCTTGGGACCAAAGCCGCAGTTAAGGCCCAGAACGTCCACCCCTAGCCCTTCCAGCATGGCCACCATGCCCTGAATATCCCCGCCGGTTAACAGCTTGCCATTTTCGTTTAAAGTAAAGGTGGCGATAATGGGTAGGTTCGCTGCTTCCTTGGCCCCTAAAACGGCGGCCTTCATTTCGTAGCTGTCGGACATGGTTTCGATAATGAATAGATCAGCTCCAGCCTTGGCCCCCAGGGTCGCAGCTTGCTTAAACAGGGCCACGGCTTCTTCAAAAGGCAGATCCCCATGGGGCTTTAAAAGCTTGCCCGTGGGGCCCAAATCCATGGCGGCATAGCCATGGCCTGCCTGCCTGATGGCGGCCTTCGCGTTTTGAAGCCCACAGGCGATAATTTGTTCTAAATCCTCCGGGAAATGTAGGTGGTTGGCCCCAAAGGTATTGGCGGTAATGATGTTGGCCCCGGCATTTAAGTAATCTAAATGAACCCCTTGGATTTTTTCGGGGTGAAGGAGATTCCAGGTTTCAGGCTTTTCGCCTGCTTTTAGGCCCATTTGCTGTAAAAGGGAGCCCATGCCCCCATCCACAAAGAGGATTTTTTCCTTGAGCAGAGCGGATAAATTCATTGGTTAAACCTCCCGATAAGGGCATGAGAGATTCTCACACCGCGCACAGTGACTGATACAGATGGATAGAGGGTTATCCGTTACGCCGACAATGGCGGTTACGGATTTTTCCGGCACCATCATAAAAGATTCGGTGGTATACAGGCCGATTCGCTGGGCTTGTAAAGCCTTTAGAAAAGCCTGTTGGATATTCAGCGGAAGGTCTCCATAGCCGGGGGAGAAACGGGACGTTAGGTTGGGCGCCAAGGTGGGGCAAAGAGCATCCAAATAATCTTCGATAACCACCGACGCACAGGCGCTGATGGCTGTACCCGTGGCCTGGGAAACAAGGCCTTCCCGGCGAATGACCGTATCGATCTGTGCCCCCAGTGTGGCAGCCAATAAAAACCCTTCCTGGCAGCCATCCAGATGTTTTTCAATGGACTGGCCGGGCAAAAGCAGCTCATCCGCCCAAATGCCGTTAGAGGTTTGCTTGAAAAAAACCTTCCGTACCACATGACGGGGCTGGATGGCAGCCGACGCGATTTGGGCTGCCTTTTGCAAAAGTGCGTTTGTTTCTTCGTTTAAAGGGGCGCCCATATACCGGGCGGCCCTTTTCATATCAGAGGGCAGCATGGGCGTGGCTCCCGATGATGTTGGAAAGGTTGTTGAAAATGGCCCCGGCAATAGCCGGGCGGTTCATGGTATAAACGTGAATATTGTTGACCCCGTTGGCCACCAGGTCGATGATCTGCTCTGTAGCGTAGGCGATCCCCGCCTGCTGCATGGCGGCAGAATCGTCCTGGAACCGATCCACAATGGCGGCGAAACGGGGAGGCAGGGCGGAGCCGGAAAGGGATACGATGCGCTTGATCTGTTTGGCGTTGCATACAGGCATAATACCCGCTAAAATGGGTACTTTTACGCCCTTTTGAAGGGCGCGGTAGAGAAAATTGTAAAAAACATTGTTGTCGAAAAACATTTGGGAAGTCAAAAATCCGGCGCCCTCATCCACCTTCATTTTAAGGGAATCAAGATCGGCATTTTTGCTTGCGGATTCTGGATGGCCTTCCGGGTAGCAGGCTGCGCCGATGCAAAAATCCCCCGCCTGCTTAATGGTGCGGATCAGGTCGCTGGCATGCCTGAAATCTTCAGGGGGAACAGAATCCTTAAGAATATCCCCCCGAAGGGCCAGAATGTTTTCAATGCCACTTTGCTTTAATATCTTTAAGGTTTCCTGCACCTGTTCCTGCTTTGAATTAACGCAGGTCAAATGAAAGAGGGGCGTAATGTTTTCCCCTTCTACTGCCTTAACCACTTCCAGGGTGTGGGCCTGGGTATTGCCCCCTGCCCCGTAGGTAACGGACATGAAAGCCGGACGCATGGCCCCAATCTCTTTCACCACCTGGGTCACTTGGCTTAGCCCCGTAAACTCCTTAGGAGGGAAAAGCTCGCAGGAGATATTGACGTTGCCTGAGTTGAGAAGTGTTGTAATTCGCATGGTTAACCCTTTCTATTAAGAAGATCGCTTAAATCGTAGGGGGTCTCCTGGTAGACGAAGTAGTTCAGCCAGTTCTGGAACAAAAGGTTTGCATGGCTGCGCCAGCGAACGACAGGGGTCTTGGTGGCGTCATCGTTGGGGAAGTAATGCCGGGGTTTTTCGATTTTGAGGCCCTTGTTCACATCCCGGACGTATTCGTGGTACAAGGTATCAAACGCGTACTCGCTGTGGCCCGTGGCGAAGACCCGGCGGCCATCCTTTGATACGGCAATGCCGATGCCCGATTCTTCGGACGCGGCCAGAACGGTAATATCCTTGCAGGTGTACACGTCCTGTTCGTTAAGCCCTGTGTGGCGGCTGACGGGGATAAAGAACTCATCGTCAAACCCGCGCATAAGCTTGCTTTGGCGGTTTAACACCCTGTGGGGGAATACGCCGAACATTTTGGCGTCCAGCGGGTGCTTGTCGATACTGTAATGGTAATACAGTCCCGCTTGGGCGGCCCAGCAGATAAACAGGGTAGAGAAAACCCGGCTATCCGCCCAATCCATAATGTCTTTTAGTTCCTGCCAGTACTTCACATCGGTGAAATCCAGCAGCTCCACCGGTGCGCCGGTAATAATCAGGCCATCGAAAAAATCGTCTTCCACGTCGGAAAAAGTGCGGTAAAAGGTTTGCAGGTGGGCTTGATCGGTGTTTTGGGAAGCGTAGGAATCGGTGCGCAAAAGGGTGACCTCTACCTGCAAGGGGGTATTGCCAATCAGGCGAAGAAGCTGGGTTTCCGTGGCTTCCTTGGTAGGCATCAGGTTTAAAATGGCAATTTTTAAGGGACGGATATCTTGGTGGGCGGAACGCTTTTCCGTCATCACGAAGATGTTTTCTTCCGTAAGGATTTTCGTTGCCGGTAACGCGTCTGGGATTTTAACTGGCATGGATACTCCTCCTCAAATCAGGCTTCTAAAGCCACTTGCAAATCGTGGATAATATCATTAATGTCTTCAAGGCCGATGGACAGGCGAACCAGCTCCGGGGCCACTCCGGCCAGCTTCAATTCGGCCTGTGTCAATTGCCCGTGGGTGGTGGAGGCGGGGTGAATGATTAGGGATTTGGCATCGGCCACGTTGGCTAATATGGAAAACAGCTTTACATGGTTCATCAGCTTTTTCCCTGCAGGGAGTCCGCCCATGACCCCAAAGGACATAATAGCACCGGCGCCCTTGGGGAAGTATTTTTGCGCCCGTTGGTAATACGGATCCCCCGGCAGGCTTGGGTAATGCACATAGCTAACAGCGGTATGGTCTTCTAAAAACTCCGCTACGGCGTAGGCGTTTTTTATATGGCGGTCTACCCGGAGACTTAAAGTCTCAATGCCCAGCAAAATCAAAAACGCGTTAAAAGGGGAAAGGCAAGCGCCAAAATCCCGAATGGTCTGGGTTCGCAGGCGGGTTGCCACCGGGGCAGGCTGATTGGCGTAGATGATGTCGTGGTTGGCTTTGTCCGGCGTGGTGAACAAGGGAAACCGGGGATTGTGAAAATCGAAGGTGCCTAAATCCGTTACGCTGCCGCCCAGGCTGGTGCCATGGCCACCCATGTACTTAGTCAGGCTGTGGGCGACGATATCGATGCCGTGGTTCTTGCAGGTAATGAGGTAAGGCGTGCCAAAGGTGTTATCCGCCACCAGGGGCAAGCCGTGACGGTGAGCGATATCGGCAAGGGTTTCGATTTCGGGGATATTGGCGGCAGGGTTGCCGATGGTTTCAATGTAGACACATTTGGTTTTTTCGTTGATGGCGTTTTCAACGGCGGCAAAATTATCGATATCCACAAAGTGAACGGTGATACCGCATATTTCCTTCAGCCTGCCCGAAAACAAGGTATAGGTACCGCCGTAGAGGGTAGACATGGCTACCACTTCATCCCCTGCGGAGCATAAGGCTAAAATAGCGGCGGAAATGGCGCCCATGCCAGAGGCGAAGCATACGGTGGCCACGCCCTGTTCAAGCAGGGTGATCCTTTCCTCCAGCACCTGCACGGTGGGATTGACAATGCGGCTGTAGGTAAAGCCCGGTGTTTCCCCGGAAAAAACAGCGGCAGCATCTTCGGCGGAATCGTAGCAAAATGAAGTGCTTTGGTAGATGGGCACCGCCCGGGCACCCGTTTGCCCGTCAGGGTGCTGGCCTCCGTGAAGCTGCAGGGTATCAAAGCCGTAGGCATGGTGGCTCATGGTTATTCCTCCTAAAAAATAAATAAAACCATCCCAATGTTCGGGATGGCGGAATGTCTATGGACGTAGTGCCAAAAACAGCGTGCCTAAGCCAAACACGGGGAAAAATCCACGCGCTGCATCGACATTCGCATCATAAAAACCTGGCACATAATAGTTCCCCCTTTCAGCTTGCTTGTTTCTAGAATACAAGGCAGCAGTGTATTTGTCAAGTTTTTTGGCTGTATTGCCACCTATGACCTGCTGTTAATATATTTTTTGGAATCTTTGTTGGTTACCTTGGTAATCGATGGATGGGCTTCGCCGGTTTCTTGCTTTGCTATATTGGCGCTGACGTTTGCGCCCCCCTTAGATATCCAGCCTTGTCAGTGTGGCCTTTTTCGTATCTACCCGGTACCTGACTCCAAGAGGCAAAGTGAGATTATCCTTCCCATGGCCTATATGCAGGCCATAAATCACCGGCAGGTGGGGGGGCAGCAGGTCTTTAAAAACATCCACCACATTCAGACTGCGGGTGGAATCGGCGGCTTCGCAATCGGTAAAATCACAAAGCACCAGGGCCTTGATGATGTTTAGAAGGCCTAAGGTTTTAAACTGATTCAACATCCGGTCAATGCGATAGGGTCTTTCGCCCACATCTTCTAAAAGGAGAATTTTCCCCGCCAGATCCGGCATATAGGGGGTGCCTAAAAGGCTTGAGAAAACGGACATATTCCCTCCGAGCATGATTCCCGAGGCGGTTGTCAGGCGGCCAAAGGCTTGGATATGATCGCCATTGGTGTTTTGAATATGCTTTTCCCCCGCCCCTGATAAAACCTGCTGCCATTGCTTGCGCTGAGAGGCTTTAAGCCCTGGCAGCTCGGCCCCCATGGGCCCGTGAAAGGTGGGAAAACCGCAGCATCTATGCAGTGCTAAATGCAGGGCTGTGGCATCGCTGTAGCCGATAAAAGGCTTTGGGTGCTTTTTAATCTGGCTGAAATCCAGTAAAGGCAAAATCCGTCCAGCCCCATACCCCCCTCTTAAACAAAGAATGCCGTCAATGCCATCGTCTAAAAAGGCATCCATCACATCTGCTGCCCGAAGGCTATCGGAGCCGGAAAGGTAACCCCGGGCGGAAGTGACCGATGGATAGACCGTAACAGTATAGCCCCATTTTTTCAGGGCGCGGAGGGTGGCTTCCCGTTTCTCTTTTTCGTAAACGGGACTGGAGGGGGCGATCAGGGCCAAGTGGGCGTTGGGCTTTAAAAACGGGGTTTTCATTGCCATTCTCCTTTGCTGAATAGATTGGGGGAATTTGGCCAAAATGACAACCGGGAGGGATGGAACATGATCAATGCTTTTATCCGGGCGGCCATTCTGTTTATTGCGGCTGTGCTGGCTGTAAGGGTTATGGGGAAAAGGGAAGTAGGGCAATTGCAGCCCTTTGAATTGGTTATCGCTATTATGATCGCGGACCTGGCTTCCACCCCAATGGAGGAAATAGGCGTGCCGCTGATCTACGGCCTGGTGCCTCTGACGGCACTGGTGCTGATGCACGGGCTGATCACATTAATATCGCTTAAAAGCCAAAAAGTCCGCACCATGATTTCCGGCGCCCCAGTGGTACTGATGAAGGATGGGGTGATCCAAGAAAAGGAAATGCGCCGCATGTGCTTTAGCCTGACAGACCTGTTGGAGGAGCTGAGAATGCAGGGCTATTTAAATCCGGCGGAGGTAGGCACTGCCATTATGGAAACCGGGGGCAAGGTTAGCGTGTTTCCCAAAGCCACCTTCCGTAACGTAACCCCTAACGATATGGCCATTGATCCGGGGGTGGACGGGATTCCGCTGACGCTCATACTGGATGGCCGGCTGCAAAGCCATAACCTTCAGCTTGGCGGACTAACGGAAAACTGGCTGTTAAAGCGCATTCAAACAGCAGGGGTGAACACCTTTAAAGAAATCTTCATGTGCAGCCTGGATACCCAGGGGGTGTTGATGGTACAGGCCAAAAACCAAACCAGCGTGCATTTTATTCAGGCCCTTGAACAAACGGAGATTGGGTGGTGATGGGTTGCGAAGCGCGTTTTGGACGATTATCGTCTGCATTGTATTGGTGGCGGCTATTGGCATCTATACCAATGTAACCACGAAAAACATCGTGGACATCTACCTTGAAAAGGTCACTGAACTGACTGCCCTGGTGAAGGAAGAAAAGATTGCTGAGGCGGAAAAGATGACAAGGGATATCAAGGCCCAATGGCTGGAGGATTGCCAAAGCCTGCAGGTCATTGCGTTCCACCAAGATACAAACAAGGTGGATTCTTATATCTATATGCTGGAGGCTGGCTTTGAAAGCGGGGATCAGGGAATTATTTTCTGGGCCCTTCATGAACTGACAGAAAGCTTTGAAAACATTTATACCAGGGAGGATATTTCTCTGGTCAATATATTTTAGCTGGCTTTTAATGTAATTAAGTGAATCTGGGCTGGGGCGAACAGGCGAATAGGCAGATAAGCCGTGCCTACGCCGTTGGAGGTAAGGATGGGGGTTCTGTTTTCTTCGATCCAGCCGGAAAGGTAACGCTTAGGCACTTTTTGGAATTCCAGGATCAGCGGCTGGCCCAGGAAGGTAATCTGCCCGCCGTGGGTATGGCCGCACAGGGCCAGATCGAACCAGTGGTCCCGGCTGTTTTGGTCGGTGGCCTGAAGGGCAGAGGGAATGGCGCCGGGGGAATGGGAAAGAAAGATTACAAAATCGTCCCGGCTAACCATTTTCGCCACCCCTTCGATATCCGGGTGGCCGTTGTTGATATCGTCGATGCCCGCTAGAACCACATTGGAATCGCCAATTTTAATGGTCAGGGTGTTGTTTACAAGGGGAATCACATTGGCGGCGACCATGGCGTTTTGCAGCTTATCCAAGTTGCTTTCGGGAATGGTGCGGTCGTGGTTGCCTAAAACCCCCACTACCTTCAGCCGGGCGCTGATCCTGGGCACTGTCTGAAAAAATTCAATAGCGCCATCGGAATCGTCGGCATAATCGCCTCCCAGCACCACAATATCGGCGTTTAAGCGGTTGATTTGATCCACCAGGCTTGAGACCCTGGATTGGGGGAACATGGCGCTCTTGTGGATATCGCTGATATAGGCGATGCGTAAATTATTCAAATCTTGAGGCAACCCTGAAATGGACAGGGTTGTTTTTTCTGTTTGCAGATGATAGGCCTCATAAAAAGGATAGCCCAGAAAGAAAACCAGCAGGGCGAAGGTAATCAAGCGGCTTAAGGAAAAGAATTTTGCCTTGCGTTTGCGGCCCTGGCGGCGGTTGCGCTGCTGCATGGGAAAACCCCCTTATAAGATAAATAAGAGCATTAACGGGATGGTGAGCATGGAAAGGGCGGAGGAAAGGGCCACTCCGGTGGAGGCCAGCTGGGGCTCGCAATGGTATTGATCCGCCTGAATGGCCACCAGAGCGGCGCTGGGCATAGCGTAGCAGACAAAAAGGGTGGAGGTCATAAGGGTGGGAAGGCCTGTTAGCCTTAAAAAAAGCAAAAGCACCACAGGGCAGGCCACCAGCCGCAGGAAACAAGACAGCATCAGGTCTTTATTCTTTAGGGTTTTAAGGGGCAGGCCCACCAATTGGGCGCCGATAACCACCATGGCCAAGGGCGTAGTGGTGCTGGCCAGCATATCGAAAGCCCCGGAAAAGGGCATGGGGATTTTAAAGGGAGTCAGCAGGCACACAAACCCTAAAAGAACAGCGATAATGCTGGGGGTTGTGATGATCTTTTTCCATTGAATGGTCTTTTCACCGGAATAGAGGATAGCACCCAAGGAGAACGATAGAAGATTGAAGCTGGCCACGAACATTACCGCGTAGATCAGCGCCTCTTCCCCAAGGCAGGCCTCTACCACGGGAAAACCCATGAAGCCGGAATTGGCGAAGGTGACCATGTTGGTATAAACTGCTTTATGATCCTGCTCTTTGTTTTTAAACAGAATAAGCGCTACACCGCAGCTGATAAGCATGGCTATGGTGGCGCACGCAAAGGCGATCAAAAGCTGAAGGAGCAGCTGGCCGTCGGCGGTGATCTGCATTTTCATCAGAGCTAGAGCGGGCATTGATAAATACAAAATAAAATTGTTCAGCCCCCGGAAGCCTTCCCGCTGAATCCATTTAAACCTGGCGCAAACATACCCCACACCGATCAGAACAAAAACCACCATGACCTGGAGAATAACCGCCATTAAAGTAGCTCCCTTGCCATTTTTTCCTGTTCATTGTACACTAGATACAGCTATATCGCAAGAATGGAGGCGTCTCATATGGCGCAAAACTTTCGTGAAATCGGCCCCTGCACACTGCTGGCTCCTGTTCCAAGCGTCATGGTAGCGTTAAAGGGCAAGAAAGGCCGACCCAATATTATAACCCTGGCATGGGTGGGCACCGTTTGCTCCCATCCGCCAATGGTTTCCATCAGTATCCGCAAGGAGCGGTTTTCCCACCCCATGCTAATGGAAACAGGGGAATTTACCTTAAACATGGTGGGCAAGCCTCTTTTAAAAGCCATGGATTACTGCGGAGTCAAATCCGGCCGGGATGTGGATAAGTTTAAAGAAATGAATCTAACGCCCATCCCCGCGCCAGAGCTTGAATATGCGCCCGCCATTGAACAAGCCCCGGCCTACTTGAGCTGCAAGGTAAAGCAGGTGCTGGAATTAGGCAGCCATGATGTGTTTCTATCGGAAATTGTAGGCGTCCACGTGGCGCAGGAATGGTTTGATGAAGACGGCTCCATGCACCTTGAACGGGCGGAGCTGATCGGCTATAACCACGGGGTTTACCAGACCATGGCCGGGATTGAAGGCTTCTTCGGATTTTCTTTGGCGGCCCCGCAAGTATATGAAAGCCGCATGAAAAAGATTCAGGGCGAAAAGCCATGAATCGAATAGAACTGGTTAAAAAGTATGTGAGCAGGCTTATAGAAGCCTTGCCGGAGGAACGAAAGGGCAAGGCCTATATTCACACCTATGGGGTGGCGCAGATTTGCGCCCTGCTTTGCAGGCGCCGTGGCCTGGCAGCTGAAATGGGGCTGATCTGCGGGCTATTGCACGAAATCTATTATTATGAAAAGGGTACCTACGAAGCCCACGCAGAAAAAGGGGCGTTGATGGCCAAGACCATGCTGGAAGAAACGGGCTTGTTTTCAAAAGCAGAAATCGTCCTGATTCAAAACGCCATTCATCATCACGATTTTCGTGAACTTTCCCAGGGCCCTTACGACGAAGCGCTGAAGGATGCGGATACGTTTTCGCCATATTTGGAACAGGGCATGGAAAATTCAAATGAAAGGGTTGGAAAAGTCCTTGAAGAACTGGGTTTTTCTTGCACTTTTTGAATGAATGCATTACAATTGATAGGATAACTTAAGTGTGGGAAGGGGCAAGCCATGGAAAACAGGTTAGATTTTCGGATTCCTGGCTGGGCCCTTCTTTTGCTGATGGTGATAGTGGCTGGGTTTATCTTCCCGGCCGCAGCGCCTTTTGTGGTGCTTCTGCTGCCCTTGGCAGCCTATGAAGCCATGGCGCGCAAGGGGATTTACGCTGCTATTGGGGTTTTTGTACTGGTGTATGGTCTTCTTTTTTTCAGGTACGCTTATTCAAACGCTGCCTTTGGAGGGATGGTTTGCTACGCCTTGTGTGAAACCATCGCCATGAAGGTAGACATTGAAGCGAAGCGGCCCTTTAAAACCAGGCTTGCCATGCATTTTGCTGCTCTAACCCTGGGTCTGCTGGGCTTTATTCCCTGGCTTGTGGAATTTGCAGGCACGGATATGATTTCTGGCCTGGCCCAGCGCATAAGGGATGCGGTTGAGGTTTCCGCCCGCGGCGATGATATTCTGATCGATCTGTTGGCCTATGGGCTGGCTAATCTTCACAGTTCTTTTTTAAGAATGCAGCAGGCTTATTCTAACCTCACCTATGTAATTACCGGGGAATTGGTGCTTTTACCTGTGGTGAGAACGGAAATTCTCAACAGCTTTAACACCACCTTGCGCCTTTTGCTTACGCAGTTTCTGCCTGTTGCCATCGTTGTGTTTTTGTCCCTAGGAACCCTTGCCATGGCTATGCTGCCCGTGGGCTTTTACCGCCGCAGAGGCCAGGCGGTGCCGGAGCCGCCCGCCTTTGAAAAATGGCTTTTGGAGCCGGGAATGCTCAAATTGGCCCTAGTGCTTTTGGCAGGCGTCATGTTTAAATGGTTTACATCAAACCAGACAGCGCTGTTTATGGGAAGCATGATGGCTACCCTGGCCCAGGTGATGTTTACAACCCAAGGGCTTGCCGTTATGGCCCACTGGCAGAAGAAACGGGGGACCATCCGCTTTAACCGCCGGCTTTACGCTGGGGCGATGGCGGTGTTGCTATACCAGGTGCCGCTGCTTTTTGGCGTGCTGGACACCTTGTTGGATTTTAGAGGGCTGCGCCCTAAGAAAGAGGAGGACTAGAAATGAAAGTTATTTTATTGCAAGATGTGAAGGGAAGCGGCACGAAGAATCAGGTGCTGAATGTATCCGACGGGTTTGCCAGAAACTTCCTGTTCCCGAAAAAATTGGCCGTTGAAGCCACGGATAATGCGGTAAAGGAAATTGAACGGAAAAAGGCAGTAGAAGAAAAAAAGGAACAGGAACGCAAGGAAACGGCCCTGGCCAAAGCCAAGGAGCTGCGCGGCAAGGTGATCAAGATCGCCGCAAAATGCGGGGATACAGGTCGGCTCTACGGTTCTATTACCGCCCAGGAAATCGCCGATGCCCTTAAAGAGCAGCATGGCATTGAAGTAGATAAGCGCAAGATCGAATTAAAGGATCCCATCCGCCAATTGGGGGATGTGAAGGTTGCCCTTTGGGTATACGCCGGGATTACCACGGAAATGACGGTTTCTGTCGTAGCTCAAGGCAAGTAAGCAGGATTAAGAGGTCTGATTAGATGGAAACGGGAAGCATGAGAGGGGTGCCCATGCCGCATAACAACGAGGCCGAGCAATCGGTCTTGGGTTCCATGCTGCAATCCTCCCAGGCCGTGATGGTGGCGGCGGAAGCCCTGACGCGGGAAGATTTTTTCAGCCCCGCTCATCAAGAGATTTTCGATGCCATGAAAACCATAACAGTCAAGGGCAGCCCGGTTGATCTGGTAACCACCGACGCGGAATTGGCCCGCCGTGGTATGCTGGATGGGGTAGGCGGTACGGTTTATTTAGTTACACTGATGCAAAACGTGCCCACCACGGTGAATATTAAGGCTTATGTGGAAATCGTGGCCGAAAAATCCACTTTGCGTAAACTGATTCAAGCCAGCGAGGAAATTCAAAAAGAATGCTATACCCAGCAATCCACCCTGGAAGAAACCCTTGGGGGCGCTGAAAAGGCCATATTCGATATTGTGATGAAGCGCACCGGCGGGGATCAGCTGGTGCATATTAAGCAGGTGCTTCAGGGCACCTACGAGCAAATTGAAGAGCTGGCGAGGCTTCGGGGTAAGATCGCCGGGGTGCCTACGGGCTTTGCGGATTTGGATAAGCTGCTGACAGGTCTCCATGGGGGCGAATTGGTTTTATTAGGTGCCCGTCCTTCTATGGGCAAGACCAGCTTTGCTATGAACATTTGCCAGGCTGCAGCGGTGAACCACCATAAGCACACCGCTGTGTTTAGCTTGGAAATGCCCCGGGAACAGATCGCCATGCGTATGCTTTGCTCGGAAGCCCGGGTGGATATGCAGCGGGTCCGTTCCGGCAGCCTTACCGACGAAGATTGGATGAAGATTGCGAAAAATCTTAGCTCCATGGGCAACGCCCCCATGTACATCGACGATACGGCGGGGGTTACCCCTTCCCAGATACGGTCCCGATGCAGGCGGCTTATGATGGACCATGGCCTTGATCTGATTATGATCGACTATATGCAGCTGATGTCCTCGGATAAAAAGACCGAGAACCGCCAGCTGGAGGTTTCGGAAATATCCAGGCAGTTAAAGGCCATTGCACTGGAGCTAAAGGTACCGCTGATCGCCTGCGCCCAGTTAAGCCGTGCGGCAGCCACGCGCCAAGATAAGCGGCCTGTGCTTTCGGACTTGCGCGACTCCGGTTCTATTGAACAGGACGCAGACGTGGTCATGTTTCTGCACAGGGAAGCCTACTACGATCCTTCCAGCGAGGAAAAAAACATCGCGGAAGTGATTATAGCCAAGCAAAGAAACGGCCCCTTAGGGACGATAAAGATGGGCTGGATGGCGGAATATACCACCTTTGGTGATCTTCCTCCCGACAGCCCATACCGCAATTTGCAGTCCTAAAAGTGGCGAAGCCACTTTTAGGAGATTTTCCCTCTCTGCACTGCGAAAGCTACGCTTTCACGGCCTTTTGCTCGGGTAAGGTAGGAATTTCTACGAAATTCCCCGAAATTCGCCGCGCATGTCGCCGATTTCGGATCTAAGATCGGAGGATTGCGATCCCCCGATACCTCCTATGGGATTAAACAGGGTGCGCCAACAGCTGCATCTTGAAAGGATGTTTTTCATGGATATGTACGGCATTGCCATGGTGGAAAAGGATACACGGTTTGAAGGCTTTTTACTGGTACGCCAGAGCGAGCAGCGGGCGGCCCAGAGTGGCAGCCGCTACCTGGACATGACTTTAGGCGATAAAACCGGCGAGGTGAACGCCAAATTATGGGATGGGGCAGTGCCGCCTCCTCCCGTTGGGGCAATTATCAAGGTTCGTGGGCTGATGCAGGAGTACAATGGCCGCAACCAATTCCGGGTGGAGAAAATGCGCCAGGCCGATGAAAACGATGACGTGGACATTTCTCAGCTGACTTTAAGCGCCCCGGAAAAGCCGGAGGTCATGCTTCAAAAAATTCACGATACCATCGATGCCATGGAAAACGAGGCGCTTCAAAAAATCTGCCGGGAAATGATCCGCCTTAGCGGGGACGCCCTTGTGTATTTTCCCGCGGCGCAAAAGCTGCACCACGCGGAACGTTCAGGCCTGCTGCATCACACCACCGGCATGCTGGATTTGTGCAATGCCCTGTTGCCTGTCTACCCCTTTCTGAATGGGGACTTGCTTCGGGCCGGGGTGATCCTTCACGATTTAAGTAAAATTACGGAAATGAAATCCGATGAATATGGCAATGTAACCGATTATACCCCGGAGGGGCTGCTCCTTGGGCACTTGGTCCGCGGTGTGGCCCAGCTGAGCAAGGCGGCGGAAAATGTGGGTGTCAGCGGCGAGCTTGTGCTGCTGCTGGAGCATATGATTATCAGCCACCATGGGGAAGCAGAATACGGCAGCCCCAGAAAACCCATGTTCATGGAGGCGGAAATGCTGCACTGGATCGATCTGGTGGATGCGCGGATGAACGAGATGAACGGCATTGAGCTGCGTACCCCCAAAGGCGCGTTTTCAGAGAAAATTTGGTCTCTGGATAGGCGTGTGTATCATCCTACCATTGACTGAATGGTTTAACACTGTTAAAATGGGATGAAAAGATGCCATTAGCGCATTATATATGTGATGCGTATTTAGGATTTCGATCAGGAGGTGCTCTTATGAAGAAGAAAATCGCGCTGGTGCTGTTGGCGCTTGCACTATTGGTAGCGCTGTCCGCTTGCAGCCCGGATCCAAAGCTGCCGGACAATATAAAGGTGGCTGGCCAGGGGGACCAGATCATCTTTGGCACACCTCAGCCCCAGTTAACCGACACGCCCACGATTGAGCCGCCTACCATGGATCCCGACGATGAAGCTGCTGCTGCTATGAATGAAGAAGATGTTTATGGCGAGCTGGGCTATGACGATGAAGCCGCCTATGCTGTGAATACGGCGTTCGCAGGTGCAACCCCTATGCCCCTGGATCCTATCGATATGCCTACCCCCACCCCCAGGCCTCCGCTGCAATTCAGCTACCAGACCTACGATATTACCCGTCTGGGTATCAGCTTTGAAGCGCCTGTTGGCTGGGAGCTGGATGAAACTGTTGCGGATACGGTGTTGCTTACCCAGCCCTTTGAGGAAATCCGCGATAATTACCAGGCCTTCCTGCTGGTAGAGGTGCATTCCACCGGCTCCACCCCGTCCAAGAGCGATATGAAAACCAGCGTTCAGGACATACTGAAAACCTTAAGCGGTGGTTATGGCGAATGGCGCCAGACCAATACGGCAGAACGTACGCTTATGGGCGAAACTGGCATTTACGCAGATTACCGTGGTGTGCAGGTGGATGGTACCATTGTTCGCGGCCGTGTACATGTCGGCTTTAAGGACAAGAAGATTATCGTTGTTCACATGTCTTGCCCGGGCGGATACAATGAAGATTATACAGGCAGCGTCTATGTTAAGTTCCGTAACTCATTAAAGTTTACTAAGTAAATACAGTTGGTAAAATGAGGAACCACCGGATTATCCGATGGTTCCTTTTTATTTACTGTTATATCATACGATTACAAGGCTTCCCGATTGGGGTGTTTTGAAATGAATCGTTAATATGCCGCAATGGTATTCAAAAGCCGCTTCTTCGTTTATACCTGGTTCCAGCCTAAGGGTCCTCATGGCATCAAGAGGGATTCGGAATACCCGCGCTTGGAAAAACGTCAAGCGCTTTTGTTTCTTGTGATCCGAAAAAGCAAACGCCGCGGCATCGGTCTTAAAGCCTTCATAATCATACTCGTCTGTATAAAGCACCATTCTGGTGCCTAACAGCACATTGCCCATTCTTACCCCAATACCATAGGGGTGGGCGGGGCTTCCGGCGCAGGTAACCGCCACTGCCCGGGCGTTTTCCAGTTGCGCTTTATCTCCGAAAAGGGTTAAAAACCCCATGGAGCGGCCCTGGGCCATCAGATCCAGGTCCCAGTCCGCGTGGTGCTGATAAACCGGGATCAGCCGCTCATTGGCGGTCAGCTCCGCCCTGTGCCAGCCTTCGGCTTTGGGCCACGCTACTGTCAATTCACTGCCCAGAATGTTTAAGGTTACCCCCTGATCGAAGCTCGAAATCCGATCACCCTGTAAATGCCAGCGCACGCCGCCGGTTTCCTCTGTGGGGCCGAAACACTGGTCAAACACAGCCAGGCACTGGTCTTTAAGCAACAACGCAGTGCGTTCATTGGTCCAGCCATGATAGTCGTAAAGGGTTGATTTTACACCATCCACGTCCTTCATGGCACTAAAAAAGTGTAAATGCGCGTTGGACATATCGATGGATGCATACTTGCCAAAGACGCCCTGGCCGCTTATTGCGGCATTAAGCCACTGGCCTTCTCTTTTAAGTGAAAAAGCATTGAGCCATTTTCTTTCGATGAGAATATCTCTGGTGACCTGATCAATATTCTGCACAAGGAATTGCTCACCTTTGATTAAAGATATGATCTCATTGGCAGCGGGGTAACGATGGGAGACGGTACGTGCGCTGGGGCTATTCTGCCCTCCCCATAGGTTTAGCAGCACTACCATGTCCTGCTCTTGATAGCCTTCGCGCAAAACCACCTTGTCCGGTAAAACGGGCTCCGGATCATAGGGCCACCTTCCTTGTCCCGCGCTTTTATAAAGCACCTGGCTGCCCTGTCCGGGACGCACCGGTTCAATGGCATCGTCCCAGAAAAGCCATAAATGGAAAACGTTATCCGTTAGCCCCTCCCATACGTGGTCGTAGCGGTCTGTGCGGCTTATTTCCTCTGAAATAACCTCCATCAGCTCCGTTTCCGGCGCAAAGGCTTCTTCAAGTTGTTTGCCCGTTATATGCCGCTTAGCAAAAGCAGCACGTCCGGGCCGCTTTTTAAGCCGTTCCTCAATAAAACGGTTAGCCAGCCATTTGTACCGGCCATCTGAAAAAAGCTTTGCGCCCAAAGCCATCATATCTGCTGCGGAACCGGGCTGAGTCCAATTGTAGAGGGCAAAAATACCTGTGCCGGAATGCTGTTGGAGCATGCCTTCAAAGGTTTGCCGGCAAGTATCAAGGCTTAATAAGTCCTCCCGCCCTCGATATACCGCATAATACCATAGCACCTTGGTAAAAACCGGGGTATAAAACAAGGTATCGTCCAGATTACCGTTTTTTCTTTGCCAGCCTACCAGCCGTTCATCGCTAAGCGCATGAAACCCTCTGCACAACTCTGGGTCACGCTTCTCAAACAGCGTTGCAAGTAAGGTGCAGATGCCAATGCCAATCTCTTGATTATCGTACGGGCGGAAGGAGGCCCATGTAGGCGCGTCCCGGTCTTGCCACATGAGCTTTGCCCTATGGTAAAACCAATCTTCAATCAATTGAGCGTCCTCACGGCTGCATATGTCTGAAAACCGTGCATCTGCTTTGACATGCAGCCATGCATGTATTAATAGTGACAGGGCATAGCCATCAAAAGCGCGGTCGCAAAAATGATAATCAATTAAATAGCGAACCGTTGCAAGGGCCTTATACAGGGTAATCAAGCGCTCTCCCGCCGCCTGGGCGCGGGGGCCCCCGGCCAGAAAAAGAACTGCCTGGCCGAGGGTGGCGTTCAAATCTGAATAGTCAAACACCTTTTTATTCACATAGTAGTAGTTATGGATTGCTCCCGGGAGCGAAGGAACATGACGAAATTGCTCAATCCGTTTCATAGTCACATCTAACCCACCGGCCTGTTCAAAAAGCAATTCCGCCAGCGCTTGAATGTCCGCTGAGGTGTAATTTTTTTCCATATTCCCTCGCTCCTTTGTAAATACTATTATTTTAGATACACATTGTTATACCAGTCGGTGGATAGCTGTATTTTTAAGTCGCCACCCATTTGGCGCAGATTCTTAATATAGTCATCCCAAGTGGCATCAATGTCGATTTCGCCTGTAATGGCCTTGTCCGTATACTCTTCAACGATCTTGTTAAAATCGTACTGTGATAATTCTTCAAAAATCGGGCAGAACAGGTCCAGCTCGTTATATGCGCCATATTCTGTAGCCAGACGCAGGTGTTCCATGCCTAGTTCCCCAAAGCTTTGTTCCAGAATGCCCTTGATAGGCTCCTGGCCCACATTGGGCTGCTGAATGCCCAAGGTCAATTGCCGCCAGCCGAGATTTTTACCCTTGCGATCCTCGCGCATGACGATCTGATCATTCACCAGATCATAGTCCTTGCCCTCAAGCCCGGCATAAAGGAAGACCGCGCCCTCTTCTGTGCAAGCCCAGTTAAAGAATTGCAAAACCGCCTCTACGTTTTTGCAATCCGCCGAAATGGCCATCATATGCCGGTTGGGAGACGTGTAGACATAGTTGGCCAAGGTTCCATCCTCCCGGGCGGGTGGGGGAACTGCCACCAGGTTTTCCCGGCCCAAGCCCTTGCTTAAATATTCTTGCAGCCCCCAGAACCAAAGGAACATACCATACTGATTCGATGCGGTTTTTTCCCACATCTGCGCCCCGGAATTAACAATATACTCAGGATCAAGAATCTTCTCTTCGTAAAGCTTATGCATGAATTTAAGCCATTGCTTATATTCGGGAAGCATATAATTGGGCAAAAGCTCCCCATCTACCACCTTGGCTCGGGCTGCGCCAAAGGAATCCAAGAAAGTGGCGTTGGTAAAATGCATGCCTGATGTGGTAGAAACAATACCAAAGGTATCGTCTTTGCCGTTCCCGTCGGGGTCATCGGTTACAAACCGCTTAAGCATCGCATACCAATCGTCAATGGTTTTAAGTGAAGCAGGATCGATGTTCAGTTTTTCCAGCCAGTCCTTGCGAAGAAAGGTCATATAAGGTGTGGAATCGTAGCGCTGAAAGGGAACCGCGTAAATCTTACCGTTGTGCTTGGTCACTTCCCATGCTTCATCCTTAATGCTCTTCAACAAATCCTGGCCATATTGAGGCAAATAATCGTCCAGGGCCAGAAGCATTCCTTCCTCTGCCCAGCGTGCCAAGTCGATCCGCTGGGTCACGTCCATGAGCATCAGGGCATCCGGCGGCGTGTTGCCTGCAAGGAGGGTATTCATCTTCTGCCGGTATTGATTGGTGCCATCGTTAATAAATTCAATGTCAACCCCCGTTTTTTCCCGTATATAGTTGATATAGTCGTTGTCGTTTACGTCCGTTCCTTCTGTATCCACATTGATACTCGTGAGGATGGTCACCTTAGGTCTTGGCGCCTCTGCGGCAGCGAAGGGAATGCTGGCTGAAATCATCGCCAGAATCAGCAACACCAGCAACGGAAGAGCCTTGCGTCCTTTTAACATGGGAAAACCTCCTTATATTGTTCATATGTGAACGGTCTTGGCCTTAGCCCTTGACCGCGCCAACCATAATACCCTTTACAAAAAAACGCTGCAAAAAGGGATAAACCATTATAATCGGCAGACATGAGGCGAAAATAACCGCAGTCTGGATGGAAATAGCCGTGATGGCCTGCTCGGTAGGCTCAATCATGCTATTGGTGGACATGCGCATAACCAGCTCGATTAAGTAAACCTGCATAGGCTTTAAATGGCTTGAATGAATGTAGATGACCCCGTCCATCAGTTCATTCCAATGCCGAACAGCGATAAACAGAAGAATGGTGGCGATGGCTGGGATGGAAAGGGGCACAGCCAGTTTCAAAAAAATCCGAAAATCCCCGGCGCCATCCAGCTTGGCCGATTCCTCAATGGCATCGGGCAGAGATGCAAAAAAGCTGCTTAGCAAAATCACATTCCAGGGATTAAATACCATGGGAAGGATTAAGGCCCAGAATGTGTCCAGCAAGTTCAGTCCCTGCATTACAAGATAAGTGGGAATGATGCCGCCGTTAAACAAAATGGTGATTACTACCATCCGCTTGATGATCTTACGGCCTGGCATGGCACGGCTAATGGCATAGCCCATCATGGTTTGCACGCTTAAGGCCAGTGCGGTACCGATCACGGTCCGCAAAAGGGTGATCTTAAACCCGGTAAAAAAGCGTGCGTCGCGAAAAACAATGCGGTATGCCTCCAATGAAAAACCGGTTGGCAAAAGATGAAAAGCCCCTTCCTTTACCAATTGGGGATCACTTAAAGACGATACGAAAACATACCAAAATGGAATGATGCATATCACCGCAAAGAAGACCAATGCTGCGATCACAAGCGTGTAGCTAAAGCCTGCTTTTTTCTGCCCCAATACCTGCGCCATTTTAAGTGCTCCCTTCTACCAAAGGTTTTTCTCGAATAATTTCTTGCAAGCAAAGTTTGCCAATACGATCAGCGTCATGCCGACCACCGATTGGAAAAGCCCGATGGCCGCCGTCATGCTGAACTGGGCTTGGCCCACCCCCACACGGAAAATATAGGTGCTAAGCACATCTGCCACGCTGTAAAGAATCGGCCTTGATAAAACATATATCTGTTCAAACCCCACATCCATCAATTGTCCGATTTGCAACAGCAGTAAAACCACGATTGTATCGGATATGCCCGGCAGTGACACATGCCGCACGCACTGCAGGCCGTTGGCCCCATCGATCCGCGCTGCCTGGTACAGCTCCTGATCGATCCCTGTAAGCGCGGACAAATACATAATCGTTCCCCAGCCGGCAGATTTCCAAATGTCCGAGAGCACGACGATGGCATAAAAATACTTGGATTCCCGCATGAAGAAAACAGGTTGGCCGCCAAAGAGCTTGATAATCTCGTTCACCAGGCCGCTGGAAGGCGATAAGAACTGTACCACAATAGTCCCAAATACCACCCATGATACAAAGTGGGGCAGATAGATGGCTGTTTGAATCGCACGTTTTAGCCGCACACCGCGCACTTCATTGATCATCAGCGCCAAAACAATAGGTGCCGGAAAACAGAAAAGAAGCTTTAAAAGATTGATGACCAAGGTGTTTCTTAAAATATTGTAGAAATCTGGGTTCTTTGTAAATATGAATTCAAACTGCTGAAAGCCTGCCCAATCGCTATTAAAGATGCCTTTTCGAAAAGAATATTTTTTAAAAGCAATAATCAGCCCACCCATAGGCAGGTAGCGAAAGATGATCATAAACACAAACCCGACAGCGACCATAAAATACAGGGTCCTGCTTCTTAACAGCACAAGGACGCGTTTTTGCCATCGGGACCTTCGGCGTGGCCATTCCATATGTTCCCCTCCCTTGTGCAAAGAGCATATCTCATGAACACGGTTTTGCACAAGATGCACATTTTTATCTATGGTGCATTTTTCATGTTTGCCATAGGGGTACATTTTTTTAGGTCCAGCCATTTTTTGTTGTTTGTTTGTGTTTATAAACAAAATCAGTTAAAATGATCGTATCAGTTACAGGTACATAATAATGGAGGGAGGCCGCTGCATGAAAAAAAGAACCCTATTCATTAGGCAAAACGCTATCCCTCTGCGCTTTTTTCTGTCATATCTGGTTATTACAGCCATTGCCATCACCAGCGCGTGGAGCAGCTATTGGGAGGCACAGCGGATTATCACTTACAATGCGCAGCAATTCAGCCTTAAAACCATGGCATCTATTAGGGATTTAGTGGATGAGCGGCTATCGAAAATGGATGCGGTCATCAACCGCATCTCTTCTTATTATCAAACCAGTATGATCCTGAATCTTTCGGATCCAGTAGGCAGCGGACAAATGTACCAGCTAAAGGAGTATATCCAATACCTGCGCAATGCGGCTGTGCACCTAAGCCCCGAAACGTATATCACTGTTTATTCCCGGGCAAACGGTTATGTCTTTGCGGCGGATTTCGCCTGCCTTTATCCCGTGTTTTATAAAGAGGTAATCCGCGGGCAAGAAGATGCGCTGCAAAGCCAGTGGCTGCAAACCTTGCAAGCAGCGCAGTCTGTTACCCTTTTCCCAACACAGGTTATCTATCCAAGCGGTGCTGGAAAGAAAGTAGTGCCCTACGTTCAGTCTTTACCTATGGGCAGCCAGCGCAGTACTGGCGCGATTTGCTTGTATATTGATGAACAGAGCCTGTTCAGCGGGCTGATCGATCTTAGCACGTCTACATTAAGCTATGTTATGGATTCAGGGGGCCGCGTTATCGCCAGCTTTTCAAAGGCTGGCGCACTTCCGCCTGTTAGGTTGTCTTTGCCGGAAGAAGAGGGCGTTTTTGTGGAAACCTTCAATGGTGAAAAGACCTTGGTTTCATACGTTCATTCTGATCGTGGCCTAACCTATATTTCAATGACGCCCCAGGCCATTATTATGCAGCAGGCGGATCACTTAAATGGCATTTTCCTATTGACCACCGTTGTTTGTTTTTCCCTTTGCCTCCTGGCAGCCACTTATTTTATGCGAAAAAATGTTTCGCCTGTTAGCAAGGTTTACCGCATGCTTACCGCTCACATCGGTGAAAACGGCAAGACTGCTCCTCATCTTCAATATCTGGAGGAATCCGTCGCCCAGCTTTTAAAGGATAACAGCCAGCTGCAAGACACCATGGGCCAGCAAAATCAAGAAATGCGGATGGCCTATTTTAGTCACCTGATTACAAGCGGCTTTGAATCCGAAAGCGAGTTGATCGATGCGGCCGCGTATATGGGCGTGGACCTGGGACAGGCGATCTATATAGTCGTGGCGCTTCGCATCTTATATCCTGGGGATTATACGCAGAAGGAAACCATAGCGGGACTGCATATTGTTAAGGCTTCCATTCGCCAAGCACTTTCCTTGGATGCCTCCGGCATCACGGTGGTGGATACCTCGGCCAACCAGATGACCCTGGTATTTCATTTTGATGAGGATGCCCTGGATTATTGCCGCATTTTTGTACATTACATTATGGCGGATATCAAAGAAATGATGGATAAACTCCTCCTTGGCTTTAAGGCTGCCGCTGGTGCGCCACGGACTCAGCTTGCAGATTTGTATCAAGCCCACCAGGAAGCGCTTCTAACCTTGGACCTGATCGATGTTCACACGGATATGCCACTGAGCTGGTATGAGGAGGAAAAGCGGCACGGGCAGATATTCTACTATCCTACCGATGTGGAGCAGCGCATTACCGCCAGCTTGCGCAGCGGAAACAACAGCGAATTGCAGGGACTGTATGATAAGGTGATTCGCGAAAACACGGAAAAGCTGCACATATCCGGCCTTATGGGCAGCCTTTTACTCTCAGAAATGAGGGCAACCCTCCTAAGGTTTGTAAAAGAATACCCCCAAGAAAATAAAGAGATTCAAGCGCATATCATTCAAAGCCTTCTGGTGCTGAAAAGCCTTTCCTTCTCCGATGCGGCAAAAGAGCTCAGAGTGCTGTTTATCTTCGTATGCGACCAGACACAGCAAAGCCGCCACAACCAGGGCGAGGATCTTAAAGCCCATGTACTGAGCTATGTTAATGCCAACGCGTCCGATCCCAGCATGTCCCTTGTGATGGCGGCGGCTTATTTTAATCTTTCCGAATCCTATTTTTCAGCCTTTTTTAAAAAGCATACAGGTGAAAACTTTGTTTCATATCTGGCAAAAATACGGCTTGAGGCGGCTTGTCAATTGCTGCAGGAGGACCGCTACACCATCGATCAGATCGCAAAGAAAACCGGGTATTCAAGTGCGCACTCTTTCCGCCGGGCTTTCAAAAAGCAATATGGCGTCAACCCTGCCTCTACGCGGGGGAAATAGTTAAATAGCTTCAGTTGCTTCTTTGATGAGGCAGCCAATACAGGTTTTCTTCTTTGGGAAGAGCGCGAGAAACCCCTTCTTGTTTTGCAAAACAAGAAAGGGTTTCTCGCATAGCTTAAATATTTCGTTATTACTTCCCAGCCAGCATATCCACCAATTTGGCACTGCGTGTTAGGAAGGCGGAAAGCTCGTCGGCTTCCAGGGGGGCTGTGGCGATCTTGGCCAGATCGTATAGCTGCTGGATAAGGAGAGTGGTGGTTTCGTCTTCCTCACGGGCAGCCAGGGAGCGGAGCGTGGGGGACTTGCGGTTGAGCACCAGGGTGAACTTGTCGGGCATTTTAAAATCCTGGCCATAAACCCGGCTCATTTCCTTGAAGCGGCGCATTTGTTCGTCTTCGATAAGCATGGCGGTAACCGAATCGGAAGAAAGGGCCTGGAGCTTCACTTCCAACTCAGGCATGGATAGAGAATCCTTAAAGAGCTTGGAGAGCTGTTCTTCGTCCAGGTCCTTGCCCTCGTCGGTTTCCTCGGTAAGGCCTGTTAAGTCGGCGTCTACGCGAACAAACTCGTGATTTTGCTCGCCCTTTTCATATTCCATGAAGGAAATAAAATTCATATCGATGAGAGTATCCAATTGGGCCACATCGATGCCCTTGGCGGTATACAGGTTCACAGAGGCGGCTTGGCGTTTGTAATCGGTGGTGTAGTAGATTTTCTTTTCCACCTTGCCTTCGTTGCGGGCCTTGTATTCATCGAAGGTGTAGTAAGCGCCGTCGGTGGTTTTAAGAAGAAGGATGGGCTTCACGCTTTGGAAGAACTTATCATCCCTGATGCAGCCGTATTTCACAAAGGGAGAGATATCATCCCAATAGGATTCGAAGGCAGGACGGTCGGTATTGAATAGACCTGTGAGCCTGTCCGCTACCTTCTTGGTGATGTGGGCGGAAATCTTGCGCACATAGCCATCATTTTGCAAGAAAGAGCGGCTGACGTTCAGGGGGATGTCGGGGCAGTCGATCACGCCCTTGAGCAAAAGAAGGAATTCGGGGATAATCTCTTTGATGTTATCGGCAACAAAGACCTGGCCGGCAAAGAGCTTGACCTCACCTTCCTTGGAGCCGAAATCCTGTTTGAGTTTTGGGAAATAAAGGATGCCCTTAAGGTTGAAGGGGTAATCCACGTTCAAATGCACCCAGAAAAGAGGATCTTCGAATTCATGGAACATTTTTTTGTAGAATTCACGGTATTCTTCGTCGGTGCAATCCTTGGGGTTTTTAAGCCACAGAGGCTTAGTATCGTTAATCTGCTGGGGTTCGGGCTGGTGAACGCTTTCCACATTGCCATCTTTGTCCTTATGCTCGTGAGGCTTTTCGTTTTCATCGAAAAGGAGAACGGGTACGGCCAGGTAGCCGCAGTAGCGGTTCAGTACTTCCCGGACACGGTAGGTGTCTAAAAATTCTGTTTCATCTTCGGAGATAGTCAGGGTAATGGTGGTGCCCCGCTGGGTGCGGTCGCTTTCGCCCATGGTAAAGGCCATGCCATCTTCGCTTTCCCAAGAAACGGCCTTGGCACCGTCTGTAAAGGAAAGGCTGTCGATACGGACTTTCTTGGCCACCATAAAGGAGGAATAGAAGCCCAAGCCGAAGTGGCCAATAATGCCGCCCTTCTCCTGGCCCTCCTGCTGGTAGTTCTTTAAAAATTCTTCCGCCCCGGAGAAGGCCACTTGGTTGATGTACTTTTGCACCTCTTCATCTGTCATGCCGATGCCGTTGTCGGAAAAGGAGAGGGTGCCATTTTCTTTGTTGACATTGACCTGGACCTTAAAATCGTCTTCAATGTCTGGGCGGGCGATTTTTAGCTTGGTGACGGCGTCCACCCCATTGGATACCAGTTCGCGGATGAAAATATCCTTATCCGAGTACAGCCAGCGCTTGATGACCGGCATGATGTTTTCCGCATGTATGGAAATATTGCCTTGTTGATTTGCCATGATAAAGTGCCTCCTTGATATTGTTCAGTGCGCTAAGTGAAAGTGTACAAGGCACATTCTACCACTTTTGTTAGCACTCGTCAAGCACGAGTGCTAACAAATTAATGAACTTTTCCGTCACTGACCCGAATCCGCCGCTGGGCGGTTTGAGCCACCTTTTCATCGTGGGTGATGAGCACAATGGTATGGCCTTTTTGGTGCAGGGCTTCGAATAGCCCAAGTATTTCCGCTGTGGAGATAGGGTCCAGGTTTCCGGTGGGTTCATCGGCTAAAATAAGGGGTGGCTTGCCGATCAGGGCTCTGGCGATGGCCACACGCTGCTGCTGGCCGCCAGAAAGCTGGTGGGGCCGGTGGTTAAGATGGCTGCCTAATCCCACAGCATTTAAGGCTGCGGCGGCCATATCCATCCGCTGGCGTTGGGGCACGCCCTTTAGCATCAGGGGCAGGCTTACGTTTTCTTGGGCGGTCAGCTTCATTAAAAGCTGAAAACCCTGGAACACAAAGCCGATCTTTTCTCCCCGCAGGCGGGATAAAGCCTTGGGAGCCAGCCTGTAAACAGCTTCCCCATCCAGGCGGTAATTGCCGGTTTCAGGCCTGTCCAGACAGCCAAGCAGGTTCATCAGCGTGCTTTTGCCCGAGCCGGATGGGCCAATAATGGCCACGTATTCGTTTCGGCTGATGAACAAATCCACATCTTTTAAAATGGCTGTATCGCCGTAGGATTTGGTAATATTAGTTAACTCTATCATATTGATAAACCTCCGCATCCATTAGGTTGCGGAGGTTTCAGCTCTTCAACAAAGCGCCGTCTGCGGTGTTACCTGCGGCAGCAAAGGAGAATCACGTACACCGTGTACGCTCATCCCCTTATGCCGCCTTGGTTCCTAGCATCTGTCGCTTTCTTGAAAAGCTGTCAGCCCCCGACAAACAGAGTTTGCCGGCGGTCTGAAACCTTCGCAACCATTAGGTTGCGAAGGTTTGCACTAAGCTATACGGTTAAAATAGTCGATCAAATTTTGCCCGGCAATGCGTTCAATGGCTTCCTGGGAATAGCCCCGTTTCTTTAATAGCGCCAGCAAATCCGGGAACTTTTCCGGGCCCTCAAGGCCGATAGGGGCGATCTCGATGCCATCGAAATCCGAACCGAAGCCTACGATTTGATCCCCGCCCAGCTGGCACACATGATCGATGTGCTGAACCACGTTTTCCAGGGCAGCCCGGTCATCTGTCAAAAAATAGGGGTAAAAGTTTATACCGATATAACCGCCATTTTGAATCATAAGGCGGATTTGATCATCTGTCAGGTTTCGAAAATGGTTGCGCAGGCTGCGGCAGTTGGAATGGGATGCCATGGGGGGTCGATGGGTTTTAAGAAAAATATCGTAAAAACCTTGATCGTTCAGGTGGGATACATCCGCCGCTATGTGAAGCCGTTGCATTTCTTTAACCACTTCAAGGCCGTAATCCGTAAGGCCTTGGCTGGTTTGCGCTTTGGCAGGGAAACCGATTTTGTTTTCGTTGTTCCATAGCAGGGCGGCCATGCGCACCCCCAGGCGGTGGTATTCTTCTACCGTATAAAGCCCCGGTTCGAACACCTCGCCCCCTTCGATGGAGAGCATGATGGACACCTGGCCTTCTTTTTGCTCTGCGGGGCTTAAAACCTGGGTGTAGCCCTGCTTAAGAAGTTGATGAAAGGCGGCCAATTCTTTTTTGATTATGCCGTCCACATCGCCCTTGTTTCCGTCCCGCCCTGTCCACATGGCCATGACTTGAAGGGTTACGCCGCCTTCCTCTAGGTTTTTTTGTGTGACAGCTGTGTTCGAATTTCCCTGTACGCCTATTTCATACAGGGTGTCGCAATGGGTGTCGGATAAAAGCATAAAATTACTCCTTTGGCAGCAAATCGATAATCACCACTTCCGGGCGGTTAAAAAACCTTGGCCGGATCCAACTGAAATGCAGCCCCCGGCTGACGATCATGGTAAAACCATTTTTTTTATAAAGACCGGAAGCAAATTTAGGGAAAAAACCCTGGCCGGGTGCGTACAAACCGTTTAAAATAAAGGGGATTCGTACCTGTCCTCCATGGGCGTGGCCGGTTACGGCCAGATCGAACCCCATATGGCTGTAAGCATCGAAAAACTCCGGGCGGTGGGCAATGAGCAGATTAAAAGTGTCTTTGGAAAGAGGCTCCAGGTCTTCCAGCATATGAAGATAGAAATCGGCCTGCTGGATTTTCGTGGTGGCCTTCCCTTGGATGTAGGCCATAAAAGGTTCATCCACCCCGGAAATGGCCATCGGGCTGCCTTTTAAAGTAAGGTTTACCCGTTCCTCCCTCAAAGGAACGGCCCCTGCGGCTGTCATACGGTCCAGCACGCTTTGAAGGTCCCAGGTGAGCATATCGTGGCTGCCGGTAACATAATAGCATGGCGCTAAAGGGGAAATGCCCTTTACAAGGGTGTATGCGGCCAGGGGATCGCCGTTTGGGTCCTCCAAATCTCCCGCCAGCAGGATGCCGTCGGGAGCCGCTTTTTTGACGATGCGAATCAGCTTTTGCTGTCCTTCGCCCCAGGTATGACTATGGAGATCGCTGATTAAGGCGAAGCGCAGAGGGGTATTTATCTTTGGATTTGCGATTTTATAGTGGGTGGTTTTCAGCCCCTGGTAAAGCCCCAAAGCCATAAACACCACAAGAATAATAAGAATGCTTATGGCCATTGGATATCGGAAGCGCAATCCTGACTGGTATATTCGTACATAACACGGACCACACAGGGCACCTCTTCCAGGATTCTTGAAGCCACCTGCTCCAATAATTCAGCAGGCAACCGGGCGGCCTGGGCCTTTGTGCCATCAACCAGGTTTACAGCCCGCAAACAAGCCAGGTATTGATCCCCCATGGGCATGAGCATAGCAAAATATTGCCAAAGCCGCTTGGCCTGACCATTTTGCTCCACTTCTGTTAAGAAAATCTGATCTACATGGTTTAAAAGCGCCACCTTTTTTTCATCCACCGGGCCGGAGATGCGAAGGGCCAGGCCAGTTTCCGGGAAAGGCTGGCGGTTATAGATAGCGGGGGGCAGCCCCAGGCTTTCGCCCAATCGGCGCACTTCGTCTTTAAACAGCTGGGCGATGGGGGCATCAATTCCAACACCGTGGCAATCGGCACTTTCGGCTTCGCCTGTCATCAGATCGGAGCTGTTGATGGTGCTGAGCACCATATTGGCCCCAAACCTTGCCTTTTGCTCTTGCCGAATATCGCATAGAAGGGAATTGATGGTATAAGCCTTTTCGCTTTGCGTATTTACACCCTTCAAGGCTTCAAAAAAGCGGGTCTTGGCGTCTACAATATGTACCTGAAGGCTTAATATTTCTTGGAAAAAGGCCAGGGTTTCTTCTAAAATAATAGGACGTAAAAGCCCCGTATCAACAAAATAGCATTGAAGTTTTTCCTTCATGGCCAGGTGCCCAAGGAGGGCACATACGCCGCTATCCACCCCGCCGGATAATTCCAGCAGAACAGAGCCTTCACCAGCCTTTTCGCTGATGTTATGCACCGCGTCCTCGATAATCCGTTCAGAATCCCACAGGGGCTGGCAGCGGCATACATCCATGGCGAAGGAAGCAAGCACCTGGGCGGCGTCCATGTCGTTTTGCTCCACATGCATTTGCAAGCCGAAAAGGGGCAGTGTACGGTGGGCGTAACCAACGCAATGCTCGCCTACCCGTACCCAGGCCTCCAAGCTTTCACACAATTGAAGGGGGTAGACATTGGCGATATACCGTTCATTCTCGCTCCATTGATGGGCGATGGCCGTTTCCACAGCAGCAATGGGGTGCAGCCCGTTAGGCAGAGGCTCAGGGCTTAATTGGCCGCCTAGTTCCACCAGCAGCGAAAGGGCTGCGTCGCCCAAGGCCAATATAGGCCGCCCGCATAAAAGCCATTTGGCATTAAAAGGCGTGTCGGCATGGCCATAATCCCCTCCGGCGACAATAAGCCCCAGGGGCTCGGCTTTTTCAATGGCTTCGGGACTCACATCTCCTGGTACCATCAATGCGCAAATCTGCTCCGCACGCAATTTTTTGACGATGGCCCTGGTTTGGCTATCGTTTTGGTTTATAACCAGTATGGTATCTTGCATGAGCGCGCTCCTTTCGCCTAAACGGCCTTATCCTATACTATTTCGATTAAATGAAGGACTATTCCTGCAAAATAAAAAGAGAGGGCATCAGCACCCTCCCTTTTTCATTGTTTTTTTACACTTGTAAATCCAATGCGTCGCAGGCGGATTGGACCTGGGTGCACATCAAAAGGAATGCGCCCATGCCGTGCAGGTCGTTGGTAACAGTAGGACGGTCGAAGTAGAACTGCATATCCCCAACCCCCGTGCCAATGCAGACCTTGGAAAGGAGAAGGTCTTCCCCTTGAAAATCCAGCGTATCGATGACACCCTTAAAGCCCTTTTGCATGTAAGGGGCGTAGGAGATATCGAGAATCCCCTTTTCCATGGCCTTGGCCAGGGCGTAGGTGTACAGGCAGGAGCAGGAGTTTTCAAGCCAGTTGCCCTCCTGGCCCACACGGTTTACCAGTTGGTGCCAAAGGCCGGTTTCTTTGTCCTGGTAGCGAATCAGGGCGTTTAAGATATCCCTTTGGGCGGAAATGAATTCTGCCCGGCGGGGATGATCGGAAGGGATGTAATCCAAGATATCCATAATGGATACGGCATACCAGCCGATGGCCCGGCCCCAGAATTCACTGGAGGTGCCGGTAATAGGGCTGGCCCAGGCTTCTACTTTGGAATCGTCCCAGGCGTGGAACAAAAGGCCGGTTTTCGGGTCTGTCATGTTTTGGCGCATGAGATTCATGTTTTGGAAGATCACTTCGTAAAAGTAGGGTTTATGGAACATGTCAGCGTACATGGCCATGAAGGGCCCGATCATGTAAAGGGTATCCAGCCACATTTGGTTGTGCCTGAAAAACTTGTGCCAGAAGCCGCCTTTGGCGTTCTTGGGCCACATATCCACCACCTGGGCGAAGTGATCAAGAACGGTCTTATAGCGCTCTTCCTTGGTTTCCTTATACAGGTCGAACAGCAGTATGGCGGGCTGCATATCGTCGAACTGATCGTCGTGGCAGGTAGGAATGCGGCCATTTTCATCGATGTGGAAATCCAGCCATTGCTTAATATAATCGCCGTACTTTTGTTCTTTGCTTAAATTGAAGGTACGCTGAACACCCGAAAGAAAAACCCCTTGATGGTAATGAAAACGGCCTGCAGGGGGGAGGGTATCCACAGTGTATTTGCTCAAAAGGGTATCCGCGCCTTGTTTGGCGTAATCCAATGGGGTTTTATACATGTCGCTACCTCACAGCTTGCTGGCGTAATTTTTGAAATAGTTTTGGATCAATACCACCGGGGTGCCCCGGTCGCCGGAGCCGCTTGTTAAGTCGCACAGGCTGCCAACCAGATCGGAAATCTGGCGGGGTGTGGTGCCTTCGGCGGTCATTTTGCCCACCAGGGAAGAATCCTTGGTGGCAATCTTTTCCCGAAGGGCCGCCTGCAGCGCTTCCCCGGAAAGATTGGCGAATTCGTTGTCTGCCACATACTTGATCTTGATTTCGTTGGGCGTGCCGCAAAGGCCGGAGGTGTAGGCAGGGGCCACCACCGGATCGGCTAACTCCCAAATGCCGCCTACGGGATCCTTAAAGCAGCCATCGCCGTACACAAGCACCTCAATGCGCTTGCCTGTCCTGGTAAGCATTTCCTTTTGCACTGCATCCACAACAGCCTGGGTTTCACGGGGGAAGAGCTTTACTTTGTCTTCTGTGGCCTTGTTGCTGCCCAGAAGGCCAAACTGAGAATAGCCGCTGCCCTCGACGGATTCGCAGAGAATATGGTCCATGGTGAGCACCTTGGCACTTTCATCCGCAGCCTTTAACAGCCGCTGGGTGCGGAAACGGGAGTGGATATCGCAGCAAAGCACGTTCTTGGTATATTTTAAAATGTAGCGGGGGTCGTTGGAAAAGAGAATCTCAATGTTATCCCCGAAGGATTTATAGAATTCAATGTAATCCACCCCGGTAAAGGTGTGAATGGTATCGTAGCCAAACACGTTCCGAAAGCCTTTTTCGTCGAAGCTGTCGGAATAGGGGTTTACGCCTTTTTCGTCTACCGTGTCCAAAGAAACCAGCTCGTTGCCCACTTCATCCCCAGGGTAGGAGAGAAGAACATAAAGCTTTTTCGTGGAGGCGGCCATGGCTTTTAAAAGCACAGAAAAGCGGTTGCGGGAAAGGATGGGGAATACAATGCCCAACTCTTCGCCGCCAAATTTAAGTGCAAGGTCGGTCTTAATCTGGTCACAGGTAGCGTAGTTGCCTTGGGTGCGCCCTACTACCGCCTCCGTAATGCCGATGATATCCCCATTATCCAAGGTATAGCCATCTTCCTTGGCGGAGCCTATAACACAGTCTGCAACAATCTTCACAAGATCATCGCCCTGTTTGAAAATGGGTGTGAGGATGCCGCGGGAAATAACGCCGGTTGTACGCATCTGAAAGCACCGTCCTTTACGATTGGATGATTTACCAACTAGATAGTATAAGGCGAAAGGTGTGCAATGTCAAACAAAAAACAGTTAATTTTTGTATTTGTTCGGTACATTTGTTTGACGAGACCCTTGGGGCGCTATATAATGTAGGTATCATACGGGAGGTAAACAGAGAATGAAAAAAACATTGTTCGTTTTTTTGCTGCTACTGCTAATGTGCGTAAGCGCCCTGGGGGAGGAAAATATTCTGCCCTATACGGACGCGGAAACCGGAGAGACCTTTCTGTTTTTGCCTTCTTTCATGCCCCTGAGGGAGGAGGAAGGGGTAACGGTGTTGAAAAGTGAGAACCTGCCCGCGGTTTTTATCGATACGCAGACGGCTAACATGGATACAGTCAATTCGGATAAAAATGAAAAGGAGCCTGCTTCTATTCGCCTGTACGGCGTGGATGGCGTATTGCTGGTGGATGAACCGCTGGAATACATTAAAGGCCATGGCAATGCCACTTGGCAGGCGGAAAAGAAATCTTACCAGATCAAGTTTCTTGAAAAAACCGATCTGTTTGAAATGGGCAAGGCAAAAAAATGGCTTCTGATGGCTAACGCCCAGGATGGGTCATACCTGCGCAACAAGCTTTTGTACGACGCAGTGGCGGCCCTTCAGATTCCTTACGGCATTGAATCCCAATTTGTGGACGTATATTTAAACGGCCATTATGCCGGGAATTATCTTCTGACAGAAAAAATGGAGGAAGGAAAAAACCGTGTACTGCTGCCGGAAAACAGCTATCTGATCGAGGTTGAAAACCAGCCCAATCCAGATGATATTACCTTCGAAACCGAATGGGGCACTTTGTTTCGGCTTCACTACCCGGAAAACGAGAACACGGATTTTATTCAGGAAAAGGCCCAGGCCCTGGAAAATGCCTTTATCGACATGGAAGGCTATGCGGAGCTGATGGATTTGGAATCCTTTGCAAGGAAGGCTGTGCTGGATGAGATCAGCAAAAACAACGATGGCTTTGAAGGAAGTACCTTCTTTTATTTAACGGAAGAAAACAACTGGCGCTTTAACGGGGACCTTTACTGGGACTACGATTCGACTTTTGGCAATTGGTCCTACCGCTATGGCTATTACAAGGACCCCATGGGGCTGATTTTGCCGGACCTGACAGTGTGGTACGAAACCCTGTACCAGGATGAAGCCTTTAAGGATGAAATGAAAACCCAATACCTTCGCGCCAAGCCGGTTTTTCAGGCGTATATTGAAACGGGCATCGACCAATGGGAGACGCTTCTGGAGGCTTCCGCCACAATGGATTACGCCCGCTATAAGGGCAATTTCACCTTGACAAAGAAAACGGATTTACATGGACAGACCCAAGGGTTGAAAACCTTTATTGCACAGCGGCTGGCCTTTTTAGACAGCGCCATTCTAGAGGGCACAGCGTATGTGCGGGTGTTTTTAAGCCGGGGTGAGGAGGATTCCCGTTTTGTGTGGGTACCTTATGGAACCAAGGTGGGAGAAATTGAGCCCGGCACCCGGTGGTGCTATGAAGGCAGGGAAGAAATGTTACAAGAAGAGATGGCATTGACCTTCAGCTGCGCGCTAAGTGTTATGAAAGAGGCAAATTAACGAAAAGATGAAACGAATTGAGGCTGTGATACGTCTTATAAGTGAGTGAGGATACAAATATTGCGGAAATATTTATTTTTTGACATATTTCGTAATAAAAACCCCTTGCGATATTGCGCGGCACCATGTACAATAATAATGTGACAGTATGTGCCCAGGTTTGGAAGGAAGGGATCAGCCATGAAAGCAAACATGAAAAAAATATTGTTATTGGCCATGCTGCTGGTGGCGGCATTGCTGCTGTCAGGCTGCTATGTTGAACAGGACGATACCACAACCGGTGGCAATAATATTGGCACGGGCAATAATGCTTTGCCCTTTAGTACCATTGGCGTAACGCCTACCCCTACTGTGACGCCTACGCCTGCCCCCACGTCTACCGCTGGCGGCAGCAATCTATCCAACGTGGATTGGGAAAACAATGGCGCCTGGGGCGAAATGGCTACCAGCACCAATTCCATTAGCGGCAATGGCACTATTGTGACCATGCCTCCCAGTTTAAACCAGGGCGGCAGTTCAACCAACCAAAGCGGTACACCAACCGCTACGCCTGCCCGCACCGCTTCTGTTACTCCCAGCACCGAATCCACCTCTTCTTCTTTAAAAGCCGGCAGCCAGGGCTCCGATGTATCGGATGTGCAGCAGCGGCTTAAGGAGCTTAAATATTACACCGGCTCGGTGGACGGCAAATTCGGTTCCGGCACCACCAGCGCAGTGAAAGCTTTCCAGGAAGCCAACGGCATCAAGGTTGATGGCATCGTGGGCGAAAAAACCAAGGAAAAGCTGTTTTCTTATACGGCGGTGGCCAATTCCGGCACATCCTCCAGTTCTTCTTCCACCAAGACAACGCCTAAGCCTACCGTTAAGGCAACGGCCACGCCCAGGCCTACTGCGACCCCCAATACCAATAAATACCTTCAATTGGATTCTTCCGGCGCGGATGTGAAAAAGCTGCAGAACCGGCTGATCGAATTAGGTTATCTTGCCGGCAAAGCCGACGGGGATTATGGCGCGGCTACAGAAGCGGCAGTAAAGGCCTTCCAAAAAGCCTCCGGTCTTTGGGAGGATGGCAAGGCAG
Organism: Eubacteriales bacterium; assembly: GCA_031556065.1. GTDB lineage: Bacteria > Bacillota > Clostridia > Christensenellales > Aristaeellaceae > JAVBTR01. The sequence continues at coordinate 93,680 of JAVBTR010000022.1, read as the reverse complement.
GCCCGGACACCCTTACAAAGATTTATTCCTCCTCCGCGAAAAAAGCTAGCGGTGCGGCTTCCTATGTAGGCGATACCCTTGAAAGCGGCGCAGAAGGCGACGCAGTGCGGGCGCTGCAAAACCGTTTAATCAAGCTTAAATATATGTCCGGTTATTCCGATGGCAGCTATGGGGAAAAGACCAAGTCTGCTGTGGAAGCCTTCCAGCAGAACAACGGGCTTACGGTAGATGGCAAAGCTGGGAAAACCACCTTGGCCAAGCTTTATTCCGATGACGCAGTGGATGCCAAGGGCAACGGCGGCTCCTCCAGCACGTCTGGTTCTTCCAGCAGCAGTTCCACCGGCTACACCACCCTGCAGGATGGGGACAAGGGCGACGATGTGAAGAAGCTGCAGCAGCGGCTCAAGGAGCTGGGTTATTACTCGGGCTCTGTGGACGGCTCCTTCGGCTCCGGTACCCTTTCAGCTGTGCGGGCATTCCAATCCGCCATGCAATTGACAGTGGATGGCAAGGCAGGCCCTGCTACCCAGCGCGCTCTTTACGGCACCGCCGCCAAGGCGGAGGATACCAGCAAAACCTTGGAGCTGGGGTCCGAGGGCTCGGCTGTTAACAAGCTGCAATATGCCCTGTATGAATTGGGCTATTACCAAGATAAGATCAACGGCGTGTACACACAGAATACCGCCAACGCAGTGCGTGAATTCCAGATCAACAATAAGCTTTCGCCAGTTGATGGCAAAGCAGGCTCGGCGACCTTATCCCTGCTGTATTCTTCCCTTGCCAAGCCTGCTGCGGCAGAAAGCTCCAGCTATTCTACCCTTAAAATCGGCAGCAAGGGCGAAAGTGTGGTTCAGGTTCAATCGGCCTTGAAGAGCCTTGGGTATACCAGCCGCGAAGCAACCGGAGAGTACGACCAGGAAACCTTCGATGCGGTGAAAGCCTTTCAGTCCCGCAATGGCCTGACGGTTGATGGCGAAGCCGGGTCAGTGACGCAGGAAAAACTGTTTTCTTCCAGTGCTGTAAGGGCAAATTAATAAGGCGGTGTAATCATGGAACTGTTTACAAATGAAACAAAGCCCGCCGCCAAACGGCGCAAGCCCTTGCAAGACGGCAAGGTTACAATGAAGCTGTTTGGCCAGTTTGAAATGGACTATGAGGGCAGGCAGATCGATGGTATTTTAAAAAAAGCAAAAAAGACCCGCCGCTTGGTTGCCTTATTGGTGCTCAATAAGGGCAACCCTGTGGGGGTGCACCAGCTTTATGAACAGCTTTGGGATGAAGAATCCATCGAAAATCCCGAGGGTGCTCTAAAGACGCTGGTTAGCCGTACCAGAAGCATGTTCGGGCAGATTGACCCGGCGCTTCGGGACTTGATCGTAGCCCATGTGGGCGCTTATGGCTGGAACATGGCCATGACCCGGGAAGTGGACCTGTTCAGGGTGGAAGAGCTGATTGTGGATTTGCTGGACTACAGCGCCGATACGGATATGTTTCGCAAGAACCTGGGCGAAATGATGATGCTGTATACAGGCAAGCTGCTGCCGGAAATGTCCACCGATGAATTTGTAATGTTAAGCGAGATTCGCGCGGAGGAAAGGTATAAAAAAGCGGTCAACCATGCCATCCATCTGTTTGAATCCTCCGGCAACGATGAAATTATCGTCAGAACCTGCCGGGTGGCGCTGACCTGCATCCCTTATGAGGACAGCTTTCATATGGCGCTGATCAGGGCGTTGATCCGCATGAACAGGCGCTCGGAAGCCATGGCCCAATACCGTTATATTACCGAAGCCACCATGCGCTATTTTGGCACCCATCCTTCGGAGCAATTACAAGATATTTTGCACGAAATCATCCGTGCGGATGAACAGCTGGAAAAAGATGTAGATATGATCGCCCAGGAGCTGATGGAGGAAAACGCCATTAGTGGGGCTTATTTGTGCGAATACGCCATTTTTAAAGACATATACCGTTTGCAGGTGCGTTCCTTGGACCGCACTAATATTTCTTGTTACCTGGTTATTTTAAAGGTCAGCATGCAAAAGAACGACAAGGTGAACCCCATGGAGCTGGATAATGTCATGCGCCGTCTGCAAGAATCCTTGCAGGCAAACCTGCGGGTGGGGGATATTATTACCCGCTATACAGCTACCCAGTATGCCATATTGCTTCGGGGGGTCCCGGCTCAAAGTCTTAAAAATATCATTGCCCGTATTCGGTTAGGCTTCTATTCCGAAACCATTTACGAGCCTATTGAACTGGAATACATGGCCCGCTCATTAGGTGGAAAAGAGTAACCATGATCGTTAAATTTTTTACAAGGCCTTTTTCATATGTAACCGATGATGTAATGCCTCTTTTGCTATAATGAAACCACTTAATGGAACACCCCCCTTAATCTGGGTGGAGAACATGAGGGTTTCAAGCGAAAGGGGCAACTAAAATGTTTAATGGCAATGTGAAATTGATGAATAAATTAACCGTGGCGCTTGTGGTTATAGCGATGCTGATCGGCTGTTCGGCGGCCTATGCCCAGGATATCGTTATGCTGGAGGACATTGCCGAGATTCATGTACCTGCGGGGAATAACCTGCCGCAAGTACAGCCCGCGGCTATCCCGGTTGTAACGCCTGTGCCAACCGCGGCCCCCACACCTGTGCCTGCGGAAGAATCGGCGCCTGCTGTGACACCGGCCCCTGCTCAAGAGGAAGCACAGATGGAAAAGTGCTATGTCAGGTTTCTTAAACCCGATGGCTCTTTGGCACGCAGCGTTGAAGTCAAGAAAGGTGAAACCGTTGAAGCGCCCAAAGGCCTTCATGTGGAACAGGAAGGTTTCCGTTTTGTGGCATGGCAGGTTGAGGATAGGGAAACCGGCAAGCTGATTAATTATAGCTTTGGCAAGCCCGTTAAAAGATCCCTGACCCTGGTGCCTTTAATGGAAGCTGTGACAGAAGAACCCACCGAAGAAGCAACCCAGGAAAACAATGAAGAACAGGCTCAGGAAGCTGCTCAGGGGCAAGAGCCTGAAGAAAACGCAGAAGACGCGGCTATGCAAGAGGCGGCCGGAGAAGAAACAGCAAAGGAACAAGAAACCGAAGAGGCCGTAGAAGAAGCAGCCCAGGAACAAGAAGCGGAAGAACCACTGGAAGAAACCGAAGAAGAAATGACTGAAGAACAGGGCGAAGAGGCAGAAGAATCTCAGGGTGAAGAAGAGGAAGAAGCCCTGGAGGAAACCGCTGGCGAAGCTCAGCAGGAAGCCCTTAAGCGTGTCTCCATCGCTACCACAGCCAGCGGCGAAGTAAAGCCCGGCGATGTGATGACCTTGTTCGCCATTGTTGAAGGCTATGAGGATGGTTCCTACCAGCTGGTTTGGCAGTACAATAACGGCAATGGCTGGAAAGACGCGCAAACCGGCGGCAGCACAATGAACTTTGTTCTAAGTGAAGAAAACTACACCTGGGATTGGCGGTTAGAGCTCACAGTGCTCGAGGACGCAGCGCAATAATGAGTGGCGAATGTGCACCGCTCCTGTTTAATGGCTTAGGCCTTATGTAGGAAGGGATACGTTCGCCGTTTTTCGTTTAAAATAGGCGTAATAATGAGGAGGATGGCTATCCATGATGAATACGAAAATGAAAAAAATAACCGCGCTGGGGCTCACCGCTATGATACTGTTATTGAATATAGGTGCCTTGGCTGCCCAAGACAGCGTCTATTCCAACACCCTGGCCATTGAAGAGGTGGCCACACTGGCTAAGGTAGTGGACATTGAAGAAAATGAAGAATTAACAGGGAACCAGGTTTGCATCAGCGCTGTTTCCGCTGTGGAAGGCGGCCAGCTGCCGGAAACCCTCACCGTGATTATTACCGGCTCCGGTGTGCCGGAAAAAGCCATCTTGAACGCTGAAAACGGCTACATTCAAACCGTGGAGCTGGCCCAGAATGCGGATGTAAGAAATTATACCCTCATTGAAACCAAGCACTACACTGTGAGCCAGGATCAGCACCATGTGGTGTTTACCGTTGCGCCCCAAGAGGAGGCGGTGGAAGAAGCAGCGCAAGCCGTTGAACAAAAGGTTTCGATATATTCCAGCGTTGCTGCGGGCACCACGGCGTACTATGGTGAAACGGTTGCTCTGCATTCGGCATTGGAAGGCTTTGAGGGCCTTAATTATACGTTGCAGTGGCAGATCAACCGTGGTGAAGGGTGGCAAGACATCCCCAATGCCAATGGCCTGGTGTACAGCTATGAACTGACACCGGAGGATGAAAATTACCATTATCGTTTGCTTGTAGACATAATCGATATGACGGACATAACGGAATAAAAGCAGGGCCAATGACAAAAACATGAAATGAATGCCAGGGGGTTATAACATGAAGATGAATTTCAGAAGGTTCTGGGCCATGCTGCTTACCGTAGTAATGATGGTAGGTATTATTCCCGTTTCGGATTTGGCCGTTGCTTTGGCGGAGCCCATTTCTTCCAATGAGGTGCAGGGAACATCGGGCCAGGTAAGCGATTCTGGTAACGTAACCATTGATGTAACGAAAATCTGGGTTAATACCTCGGAGGAAGATCGTAAATCAGTTACGATGTCCTTTGGCGTTACCTATGGTGTGGCTGGTGTCGACGACAAGACGGATAACGTGAACTATGTTATCAGCGGCTTTAACAGCGCGGCAGAGGTAACTGAAACCTTTTCATTCCCCCGTGTTGTCAACGGGCTGGCCTTTTCTCAGCTGGCCTTTACCGGGGAAGATGGAACGGCAATTAAAACACTCAGGGTCACACCGTCTAACTTGAACGCCGCTGATGTGAACGGTGAAACGGAAATTACAGTATATAATACGGTAACCAAGAGCGTTACCGTTACAAAGAATTGGCCGGAAGGCGATGGCGATAAGCACAGCAATGTGACAGTCCGGCTGGTTTGCGACCAGAATGCTGAATTGTATTTCGAAATAAAGCTTGAAAAGGTAGCGGGCACCAATACATGGAGCAGCGGTACCTTCACCAATGTGCCCATGGCCGATATGGGTGGCGCGGGAAATACCCCCCGGGCACTGACTTACCATGTGGAAGAAACCCAAATTGACGGGGACAGCGGGAAGCTGGCCGATTACCAGACTACGATTTCTGGGAATGTGAAGAGCGGCTTTATAGTAAGCAACGTTTCTAAAATTACCACGGATGAAAAAATCCGTCTGCGTATTAATAAACACTGGGACGATACGCGTAATCCCACCACCAAGGGCGCAAGCCGCTTTATTATTAAGTGTCTGAACGATCCTACATTTGAAGAATACCCCATTGAGCTTCGCCGCGGTACCAATTTAAGCGACGCGGTGGGCAGCGTGCAGCTGGATAAATATGTGACAGGGTCGAATCCGAAGGTGGAACGGCTTTACACGGTTGAGGAATACGATTTGTCCGGCGCGTTTGTGGCTCAAACGCCGGTAGTGACCTCTGCAAATGGGGAAATCATCTGGTCTTTCAATAACCTGGTAAAGACCATTTCGTTAATGGCCACCAAATCCTGGCTGGGCGGCACCCCTGCGGAGGGAACCATTGTGAAGCTGCAGCTTTACCGTAATGGCCAGCCCTATACCGATGACAATGGCCAGCCTGTTTACTGTGAAATCTCCTACCCCAATTTGACCCATACCTTCTCTGCCAATTGGCCTCGTTTTGATGAGAACGGCAACGAATACGTTTATTCTGTTAAAGAAGTATCCGTAACACTGCCCCAGGGCGAACAAGGCTATACCTATAGGGCAATTGAAAACGGCATGCATGTTACCAACGTACGGGAAGAAGCCGACGGCGGAAGCGGTGCTTACCTTGTTATTACCAAACAATGGGACAGCGCGGGATACGCGTATACCAAGTTCCCTGGTGTGAAGCTTGTTTTGAAAGACGGCAGCGAGATCATTTGGGAAAGAACCACCGATGAAAGCACTTCCAGGTCCCAGACCTTTGTTCTTACCAGCGCGGATTTAAAGGCGGGCAAAACGCTGGAATACAATAAACCCTATACCCTTGAAGAAATCGATGAACAGGGGAACGTTAAATCCTGGAAGATTTCCATTTCCAATGATGGTACCATTAATTGGATTGAAGGCAGCAATATTGGCTACGGCATTGTAACCAATACGCTTGTGGGCGATCTGGAGGATGAACCGGAAGAAGAATTTACCAACCTGTTTATATCCAAAAAATGGGAGTTAAACAAGTACAGCGGTTTAAATGTGAACGATTTGGCAGCGACTTTCCGGCTGGCAACCCAAAATGGAACCCTTCCCGATTCCATTACGGTGGTTACAGGCACCGCGAACAGTTACCAAAATGGTGTTGTTACAATCAATGGCAACAACTATGTTGTTCTTAGGGTACCCACTAAGGATGCCAACGGAAACCGCTATGTGTATACGGTGAGCGAAACGGCGATTCCCCAAGGGTTCACGTGTGTTTCCACTGCCACATGGCTCAATGGTTATGAGTTTGTAAACAAGCAAGATGATGTGGTTTATACCGCGAAAAAGATATGGGCTGGCTTGAAAGAACGGGAAGGCGGCATGCTAGGCTTACCGTCTATCAGGTTAACGTTGGAGCGCAGCATAAAAGGAGCCAACAATTTCAAAGCAATCGCCTCCGCACCCTATGCAACTTACAATGCCCTGGATAGCGATCACGCGGAATCGCCGTTGAAGATTTTCGATGCGTATCCCACCTACGGCTATGAAAATGGCCAATGGGTGGAGTATGAGTACCGGGTGGTTGAAAGCAGCGATTCAGACGAATGGGGCATGTTCCAACAGGGTGAACCGTCCATTGTTAACGGGCGTGAGTACACCTTTACCAATACCTATAATAAGGACCAGGCGAAAATCAACCTGCTGGTTCAGAAAATCTGGGAGCAGGGTATCCCTGGTGTGGATTATCCGGTTGTGACAGTAGGCCTTTATGAAGGCGGCAACGAATACCTTAATGGCGCAACGCATTGGACCCAAGATATAACTGTTTCCAATGGCAGTGGTACGGCCCTGTTTAGCGGGCTGCCCAAGTATAAGCTGTCGGGCGGCCAGTTGGTGGAATGCCAGTATCAGGTTAAAGAGCTTTCCTTGACCTGGAAGGGTGAAACCAAGACATTGGGCAGCGACGGCAAAGTGACGTTCACCTATACCTACACGGATGAGTTTGATCAAACCACCCGCACTATCGATTACGATTGCCAGTATAATGGAACCAAGCTGCTTAGCGAAACCCTTACGTCCTTGGTATATCAGCTTTCCAACAGCATGACCATCGCGCCTAAGGATAAGCGGTTTGCTTTGATTGTAAGAAAGGACTGGACAACCGAAGAAACCCTTTTCCCCGATGTGAAGTTTGAAATTCAGCGCAGCAAGGATAACACCAATTGGGAACCAGTATATAGCAATATTGAGCTAAGCAAAACAAAGGGATGGACAAAAACCTTTGAAGATGTGGAATTGCTTTACACCGAGGGTGGCACTTTAAAGGCCTACAGCTTCCGTTTGGTGGAGATTAACCCGCCTACAGGCTATATAGCGATTCTTTCGCAGCCCTTTACCATCGATAATACGAACCTTGAAGATATTCGAACCACCGGCGCGATTATTAACAAGCCTGCCGCGGATTATAAGGTGAATATTGTTAAGGTGTTCGATGATGGTACCATTACCTTTACCGACGCAATGAAAGAACAGCTCCGGGGCGCAAAGCTCAGCGTTAAGCTGGTTTCCGGCTCCATGACCTTTACGGTGGAACTGTCCTATGACGAAGCCACGGGCAATTTCCTTGGCAGCGTCAACCTGCCTGCCCAGGCACCGTCCAGCGATGGGACCAGTGTTGTTCCGCTTAAATACACGGTGACAGAGCTTAGTACCAACGTGGCTTCCCAGTATTATGATTTTAGCGGTATCGTTGGAACAGAGGGCTTTATAACCAAAAAGAGCGATGGCGAATTCGAGTTTGTTATCGGCGAACTTAGCACCTCCGGGGCCGCTACGCTCACTATCAAAAACACCCTTAAAGACAAGGTGTCTATTTATGGCGAAAAAGAATGGGACGATGCCGGGTTCGAAGCTTACCGTCCGGACAGCATTACGGTTGAAGTTCAGCGCAAGCTTTCAGGTGCGCAAGACAGCACCTTTGCCGGGTTTGGAAAAACCATTACGGTGAATGCGCCCTGGACATTCTCTGCCGAAAACTTGGATATGTACGATGCCAACGGCAATCTGTATGTGTACCGCTTTATAGAGAATGTACCGGTAGGTTATACCGGCACGGTTCAGGTTATTCCTGCCTACTTCACCGATGGAGCGGCCAAAGCAGGCACGCATCTTAAAAACACCATTAAGCCTGCCAGCGTAACTGTCAACAAGACGTGGATAACCGATTTGTTAGACAGCGCCAATGCCACTACCGGCTTTGGCCTAAAGCCTGCCAGCATCGCGGTAACCTTAATGCGCCGCAATCCGGTTACAGGCGAGGATATTGAAATAGACAGCACCAAATCCATTTCCACCACCGGCGCTGGTGCAGATACACTGACTTATACCAACCTCCCCACCCACGACAAAAATGGCAATGCATTTGAATACTATGTTGTGGAAACGGATGCACTTAATGGCTACACCAAGGCGGATGGTTCTCTGGCGCTTATAAACACCATTAAGCTCAAGGATATTACCGTTACAAAAAAATGGGAAAATGCCCAGCGGCCCAGCACCATTACCCTTACACTGACAGGGGTTGCCAACAATAAGACGGTATACCTGCGCACTGTAAACAATGTAACTGGGGCTGCCGATGGGGATTGGAGCTATACCTTTGCCAACCTGCCTCTATATCACTACGAGGGTACCGCAGAACATCTGATTACTTATTATGTAACGGAAACCGCGCCGGGCTATGAAATGTACCTGGCCGATGGCGAAACCGCTGCGGGTGCCAATGGGGCCCAGGTAACTGGCACTGCTGTGACCATTGTGAACAAGCTGAAGAAAAAGGCCATTACCCTGACCAAGGCCTGGGAGAATGACAACGACTATGAAGGGTTGCGGCCCGGATCGGTTGCGGTAAAGCTCTACCGCATTGACAACGATACAAAGGAACCCGTGTTCCAGGGTGATTACACCATCAACGCCCCTAAATGGACGCTGGAGATTAGCGGGTTGGATGAAAACGACGGTAAGAACAGGCCCTATACCTACTACATCGAAGAAGTAGGCGACCCCGGCCTTGGTTTGGCCTACACGGTTTCCCAAACCAATCCCAAGGGCCTTACCGTAACCAACACCTTAAAGACCATTAGCCTGAAGCTGGAAAAGAAGTGGGAAAAGGACACAGGTCTGGATGTCAAGCCTTTAAATGTGAAGTTCAAGGTGACAGGCACTACGGCAGATGGCAATGTGGTAGTCACCATTGATGAAGTAACGCTCACAGGGAATGCCTGGTCCGAAACCATTAACGGCCTGCCCATGTATGGCAAAAACAAGGCTGGCAACTATGGGTTGGTTACCTACACGGTGGAGGAGAAAAACCCCAATGGCAGCTATGCTGTTAGCGGAACAGCTGTTGCCAGCCCGGAGGCCGGCAGCGCCACCATTTATGCGGCGGCCATTACCAACACTTACAACCCTTTGACCATTGAAATTGAAAAGCAATGGGATGAAAAAGAAGATGTAGTTGGGGGCGTGGCAAATGCTTATCAGCGCCGTCCCATGAACGTGATTATCGATCTGTACCGCCAGGTAGGGAACGATACCGCGACCAAGTTCCGTGTGGATACGGCCACCCTCATCCGTGGCGGGGCCCAAAGCGCCACATTTACCAACCTGCCTTCCCATAACAAGACAGGCGAAGCCTATACTTATTTTGTGGAAGAGCGGGAACTGACCGGGTATGGAACGCCTATTATTACACAAGTAAAGGCTGGGCAGAAGGTGACCTTTACGGTAACCAACAAGCTGCCCCTTGGCCAGATCACGGTTAATAAAGCGTGGACAGGGGATGAAAAGTTCACGCGGCCTGCCACCTTTACAATCGCTTTGGTGGGTAAAGCCGGGGGCGCTACGGTAATGACACAGGTCCACACCTTTAACGCGGCCCAGGGTGAACGCCTGGCCGATGTGCTGAGCCATACCTTTACAGGCCTGCCGCTGTATCACTACACAGATACGGCTGCCTTGGAAATCTTCTACACGGTAACCGAAACCGGCGCAAACGGCTATGTCTTATCGGCAGCCGATGGGGATAATAACCCTGTTACGGTAACGGATAACAGCACCCTGGCGGTGGAAACGGGCAAAACCTATAGCCTGACCAATGCCCTTAAAACCAAGCTTCTTCAAGGCGAAAAAACATGGAATACTTTTGGCCGTGACGATGTGATGCCGGGTCAAATTACCATCAAGCTCATGCGCCGCAGCGCCAGTCTAGCTCAAGATGAAACCGTTGTGGATAGCTATCCCGTAACAAAGGGCAGCGATGGCAAGTGGACATGGAAATTTGAAAACTACCCTGAACTGGATGGGAGTAACAACCCTTACACCTACTGGGTGGAAGAAACCGTGCCACTTGGCTATACTGTTTCCCAAGGCAAATCCATGGATTTAACCAACACCCTGAAGACAACAAAGGTATCAGTAGAAAAGAAGTGGTATGTGGAGGACGACGAAAGCTGTCCCGGGACCCTTGCTATTACCCTTACCGGTAAAGCGGGCAGCAGCTATGAAAAGGATTATCCTTATACCCTTACGGCTGCTGGACAATGGAAGCACACTTTTGAAAACCTGCCCCGCTACGCTTATGTAGACGGAACGTTTGAACTGATTACCTATACCATTGAAGAAACGGTGCCCAATGGGTACACGGAATTGTATACCCAGCCGGGCGAACCTAAAACGGAAGGCAATTACGAGGCGCTGATTGAAAACAGCATCGTGCCTGCCCATGTAAAGGTAACCAAGGCGTGGGATAAAGACGAATACATTCGTTCCCTTGAACAGGGGGCTTATGATACCCGCCCCGATCAAGTAACCATTCGGCTTTACCGTACAACGGAAAGTTCTACAGAAGAACCAAAGGAAATCGCTTCTGAAGAAATTCTTCGCAGCAATGAAGCCCAAACGATCACCTTTAACAACCTACAGCCTACTGCTGCCAATGGAGAAGCGTATATCTTCTCTATTACAGAGGATCAGGTGCCGGGCTATGCAACGGTTATTGAAGGCGATCAGACGGCTGGTTTTACTGTAACCAACACCCTGGATTTAACCAAGGTAGAAGGCAAAAAAGTTTGGGCCAATTACGATGTGAATAACAAGTACGTAAGGCCTACAGCCATTACCCTGGTGCTGACCCGCGCTTCCAATGGCGCGCCGGATACCGAATTCGCCATTGAAAGGGTGATTAACACCCCCGTAGGCAATGAGGCAGAGTGGGGTTTCTACGATCTGCCTGCCAAGGATACCGCTGGCAACCTCTACACCTACTCGGTAGAGGAAACACCGCTGACGGCTTATGCCACCACTTACAATGGCACTACCATTACCAATACCCTTAAGACCATGAAGATTCATCTGACCAAGCAGTGGGAGGATATGGCCAAGGATAAGCAGCCTGCTACCCTGGAAGTAACCCTTACAGGTACTGCCGGCGAGGCTGTATGCTATGAAAAGACCATAGCGCTTGAAAAAGCAAACAGCTGGAAGTATACCTTCGACAATTTGCCCATTTACGATGCGGATGGCAATCTGATTCAATACGTGGTCAGTGAACAGGCAGCGGCCTACTACATCCTGGTTGAAGAGCTCTCTGATACCAACGTGACCTACGATGGCAAAGCCGAATACGATTTGCTTTTGTACAACCGGGTGGATACGGAAACCATTCAGGGCTCAAAAAAATGGGTGGATGACGGCAACCCATATGATACCCGCCCCGATTCTATCTTTATCACGCTGCACCGCAGTTGGCAGGAGGGGAAATACAGTGAGCCCGTCGGTGCTCCCGTAGAGATAAGCTACGATAAGGTCAAGGGCGGCTGGTTCTGGAACTTTGGCAAATTGGATAAGTACGTCAAGGATACCAGCCAGGCTTACACTTATTATGTAACGGAAGAAAAGGTACCCGGGTACGTTACCACCGTCGATGAAGAGAACCCCATGAACCTGGTGAACACCTTGGAAACTGTGGATGTCAGAGTGGATAAGAGCTGGCTTGGGGAAGGAACCTATGAAGACGGCCAGCGGCCCGAAAAACTGGTGATTAAGCTGACCTGCCATAACGATGCCAGCTTCAAGGCTTTGGAATATGATTTGACGGCTGATGAGAATTGGGGTCATACCTTTACAGCCTTACCCAAGTATGTAAAGAACACCAACACCCTGGCTATTTACACTGTAAATGAAGTGGTACCGGCCAACTACGATGGTACCAAGGCCACCGATTTCACCAGCGAAGAATCCTATGAATTGACGCTTAAAAACACCTTGCGCCTTACCTCTGTAAAGGTATCCAAGGTGTGGGACGATCAAGACAATGGCTATCAAACCCGGCCCCATATGATCACCTTTAACCTGATGCAGGATAGCCAATGGTTTGACAAGGTCGACCTGCTGGCGGAAGATGGCGTAGCGCACGAGTTTGATAATCTGCTCATGTACGATAAGGCCGGTCACAAGCATGTTTACACGGTTGAAGAAGTACCTGTGCTGGGCTATACCACTCAAACCGATTCTGAGGACGGTATCTTTACTATTACCAATACCTTGGAAGTGGTGGATGTAAAAATCACCAAGGAATGGCTGGGAGAAGAAAGCCACGGTATCAGCCAACGGCCCGAAACCCTTAAAGTGGCCTTGACCTCCGACGATCCTTCGTTTAAAGAACAGACCTGGGATTTGGCCGCAAGCAGCAACTGGAGCCACACGTTTGAAAACCTGCCTAAGTACATTGCCAATACCGATACGGAAGCGGTATATACTGTGCGGGAAACCACGGTTGCCAACTATAAGGCTATTTCGGATTCCGATACGGGGTCTTATGAGCTGAAGCTGAGCAACGAACTGCTTCTCACCAGCATTAAGGTTCAAAAAACCTGGGAGGATCAGGACAATAAATACAAGACCCGTCCTGAAAAAATCACCTTTAACCTGTTAAGGGATGGGAGTAATTACTTGAGCGAAACCTTAGAGGTAACCGGCGATGAAATGAGTTTCACCTTTGAAGAGCTGCTGGTTATCGATAAGGAAACGGGTAAGCCCTATACCTACAACGTAACAGAATCTCCTGTGGCTGGGTATAAGGACGCAGCTATCGAAGAAACAGCGGATGGATACAGCATTACCAACACCCTGGATGTAACAGAGGTTGAGGTGCTGAAAATTTGGGATGGCGAAGCCCACTATGGCGATACCCAGCGGCCGGAGCAACTGGAACTGACACTGGCCTCCAGCGATCCTGCCTTTGAAACCCAGCACTATCAGCTGAAGCCCGATGAAAACGGGGATTGGGCCCATACCTTTACAGGGCTTCCCAAGTATGAAGTGGGCAGCGATAAGTTTGCGGAGTATACGGTAACAGAAGCGGTTCTGGGTAACTTCCAGGGTGCGGAGGCGAGAATCCCCGGTTCCGCCAAACGGATTTTCATAAACACCCTGGAGCTGACCTCCGTTACCATCGAAAAGCACTGGGAAGACGAGAACAACCGTTACTTTACAAGGCCTGAAAAGCTGATTTTCACGCTATTAAGGGATGGCATTACAAATGATACCGTTACCCTTAATGTGAAAGATGAACTGAAGTATACCTTCGAGGACCTGCTCAAGTACGACAAGGACGATGGCCACGAATATGAATATACCGTGACCGAAGCCCATGTGAACGGCTACCTGGAAGCAAAGATCGAAGCAGTCAAGGGTGGCTTCACCTTTACCAATACCCTGGACACAGTGGCTTTGGCTGGTGAAAAGACCTGGGCGGACAGCAATAACATGCATGGCACCAGGCCTGAAAGCATCACCGTAACGGTTATCCGTTCCGTGGATGGCGAAAACTGGGAAACGGTTCCAGGTGCCGATACCCTAAAAGTATCCGCCCCATGGACATGGGCATTCAAGGGCCTGCCTGCCAAAGACGCGAAGGATCAGCCCTATGCATATGCGGCTTACGAACAGGCGGATCCCCGCTACAAGGTTTCCTACACTGGCAATGCCCTGAATAACCTGACAAACACCCTGGAAACCATTGTGCTCCGCGTGGAAAAGGTATGGCAGGATGAGGGCAATGAAGCCCAGCGGCCTTCTACCTTGGGTATTAAGCTGGTTTCCTCTACTGGTAAGACATACCTGGGCACCCTTGTAGAGCGGGCTGGAAAGTGGTATGCGGAATATGCGCTGCCTAAGTACGACGCAAATGGCCAGCAGGTCACCTACACCCTTTCTGAAACCCCGCCCGCAGGCTATCAGCTGGTATCCATCAGCGATTGGGAGCTGGATTCCACTGCGGCACGGGAAACCTACAAGGCGGTTATTACCAATAAACTGGTCACCACCTCTGTTACCGTGAACAAGGTATGGCACGGCGCCACCAGAGCCTCTGTAACCGTGCAGCTGCTGGCCAATGGTTCTCAAATCAAACAGCAGACCTTTGGCAGGCCCTGGACCTACACCTTTGAGAACCTGCCCATGTACGATAAAGAGGGCAGCCTGATCACCTACACTGTAACGGAAACCAGGCCGGCAAACTTCAGAACTTCCTACGAGCGCGTGGAAAACGGCGATGGGAGCGTGACCGTCACTGTCACCAACACCTATGTGCCCCGTGAAGAGCCGCCTACGGAAGAACCTACCCCCACACCGGAAACGCCCACATTCCCGCCCAACAAGAAAACCACCAACATCTTCACTATTACAGAGGATGATATTCCATTAGGCGCGGGTATTAATCTTAACTTGGGCGATTGCTTCGACTAACCCAGATTCGTGCGAATGCTTGCATTCGCACGAGGGTGCTTTTCCCTCGCTGCACTGTAAAGCTTTCCGCTTTATGGCCGTTTGCTCGGGCAAGGTAGGAATTTCTACGAAATTCCACCGAAACCACCGCACATGTCGCTGGTTTCGGAACTAAAATCGGAGGGGCACTCCCCTCCGATACCTTCTGGAATTTGTAGATGGTTTTAGGAAAGGAATGAAGGTTAATATGAAGCGCATAGCACTTTCGTTGGTTTTGGTAATGCTTCTGTTGGTAATGTGTCCAACCATTGGCGCATTGGCCGAGGAATTGCCGGTGCAGCCCACCCAGGAAGAATTAGGGTACCCGGAATTTGTCGTTGCCGCCACCACAACCTTAAGCGGCACCTTTTTCACAAACATGTGGGGAAACAACACCTGCGATATTGACGTGCGTTCTTTAATCCATGGGTACAGCCCTGTGGTATGGACCATGCAATCCCGTTTTGAGATTGATCCCCAGGTGGTTGAATCTGTTCAGGGCGCAAACCTTGAAAACGGCAACAAAATGTACATGGTGCAGCTTAAACGGGATTTAACCTACAATGACGGCACGCCCATTACCGCCAAGGATTATTTGTTTTCTATGATGCTCTTCGCCGATCCCGTTATCAACCAGCTGGGGGCTATTTCCACCAACTACGGTTACGTGGCGGGCTATGAAGATTACGTCGCTGGGAACACCCAGGTTTTTTCCGGCCTAAACCTGGTGGATCAATACACTTATGCGGTTGAAATTAAGAAGGAATACCTGCCCTTTTTCTTTGAAATTGCCATGCTGGATGCGATTCCTTACCCTATTTCGGTTATCGCTCCCGGCTGCGACATTTTGGACGATGGGGACGGGGCATATATTAAGGGCGATAGCTGGAATGTGGAAAGCTTAAGGGAAACCATTCTTGATCCAGATACCGGCTATCTGGCAAACCCAATGGTTTCCTGCGGCCCTTATATGCTGACGGATTTCGATTGGGACACAAGAGAAGCCCGGTTCGACCTGAACCCCTACTACAAAGGCTATTACGATGAGCAAAAACCCACCATCGATCATCTGGTGTTCACCCATGTGATCCCGGAGGATATGATTGAGCGCTATGAATCCGGCGAAATTCATCTTCTGAACAAGGTGGTATATGGCCAGAACATAGAAGACGGCATTACGCTCAACGCTGAAGGCCAGGCGAATATGCAGGCCTATAACAGAATGGGTGCGGGCTTCTTAAGCTTTGCCTGTGAACAGGGTCCCATGCAGTTTGAAGCGGTGCGCAAAGCCATTGCCTATAGCCTAGACAGAGATGAATTCAACACGCAATTTACCAACAACTTTGGCCTGGTGGTGGAAGGCTACTACGGTATCGGCCAATGGATGGTTAATATGATCGGCGGTACGTTAAAGCCTGAGGGCACTGCGGCCGATGATGAGGACGGCTGGGAATCCCTGGTTCTCAAAGGCCTGGCGGATCTTGAACACTATGTTCCGGACCTGGATAAGGCCAAGGCTCTTTTGGTTTCCGATGGCTGGACGCTCAATGAAAAGGGTGCAGCCTTCCAGGAAGGCACGGATGCCGTCCGCTATAAGCAACTGGAAGACGGAAGCCTTATGGGCCTGAATATCCGCTACATAAAAATGAAGGATTCCGTGGCAGCCCAATTGATCCAGGATATGCTGGAAGAGCCGCTGAGGGAGATCGGTATGGCTCTTGATATATCGGAAATGGCCATTGAAGATTTGTTCTTCCAATATTACAGGCAGGAAGAACGGCAGTACGATATGATCTACATTGCCACTAACTTTATCAGCATTTTTGACCCGTATTTTGTCTTTAACACCGAAGATGCCTACCAAGGCACTCAGAACACCACCGGCTACCGGGACGGGCAGTTGGAAAAGCTGGCTTTGGAACTTCGGCAGACGGAGCCTGGCGCCCTGTTGGAATACTGCCAGAAATGGGTTAAGTTTCAAGATTATTTCAATGAAAAGATTCCCATGCTGCCCTTGTATTCCAATGTGTATTTCGATTTTTACGTAAAAGATTTGCAGCATTATAACCCCAGTGCGGAAATGAACTGGCCTGTAGCCATTTTATACGCCACCCTGGGAGAGGATGTAAGCCAGGCTATGGAAGAGCTTTCAGATGATGTGATTATTCTGGAAGATTAACGAAAGTTTATAAGAAAAAGGCTCTGGGCGTGAATAACGGTCGAGGCCTTTTTCTTTCTTGCTTCTTTGGCATTTTTGGTGTATAGTTATCATATGTTGTCTTATTTGGTCATTACATTTAGGGAGTATGCGAATGGAAATGTGTCCATATTGGAAGCGCAAAGGTGTATGGCCATTGGCAGTAGCGGCATTGTTGATGATTGCTGTTATTTCGGCCATAGCGGCTATCGCCCCCATATATCCAGTCGCTTCAAATAGTAAAACATATAAAAACAAGAATGTGACGGTGGATGCATCACACGCCGATTTGGGCTATGTGATGATTAAGCATAAGGGAAGCAAGAAAAAAGTAAAGGTGCAGATCACCTATGACGGTGAAACCCTGGGTACCTACACCTTGAATACCAACAATGAATTTTCGGTGTTTCCCTTGGTGAAAGGCTCTGGGAAATACCGTATTACTGTGTTGGAAAACGTATCCACCAAGACTTCCTCCAACAACTATACCCAGCTTTTAAGCGAAACCGTCAAGGCAGATATGCAGGATCCGAACAGCGCCTTTGTGACCCCAAATATCTATTCTGATTACAATGAAAATTCCCAGGCGGTGCTTAAAGCCAATGAGCTTTGCCAAGGCTTGAGTGACGATAAAGAGAAAATATCTGCAATATGGGACTATTTAAAGAATAACATGGTGTACGATTATATTAAGGCGGCAACGGTTAAAACAGGCTATGTGCCGGTGGTGGATGACGCGCTGAACAGCCGAAAGGGCATTTGCTTTGATTATGCAGCCCTCTTTGGAGCCATGCTCCGCTCTCAGGGGATTCCCACACAAGTGGTGTTTGGGAACCTGAATGTGGCGGGCAACGCCCAAAGGCACGC
The DNA here is from genome assembly GCA_031556065.1 of Eubacteriales bacterium. GTDB lineage: Bacteria > Bacillota > Clostridia > Christensenellales > Aristaeellaceae > JAVBTR01. Next base: position 75,592 of record JAVBTR010000022.1, on the reverse strand, counting down.
GTGGAACCAAGTGCTTGTGGATGGCCAGTGGAAGCTGATGGATGCCACCTTCGCCCAGCAGGGCTATTCCGATAGCAGCTATAGCGCCACTGAAGTGAACTAACTTAGGAGGAAAGATACATGGACGCTACAATGAACAAAAAAGCAAAGGCGCTTCCCTACGATGAAGTTTCCCTGTTTTGCGAGCAGGCCGCGCTAATCTTAAAAAGCGGTGTGCCGGTGGTAGAAGGCCTGGAAGCCCTTATGGATGGCGATGCCTCTATTAACGAAGCGAATTTCAAGGTGCTGCTTGATACCATTGGCGGCAGGGATCAGCTTTCCGAAGGGCTGGAGGCGGCAGGGGTCTTCCCGGCTTATGTGGTGAAGCTGGTTAAAATCGGTGAGGTAACAGGCAAATTAGAAGAAGTGATGATGGCCTTGGCCGCTTATTACCGCCGGGAAAGCGAAATTAAAAAGGCGTTGAAAAGCGCTGTGCTCTATCCGGCCATGCTGGTGTTGGTGCTGGCGGCGGTGGTGGTTATTTTGGTAACCCAGGTTATGCCTATCTTTAACCGGGTGTTCCAAAGCCTGGGCGCCGAGATGGACGCTTCTATGACTGGCATAGTAAACGTGGGCACCACGTTGGGTGTAGCCGTGATTGCGCTGATCGGCCTGGCCCTTGTGTGCCTTGGGGTTTATGGCGTTGTTTACAAAACCAAGGGCCCGGTTTTGGCCAATAAACTGGCCGGGAAAGCCATTCCCGCTATTGGGCGACTGTATCAGACCATTTCAAAGGCGCGGTTCGCTTCCGCTATGGCGCTGATGCAAACCGCGGGGCTGCCTATTGAGCAGGCCATGGGCCTGGCTCAGGAGCTGCCCTTTGATGAAGTGACAAAAAAGAAAATCATCGATTGCTGCAACATGATGACAGAGGAAAACATGGATGTGCCTCAAGCCATCGCCCAGGCAAAGATTTACGATCCTATTCATGTGAAGATCATCAAGGCCGGATACCAGGCCGGGCAACTGGACGCGGCCATGGCTCGTGTGGCGGAAATCTACGAAGAAAAGACAGATTCCGACATTCGCAACCTCATCGGCCTGATCGAGCCTACCCTGGTGGTTATTTTGGCAGTGGCCATCGGCGGCATTCTTTTATCGGTGATGCTGCCTTTGGCAGGCATGATGACAACCATTATTTAAGGAGCCTCATAAAAGGAGAGGAGGGTAGCCATGCATCTGTTTAAAACGCCTAAAGCTTATTTGGGCACGGTGCTGACAGTAATCGTCAGTGTACTGCTGATGGCCTTGGCCATTGGATTGCTTGGTTCTACCAGCCGCATGACAACCAACGAACAGACCCAGGCCCTTCAACGGGCGCTGAACAATGCCGTGGTCAGCTGCTATGCCATTGAAGGCCGCTATCCGGCCACACTTGAAAAGATTCAAAAAGATTACGGCATCGTGATCGATGAAGACAAATACATGGTTACTTACGACGCATTTGCCGACAACCTGATGCCCATTATCACCGTTGCTGTTAAAGGGGAGAATTAATGTGACAAGCATAAGAAGCAGTAAGGATACGCGCCATGCAATCAGCAGCCTGTTTGCCATAGCGTTGTTTGCGCTGTTCGCGTTGCTGATGCTTTTAATGGTGGTCATATCCGCCCAGGGTTACCGCAAAACCGTGGAACAGACAGAAAGCACAGCGGCTCTGCGCACGGCTCTTGGCTATGTAGAAAGCAAGGTTCTTTCGGAAGCGGGGGAAAAGGGCATCTGGGTTGAAGAAGCGGATGGGCAGGCTGTGTTGTTTTTAGCCCTTGAAACCCTGGACGGGGATTTGCTGGACACCGCTATCTACCTTCATGAAGGCATGCTGATGGAGCAGTTCTACAACACCGATTCAATGGATTTTACAAGAGACGCGGGCCAGAAACTAATCCCCTTAAAAGAGTTCCACGCCCGAGTAGAAGGGGACCTTTTAACCATTACAGTTAAAGAACCCCGGGGCCAATCTGGCAGCCTGCGTATTGACCTTCATGGGAAGGGAGTGACAGGCAAATGAGGAAAAACGGCGACAGTTTAATGCTTTTGGAATTGGCTTTGGCCATACTGTTCTTTGCGCTGTCCGCAGCGGTTATTTTACAGGTTTTCGCAGGAACCCATCAAAAAAGCGTTGAAAGTGAAACCCTTGTGATGAGCACCTTTTTAGCCGAGGATGTGGTCAATGCCTTCCAAACCTCTGACGAAAGTGTTGCGGCTTTCTTTAAAAACCAGGGCTATGAAGAAAATGAAACAGGCTTCGAAAACAAGGTGATAGTTAATGGTTGCGAATATATCATAGCCATTGAAAGCAATCTCACTCAAGGCAGCCATGGTAGCCTGGATCAGGGCAGTGTGCGGGTTGAACATTTGGAAAGGCCCGTTATCGAAATCCCCTTTGCCCGTTTCACTTCAAAGGGGGTGCTCCAATGAACCGCAAAGCACCTTACCGCATGGGGATTGGCGTGTCCTCCCTTCTTTTAATACTGGTGGTTATTTCTATGACCACTTTAAGCGTATTGGCTCTTTTAAGTGCCTCCAGCGATTTAAAGCTTTCCAATAAGCGCCAGGAATATGTAGTGGCTCAGGCAACGGCGGACAGCAAGCTTAAGGAAGCCCTGTTCCTTTTAAATGAGGGAGCCAAGCCGGAAAACCTGGGCATTGAAGGGGTTCGTATAGAAAAAACGGACGAAAACTGGACAGTGTATGTGCCCTTTTTCGAAAACATGTGTGTAATGGCGGAGGTTTCCCTTTCTTCTCAGGGGCTTAAAGAAAATAGCTACGAAGTAGTAAACACGGGCAAGTGGCAGCCCAATGAGATACTGAATTTGCCTCATTAAAGGAGCGTGGTATTGTGGAGTTGGTAGAACTGCTTAGAATGGCCTTGCAAATGGAAGCGGCAGACGTTTTCATTGTACCAGGAGCGGCTATCGGGCTTAGAGTGGGCGGCATGATTACGCCACTTAACGATCAAAGGGTTATGCCGGTAATAGCGGAGGAACTGATTCACAGTATTTACAAGCAGGCCGGAAACCGGGATATAGAAGGACTTTATGTAACGGGGGACGACGATTTTTCGTTTTCTATTCCCCAAATGGGCCGTTTCCGCTGCAACGCCTTTAAGCAAAGAGGCACGCTGGCTGCGGTCTTGCGGCTGGTAGCGGTAGGCTTGCCTGAACCGGGTCTGCTGCAAATACCCAACCAGGTTTTGCGCTTAGCTCAGTACCGCAAGGGCATTGTTTTGGTTACGGGCAGCGCGGGAAGCGGCAAATCCACCACCCTGGCATGTCTGATCGATCAGATCAATACCCAGCGCCAGGAGCATATTATTACCTTGGAAGACCCCATTGAATTTTTACACCCCCATAAAAAATCCATTGTGAGTCAGCGAGAGGTGCCCAGCGACAGCGTTTCATACGGAAAGGCGCTCAGAGCAGCCCTGCGTCAATCCCCTAATGTGATTCTGCTGGGAGAAATGAGGGATTACGAAACCATTTCCACCGCCCTAACCGCTGCGGAAACGGGGCAATTGGTGTTTTCCACCCTTCATACCATTGGTGCTGCCCAAACGGTGGATAGGATCATCGATTCTTTTCCCGCATCCCAGCAGATGCAGATCAAGATGCAGCTTTCCATGGTACTTCGGGCGGTTGTTTCCCAGCAGTTGATCCCCACAGTGGATGGCAGGCTGGTTCCCGCTTTCGAAGTCATGGTGGTGAATCCCGCCATACAGAACATGATCAGGGACGGCAAGGTGCACCAGATCGACAACGTGATCTACGCCAGTGCTGCCGACGGCATGCAGACCATGGATGCGGATATTCTCAGGCTGTATAAGGAAGGCAAGATTTCCAGACAAAACGCCCTGCTCTTTTCCATTAACCCAGAAATGCAAGCAAAGCGCCTGGGTTAAAGATACATTAGAAAATAGTGCCACCTCGTTACAGAGGTGGCATTTTATGATATAATGCACATTATACAAGCCAAAGGCTTGGTCTGTACAAATCCACTCAAAGGGGGATGAGGATGCCGCAAGAAATATACGCCGTGGTTGCCATGGGGATGCGATACTGGTTTTTGTTCCTGGGCGTTCTCATTGTTTTAAGAAGCTTTTCTTGGCTTCGCAAAGACAGCCGGGACCGCAAGCGGCGGGTGAAGCGCCTGCCGGATGCGGGTTATGTGGGGGAATTTGTGGTACTGGCCGGAGGCGAGCAATTGCCTGTGGGCACAGTGATCTCTCTGCCAAGGGAAGGCACCTTAGGAAGTCTTCGCACATGCGATGTGGTGGTGCCGGTAGAGGGGGTTTTAAATAAGCATTTGGCGTTTGCTTTTAAAAACGGCAAGGGCCTGTTTGTGGAACCCTATTTTAAAGCGGAATTTGAAGTGGATGGGGAAGCCAATGAAAAAATGGGCAGGCCCATGGTTTTGTATCACGGCTCCCGGCTAACCGTTGGGGAAGCGGTATTGCGCATGCGCTTGTTTGTAGGGGTGGATGCCCCCCGCCCTGTGAAGGCCCGGGGCTTTACACCGGTTTACGAATGGGAGGAATCGCCCGTTCACCACCAGCAGGCCCAGCTTTGGCAAACAGACCGTTTTGCTCCTATTACCGATGATTATGAAGATTATCAGCAATACGAAGAATATGAAGATGAGCCCCTTTATGAAGAAGAATGGGATGAAAGGGGGCATGAGGAATGAGCAAGAAGGGTCGGCGGGATCCCGGGCGTTTAATGATAAGCGCCAGCATGCTGTTTTTCTTTAGTGCCTTTTTACTGATCGCCTTTAAAAAAGAAACCTTCGATCCCACCGCTCTGATTCTGGCAGGGGCTGTACCCGCCATTTTGTGGGTGGGCACCATGGTGCTGCCGAAAATTTTCCCCGGAGATAAACTACTTTTGACCTTGGCCAACTTTCTTTGCGCTATCGGGGTGACGGTTTTATATTCGGTAAGCCCGGCCAAGGGGATCCAGCAGGCGTATTATTACGGCGTGGGCGTTCCAGCCATGCTCCTTGTAACCATGGTGATTCGCTTCATAGGCTCTCACTGGAAATGGCCTGTGCGCCTATTGTGGCCCATATCACTTGGACTGCTGGCGCTGCCTTTGGCTATTGGCAAAGAAACCTACGGCGCGAAAAACTGGTTCTATGTGGGGAGCATTTCTGTACAGCCCTCTGAAATTGTGAAGCTGTCGCTGCTACTGGTACTGGCCTACTATATGAGCAAACGAAAAATGCTGCCCTGGCTGGTGTTCGCGGTGGGCTGCCTAGGGCTGCTGATGCTGCAAAAGGACTTGGGCACAGCACTGATGTATTACGGCGTAACACTGCTGTTGTATTACGCCTCCTCTTCCAACCTGCCTATGACGGCCATTGGCTTGGCAGGGGGCGCGGGAGCAGCTGTGGTGGGCTACCAAATGTTTGCCCATGTGAAAAAGCGTGTGGCTATCTGGCAAAACCCCTGGCGAGATGTGGAAGGCTCCGGCTATCAGATTATTCAAGCCTTGATGGCCATTGCATCCGGCGGGCTTTTCGGGGTAGGCCTGGGCTTGGGTACCCCGACTATTATTCCCGTATATGAATCCGACATGATTTTCGCTGTCATCTGCGAGCAATTTGGCATCCTGTTCGGGTTATGCGTCCTTGCTATGTACGTGGCGCTTGTTTGGCGCGGCACCACCATTGCCAGGTCTGCCCGGACCCGCTTTCATGCCCTTTTGGCCATGGGCTGCGTAATACTCTTGGGTTTGCAAACCTTTGTTATCGTAGGCGGGGTGATTAAGCTGATCCCCCTTACGGGCGTTACCATGCCTTTTGTCAGCTATGGCGGCACCTCTTTGGTATCCAGCCTTTGCCTGATCGGTATGCTGCAAGGAGTGGCCAGTATTAATGAGGACGATTTGGCCGAAGATACCCGCCTGGCTACCATCGGCACTGAAGAGGAGGAATGGGCATGAAAGAGCAGCGGATGAATTTTAAGATCATTGCCCTGTTTCTTTTTGCCCTGTTTTTTTTGCTGGCGCTGTACGGCGGCTATGCCGTATCCACCTATGGGAACCGGTGGTTCGCTTCCAGTAAAAACCCCCGAATCCGCCAGGAGCGCAAGAACGTTACCGCAGGGGATATATTAGACCGCAACAATGTGGTTCTGGCCACCACCTCCGATGGGGAGCGGGTCTACCAATCCAACGAGGCGGCCCGTCGGGCAGTGGTTCATGTGCTGGGGGACAACGAAGGCAATATATCAAACGGGGTGGAAACCTTCCAGGCCAGCTTGCTACTGGGCTTTGAACGCTCTTTAGCGGAGCAGATACTGCAAATGGTCCGAGGGGAGCAGAAAAAGGGCGACAATGTTATTCTTACCCTGGATTCGGTTTTGTGCACCCAGGCGGTAAGCGCCTTCCAAGCCTTCGACGCCTCCCGGGATAAGCGGGGCGCAGTGGTGATTATGAATTATAAAACCGGGGAAGTGCTTTGCGAAATCAGCCTGCCCAACTTCGACCCTCATAAGATTACCGAGGCCACAAAGACCGATGAAACCCAGCCCTTTTGGAATCGGGCTGTTCAAAGCGCCTATACCCCGGGCAGCACCTTTAAAATCATTACGGCTACGGCGGCCCTTCGCAATATAGTAAACAGCCAAGAAAAGGTTTACGATTGCACGGGCGCTTTGCAGGTGCTGGAACGGTATATCACCGATTCTGGCAACGCCAAACATGGGAAATTAACCCTTAAAAAGGCGTTCACCGTCTCTTGCAACAACACCTTTGCCCAGATGGCCTTGGAAATGGGCGATGAAAAGCTTCGGGCTGCGGCGGAAGGCTTTGGGTTTAACGACAATTTCCTCTTTCGTGATTTGGTGGTGGAGAATTCAAAATACCCTACCACCGATAGAAACCTTCTGCAAATTGCTTGGTCTGGTGCAGGTCAAAGCCAAGTCAGCGCCACACCGTTGCACATGTGTATGATCGCTGCTGCCATTGCCAATAACGGGGTAATGATGGAACCGGCGCTGATTCTAAAAGGCGTCAGCGATAACGAGGTGGTGCGCTACAGCTTTTCCCCCAAGGTATATAAAAAGGTGACCACAGAGGAAGAAGCCAGCATTATCAAGGGCTTTATGACCGAGGTGGTAAAAAGCGGCACGGGCACCAGGGCCAAGGTGGATGGGCTGGCCATTTGTGGCAAAACGGGTTCCGCTGAAGCGTCACTGAACAACCAAGCGGTGACCCACGGCTGGTTTGTGGGCTTTATCGATGACGACCGCTACCCTTACGCGATTAGCGTGGTCGTGGAATCGGTGAACGACGGGGATGGGGGCGGTAGCGCTGCGGCGCCGATTGCCCAAAGACTATTTGCTTACATAAAAAACCATTATTGAAGCGAAGGCCATTGAAAGTTTCACTTTCAATGGCCTTTTTCAGAAAAACAATAGAAATACGAAATTATTGTTGCGATGAGTTTTCACTTGCAGTAAAATAAACCGTCGTTAATTTCTGTTGGACGGTTCGAAAGGGAGGACTGTAAATGAGCACTTACACCGGTCGTATTTTGGAAGAATTGAAAAAACGCAATGGTCACGAGAAAGAATTTATTCAGGCAGCAACGGAGATTCTGGATAGCTTGCAGCTTGTTATTGACAAACACCCTGAATATGAAAGGGCTGGGCTGATCGAACGCTATATCGAGCCCGAACGTTGCATTCTCTTCCGTATTCCTTGGGTGGACGATCAGGGCGTGACCCGGGTTAACCGTGGTTACCGTGTACAGTTCAACAGCGCCATCGGCCCTTATAAGGGCGGCATGCGCTTTCATCCCAGTGTAAACCTTTCTATTATGAAGTTCCTGGGCCTGGAGCAGGGGCTGAAAAACAGCCTGACGGGCCTGCCCATTGGCGGCGGCAAGGGCGGCAGCGACTTTGATCCTAAGGGCAAAAGCGACAATGAAGTGATGCACTTTTGCCAAAGCCTGATGACAGAGCTTTACCGCCACATCGGTGAAAACTGCGACGTGCCCGCAGGGGATATTGGCGTAGGCGCCCGTGAAATTGGTTATATGTATGGCCAGTATAAGCGCCTGACAGGCAATTACGATTCTGTTTTAACCGGCAAGGGCCTGACCTATGGCGGCAGCCTGGCCAGGAAGGAAGCCACCGGCTATGGCCTCTGCTACTTTACCAAGGCCATGATGGAACACCACAACAAGCCTATTGAGGGCAAAACTGTAGTGATTTCCGGTTCTGGCAACGTGGCCATCTATGCTCATGAAAAAATCACCCAAATGGGCGGTAAGGTGGTGGCTATGAGCGATTCCAATGGCTATATCTATGATGCCGATGGTGTGAACCTGGATATTGTGAAGCGGCTTAAGGAAGTAGAGCGCAAGCGCATCTGCGAATATGTAAAGGAGGTGCACACTGCTCAGTACTATGAGGGCTGCGGCCAAATCTGGACGATTAAGTGCGATATTGCCCTGCCCTGCGCCACCCAGAACGAAATCGATCTGAACAGCGCGAAAACCCTGGTAGCCAATGGTGTTGTGGCTGTGGCTGAAGGTGCCAACATGCCTTCCACCTTGGATGCAATTGAATGCTTTTTGGAAGCGGGGGTTCTCTTTGGCCCAGCCAAGGCGGCCAATGCTGGCGGCGTAGCCACCAGCGCCCTGGAAATGACCCAGAACGCTATGCGCCTAAGCTGGACCTTTGAAGAAGTGGATGCGAAGCTTAAAGACATTATGGAAAACATCTTCAAAAAATCCGCCGAAGCAGCTAAGGAATATGGCGTGGAGGGCAACTATGTTGCCGGGTCTAATATAGCCGGATTCCTAAAGGTTGCAGATGCGATGATGGCCCAGGGTGCCTGCTAAGCTGCGGCGGAGGGGCTGTGGCAATAAGAATAGAGGGATTTTTAAGGGATGAATCCCTTAAACGGGGTTTGGGGTGAAACCCCAACGTAATCTGCTGAAAACGAAAAGCAAACCCAGGTCAAGAGAGTGAAACGATTCTTGCCAGCAACTTGGCTGTAGCCAAACCGCTGTCAAGGGCCGTTAACGCTTCCTTGACCTGGGTAAGTTTTTCATTTTCAATAAGCTACCATAGGGTGCCGCCTATAATCCGTTAAAGGGTTTACCCTTTAGAAATAGTCTATTCTTTTCGCTATGGCACACTGGTGTTATTACCAATTCACTTGCCAGCGCTTGCTGTAGGTGCCATCGGCGTTTGAACGATTGTGGCCGGGGGTGTAGGATGAGGTTGCTTGGAGGGATTTGAGCTTTTCATCGAACAGGGCGGTGTCAAAGGGCAAATCCACAGCTGTGTTGCCTGTCCACTGGGATAAATAGGCCGCATTGGAGATTGTCAGCTCATGGATACCTTCTTCTCCCGGAGCGATAAGCTTTTCGCCGTTTAGGATGGCGTTTGCGAAATTTTGTATGATCCCTCTGTGGGAGGTTTCCTTTTCCTCGGGGGTGATTTCCATATAATCCAGAGGGATTTGGGCGAAGCTGACGGCTGAATTGAATCGCACATGGTCTTCCGGCTCTTGCAGCTTCCACCATTTAAGCAGGCCGTTTTCTAATACCAGTTTTCCAAGGGTTCCGGAAATTTCCAGCCGGTTGGTGCCGGGATATTCGCCAGTGGAGGTAATGAACATGCCAGTAGCGCCGTTTTTGTAGCGGGCGAAAAGTGTGGCTTCGTCCTCCACCTCAATATGGTGGTACTTGGCCCTGTCGCAAAAAGCGGTAAGGGATATGGGCATGCCGCAAATCCACTGCCACAAATCCAGGTTGTGTGGGGCTTGGTTTAAAAGCACGCCGCCGCCCTCACCGGCCCAGGTGGCCCGCCAAGAGCCGGAATTGTAGTAGTGCTGGGTGCGGTACCAGTTGGTGATGATCCATACGGAGCGCTTTAGTTCGCCCAGCTGGCCGCCTTGAACGATTTCCCGGCAGCGGCGGAACAAGGGATTGGTGCGCTGGTTAAACATAATGGCAAACACCTTGCCGCTTTCTTCAGCGGCCTTGCAAAGGATTTGGGCCTGAGATACGGCAATATCCAGGGGCTTTTCCACCAGGGTGTGATAGCCCTGTTTAAAAGCCGCGGAAGCGATAGCGGTATGCAGGGGATGGGGCACCGCTACCAGTACAGCATCGACGGTGCGGCTGTTAAGCAGCGCTTGAAAGTCTTCAAAACAGGGGATGCCGGGGAAACGCTGGCGGCAGTCTTTAAGCCTTTCCGGGTCGATATCGCATAGAGCCCCAAGCTCCGCGTTTTCAACACTGCCGCTAAGAAGGCAGGCGGCATGGGCGCACCCCATGGCACCCACGCCGATAACCCCAATTTTCACCGCTGCCATATTATTTATTTCCTCCATAGGTGTTGCTTACGTCCACGAAAACCGTCTGGGCCGGGGCAGCAGCCTTATAGCGGGAGGTGGATACCCGCTTCATAAGCTCCTGCTGAAACAGGTCTTCATCAAAGGGCAGGGTGATTTCTTTATTTAAGAAAGCGGACAAGTGCATGGCATTGGACAGCATCAAGCCGTTAATACCTTCCCGGCCATCGGCAATCATGGGAGTTCCATGAAGAATGGCCCCACCCCAGGCGTTGATCACACCTGCGTGCTGGGGGTTCTGCCCGTCGGTTTCCACAGCCACCTCATGGCAGGGCATGGTAGCAAAGGGGACCTGGTTGGTCTTGGACCAATCCGGTTCGGACACATCGAATTCCAGCAGAGAAAGCTTGTCGTTTTCCACAACGATCTTGGCCCGCTCCAATTGAATTTCGAAGCGGTTGGTGCCATGGGCATCTCCGGTGGTGGTAACGAAAACCCCGGTGGCGCCATTGTCGTATTCAACGTAGGTGGTTACATCGTCTTCCACCTCAATATCGTGCCACAAACCGTAATGAAGGTGGGACTGCACCTTTTTCGGCATGCCGCAAATCCACTGCCATAGATCCAGTTGATGGGGGCATTGGTTCAGCAGCACCCCGCCGCCTTCTCCGGCCCAGGTGGCCCGCCAAACGCCGGAATCATAGTAGGCCTGAGGCCGATACCAGTCGGTAATAATCCAGTTGGTGCGGCGGATGGCGCCATATTCGCCGGATTGAACCAGTTCCCGCATTTTGCGGTAAACGCAGTTGGTGCGCTGGTTGAACATTAGCCCAAAGACCACATTTTTGTGCCTGTCTGCTTCCTGGTTCATTTCCCGTACCTGGTTGGTGTAAACACCGGCAGGCTTTTCCACCATTACATGGATGCCCCGCTTCATGGCCTCTATAGCGAAGGTGGGGTGATCGTAATGGGGGACAGCCACCAGGCAGGCGTTAATCAAGCCGCTGTCCATCATGGTAATGGCGTCGCCAAAGTAGGTAATGCTGTCTGAAATGGTTTCTTTTGCCCAGGCGATCCGCTTGGGGTTGTTATCCGCTACGGCCACCAGATCGAAATCCGGGCAAAGGCCGTTCAGAAAGTTTTTCGCATGGCCCGAACCCATGTTGCCAATACCGATAATACCAAGCTTAATTTTCGTATCCATATTACAGTAGCTCCTTTAATGCATGGCAGGCCGCGTCGAAGGCGGCAGCGCTGCTTTCATAGCTGTATAGGCCAATCTTGCTTTCTTCGCCCTTTTGCTCGAGGGATTGAAGCCCGGAAAACACGGTTAAATGGGGTTCGATGGTCACATTACGGCCCCCTTGGGCGCGGTAGGAATCCAAAATCTCCTTCACCTGGCCAATGCCCTTGCCTGCGGGCACCACATTGCCGTCTTTAAGGGCATCTTTAATGTGCAGGTACTTGGTGTAGGGTTTAAGCAGTTCCCAGGCCTCCATGGTATCCTGGTCACACTGGATGAAATTGGCCGGATCGAACACCCCTTTTATTTCTGGAAAGGCCCTTAATATTTCAAGGCACCGGGAGGCGTTATCCCCATAGATGCCCTTTTCATTTTCGTGGCAAAGGGCTACGCCGCTGCCTTTTGCCAAGAGCAGCATTTGATTCAACCGGTCCATTACCTGGCTTTTATATTCCTTGGGCTGCTTTTCTTTGGGAATAAAAAACGAAAACATCCGAAGGTTCTGTGCCTCCAGAATTTGCGCTACTTCCAGCGTGTGGCTCAGGGTTTTCAAATGAGCGGTAAAATCCCCTGTTTCTATATCCAGCTTGCCTATGGGCGAACCGATGGAGAAGACAGTTAAGCCCGCAGCCTTCAGTTTTCCGTGAACCTCCCGGGCCTTTTCCAATGATATGGCAGAAATATTTTCCCCATCCACCCCGCGGATTTCAAGACCATTGAGTCCGTTGCGCTTCATGGTAGCGATTTGCTCATCGATTTGAGGGCTTGCCTCATCGGCAAAAGCGAAGATATTCAGCGTTTCCATGGCATTATTCCTCCAATGAAAAGATGGTTCATTATATCACGGTAAATGAGCGTTTATCAAGGCTGGGATTCGCTGGCCGTAGGCGTGAATTGTGGGGCTGGGGGCAAAAACCTTTCCAATACGGGGAAAGTATGGTAAAATAAGAAATCCTAATCCGTTTGGAGTCGCGTATGAAAATGAAGTCCCTGCTTTTCGCCGTCTTTTTGGTTCTGACAATCCTCTTTATATACCCTGCCTGCGCTACCCAAGAGGCTGCGCCTTCTTTGCATTTTGTAACCGCCCAGGATAATTCCACTACCAACGACCGGTTGCTTTATCATTTGTACCAGCAAATCGAACACAATATTTACTTTGAGTCCCTTTTGCTTAAGACTGCCTGCGAAACAGCCAACAACGGCGACGCGGACGGCGTTGCCAGCGTAACCGTGGACGTATTGGGCAATTATCCTAATCTGGTGATCATTCCCGAAACATTGTCTTATACCGATTATGAAGTATATGCCATGAAAGGTGCGGGTTACCAGATCACTGGTTGGGGGGATTTGTCTGGCTACCGGGTGGGCGCGATCATGCAAAAAATGTATTTGAGTGGCCATTTGCCGAAGGATATCGCAGGGTTTAAAGAATACGCCACGCTGGCAGAATTAAGCCAGGCCCTGGTGGATGGAAAAATCGATGTATTGGTAACCACAAGAGGTATCCGCCAGTTTTTAGAATTGCCGGACAGCGTAGAATATATTGCTACGATCGATACCATTGCTACCTACAACGCTTTGAATAAGGCCCATGCCGATTTGATACCGGCATTGACAAAGGCCCTTAAAGAGATGAAAGCCGATGGTACTTACGATGCCATTGTAAGCAATACCTATCGCACAGACAGCAGTAAAAAGGTGCTGCATATATCCTCCTATGGCCCGGAGGATATATGGGACATTGAACTGCAAACTGCTTTGTTATCGGTGTTTGATCAAAAAAGTGATGTAATGTATTACGGTGTTTCATTAAACAGCCTTCGCTATGCTTCCAAGGCGGATATGTTGAAAAATGCGTTATCCGATACTCGCACCGTTACCATGGACAGGCTGCCGGATCTGGTGATTGTATCGGACAATGCCGCGCTGCAGTTTGTTTTGGAATACGGCCACCATTTGTTTGCGGATACGCTGGTTCTTTACTGCGGCATCACAGCCCTTGATGAGTATTTTATAACCCTGGCGGAGAATCATATTTACGGGCTAAGAGAATATGTAGCTATGCTGGATAACATTTTGCTGATCGAAAAACTGTATCCTGAGGCTACGGAAATTTTCTGTGTAAACGATTATAACCTTACAGGCCGTGCGGTTTACCTTTCCCTGATGCGGGATATGGAGAGCTATCAGGGTCCCATCGCCATTACCCATAATACCAGCTACAATTTTACCGATCTGCTGGATGAAATAAGCGCCCTTCCGCCGGACACGCCGATTCTGCTGGGGACTTTTTCATCCAGCCGCAACGGTAGCCCGGAAACCCGGCAATACATTAACAAAAAAATATGTGAAGCGGCCAACGGGCCAGTTTTTTCCTCATCCTCCATAGGCAATGGCGAAGTGGGCGGTATTCGTTCAAGCGCGGCATTGCAAGGCAGGGTCATTGCCGCTATGGCAGTGAACATTCTTGAAGGCATTCCGCCTGAACAGCTGGATTACAAAACGCCGGATCAATTTGTGGTTTCTGAATTCGATTGGGGTCAGCTGCAAAAATTCAACCTGAAAGAAACCAGTTTGCCAAAGGGGAGCGCTGTTATCAATAGGCCCAGCGACTTCAGGCGGGATAACCCCCTGGCCTATTACCTGACTTTAGTAACCACTCTTCTGCTTTTGATTGTGGCCCTTTTAATGACCTTTGCCGCCATGGCTACACGAAAGCAGAATAAAGCGCTGCGCCTGGCGCAGCAGAGCCTTGTTTCTCTTTCGGAATTGCAAACAGCCCATAAAGAATTATCCGATTCCGCGAACCGGTTGGAGCAGCAGTATGAGCAAAAAAAACTTCTGGCGGATATTTCTGCCGCGCTGATCCAGCCAGGGGATTTTGATCAGCAGCTGCAATTGAGTCTGGCAAGCATCGGTGCGGCCTTCCAGTGTGACCGAGTGGTGGTGGGCAGAATCCAGCCGGATATGAAGACCCTACAGCCATCCCATGAATGGATTAACCCCCATGCGCGAAAACGCTCAAGTCGCGTAAACACAGCTATTTATGAAGGCAGGGATGAATTGTTTAAGCGGGTAAGCAGTGCGCCTAACGGCATATTGTGTCTGAATCCGGCAGTCCTTCGGGAATTGTTCGGAGAAGATAGCGGCATGGGCACCAGCATGATGGCGGCCTTTGGAGACGAGGGTGTAATAGAAGGCGTGCTGGAAATAGGTTACCAGCAGCCTTATCAGTGGACACGGAACGACGAGCTGTTTATCCAATTGCTCAGTGCTACCATTGCCACCCATATAAGCCGCAATGAAATATCCGAGCATCTTGTGAAGGCCAAGGAAGCTGCGGAGCAGGCCAACGTGGCCAAATCCCAGTTCCTTTCTACTATGAGCCACGAAATCCGTACGCCTCTGAATGGCATTATCGGCCTTGTGCAAGTGCTTAAGAAAAAGGATGCCTCCCCGGAAATCCATCAGCGGCTGGAACAGATCACTGTTTCCTCAGAGCATTTGCTGTCCATTGTTAACGATGTGCTGGATATGGCTAAAATCGAATCTGGCAAAGTGGCGCTGACCTTGGCACCTTTTGAGGTGTTTATGCTGATGGATGAGGTAGCGCTGCTTATTTGCCAGCGGGCAGAGGAGGCTGGATTGGTCTTCGTTTGCCGGTTTGAAAGCCTGGAAGGGTTGTTGGTCCTTGGGGATAAGCTGCTGCTTAAACAGGTCTTAATTAACCTGTTGGCCAACGCGGTGAAGTTTTCAAAGGCCCAGGGCAAGGTTTCTTTTACAGTGCTGGCTAAAAAATCAAGCCAAGAAAGGCAGCAGGAAATCTATTTCGAAGTAGCGGATAATGGCATTGGCATCGACGGGGAACAGTTGGGCAGAATATTTCAGCCTTTTGAGCAAAGCACGAAAAAGGCCCCTATTCAGTATGGGGGTACGGGCTTGGGATTGGCTATCAGCAAAAGGCTTGTGGGCCTCATGGGCGGAACCATCCAGGTAGAAAGCCAATTGGATAAAGGCTCTAAATTTTACTTTACCCTTACTTTACCCGTAAGCGAAACCACCGCTGTTCAGCCGGAAGCGCAAGCCCTTGGGAACGCTGATTTTACGGGCAAGCGCATACTCATTGTGGAAGACCTGGCAATCAACCGTGAAATAATTGTAGAGCTTTTAAGCGGAACTGGCGCCCAATTGGATACAGCTGAGGATGGCCGGCAGGCGGTGGACAAATACATGGCTGATCCTGAAGGCTATGACGTGATTCTGATGGATATGCAGATGCCTGTGATGAACGGCCTGGAAGCCACAAAGATCATCCGCAGTATGGATGCCATGCGTCCATCCCCTGTTCCCATCATTGCATTAACAGCCAACGCCTTTGAAGAGGATGTGCAAGCTTGTCTTCAAGCAGGCATGATGTGGCATATTTCAAAGCCCGTCAGCTATCAGCAGTTGATCCAGGGAATCGGTCAATTTGTATAAATTAGATTTCAAGGGTAAGCCCTTTGACTGTTTTTTGAATATGAACAGGGCCAATGCCCAGTCGGCGGCGGAAGGGAGCAGTGCGATCGTTCCCGAAAAGCGCATAGCGCAAAACACCATCATGGCCCCAGAACAGGCAGCCATGGCCTCCATGGGGCACCAGAAGCCGCCGCGGGCTGTAGGGGCCCATTAAGTGGTCGGCTACGCTGTACATCATATCATAGCTGCCATCAATGCGAAAATCCCCGTGCCATTCCGCACCGTAGAGCACATAATGGCTATCCACTTTAATCAGCCCCGCCCCTTCATAGCCTACTTCCTGGCCGTCCGTGGGCAAAAGGAGCACTGGCTCCCGGGTCATTTCCGTGCCATCGGGGGATAGGGGGGCTATGCGCCCGTTTTGCCAAATCAGGTAAAGCTGCCCGTCTTCCATAAAAAAGCCCGAATCGATGCCTCGCTGTACTACCCGGCCCAAGTCCATATAGGGGCCTTCCGGCCTACCGCTGGTGCTTTTTAAAAGCCCGCAGCCGGGGGAGGTGGAATAAGTAAGATAATAGGTCTGGTTGTAATGCACCATTTCAGGGGCCCAGGCGCTTATGCGCTGGGAGACATTGTTCTGCCAGGCTTGAGGGGTATCCCGGTAATCGTAAACCTTGCCAAGGGGTGTGAAGGTTTCCAAATCCTCGCTGCGCCACATGCGGATGCAGCTGGTGTTGTTCAGATAAGAACCCTCCGGGCCAGGGGTGGTGCCAATCAGGTAATAGCAGCCATCCGGCGCGGCATAAACAAAAGGATCCCGAATACCAGAAACACCTTTTTTGGGCTTAAGCCGGGCAACGGGGGTTGTTTCCAGATAGTATGCCTCTGAAGGCCGGAAAAACTGGTTTTCAACAAGGTCCATGGGCAAAATGGCTGCCTTTTGGTAAACGCAGCTTAAAGGGGTTGCGCCCACAAAGGCAGCGAACAGACGGCCGTTTTCGCCGGTGAAAAAGCATGCGGCACCGCCGTTTGGAATGGCCAAATACCGGCGGGAATAGGGCCTGCCAAGATCATGGACCTGGCATATAAAGGTATCCATATGATCTGAAGCACAGCGGTTAAAGGGATCGCCGCAGGTATAGTAGAGGTTTTCTTCAAACCGAAATAGCATTCCTCCCAACGTGCCGGGATTGGAGCGGCCTGTTTGCCAAAGAATATCCGTACGGTTATCCACAAGGCAGGGAACCGCTTCGATGGAATAAGCGCCTTCATCGCAGGGGCTCAAATCTGCTTGAAGCTCATATACCTCCTGCTGCGTAACCAAATAGCCCTGGCCCCTGTCCCATAAGGCCGTTGCCCATTGGGCGTTTGTTTGTTTTGCGCAAAGGCCATTGCCCTTAAGATCGTAAAAGAACAGGGCATCGCTTAAAATACAGATTAGAGGTTCTTCCGGCTTAAGGAAAAAGCTGACAGAGCGAACGGGGGCAGACAGGCGGATGGTTAACACCGGGTTTTTAAAACCGGTAATGGCAGCGCTTAGGTATAGGGCAACTGTTTCCGGCGCTTTTTCAGGTACCACCAATAAATGGTACTGCCCTTCCATATAGGCGCAAGCGCAGGTAACTGCGTTTTCTAAAACCGCGGGCACAAGCGGCTGGGCGGATAAAGCGTAATGGGTGCAGGCCACCTCGTCGTTTTCGGGATGGGCCTGGTTGCTTAAAAAATCCATGGGTGTTCCTCCTTTAACCGTTTTGGCGTATATTCCGCCTATACTGAAGGGGTGTGACCCCCACTTCCTGTTTAAATGTGCGGGTAAAGTTCGCCACATCCACGTAGCCAGTATCCAGAATAATATCCTTCACCTGCAAATCCGTGAAAAGCAGCTGCTTTTTCACATAGGACATGCGCAAATCCTTTACGTAAGAAATAAAGTTTTGCCCTGTTTCATCTTTAAAGAGCTTGCTGATATAGGATTGGGAAAGGTTAAACTCATCAGCCAGAAGGTTTAATGAAAGGTTGCTGTCACGAAAGTGAGCCTGCACAAAACCGATCAGGTTGTATTTGGTGGAGGCAACGGCTTTATTGAAATTTTCCTGCACCCCATCGCATAAAGAGAATAGCAGCGCTTTAATGGGATCAATTAGGGCCGTGGGGGAATCAAAGGCGGAAAGATCCTGGAGGGCTTGGGGGGGAAGGGGCATTTCGAAAATGGTATAAAGCCGGACGCAGAGGTTAATCACATCAAAGCAGGCCAGCTGTACCATTTGGGGGTTGGGTAAAAGCAAGACTATTTTGTTGAAAATCCCTTCAATGCTGCTGTCCAGCATGGCCTTGTTGCCATTGCGGATGCTTTCTTGAATAATCATGTTTTCAAGTACGGGCAGGGGAGAATCGCCGGAATCTTCGGCCCGGGAAAACAGATGGAGTTGTTCGTTGGCGGGGCCTAGCTTTTCTTTTAAAGCAACCAGGGCTTCAACATAGGCAACATGGAGCCCAAGGCTTGTATCGTGGCAGGCACTAAGGCCCATCGGCGCGGCGATATCCCACTTAGCCGCAAGGGCGGTTACTTCCTGGGCCAGGTTTTCCCTGTCCAAGGCGGTGTTGATAATAACCGCATTGCAGCGGCTTTCCGGCAGAGTAACCACCTGGTAGTAGATTTCAGAGGATTTTTCATCCTCAAAAGCAAGGGCGAAGGCAGCACTTTGGCTATCCTCGTTGGCGGTGGCAAAATCCGCGGCCAATACAAAGAAATGGCCGTGATAAAATTGAATATTGGCACACAATAAATTATAATTAATAACAGCCTGTTCCTTCTGGCTGCCATCGATGAGCTTGCGCAAAACCAGAGAACGGATAATATCGCTTTGGGCATCCAGCGCGTCCTCCAGGCGCAGGTTCTTGCTGTGCATGGTTTGCAGCTTTTGAAAATGGCTGCGGGTTAAAAGCACGGCGGCTAAAGTGCTAAAGAGGATCAGCGCGGACCAAAGGATATAAAGGAAGGTCATATCTGTGCCACTGGCTTTATAAAAGATTTGCCGTGGCATAACCATATAATAGGTAAAACGGCCTCTTTGGGATACGGCGCGCAGCACCACCCCTTGGGCGCTATCTTCAATCAGGCCCAGCCCGCTCATTTTGGAAAGAGGTTGGGAAAAGGTGGGTTCTGGCGCACTTTGATAAACTGCCTTGTTTGCCGCGTCGTAAATATGCAGTTGGGCGCTGCTTTCGGGAAAGTACCGGTTTTGTACGGCTTGAAGGGCCGAGCGGGGCAGAAGAAAGCAAAGGGTACCAATGTGCCGTGCCTGAGAATCGATAACAGGATAGGTATAGGAAAGGGCGTAGAAAGCGCCACTTTTACGGGAAAGGTTTAGTGTGGTAAAACGGGAGGATTGGTTAAGGGTTTTAAAATATCCCGCCAGGCTAAAATTAAGGCTGTCGGCGTATTTGGTTTCAAAATCGTGGTAAGCCACAGCGCCGTCCCGAGTGGTGATGGCGGTATCGCCCAGAAGGTAATAAGCCAGGGTAACTTCGTCTATAAACAGATCCTCATACAGCCTAAGCCATTGGCTAATGGCTGCGTAATCCCGTTCTACACCCCGGTGGGCAGACAGAATATCTTCGTTGAGGCTGGCTTTATCGGTTACGGATTGGGTCTGAGCCACCAGCGTATCCATGGCTTCCACCATCTGCTGGAGGGCAGTGTTCCTTAAAGCCCCGGTTTCCCGATTGGTATATAGAATATTGTTGGTGAAAAGCAGGCTTCCCAGCATCAGAACTGGCACACAAAAAACCGCGAAATAGCGAAGAAAATAATGGCGCTGTTTAATCGGTTTCATGGCATGTCCCCCAATAATATTATCTTATAGGGTCATTATAGTTGAGCGGCAAGCCCGGCGCAATTAGCAAAAAAGGTGAATGGGTATGTGGAACTTGCAGTCTATGTAGGATTTGCGATCGTGAAAACCACATCATTTTCACAAGACTCACATCTTGCGTCGGCGGGATTGAAGGGGTTAAATAGGATTAAAGATTGGGCCCGGTGCTCAACAAACGAATAGGAGGATGCCCCATGAAAAGAATTGTTTCTATGCTTCTGTGTTTGACGCTGCTATGCGCCATGGCTTTAACCACAGCCGCCGCAGAAACCGCCTACCCCATCCAAACGGACAATAACAAGCTGACCTTCTGGCTGCCCATTCAACCTATTGCCTCCAAGTACATTGCTTCCTATAACGATCATATTATCTACAAAACCATTAGCGAAAACACGGGGATGGATGTGGAATTCATCAACTGCGCGCCCAGCGATGCGGCCACCCAGTTGGGGCTGATTATCGCCAGCGGCGATGTGCCGGATATTCTTCAAATTCGCGATTCCTACCCCGGCGGCGCGGCCACGGGCGTAAGCGAAGGCATCTTTGTGGATTTAACGCCTTACCTTGAAAAATACGCCCCGGATTACTACAAGGCCATCCGCAGCTCGGATTTATGCTACCGGCTGTGCACCAGCGAAGATGGCAAGGTGTATTCCTTTGAAACCCTTAAGCAGACAGCGCCTGCCTTCAACCGCATGATGTACCGCCAGGACATCATGGATGAACTGGGCCTGGATATTCCCCTTACCTTGGCCGATTGCGAAGCGGACTTTGAAGTAATGAAGGAAGCCGGTATCGCAGGCGTCGTACTGGATAAAACAGGCCGTACGGATATGCTCATGTGGCCCTTTGGCATTACCACTGGCTGGTGCCTGGATGCCCAGGGCAATGTGCAGTATGGCCAGTACACAAAAAGCTACCTTGAATACCTAACGCTGATGAACAAGTGGTATGACAAGGGCTACATTTACAAGGATTTCATGGCCAACATGACCGATTCGGAAAACCATGCTTTATGGGTAAATAAAACCGTTGGCATGTTCCCCTCTTCAGTGGATATTGCCAACTCCCTGGCTGTGGCCAACAATTTTGAAGCAGTCCCCCTGCCTTATGTACGCCAAACGGAAGGCCAGGCCATTCATTTTGAAAGCACCTATAGCGACCATGTGCCTGAAACGGCCTTTGGCACCACCGTCATTACCACGGACTGCAAAAACATTGAAGCGGCTGTCCAATACATGAACTACTACTATACAAAGGATGGCGCGGATCTTTGCAACTGGGGCATTAAGGATGTCCATTACACAAAGGACGAGAATGGCGCGAAGACCTTTACCGATGCCATGCTCAATAACCCTGAAATCCCCTTGGGCGATGTACAGATGAATTACAAAATTCACCGTACCGCCAAATGGTCGGACCCGGACGTGGAATGCAACCCCAACGTGGTCGCCAACCAGGCAGCTCTGGCTAAGCGTATGATGTATTCCGAAGACAAAACCGTTGACAATGCTCAGGTGCTCCCGCCCTTCTCCCTTTCCGCCCAGGGCAGCGAAACCCGCACCAGCATCATGAACGATATCAATACCTACATCGATGAAATGACCTTGAAGTTTATTACCGGCATTACCCCTCTTAGCGAATACGATAACTACATGGCGCAGCTTAAATCCATGGGGATTGAAGAGGCTATTGCCATTACCCAGAACGAGTATGCCGCGTTCATGAGCAAGCCCGGGCTCGAATAACCGGGGAACAAAGCGCGCGCATGGGATGGGGGCCTCCTCTCATGCGCGCCAGTTTTAAGTGGAAGGAATGGGTCCTATGAACGCTGCCTTTAAAAACGCAAGCCCATGGCGCAGGTTTAAAAAAGACTGGAAACGCTTCAAATGGGTATATGTGATGCTGCTTCCTGTGCTGGCCTATTATATTATTTTTCATTACCTGCCTATGACGGGAATTATTATCGCGTTTCAAAACTTCAAGCCGGCAAAGGGGATTTTAGGCAGCGATTGGGTAGGACTTAAACATTTCAGCGATTTTTTTAACGGCCTGTATGCTTGGCGTATCATTCGCAATACCATCGTTTTAAGCGTATACCAAATTGCTTTTGCCTTTCCTATGCCCATTATTCTGGCACTGCTGCTAAACGAAATGCGGGATGGCGCCATGAAGCGCACCTGCCAAACCTTGACCTACATGCCCCACTTTGTATCGCTGGTGGTTATCTGCGGCCTTGTAAGAAGCTTTACCAGCAGTACGGGTATTATTACGGTGGTTTTATCTTATCTGGGGATGGAGCCGAAGAACCTGCTGGCTCAGCCCCAATATTACCGGGCGATTTACATCATCAGCGGGATATGGGAATCCATCGGCTGGGAGAGCATTATCTATTTAGCTACCCTGGCAACGGTGGATGTGAGCCTGTTTGAGGCGGCCGATCTGGATGGGGCCAGCCGTACAAAGAAGATATGGCATATTAATTTGCCTGTTTTGGTTCCCATTATTGCCGTGCAATTGATTATGCGGGTGGGCCGAATTATGAGCGAAGGGGCGGATAAAACCATCTTGCTCTACAGCCCCATTACTTATGAAACCTCGGACATTATATCGTCCTACGTATATAGAAGCGGGCTGGAAAAATTGAATTACAGCTCTGCTGCCGCCATTGGCCTGTTTAATTCCATTATCAATATGGGCTTGGTGGTCTTTGCCAATTGGTTTTCCCGTACATACGTCAACGAAGGGCTGTGGTGATATGATGAAAGCCAGAAAAAGGCCGCGCCTGAACGGGTTCGATATATTGGTAGCGCTGGTGGTGCTTATTATAACGGTTCTGTGCTTTTATCCCATGCTGTATGTTTTGTTCGCATCTGTCAGCGACCCTATCCGGCTGATGAACAACCGGGGTCCCATTCTCTTCCCACTTGGCTTTTCAACCAAGGGCTATGAAACGGTTTTGAATAACCCCAATACCTTTATTGGATATGGGAATACCATTATTTATGTGGTAATAGGAACGGCGCTTAACATGGTAATGACCGTTTTAGGTGCATATGGCCTGTCTAGAAAGGACTTTTTCGGGAAAAAGTTTATTACGTTCTTAATCGTGTTTACCATGTATTTTTCCGGCGGTCTTATTCCCAGCTTCCTTTTGGTAAAAGAGCTGGGTCTGCTGAACAACCGGCTGGCGCTTATTTTGCCAAGCAGTATTGGCACTTGGAACCTGCTGATTATGCGCACCGCTTTTCGCAGCATTCCCGATAGCTTGGAGGAGGCGGCGATTATTGACGGGGCGAACGATTTTAAGGCACTGTGGTATGTGATTTTGCCCGTTTCCAAAGCCACCCTGGCGGTTGTTTTCCTTTTTTACGCAGTGGGGCATTGGAACGCTTGGTTTCCTGCGATGATTTATTTGCCAAGGGCCAGGCAGTATTACCCGTTACAAATGTTTTTAAGGGAGCTGTTGATCGTCAGCGGTACCGGCCAGGAAAGCGCAGGAGAATTGGATGTGGCGGCAGAATTGGTCAAGTACAGCACGACCATTGTGGCCACATTGCCCATTCTTTGCCTGTACCCGTTCTTGCAAAAGTATTTTGTTAAAGGCGTTATGCTGGGTTCTGTAAAAGGATAATTGTTTGGAAGGGGAAGGACTGACCATGACGAAAAAGCCTAACATCATTCTCATTATGACAGACGACCAGGGCTATGGCGATTTAAGCTGCATGGGCGCGACGGATTTTGTAACCCCGCATCTGGATCAGCTGGCTTCGGAGGGCGCGCGGTTTACATCCATGTACTCCAACTCGCCCGTTTGTTCCCCCTCCAGGGCGGCCCTGCTTACAGGCAGATATCCGGGATATGCGGGGGTTCGCTCTATTCTGGCAGGCCACCGCCGTTCAAGCGGCATTACCAGCCAAACGCCTACCATTGCCACGGCCCTAAAAAAGCTTGATTATGATACGGGCATTGTGGGTAAGTGGCATCTGGGCCTTAACGAAAAATCTCGCCCCAATGCCAATGGGTTCGATTGGTTCTTCGGTTTCATGGCGGGCTGTGTGGATTATTACTCCCACATTTTTTACTGGAGCATGGCCGATGGGCGCACCAACCCCACCCATGATCTTTGGGAAAACGACCAGGAGGTTTATGAAAACGGCCAATACATGACAGAGCTGATTACCGAAAAGAGCACGGCATTTATTCGTGAACACAGGGAAAAACCGTTTCTGCTGTATGTGGGCTACAACGCGCCCCATTATCCTATGCATGCGCCGAAAAAATATTTGGATAGGTTCCAGGGCCTGCCCTGGGATCGGCAAATTATGGCGGCTATGCTTTCAGCGGTGGATGATGGCGTTGGCGAAATCTGCGCGGAATTGCGCCGGCAGGGCTTAAGTGATAACACCATTATTTATTTCCAGAGCGATAACGGGCCTTCCCGTGAATCCAGAAATTGGATGGATGGACGGGAGGATCCTTATTATGGGGGTACCACCGGAGGCTTTAAAGGGCATAAATTCAGCCTTTTCGAAGGGGGCATAAGGGTCCCGGCCATAATCACCTGGCCGGGGCATGTTCCCGCCGGGCAGGTGATTATGGACCCTGCCGCAGCCATGGATATTTTCCCCACCCTATTGGAAGCAGCAGGTGTTAAAGAGCGTGGCGGTACTTTGGATGGGATCAGTATTCTGCCTCGGCTGATGGGGGGGAAGGATTCAACCCATAGGCGGATTTTTTGGGAAATGGATAATCAGACGGCCCTGCGCCAGGGACGGTATAAATTAGTGCTTAACGGCCAGCTGGAAGAACACGCAGAGGTTTGTGCGCCTGTGTTTTTATCGGATCTGGACGCAGATCCTGGGGAAAAGAATAACCTGGCTCAGGCCATGCCAGAATTGGCTGAGGAGTTAAAAACCGCGGCCCTTCAGTGGCGGGCAGAGCTTGAAAAGCATTGGGAAAAAGAGTTTGCCGGGCATTATACCAGCATCACCTGAAAAATGAGGGGATTTTTAAGGGATAATTCCCTTAAATGGGGTTTGGGGTGAAACCCCAACGTAATCCGCTAAAACGAAAAGCAAACCCAGGTCAAGAGAATGAAACGATTCCTTGACCTGGGTATTGCTTTTTAGATTTACGGGGCGCTGGGCGCTGACCCGGTCGTGGAGGGCCGCTTTTTACGGTTTCAATACAAGTTTTTTGGTCTGGCAAGATAAAGGTAAACATTATACCCTCTCGAAGTGTCTTATATATTGAACGCGTTACGAAGGCGGCGGCAGCCGCGGAAAGAGGAAGACAGTGACGGAGCAAAGCTTTGTTGAAGCCGCGGAGGGCTGTCAACGGTTGTTATACCATGTGGCGTATACCATTTTGCGTCACGATAGGGATTGCGAGGATGCTGTTCAAGAGGCGCTTTTAAGGGCCTGGCGGAAGCGGGATTCCTTAAAGGATGAAAGCATGTTCAGGTGCTGGATTACGCGGATTGTGAGCAACACCTGTTACACCATGCTTAAAAGAAAAAAGCGGTTCTCAGCCGCAGAAATGCTGAATGAAACCCAGGAGATTGAGAATGGCGGCATTGAAAACCAAGAACTTCACGATGCCGTCGGCCGGCTGCCAATGGATATTCGGCTGGCTATTGTCCTGCATTATTTGGAGGGGTTTTCTACAAAAGAAATAGCGGAGCTCACAAGGCGGCCCGAGGGCACTGTGCGCAACCGCCTGTATCGGGGCAGGCAGCAATTGAAGGATATGCTGGGGGAGGAAATGACATTATGAATTTAGAAAAAAGCTTTAGACCTGTGCCAGATGGTTTTGAAAAGGCCATGAACCGGGCTTTTATTCAGATAAGACAAGAACAAAGAGCCGGAAAAACGGCGAAACGATTAAGTTTTGCCATGGTCATGGCGATTACGCTGCTGGTGGCTGCCATGGCAGTGGCTGCGGCAGTGTGGGGCGGTGTGCTGCACTTTAGTGATGATTGGATGCAGGATCATGAATCCATTACGCTTCCACAGGCCCAGGGTTTGGTGCAGACGGACTTGGCCCATTACCAGTTCGGCAGTGTGAAAATGGATGTGCTGCAAGCCATCTACGATGGCCAGGAGCTAAGAATTGTGTATTCGCTGGAGGATTCGGCGGTTATCAACGCCTACCCGGATAATCCCTGGCAGACGCTGGAGGAAATGAACCTGAAAGGCTTCTTAGGCTCCTGCGATGGCGGCGCTATTGATGGAAAGGATATTTACTGGGAAAATGACCGGATGATCGGCACACAAGTACCGGGCCGAGTGCTGTTTTACAAGCGGGCCAACCTGGAAGAAACCTTAGAAGGCAAATTTACCGTGAGCCTTTATGTGCTGGCAGGCGGGGCAGAGCAGCCCAGCTTCGTGATGGATGCAGGTATGGCGGCGGCTGCGGCGAAACGGGGAACCGCCAAGGCTTACGAAAAGGATGGGCTGAAGGTGGAGCTTATCAGCGCCGTATTCACCCCTCTTCGGGGGTCTTTGGAAGTACGGTTTACATCCGCTGACAATCCCCATGATTGGAGTCTGTATTTACCCGACGGCACCCTGCTATCTGGCTATATGGTAAGCTGGGACCCGGAGGAAACAGTGCAGGATATTCTCTTTCTGTTCGATCCGCCCCAGGCAGGCTGGCCGGAAACGCTTTTCTTCAAGGCATCCGAAAGTGAAAAAATGGAGGTAGAGATTCAATGAAAAGCAAAAGAACCTGGAGCTTGATTCTGGCAGCGGCATTGACGCTTTCAGCTTTGCCGGCTTTGGCTAAAACCAATTATGTTACCATTGAGGAGCTTTATCTTCAAACCAGGGAGGGCTGGCATGGAGCGTATCAATCCGCCGTGAAGGCCGGGGGTATGAAAAAGGGCGATGCGTTCCGAATCGATCTGGAAATTGAAGTGCCGGATGTGGAAAAATGCCCCATGGTGGAACTACAGGTAAACACGGATTTGTATCTGGACGAGGATGTCAGCATGCGCGAGTCTGCTCGGGCAGGCACCGGCTTGTTGGAAGTGGATACCATGTATAACCGCAAAACCGACGAGGGCTTCTCACTCAACGATGAAGTTTATAGCTGGTGCCCAGACGGCCAAGGGAAAAACAGCCCCCTTACCATGGGAGATGCAACGGATATAATGATGGTCTTGGCAGAAAAATACTTTAAGGTGGACAATCTGGTTGTTTTGGGAAACCAAGCGTTTGGAGGCACGGTAACAACCGATAATCCATACCTTGTCCAATTCTACAATGATCTGGACTATGGCTGGTATTGGCTGTCGGCTGTGCAGCAGTTTGAGGGGATTCCTGTGCTGTTTTCGGGGGAAAACACCCGCAGCTGGTTCCCAACCAGCTGCGTTTGGGCAGAGATTTATAAGGACGGGCTCTATAGCATCAGCGGAGCTACCTTAAAACAGGTAGGCATGCGGCATGAAGATTTGCCTCTTTTGCCTTGGAGTGAGATACAAAAAAGCATTGAAAAGCTGATTAAAAGCGGGAAGATCATCAATGTATACCAAGTGCGGTTCGGCTATCAGCTGGTGCTGATGGAGAAGGGCACAAGCAACCATGTGGGCTGGCTGGGGGATCGGAAATCCTACCCGGAGGGCACCTTCGATCGGGTGTACCAGGTGCGGCCCGTGTGGCGGCTGCTGGCTTACGAGGTGGGTACCTTCGATAAAGAGGAAATAGCAGGGGAACCCTCCGCCCGAAAGGGGATGCGTCCTTCAACAGCCATGGCCATTGATGCCCAAACAGGCGAGGTGGTGTACAGCCCTGAAGCCGGGCAGGTCAGCAACTCCATTGAACCTAAGATTCTTACCTGGAAGGATGTAAAGTAAATAATCCACGCAATCTCATACAGGTTTTCTTCTTTGGGAAGAATGCAAGGAACCCTTTCTGGTTTTGCAAAACCAGAAAGGGTTCCTTGCAAAATAACATTATCGTAAGCTTATAACTCATGATACCCGTGTGCGGTAATAATAGCGTCAAGCTTGCGGCCACGGGCGCACATAGGGCAATTCGCGGCGGAGGAAAGGTAATAATCCGGAACATCGTCGGCGGTGAAGACGGAGTAGATAGGAATATCCTCAACGCTTGGCACTGCGGAGAAAATGGCGCAGATGCCTGTCAGCTTGCCGCCGTAATAGGTAATGCATTCCCGGGCCCGGTGGATGGTGGTGCCGCTAGAAACAGAGGCCACCAGCAGCACCACGTTTTTATCCGCAAGGAAGGGATAAACGTTTCGCGGGAAAACCAATTGGCCGTTGGTGTTGTTTTTCGGGGTCACAACGTGAATTTCCCCATCGCTGTTCATGACCATGGTGCCGTCCTGAAGAAGCTCCTGAGCTAGAAAAGCGCCGATGATTTCCGTGCCCTCCATACAGACAATGGTATCCACCAAGGAGCTGGTCAGGAAGGGGACGCCCATTTCCCGGGCCACATCCCGGGCAGCCAAAGCATTGGTTTTCATTTCGATCATGTTCAGGTAATGGCTGATGTGGGAGGATGAGGTGGCGAAGTGACCGGGGGATACCGCCATAGCAATGACAGGGTTCTTTGAGGAGGAAATGATGTGGGTGTTTTCAAGCATGTGGTTCTCTCCTTTTCAAAAGTCGTTAGCCTAGCATGGCAATGAACAGACCTGCGATGACCGCGGAGCCAATGGTTGAAGACACGATTGGCCCCATGGCGTGCATTAAAAGGAAGTTGTGGGGGTTGTATTCCTGGCCCAGCTTTTGCGATACCCTGGCGGCCATTGGCATAGCGGATACCCCCGCATTGCCAATGAGCGGGTTCACCTTGCCGCCGGTTAATTTGCAAAGCAGCTTGGCGATCAGCATACCACCTACGGTGCCAAAGCAAAAGGCAATGAGCCCCAGGGCGATAATCAGAATGGTTTGCGGGTTGAGCATCCGTTGGGCGGTGGCCGTAGCGCCGATGGAGACGCCGATAAGCATGGTGAGAATGCTGAGCAGATCGTTTTGCAATGCCCGGGCCAATCTATCGGTAACGCCGCTTTCTTTAATGAGGTTGCCAAGCATCAGCATGGAAATAAGGGGGGCGGCAGTGGGAACCAAGAGCAGGGTCAGCAGCGTCATGGCTAAAGGGAAGACCAGCTTTTGGTTGCGGGAGACCTTCCGGGGCAAGGGCATTTCGATTACCCGCTCTTTTTCAGTGGTCAAGGCCCGCATAATGGGCGGTTGGATCAAGGGAACCAGGGCCATGTATGAATAGGCGGCAATAGCGATGGTGGGCAGCATGTCCGGTGCCAGGCGATCGGCCACGTAAATGGAGGTGGGGCCGTCGGAGCTGCCGATAATGCCGATGGTAGCGGCTTGCTGGAGGGTAAAGGGCTCCATGCCGGGAACGATCTTGGAAAGCAGGCTCCCAAGCAAAAGGGCTCCTCCCATGGCAACGAAAATCCCCAGCTGTCCCCCAAGGCCGATAAGTGCCGATTTGGGAGAGGCGATCAAGGGTTCAAAATCTGTCATGGCGCCGATGCAAAGAAAGATCATCGGCGGGTAGACGCCTGTTTTGATGCCCTGATATAAGTAATAAACCAGGCCGCCCTCATCGTGGGCGGAAAGCCCGGCGGCAGGCACGTTGGCGATCAGCATGCCAAATGCCAGGGGTAAGAGTAAAAGGGGTTCATATTTTTTAATGATTGCCAAATAACACATGGTAAGTGCCAGACCCACCATGACCCACTGCCCGAAGGTCATGGACACAAGGCCGGTGGCTTGTATGAAGTTTTCAAATGCCAATTGTATTCCCTCCTGTTTTTATGCTTGAACACCAAGCATTTCAGGGGGAGAGTTGCCGCCAATGGGCAAGGATAAAAGCGACGTAAAGGGCTTTATGGTATGGATAAAACGAAGCCTTTCCAAAAGCAAAAGCACAAGGCTTTCAAAAGGAAAGACAAAGGAAAGCAAAAATAAACAGGCAAGCAAGCGTATCTGAATAGAAGAGAAAAACCAATCTTGTGTTAAATGACTTTCGGATAAAGAACCATGGAAAAAGGCCTGGGGCATTTGGCGCGAAATATCCATGCGCTGTATGGAATAAACAGGCTCCAAAGCGACACTTGATGGGTATTCAAATAAGACCCTGGGGCAGGGGAATGTCAGCAGGGCCAGACCTGTCAGCAACACAAAAAATAAATGTATGAAGGCATGCCGTCGTTTAAGGAACACCTTAGCCACCGCCCTTCGCAGCGCATTCCTATACATTATATGTTAGAGAAGGAGCAGCCAATATCCTTCTTATGGCGCAAAGAGATCGCCCTGATGGGCAAGAATAGCGAAAATGACGAAAATTCGTTGCTTCATTGGGTAAAATGTGGTATGATGTACGAAATAAAACGTTTTCGTCCAAAATAAAGGGGTGGCGGTTCATGGCTGTAACCATACGTGATTTATCCAAAAAATGTGGCATATCGGTTTCGGCGGTATCCAAGGCCCTTAACGGCTACCCCGATGTGTCCGAGGAAACCCGGGAAAGGGTTTTAAAGGCAGCGGCGGAAATTGGCTACCGGCCCAATGCCTTGGCCCGGGCACTGAAAACCAATAAGACCTATAACCTGGGTGTTATCTTGGTGGACGAGTTGCATAACAGCCTATTGCACACCTTCTTTGGGGTGCTCTTAGGGGGCTTTCGCAGGGAAGCTGAAAGCCGTGGGTATGATATTACATTAATCAACCACAACATCGGTAACCGGGAGGAAAGCTATTTGAACCATTGCCGCTACCGCAATGTAGACGGCATCTGCCTGATGTGCGTAGAGTTCCAGATGATGGAAATACAAGAGCTGGTTAGCAGCGAAATCCCATCGGTGGCCATCGATCATTTCTTTTCCAACAAGGATTGTGTTTTAAGCGATAACCGCGAAGGGGTGCGGGCGCTGATGGATTATGTCTATTCAATGGGGCACCGGGATATTGCCTTTATGTACGGAACACCCAGCAACGTAACCGATGCGCGGCTTTCCGCCTACTATGAAAAAATGCGGGAGTTCAAGCTGCCTGTGAACCCTGAACATGTGGTGCAGAGCCATTACCACTCCACTTCCCATGCCCAGCAGGACGTTCAGGCGCTTTTAAACACCACACCCCGGCCTACCTGTATTCTTATGACGGACGACTATTCCGCGCTTGGAGGCATTACGGCCATTAACCAGGCAGGGCTTCGCATACCTGAGGACATTTCTGTGGTGGGCTACGATGGCACATCGCTGATCCAAAAAATACACCCCAGGCTAACAACTTACCGCCAGGATGGGGATGAAATCGGCAGGCAAGCCGCTATACGGCTGATCAACCGTATCGAAAACCCGGATGCGCCCATTCTGCCTCCGGCAGTGGTGGAAGGCAGAATGCTGATAGGGGAAACGGTGAAAAATTTAGAGGAAATATAAAGAACGCAACCTATTTTCCCACGCAGAAAGTGGAAAAGACATGATCCAGAACCCGTTCCTCAATCTGATCCCCTGTAATTTCCCCTAAAGCGTTAAGGGCTTCCCGAAGATCCACAGCGCTGAGATCCAGGGCCAACCCGTTTTCCAGTTCATCCGCCGCGGCTAACAGGCTGTCGGCGGCTTTTTTAGCTAAAGCCAAATGCCGTTGGTTGGTGAGCATCAGGGCGTCGGTATCTCCCGCCAGGGCAGCGATGGCCTCTTTCAAGG
This sequence comes from Eubacteriales bacterium, assembly GCA_031556065.1. Taxonomy (GTDB): domain Bacteria; phylum Bacillota; class Clostridia; order Christensenellales; family Aristaeellaceae; genus JAVBTR01. Next base: position 43,967 of record JAVBTR010000022.1, on the reverse strand, counting down.
GTGCTAACGTGGAGGGGACCAGGGTGCTGCCTACAAAAACCAGGGCATTGCTGTTTAGTGGCCGGATGGTTTTAGCATCCAGGCATTGGGTTAAATCATTTTTATTAATGAAGACAAAAAGGGCCTGGCTGTAATCCCCTTGGAGCAATGCGGTCTCTTCCGCTGTAAGAGGCCTGGACCCATCCAGCACCAATAAAACACAATCAGAATCGTCCATAATTTTCCGGGCCCGCTCAATGCCCAGCTTTTCTACAGTGTCCTGGGATTCGTGAAGCCCGGCGGTATCGCTTAAATGAACAGGGATACCGTTTAGTTCAAGAACGCCGGTAAGCACATCCCTTGTGGTGCCGGGAATGTCGGTAACGATGGCCTTATCTTCCCCTAAAAGGGCATTTAAAAGGGAGGATTTGCCCACATTGGGGGTGCCGCAAAGGGCTACAGAAAGCCCCTGGTTAATCATTCTGGCGGCCTTTTCATCGATGGCGGAAAGCAAGGTTTGTGCAAGCGCCCTCAAGCCTTGGCAAAGCCCCTGGGTAGCCTCCTGTTCATCCACTTCCTCGGGGTAATCCACCGCTGCTTCCAAAGAAGCCATCAGGGCAAAAAGGGTTTCCTGGGCGGAGCGTATAAACCGGCTGGCTCCCCCCTGTAATTCCCGCATGGCGGCCCGCTGGGATAGTTTGCCCTGGGCGCTGATCATGGCCATAACAGCTTCCGCCTGGCTTAAATCAATGCGGCCGTTTTCAAAGGCCCGTCTTGTAAATTCGCCGCACTGGGCCAAGCGGGCACCGTTTTCAAGGCATAGCTCCAGGGCTGTTTGGGCAGCGGCGATGCCGCCATGGACATGCAATTCGCACACATCCTCCCTTGTATAGCTTTTGGGCCCCCGCATTACCACGGCCATGCATTCATCCAGCAGTTGGCCGTTGTCGTTTAAACGCCCATAGGTGAGCATGTGGCTTTTTAAGGGCTTTTTATTTTGTGGAATGAAAACCTTTGAAAGCACTTCCTCCGCCCTCTGGCCGCTTAGGCGGATTATGGCAATGCCCCCCTTGCCATAAGGGGTGGCGATGGCAGCGATCAGATCATTTTGCATAAGTCCATACTCCTTATAGCCAGATGAAAGGCTTCTTTACTGTTCCAGGGAAGGCCCGTTTCCTTTTCTATGGCAAAGGCCAGCTTGATAAATTCGGGAAAGGTTTTGTGTTCCCCGGTGACCATCTGGTGCATAACCAAGGCGCTGAATTCCGGGGCCATTTGAGCCGCGCCGGTGGAGACAAAGGCTTCTTTCAGACCGGCAATATCGTAAGGGGTCAGGTGTGTTTCCACATGGCCGCGATCGTCGATCAAGTGCCAGCCTGCCATGCAGCCCTGGCCCCCTTCAAAGCAGCCTGTGCTGCCGGAATTGAAGAAGGTAACCCCATCGGTTTCCACCTTCCAGGCCAGGTGATTGTGGCCGGAAAAATAAGCATCCACACCGGATGGAAGCTGCTTGGCAATGGCGGAAAATTCACTTAATTGATCTGCTTCTATAATCTTGAACAAATCTCCCGGTACGCTGTGGGTAAAGAAATACCGGCCGAAGTGGAGCTGCTTTGGCAAGTGGAAGGCTTCGCCCTTCAACTGGGCAAAGGTGAAATGTAAAAGGTTCCAATTATAAGTTAGCAGGCTGGGATCGTTTTTCAAACGCAGCCGTTCGAAACGCTCCTCATGGTTGCCCATGAGCATGAATACCTTTTCATCCCGTAAAAGGGCCAGGGTCTCTCTGGGGAAGGGGCCATAATTGATCTGATCCCCTAATGAAATAATGAGATCGGGTTTTATTTGAGGAAGCTTTTTAAAAACCGCCTTCAAGGCGTTTAAGTTGGCATGGATATCCGTTAAAACTAAAATACGCATAATGGCCTCCTTATTGTTATGATAGCAAAACAAGCCCCGTTGACGCAAGCCTAAATGTGATTTATACTCAGTTATTAGAAGGGGTGAAGGGTATGGCTAACGTGCAGCTGATCTACGGGCGCACCGGGCGGGTGATGCCGCAGCTTGTGTTTGCCATGGAAAAAGCCCGAAAAGAGGGATTTGAAACCATTGTGTTGGTGCCGGAACAATACACCCTGGAAGCGGAACGGCAGATTATGAGCCAGCTTCATTTAAAGGGCCTGCTGGATTTGACCGTGCTTTCCCCCACGCGCCTCAACCGCTATGTAAAGGAACGGGCGGGAAAGGCGCCCTACACCGTGCTTGACGGCCATGGGGTAAACATGGCCATGAGCCTGAGCTTGACCTATGCGCAAAAAAGCCTGTGCTATTACCAAAGCGTTTGCGAAAAGCAGGGCTTTATAAAAAAGATGACAGGGTTGATCCAGGGGCTTAAAAAGGGCGGCATGACCTATGAGGGGTTTGAAGAATATGCCAGGGAGTTCCAGGGCAAAAACGCACAGAAGCTTAAGCATCAAGACATTTTGGATGTGTGGCGGGCCTATGAAAAGACCTTGGAGGGCCGCTTTTTAGACAGCGAGGACGAACAGGAGGACATGCTTAAGCGCCTTGAGGAAAACAGGCTCATGGATGGCGTGGCCCTGATGGTATACGGCTTTGACATGCTTTCGGAAAAGACCATGCGCGTTGTTGCCCTGGCCGCTAAACAGGCAAGGACAGTGAACGTTTTCATGCTCATGGACGATTTAAACGCCCCCGATGGAGAGATATATGCACCCATGTGGCATAGCCTGAAGCGGCTGGAGTGCATTGTAAGCCAAACGGGGGAAGGCTGCGTTTGGCTGCCTGTTGAAAAATCCTCCCTAAATAAAGCGGCGTTTATCGGCCACCTGGAAGAAAATTTATTCGCCCGCAAGCCCAGTGCCTTTGCGGGGGATTTACAAGGTCTAACCCTGCGCTGTGCATTGAATCCTTACCAGGAGGCTGTTGGCGTTGCCCGGGATATGCTGCGTTTAAACGAACAGGGCATGGATTTTCAAGACATGGCGGTACTTTTGTGCGAGCCTTCCCAATACGAAAGCATTTTACCCTCTTTGTTCAAGGGCTATGGTATTCCCTTTTATATGGCGAAGAAAACCCCGGCTTCCGGCCACGGCTTGATCCGCTTTGTGATTACCGCCCTTGAAGCTATTGGGGATCAGTTTTCCAGCCAGACCATGATCAGCCATTTAAAATCCGGCTTTACCACGCTGACAGGGGATGAATGCTATAAGCTGGAAAATTATGTTATTGCCAATGGCGTTAACCGTAAAAAGTTTCTGGCTCCCTTCACAAGAGGGGAAGATGGGGCTGAAATGGAAGCTTGCCGGGAACAGCTTATGGCGCCGTTGGTTGCCCTTCGCAAAGCCATTATGGAATCCAGGGATGCGGTTAGCTCTATGACGGCGGTGTTTCAGCTTTTATTAGATGTGAACGCTTATAACAGGCTATTGGCGGATGAAAAACGGCTTTTGGATTATGGTATGCAAAACGAGGCCGCCAGAAACCGTCAAGTCTGGCAAACTCTGCTATCCATTTTAGAGCAAATGACGGAATTGCTGGACGGCCGCCGTGCCCCCGGAGCCCATGTGGCCAAGTGGCTTGCTGCCGGGCTTTATGATACGGAGTTAAGCGCCCTGCCTCCCTGCGCAAAGGAAGTGCTGGTAGGGGAATTGGGCCATGTGATGACAGGGGAGCCCAAGGCGGTCTTTATTCTCGGATTTCAGGACGATGCGCTGATTCGCAAAGCGGACAGTCTTTTAACCGATGAAGAAATGGCGCGGATGAAGAACGCCAGCGGCCTTTCACTTATGCCCCAGACAAGCGACATGAACTGCCTGGCCAAATGCGATTTGGTGAAGGCGGTTTCTTTGCCAAAGGAAAAGCTGTTTATTTCCTACGCAGAGGCCACCACCGCCGGGGAAGCCCTAAGACCCAACTCCCTGATCGATTTTATTTGCCGCCAGGTGATTCCGGATGCAGCTGTGGCAGGCAGTCTTTTGGATAAGCCTTACGATGAAGAGCCCTTGGCGCCTCTGCCCGCGCTGGAAGCGGTGGCATACCATGCTCGGGATGGAGGGCTTGATAAAAAGTGGCTGACTGCCCTTCGATGGCTTATGGAAAGGCCAGAATATGAAGCCATGACCCGAATGACAGCTTCCGCCCTTGAAGGGGAAAAACCAGCGGCAAATCTGCCCCAAGATAAGGCCAGGCCCTTGTTCGCGGCGGATAACATTTCTATTTCAAGGTTGGAGCAGTTCGGCTCCTGCCCGTATAAGCATTTTATCCATTACGGGTTAAGGCCGGTGGAAAACAAAGAGTTTGTGTTTACCTACCAGGACCGTGGCATCTTCTTCCACGAAGCCCTCAGGGCTTATATGAGCGTGGCGGTGGCGGAGGAAGGCTTTCCCCATTTAACCAGGGAACACAGCGATGAACTTTTAAAACAGGCTGTTTCAAAGGAAACCGAAAAATGGAAGGAAGGCCCTTTATACGAGAGCCAGCGGAATTTGAAAAAAGCGGAGGAATATATTCATACAGCTTCCCACGCGGCGTGGCTTGTGCTAAAGCATGCCCAAAACGGAGATTTTGTCACCGTAGGTACGGAAATCCGTTTTGGGGAGGAAACAGGCATGCCCCCTGTTATTTTGGAACTTAAAGATGGCAGCCAGGTGGCTTTAAATGGGATTGTGGACAGGGTGGACAGCTTTCATGATGGGCAAAACGAGTATTTAAGGATTGTGGATTATAAATCTTCCGCCCAAACCTTAAAACCTGCCATGATAATGGGCGGGCTGCAGCTGCAGCTGATTATTTATTTCGAGGCTATGCTGGGGGCCAGGGCCGGAAGCCAGCCGGGCGGGGCTTTTTACTTTCATGTAAACGAACCCATGGCGGAACTGCAGCAGGACGACCGGCAGACAGCGGAAGCAGCCATTGCGGGCAAGGGGCATTTAAGCGGAATTGCCTTAAACGATAAGGCAGTTCTTGGGGCCATGGTTTCCCAGGATGAAGATTATTCGGCCATTTCGGACCTGATTACTTTAAAGGGCGAGATCAAAAAAGGGGCCAACGTATTATCCCAGCCTGAATGGGAGAAACTTCTAGGACATACCAAAGAGTTGGCCCAGGGCTACGCCCAGGAGATTGCACAGGGCACCATTCACCGGCTGCCCTATGTCTTTGGTGAAGAAACGGCCTGTGACAAATGTGACTTCGCTTCTGTGTGTTTAATGGACCCGCAAAAGGATGGCCAGGGCTTTAGGCGCGTTCGCGGAATGAAGCTGGAGGAGATGACGGAACAGCTTCATCAGCTTTATCCCGATAAATAAGGGAAAATGCCAAGGAATGCTTGCTTTTTGGGGAGTGAGTGTGGTATACTCCCAAGGTATCCATGCGCGACACGGATTGAAAGAAGGGTTCGATTGTAAAAGAGTGGGAATTGCTTAAGGCTTCAGGTGCTCATCTTGTTGAAAGACGGCATCGTTAGCTTTTGTGAGCAATTTTGTTGCCACTCTTTTTGTATGCCCAAATGAGCGAGGAGAATTCGATGCCTAAAGGGGAGCTGACACTGAAGGTAACGCCGCTTGCTGGCAAGCTGGCAGGGCAATTGGGGTATGAATTGGTTGAGGTTTGCCTGGAAAAAGAACCCCAGGGCCGGTATCTTCGGATTTACCTGGATAAGCCTGAAGGCATTAGCTTGGATGATTGCGAAAAATACCACCGGGCCATTATGCCCTTGGTAGAAAATTACGACTACGACTTTCTGGAGGTTTCATCGCCTGGGGTAGACCGGCCTCTTAAAACGGAGAGGGACTTTCAGCGCCATTTGGGAGATGAAGTCGAAGTCCGTTTCTACAAGCCGGTGGATGGCACAAAGGTGCTTAGCGGCACCCTGGTAGATTATGAAAATGGCGACGTGATGATTGCCATTGGCGGAATAGAAAAAAGGCTCGAGAAAAAAACCATTGCCTTGGTTAAGCCCGTTGTGGATATGGAAGGCGTGGAAACAGTAGATTTATCCGAAGAATAATGTTGAGGAAGGCGGAGTAAAGGAAAATGAAAAATGAAATGATCGAGGCAATCAGCGCATTGGCCCAAGAAAAAGATATTAGCGAGGAAATGCTTTTTAATGCTATTGAAGAAGCCCTCAAGGCTGCATATAAAAAGAACCTGCCAAGAAACCAGAGTGTGCCGGCCAATTTATCGGTGATCATCAACCGGGCAAACGGCCTGGTACAGGTGTTTGCCCGCAAGCTGATCGTGGAACAGGTGGAGGATGAAGGGAACCAGATCGAACTGGACGCTGCCCGCCGCATTCGTTCCGATTATCAGATGGGGGATATCGCGGAAGTGGATGTGACCCCTCAGGGCTTCCTGCGTGTGGCTGCCCAAACGGCTAAGCAGGTGATTATGCAGCGCATCCGCGAAGCGGAGCGGGGCAAGGTCTACGATGAATACATCGAAAAAGAAAACGAAATTCTTACCGCTATTGTACAGCGCGTGGAACCCAAGGCTGTATATGTGGAGCTGGGCCGCACAGAGGGCGTATTGGAATCGGGCGAATTTATTCCCGGGGAAGAATACCATATTGACGACCATATCAAGGTCTATGTATTGGAAGTGCACCGGGCAGGCCACGAAGGCCCCCGTGGCCCCCAGGTACGGGTCAGCCGTATCCATCCCGGCCTGGTGAAGCGCCTGTTTGAAATGGAAGTGCCGGAAATTGCCGCCGGTGTGGTACAGATTAAATCCATTGCCCGTGAAGCGGGCAGCCGCACCAAAATGGCTGTATATTCCACCGATCCGGTGATCGATCCTGTAGGCGCCTGCGTAGGCCAGCGGGGCAGCCGGGTAGACAAAGTGGTGGAAGAGCTTAAAAACGAGAAGATCGATATCATCAAATGGAGCCAGGACCCTGCGGAATTTGTGGCCAATGCATTGAACCCCGCCCATGTTTTGAGCGTGTTCGTGGCGGATAATGAAAAGGCCTGCCGGGTAGTGGTGCCGGACAGCCAGCTTTCCCTGGCCATCGGCAAGGAAGGGCAAAATGCCCGCCTGGCCGCCAAGCTTACCGGCTGGAAGATCGATATCAAATCCCAGTCTCAGGCTGCGGAGCTGCTGGGCCTTACCGACGAAGCCCAGGACGACAGCCAGCTGGGCGTGGCTCACTATATCGAGGACAACTACGATGAGGAAGATGCCTTCACGCTGCCCGACGATGACGATACCCTGTGATTGCCCATAAGGAGATTGTGCCATGAAGCCACGCAAAGTGCCCCTGCGTATGTGTATGGGATGCCGTGAAATGAAGCCGAAAAAAGAGCTGATTCGGGTGGTCCGTTCCCCAGAAGGTGTGGTTTCTCTTGATACCACCGGCAAGAAACCCGGCCGTGGCGCATATGTGTGCCCTGATGTGGAATGTATGCGCAAAGCCATCAAGCAAAAGCAGATCGAAAGAATGCTGGAATGCAAGGTGGAAAAGGAAGTGCTGGAGAGCCTTGAACAGGCTGTTAGCGCGGCCCAGGGGGCACTGCCCCTCAAGGAGGAGCAAGGTGGATGAAAACCGCGTGGCCGGACTGATTGGCCTTTGCACCAGAGCAAGGCTGCCGGTATACGGCGAAGAGGGCTGTGTTTCTCTGGTGCGCAGCGGCAAAGCCGCACTGGTGTTGGCAGATGAAGGGCTAAGTGAGAACGGCGCTAAGCGTTACACCGATGCTTGCCGTTACCAAAGAGTAAGGCTGGCACTACTGCCAAAGGGGCTTATCGCAAGGGCGGTAGGCAAATCGGGCCGGATGGCCCTGGCCCTTGAAAAAAGTGGCCTGTGTGAACAACTGATCGCTTTGACGGGAGCGCAAGTTCCCGACTGAGTTATTCAATACGATCGCGAATAAATGCGGGGGTGCAAGGGAAAAGATGACCAAAGTTAAGCTTCAGGACGCTACCAAGGAACTGGTAAAGGATGCCGGCAACGTGCTTGAGGAGGCAACGCGCATTAAGCGTGTGGCCGATAGCCTGATGCAATCTTTGCGCAAGCTCGAAAACCAATTCAGCAGGGAAGAAGAGCAGGTGCGCGCGCAGAAAAAATTAGAAGAGCAGCAGAAGCTGGTCATGCAGCACCAAAAGGCATGGACCATGCCTGATGAAGAAGAGGCCCAGGCAGCCGCCGCGGCCCCGAAAGAGGAACCTAAAAAAGAAGAAGCCAAGCCTGAAAAGGAAGAGGCTGTTAAGGTTACGCCTAAACAGGAGCCTGTTCCTGTGGCTATGGAAGAGCCTAAAGAGGCAGCGAAAGAGTCAGAGGTAAAGGAACCTGCTCCTGCGGCAGTGAAAGAGGAAGCGCCTGTGGCGGTGAAAGCTGAAACCGAGGAGAAGCCCGCCGCGCCCGCAGTGAAGGAAGCTGCAGCCCTCCAGGCTGCAACGCCTGTTAAGCCTACCGCAGCGTCTGTGCAGCCCGCTGCTCAGGTGGCCCAAGCTCCCCGTCCCGTGCAAAATATGCAGCCCCGGCCCATGCAGACCCAGCAGGGGCAGCCCAGGCCTATGCAGCCCGGCCAAGCCCCCCGCCCGATGCAAGGGCAGCAGGGCCCTTATGGCCGTCCTGCTAATCCCCAGGGGCCCTATGGCCGTCCCGCCACCCCCCAAGGCCCTTATGGCCGTCCCGCTAATCCTCAGGCCCAGGGTGCCCAAGGCCCTTATGGCCGTCCGGCTAACCCCCAAGGCCCCTATGGTCGTCCGGCTAACCCCCAAGGGCCTTATGGCCGCCCGGCGAACCCCCAGGGGGCCCAGAGTGGATTCACACCCCGGCCCCAAGGCCCAGGCGGTTTTGCACCCCGTCCCCAAGGTGCTCCTGGTGCACGCCCTCCTATGGGTGGCCGTCCGCCAATGGGCGGCAAGCCTAAGGCGCCGGAATTAACGCCTGCGGTAGAAAAGGAACGGGTATCCAACTACGATCCCAACAAGAAAAACTATATTCGCCAGCACGATCCGGAGCGGATAGCCAAATCCAAGAAGCAGCTTTCAAGAGAGAACTCTTCTTTTAACGGTTATGATGACGATGTGATCCGCGGTGGCAAAAAATCCAAGAAGCGGCAGCTTTCCGCCCAGCAGATGATGGCGCCTATCCGGATTGAAAAGGCCTTCATGACAGCGGAAAACATTACGGTTAAAGATTTGACCGAGCGTATCGGTAAGACCTCCGGCGAAATCTTAAAGAAGCTGCTGCTCATTGGCGTGATGGCCAACATCAACAGCGAACTGGATTTCGATACGGCTTCCCTGGTGTGCGGTGAGTTCGGTGTGGAGCTGGAATTGAAGCTGGATAAAACAGCGGAAGATTACCTTTCCGACGAAAGCTTCGAAGATACCGAAGAGCAGCTCCAAATCCGGCCCCCGGTTATTACCATTATGGGCCACGTTGACCATGGTAAGACTTCTTTGCTGGACTACATTCGTTCCGCCCATGTGACCACAGGGGAAGCGGGCGGCATTACCCAGCATATCGGTGCCTACACTGTGGATTTGGATGGCCGCCAGATTACCTTCCTGGATACCCCTGGCCACGAGGCTTTCACAGCCATGCGGGCAAGAGGCACCCAGGCAACAGACATCGCTGTATTGGTAGTAGCGGCGGATGACGGCGTTATGCCCCAAACCATTGAATCCATCAATCATGCCAAGGCAGCCGGGGTGCCGGTAATCGTGGCAATTAACAAGATGGATAAACCCACCGCCAACCCGGACCGCATTAAGACAGACCTGACAGCCTATGAACTGGTGGCGGAAGACTGGGGCGGCGACACGATCATGGTGCCCGTCAGCGCTCTGACTGGCGACGGCGTGGATCAGCTTTTAGAAATGATCCTTCTTCAGGCAGACGTATTGCAGCTTCGGGCTAACCCGGACCGCTTGGCCCGTGGTGTGGTTATAGAAGCCAAGCTGGATAAATCCCGTGGCCCTGTGGCAACGGTGCTGGTGCAAAACGGTACCCTGAGGGTAGGGGATAACATTGTGGCAGGCACGGCTTCCGGCCGGGTGCGCGCCATGCTTTCTGACAGGGGCGAAAGGCTTACGCAAGCAGGCCCCTCCATTCCGGTGGAAGTGGCAGGCTTTACGGAAGTACCCCATGCAGGGGATGAAATGATGGCCGTGGTGGACGATCACTTATCCCGTAAGGTTGCCCAGGAGCGGCTTGACAAGATCAAGGCATCCCGGGTGCAGACCACCAAGGTCACTCTGGATAACCTGTTCAGCCACATCGATCAGGGTAAGGTTACCAACCTGAACCTGGTTGTAAAAGCGGATGTGCAGGGCTCCGTGGAAGCGGTGAAGCAAGCGCTTGAAAAGCTTTCCAACGACGAGGTAAAGGTGCGCATTCTCCATAGCGGCGCAGGCGCCATCACCAAGGATGACGTGAACCTGGCCTCTGCGTTCAATGCCATTATTATTGGCTTTAACATCCGCCCGGATAACAGCGCCCGTGATGCTGCCGAAAAGGAAAAGGTGGATATTCGCCTGTACCGCGTCATCTACCAGGCTATTGAGGATATGCAAAAGGCCATGAAGGGCCTCTTGGCACCAGAGTTCAAGGAAGTCATTCTGGGTCATTCCGAAGTCCGCTCTACTTTCAAGATCACAGGCTCTGGCACCATTGCCGGCGGCTATGTGCTGGATGGCAAAATGCAGCGTAACGCTCTTGTGCGGCTGCTTCGGGATAACGTGGTGGTATTCGAAGGCAAGCTATCTTCCTTGAAGCGCTTCAAAGACGACGTGAAGGAAGTAGCAACGGGTTATGAGTGTGGCATGAGTCTGGACGGTTATAATGACATTAAGGAACTCGACATCATCGAATGCTATATCAATGAAGAGATCGAACGGTAAGCGAACGATGAAAAAAGCCCATCTGCGGCTTCACTGGAATTTCGCCTTGTTGGCTTACCATTAGTAAGCCTCTGGCGGACGGAATTCCGCTTCAACCACATTTGAACCTTTTTGATCGTTCTTGCAATCGGATCCAGGTTAGTTAAAAGAAGGCCCCCTTCAAGTTTTCTTTTGGGGAAGGTGCGGAAACCCCTTTGCTTTTTCAAAAGAAAAGGGGTTTCCGCGATTATTTTATTAAGGAGCGTCAAATGGCGAATTTTCAACGGATCGACCGTATTTCGGAAGAAGTGCGCAGGGAAGTGGATCGGATCATTCGGGAGGATTTGAACGATCCCCGGATTGCCGGCACCTATTCTATTACAAGGGCGGATGTGACGCGGGATTTACGGTTTGCGAAAATCTTTGTGTCCAATCTGGAGGACGATAAGCGGGCACCTATGCTGGCGGCGCTTAAGAGCGCGGCGGGGTTTATCCGCAAGGAGCTAGGCAGAAATATTCTGATCCGCTACGCACCGGAGCTAAGCTTTGTGGACGATAAGAACATTGAGTATGGCGTGCATATTGCCAAGGTTTTAAAGGATGCAAACACAGAAGGGTCTGAAAACGATTGATACAAAAGGGCGTTAAGCGCATCCCCAAGGAAATGGGGGAGGCGATCCTAAAAGCGGACGATATTCTTTTGATCTGCCATATCTCCCCGGATGGGGATACGGTGGGAAGCGCTATGGGGATTTATCTGGCGCTTAAAAAGCTTGGCAAAAATGTAACCTGCGCCTGCAGTGATAAAATTCCCGATAACCTTTTGTTTTTAAAGGGCGCAGAGAGGATTAGCACTGGCAAGGCTGCAGGAAGCTATGACCTGGCATTTGGGGTGGACATCTCGGATGAATTGCGCATGGGGGATTTGCTGCCTGTTTTCAGGGCCGCGAAGGTGACCTGCCAAATCGATCATCATCACACCAACCCAGGATTTGCCATGATTAACGCGGTAGACGGCAACGCTTGCGCCACGGGTGTTTTGGCCTATGAACTGATCAACATGCTCAGCGTGCCTATGGATATGGAAATGGCCCGGTGCCTTTACACGGCCATCAGTACCGATACGGGTAATTTCAGCTTCGATAATACTTCGGCGGAAGCCTTCGCCATTATGGCGGACTTAATGGCATATCCTATCCATATAAATGCCATGAACCGTATATTGTTTCGGCAAAGAAGCCGTGCCCAGACCATGCTTTTGGCCAGGGCATTAAAGAGCTTACACTTTTACCAGGATAATTGTGTGGCTGGGATGACCTTATCTTGGCAGGATTTTCAAAAGTGCAACGCCCTGCCGGAACATTCCGACGCGGTGGTGAACTTCGGCATTGACACCATTGGTATTCAGGTTGCCTTTTTGGCCAGGGAAACCGAACAGGGGGATATTAAGTTCTCCCTTAGGGCGCTTCCCCCGGCGGATGTGTCGGCTATTGCGAAAAAGCTAGGCGGCGGCGGTCACGCTCTGGCGGCTGGCTGTACCCTTGAATGCCCTATGGAACAAGCAGTAGAAACCATGCTCGAATTAATTGAAGAGCACTTATCGGAGTTGTAGAATGAATGGTTTTTTAAATGTGCTTAAGCCTCCGGGAATGTCCTCGGCGGCAGTGGTGGGGTTTGTGAAAAGCCAACTAGGCAAGGAGAAAATCGGCCATGCCGGTACCCTGGACCCAGAAGCGTCGGGCGTGCTTCCCATTATGGTTGGGCGTGCCGCTCGTCTTTTTGATTATCTGGCTGATAAAGAAAAAACCTACATGGCGGAAATTGCCTTCGGTGCTGCCACCGATACCCAGGATGCCCAGGGCCAGGTAATTGCTTTTTCGGACGGTTTGCCTACCAGGGCGCAGGTAGAAGGAATTTTACACCAGTTCCTGGGCACCATTACCCAGACCCCCAGCGCATTCAGCGCCATTAAGCAAAACGGCAGACCGCTTTATGAACTGGCCCGGAAGGGTGAAGAGGTGGAAGTCCCCAAAAGGGAAATCCAGGTGGATAAGCTTACCTTGCTTGAACAGACAGGGCCCGATGGGTTTATGCTGAAAGTAGATTGCGGCCGGGGCACATATGTAAGAACCTTGTGCCATGATATGGGATTGGCTCTTGACTGCCCTGCCCATATGAGGTTTTTACTAAGAATGAAAACAGGCGCCTTTGACTTAGAAACAGCCATGACCCTTGAAGAAATCAAAGCCTATAAGGACGAGGGCAGCCTTATAGAAAAGCTGCTTCCTATGGATATGCCTCTAAAGCATATGCCAAGAGTAGAGGTGCCTAAAAAGCTTTGGAAGCCTGCCATTAATGGCGCAAAGATGCCGGCGGATGCCTTCGACGGTTTGCCGGACAGGCCATTTCGGCTATATATGAACGATTGCTTTATGGGCATAGCCCATTTACAGGATGATGTGGTGCGCTACCGTACCATGGTATACGAGGAGAAAAACGGATGCGTTTGATCTTTAAACCGGAAAGTGTAGAACAAAGCATTTTGGTGCTGGGCATGTTTGATGGGGTGCACATGGGCCATCGGGTACTGGTGGAGCAGGCACTTGCCTTGAAAGAGGAGTGGGACTTACCTGTTACGGTATGTACCTTTGATAAGCATCCTTTAAGCGTCTTGCAGCCTGAAAAGATGCCGCCTATGCTTACAACGCTTACAGAGCGGGCCAAGGCCATGGCAAAGCTTCATGTGGATACCCTTTGCGTGTTGCCCTTTACTAAAACGACTGCTGATATTACGCCGGAGGATTTTCTTGGCCAAATGGTTTGCTGGTTTAAACCCAAGGCCATTGTGGTGGGATTTAATTATTCCTTTGGCAAAAAGGGCCTGGGCAATGGGGCTTTCTTAAAGGAAAAGGAAAAAGAATATGGTTATGAGGCCTACATTCTTCCGCCTGTTCAGTGGGAGGGGGAAACGGTTTCCTCTACCCGCATAAGGGATTTGCTTAACCAAGGCCGGATGATGGAAGCCAACACCCTTTTGACCAGGGCCTATGGTATTACCGGCAGGGTGGAAGTGGGCAAGCGGATCGGCCGGACGCTGGGGTTCCCCACGGCGAACATCGGGCTTCCAATGAAGAAAGCCATTCCCCGCTTTGGGGTGTATACGGCCCTTTTACGGGAAGGGGAAAAGGTCTTTCCTTGTGTGCTTAATGTAGGTAAGCATCCTACCCTCCCCCAAGGCCATGCTACGGTGGAAGCCCATGTGCTGACAGGTAATGTGGAATTGTATGATAAGAAGGTAAGAATCTCCTTCTTGGATTTTCTCCGCCCGGAAGTGAAGTTTGAAAGTGCTGATGCGCTTAAGGAGCAGATCATAAAAGATATTGAGCAGGCATGGACGTTTTTTGATAGGGAAGTGGCGCAATGAAACCGGCGGCATATAAATGCGAGGCCTGCGGGGGCTCATTACAAATAAATGATGATATGGTAATGGCGTTTTGTTCCTTTTGCGGCACAAAGGCGAAGTTGCCTTCTGTGGAAAAGCTAAGCGATGGGGATGAACGGCTTGTGAACGCCCATACGCTTATGAAGCTGGGCGAAGCGAAAAAGGCCTTTGCTGCATACCAAATGCTAACCGAGCAATACCCTCATGACTATCGTGGCTGGCTAGGCATGGCTACGGTGGTGAGCCAGCGCTTCACATGCATTATATTGAAGGATGAGAATTACACCAATGAAAAAACCCGATTGTGGATTCAAACGGTAAAGTTTCAGCAAAAGCTTTCGCTAACGACACAAACAGATGATTATAGCCGGACATCAAGCGCCGATGTGTTAAAGTGGCTACAAAACGCATTGGAAACGGCACCCCAAGAGCAAGTAGTAGGAATTAACGATGCCAGCATGCCCTACATTCGAGCGTATCACAAGATTCTTGAAAAAGCAAATGCGATCCAAGCGATTGATTTGCAGTTGGATAAATTGGAGAAGGAACGAGATAAGTGTGCCCCAGCGTATTCTTCTGGTGATAAGTTCATGGAATGGCTAAGCGGCGTATTGCTTCTTGTTTTTACAGGATTTTTTGTCTGGATGATTTTTGCTGGCATTTCTTTGGGTGGTTCAGCAGGTGTAGTGTCTTCTTTGACGGGTGGCTTTTTTCTTATCCCATGTGTAGTTGCGATTGTATGTATCATTCGATCGGCGTTGAAAGATAAGGCGAAGGCAAAAACGCTGGATTTGCAGATTGCCGCGTTGAAAAGTGCAAGGTCAAGATAATATTGGTTTTCTTAGATGGGAGAGTATGAGAGGGAAGGGGTTCCTTTTTTCGAAAAGAACCCCTTCCCTCTCATAAAATAAAAAATGTAATGGTTTACAAAGAAGACAAACCGTGTTACAATAATCGATGGTTTATTGAACCGTGTGCGCAGCTTGCCGAAACTCCAACGGTCTGCTTTGTTCACGGCGATTGGAACCACGGCGTTAGCCGTATAAAAAGCCCTTAAAGGGCTAAAAATGGAGGAAGAACCCATGATGAACAAACAGGACGTTATTGCAAAGTATGGCCGCCACGAAGGTGACACCGGTTCCCCCGAAGTGCAGATCGCGCTTTTGACGGAACGTATCAACCACTTGAACGAGCATTTGAAGCTCAACAAGAAGGATCACCATTCCCGCCGCGGGTTGCTTTTGATGGTTGGTCAGCGCCGTGGTCTTCTGGATTACCTGAAGAAGACGGACATTGAATCCTACCGTACCCTGATTGCTCAGCTGAACCTGCGTAAGTAATACGCAAAAACACCAAGCAGGCATGAAATTGTGCCTGCTTGGGTGATTTTTTATGTGCCGGTCTCACGAAAAAAGAAGGGCCGGAACGAAAAGGGCGAAAGAATGGCCCGAAGAAGAAAAGGAGATTGGCATGAATTTTAAGTCTTACACCATGGAATTGGCTGGACGTCCGCTGACGTTGGAATTCGGCAAGTATGCCGAACAGGCAGCAGGCTCCGCGTTGGTTCGCTATGGCGACACCGTTGTGATCGTTAACGCGACCATGTCCGAGAAAGCCCGGGAGGGGGTGGATTTCTTCCCCTTAAGCGTGGATTTCGAAGAAAAACATTACTCCGTAGGCAAAATCCCCGGCGGCTTTATTAAACGTGAAGGCCGTCCCACTGAAAAGGCGACCTTGACCTGCCGGTTGATCGACCGCCCCCTGCGCCCCTTGTTCCCCAAGGGCATGCGCAATGATGTGCAGGTGGTTGCAACTACTTTGTCCGTTGACCCGGAACTGCCCCCGGAAATTCCGGCGATGATCGGTTCCTCTATCGCTCTTTGCGTGTCTGAGATTCCTTTCGGCGGCCCTACCGGTTCTGTGCTGGTTGGCCGTGTGGATGGGGAACTGGTTTTGATGCCTGATGAAGCACAGCGGGCAAAGAGCGACCTGCACCTGGTTGTTTCCGGCACCAAGGAAGCGGTTTTAATGGTGGAAGCGGGCGCTAAGGAAGTTTCCGAAGATGTGATGCTGGAAGCGATCCTCTATGCCCATGAAGAAATTAAAAAGATCGTGGCTTTCCAAGAAGCTATTATTGCGGAAATCGGCAAAGAAAAAGTCGAAGTGACCCTGGTGGTAACCGGCGACGATATTAAGGCTGCTGTTCGTGAATACGCTTACGATATGTGTGTGAACACTTTTGCTACCTTTGTGCGCGAAGAGCGCCAGGCACGCGAAGAAGAAGCCAAAGCCAAAACCCAGGAACATTTCGCTGAAATTTTCCCCGGACGGGCAAACGAGATCGGCGATGCGCTGTATTACCTGAACAAGGAAATTATGCGCAAGAAGATCATCGAAGAAGGTATCCGCCCCGATGGCCGTAAGGTTACCGAAGTGCGCCCCATCTGGTGTGAAACCGGCATTTTGCCTCGCACCCATGGTTCCGCTATTTTCACCCGTGGCCAAACCCAAGCGCTGACCATCACCACCCTTGGCTCCTCCAATGAAGCCCAGATGCTGGATGGTCTGTCTAATGAAGAATTCAAGCGCTATATGCATCATTATAACATGCCTCCCTACGCCACTGGCGAAGCAGGCAGACTGAAGTCCCCCGGTCGCCGGGAGATTGGCCATGGTGCTTTGGCGGAGCGGGCTTTGGAACCTGTGATCCCTACTGAGCAGGAATTTCCCTATGCCCTGCGCTTAGTAAGCGAAATCCTTTCCTCAAACGGCTCTTCCTCTATGGCTTCCGTTTGCGGCTCCACCTTGTCTCTGATGGATGCCGGTGTGCCGATCCATGCCCCTGTGGCTGGCGTGGCTATGGGCCTGATTAAAGATGCGGAATCCAACAAAGTAGCTGTGTTGACCGATATCCAGGGCCTGGAAGATTTCCTGGGCGATATGGACTTTAAGGTGGCCGGTACCATGAACGGCATTACCGCCATTCAGATGGATATTAAGATCAAAGGCATTGATGAACCGATTCTGAAGCAGGCCCTTGCCCAAGCGTTGGAAGGCCGCCTGCATATTCTGGGCATCATGCTGGATTCTCTGGGCCAGCCCCGGGAGCATCTAAGCAAGTTTGCGCCTAAGATTATCCGCTTTACCATTAACCCCGAAAAGATTCGTGAGGTAATTGGACCTGGCGGGAAGATGATTAACAAGATCATTTCCGAAACCGGCGTGAAGATCGATATCGAAGACGATGGCCGCGTGTTCATTGCCACCCCCGATGAAGAAGCTGCCGCCAAGGCACGCAAGATCATCGAAGGGATCGCCAAGGATATCGAAGTGGGCGATGTGTTCATGGGCAAAGTGGTTCGCATTATGAACTTCGGCGCGTTTATTGAACTGCTGCCTGGCAAGGATGGCATGATCCACGTTTCAAAGCTGGCTAATACCCGCGTGGAGAAGGTCGAGGACGTGCTCTCCATTGGCGATGAATTAGAAGTGAAGGTCAACGAGATCGACGCACAGGGCCGCGTGAACCTGATCCGCAACGATATGGTGTACGAAAACAACACCGCGCCCCGGCCTATGGGCGATCGTCCCCGTCCTCCCCGCCGCGATAGCGGAAAATAATTTCTTGGTTTTAAAAGGCGGAGAATAAATGTATTCTCCGCCTTATTACATTATTTAGGTAAATCGGGGAAACTTAAAACCGATAGTAACCTGAAAGGAATTTGCTATGTACGATCAATGGATGTTGCCAAATGGCTTACGGGTAGTGGGAGAGCAGCTGCCTCATTTGCGCTCCTGCTCCATCGGTGTGTGGATTCGGGTGGGTTCGATGATGGAAAGCCCCAGCGAAAACGGGTTAAGCCATTTTATTGAACACATGGTATTTAAGGGAACGGAAAAACGTTCTGCCAGGGATATTGCCGAAGAAATGGATGCGGTAGGCGGCCAGCTGAATGCTTTTACCAGCAAGGATTGCACCTGCTTTTACGCCAAGGTGATCGATGAGGATTTGCCCTTGGCAGTGGATATTCTTTCGGACCTAACGCTGAATTCGGTTATGGATGAAGGGGAATTGAACAAGGAGCGGGGCGTGATTCTGGAAGAAATCGCCATGACAGAGGATGCCCCGGAGGATTTGGTGCACGATCTTTTGGCAGTGGCCCAGTTCGGAGATCAGGCCTTGGGTATGCCGATTTTAGGCCCTAATGAGCAGATTGAAAAGTATACCAGGAACGATTTGAAAACCTTTCAGGCCCATCATTACCGGCCTGAAAATGTGGTGGTTTCCCTGGCGGGGAATTACGACCTGAACAGGGTAAGAGCGCTGATTGAAGAGGCCTTTGGAGCGTGGAAGGGCACGGGCATCCCGGACCTGCCGCCGAAAATGGCAACCCTCCAAGGACAAAAGCTGTTCAAGGAAAAGGATACGGAACAGGTACATATCTGTCTGGGTTACCCCGGAGTGGCTTTGGGGGATGATTTAAGCTATACCCTGGCGGTGCTTAACAACATTCTGGGCGGTGGCATGTCTTCCAGGCTGTTTCAAAAGATTCGTGAAGAATTGGGCATGGCGTATACCATTTACACCTACCCCGGCGCGTATTTCAGCTGTGGCACTTTTAATTTATACGCGGGAACCTCTCCGAAAAACGCCAAGACTGTGCTGGAAGAAACCCATGGAGAAATTCAGCGGCTGCTTCAAGGCGGTATCGGGGAAAAGGAGTTTAAGCAATCCAAGGCTCAGCTTCGGGGTTCGTACATGCTGGGGCTGGAAAGCGCCTCTGGGCGGATGCAATCCATTGGCCGGGGAATTTTGCTTTTGAACGAAGCCAAGTACCCGGATGATGTGATTAAAAAGATCGATGCAGTCACCATTGAAGATGTGGAGAAAATGGCTCAAGCTATTTTAAATGCCCAGCCCAATATGGCTGTAGTAGGCAAGAATGCGAGCCGATACTAAAATAGGGGATTGCAAAGGGACAAATTCCTATGCTGGGTTTTAGGGCAAAGCCCTAACGTAACCTGTTGAAAATTAAAAACAATACCCAGGTCAAGAATCGTTTCGCTTTCTTGACCTGGGTATTGTTTTGCGATTTCAATGGGGACGTTGGGTGTTGCCCAAACCCATTAAAGGGCGATGCCCTTTAAAATCCCTTATTGCAAATCAAACTCGCGCTTCAGCGACAGGCAAAGGCCTTCTCTAATCCAGCGGGTGCGCGGCTCATCGATCAGATCGAAGGCGTGGGGTATCCGAGGGAGAGAGTAGAGCTCGCAGGGAATGCCAAAGGCCATAAGCTTGGAGGCATAAGCGATGCCGTCGTCCCGCAGACAGTCATATTCGCAGGTTACGATAGCCGCAGGGGGCAAGCCGCCTAAATCGGGGCATAAAGCAGGCACGGCGTAGTAGGATGGCAGGGTGCCGTCATAACCGCCCAAGTATGTTTTGTTTGCTTCCATGTAATTGCTGCCGGAACAGATGGGCGCTTTGTCGAAAAAGTGCATGGCGGACGGCCGTAGCTGGCCGTGATCCACTGTGGGGTATTGCATGATCTGTAAGCAGATTCTAGGACCGCCATGATCCCGGGAATAAAGGGCCAGGCCAGCCACCAGGCTGCCGCCGGCGGAGGAGCCGTGCAGGGCGATCTTGGTCTTGTCGATGCCAATTTCATCCGCATGATCGTAGGCCCATAATAGCGCTGCGTAGCAATCTTCGATTTGCGCAGGGAAAACCGAGCCTGGAGCCAGACGGTAACCTACCTGGATCGTTGTGCAGGGAACATTCAGGGTATAGTAAGCGCAGCGGTTGTTATCCTTGTTTAAATCGCCCGCTACAAACCCGCCGCCATGTATGTCGATTAAAAGCGGCGTTGTTCCGGCATCCTTCATGCGGTACATGCGCAGGGTGATCTCTGGCGCACCATTGAGCCCGGGGATTTGGAAATCCTTCACAATCATGTTTTCGGGCTGGTGAAAGGTCTCCAACTGGGTCAGCTTTTTAACCGTGGCTTCATGCTTGGCCTTTTCTTCTGGGGAGGGGTTGGTTTTAGTGGTCATTTCCAATTGCCAGAGTACTTCGTACCCTTTTTCGGGAAAAATCTTCATTTTATCACCTTAATTCTTAGAATCATCACCGAACTTAACAAGACCCTTTTGGTAGCGGAACTGCGTCAAGCCAATGATCACTGCATAGATGACCACAGTAACGATCACTACGCTGATGTTCAGATTACGAACCTGAATGTAGGTGGAATAGGCCAGAAGCAATCCAGATATAACCATTATAGCATAATAAACAGGCTTGGGAATCTTATTTAGCTTGCTATTTTTCCATGCATCGGGGGCACGTCTTGGAATGTTCCATGCACACAGGAAGATGAAGAAGGAGCTGATGTTTGTGATTAAAACGAAGTTGCGGGTGATGTCATTCACATTCAGATCGAATAGAATGGGAACCAGGGCGACGATGAAAATTAAAGTGAAGAGAACCACAGGCGCGCCGCGCTTGTTTGTTTTGGCGAAGGAGGCAGGCAGCCAGCCGTCGGCGGCGGTTTGGAGCAAGGGCCTTGAGAAGTTGGCAAAGTTGCCGTTCAAGGTGGTTACCAAAGCCATGATGGGGCCCATACAGACGAAGGCCACAGCCACAGGGAAGGAGAACATGGATTTTGCAACCAGTGTAAGGGGCTTGTTGGCCACTTCTTCAATGGGAAGAACGCCGGCGGCAGTAATGGCTACCAGCAGGTACAAAACTGTAATGATACCTACTGTGGCGAGCATGGCCCGGGGAATATCCCGCTTGGAATCGATGGCGTTGCCGCCGAAATTAACAACCTGCTGGTAAGCCACTGTGGAGAAAAGCAGCAGTGTGGCGCCGCCCAAGAAGCCATCCCAGCCACCTTTGAAGAAGGTGGGGGAAGTGAAAGCGAAAACTTCAGGCTGGCGAATGTTGAAAAGGCCGTACAGGCCAAAGGCAAACAGTGCAGCAATGAGGATAACGGTCAGGGCGCGCTGGACTTTTACGAAAATATCGATGCCCAGCATATTAATAGCGTAAAAGAGCGTCAGGGTAATTAATGCGATTAATTTGATATTGACGCCGGGAAACAGCGAATTGATATAAGCGCCTGTGGCGGAGGAAAAGAGTGCTAAATTGATGGCGTTGAGCAGAAGCGCTACGCCGAAAATGCCAGAAAGGCGCTTGCTTAAAAGCTGTTCAACCACACTGTACAGGCCACCCTTTACCACGATGGCCGAGCCGATGAACAGATAGGGCAGGCAAATGCAAAAACCCCAGATAATAGCCATCAGGTAGGATAGCCAAGCCGAAGGCCCCGTTACACCGATGGCTTGCCCAACGATGGTTACAACTCCGGCCCCAATGGTCAAGCCTGAAGCGATAAAGGTCAAATCCCAGAAGGTTAATTTTTTTTGCGCCGGTTGAATTGTTTTCTTTTCAGCCGATACCATACAAGCATCTCCTTATCCTTATTAAACTTGGTTAAAACGACGACGGTCAGTCCTAAGGGTAGAAACAGCGCAAGATGATAAATAGTGCTACCCTCCTTGCTTTTTAAAATTGGTATGATGTCTTTTTTATAAAATAGCATATATAGCACATTCTTGTCAACTATATTTTGTTCAAATTTTCAAAATTAATGATTTTGGTAGGATGTAAAGAATGATTCGCGTTCAAAGTTGCAACTTGGTGGGACAAAGGGTATAATAAAGCGAAATGACTGTAAGCCTGATTGAATGAATGAAAGGTGCTGTTGGAAGTGCCCTTTACATCCTTATCCCAGAACGTTGCGGATAAAATAAGTAATATGATTTTGGTTCAGCGGCTCTATAAGCCCGGAGATAAATTACCCAATGAGCGGCAGCTGGCAGATGAGCTGGGGGTGAGCCGCACCTCTATCCGCGAGGCGATCAAGCTGCTTGTAGCAGGCGGGGTTCTTCGGATCAAGCGGGGGGCAGGCACTTATGTAACGGAACAGCCCGGCATGCAGGAGGATCCATTGGGGCTGAGCAAGCTGCCCCGGAATAAGCAATTGATGCTGAACTGGTATGAAACACGGCTTATTTTGGAGCCGGAGATTGTACGCTTGGCGGCGGAACGAGCCAGCGATAAAGAATTGAGGGAAATTGCGCAGCTGGAAGAAATTTCAGAAGCGCGCAGCCGGATTTATGCGCCGGATTTTACTGCCCACGATCACGCGTTTCATACGGCTATCGTCAAGGCCGCGCACAATGAAGTGATTGCAAGGCTTTGGGCACCCCTGACGGATGATGGGCTTTTAAGCTGGAATGCCCTTATGAACCAGCGGCCGGATATGCGGGAACAGGCCCTGAATGCGCACAAGGAAATTGTGAAGGCCCTTTGTGCCCGGGACGGGCTGGGCGCTTCCCTGGCCATGCGAAGGCATTTGCTTGTGATTGTGCGCAATATGCAGCAAGGTGAAACTGGTTTTTTAAGTGATGAGCAATAAAGCAAATAAAAAGGGCTGTTGCAATAAGAAAAAAGAAACGCCAAGGGCCCTGCCCTTGGAACCCGCAAAGGGATACATCCCTTTGATCCCATGATGGGATTTTCAAGGGTCAACCGACCCTTAAACCGGGGCTGGGACAGCGTCCCAGCGTTTCTACTTATTGCCACAGCCTCTTGGCGTGTATAAAACCCCTTTACCTATTGCCTACGTCCGGGATGCCCGCGAAGCCCTTTTGTAACTCTTCATCTGTGGGAATGCTGTCGGACATGGTCCCCTCGTTATACTTCATGTACGCGGCCAGGTCGAAGTAACCGGTGCCCGTCAATCCAAACAAAATCGTCTTTTCTTCCCCGGTTTCTTTGCACTTCAGCGCCTCATCAATGGCCACCCTGATAGCGTGGCTGGATTCCGGCGCGGGAAGCAAGCCCTCCACCTTGGCAAATAGCTTTGCCGCTTCAAAGACCTTAGTCTGTTCCACGGCCCGGGCTTCATCGATATACCCATCATGATAAAGTTGGCTTAAGATGGGGCTCATCCCATGGTACCTTAGCCCACCTGAATGGGAACCGGAGGGAATAAAAGTGCATCCCAGCGTATACATTTTGGCCAGGGGCGTAACCTTTCCCGTATCGCAAAAATCATAGGCAAACCTGCCCCTTGTCAGCGACGGGCAGGAAGCAGGTTCCACCGCGATAAAGTAGGGCGCCTTCTTCCCTTGTAATTTATCCGCCATAAAGGGCCCCATCAAGCCGCCCAGGTTGGACCCGCCGCCGGCGCAGCCGATAATCACGTCCGGGTAAAGATCATATTTCTCCATGGCCGCCTTGGCTTCCAGCCCGATAATGGACTGGTGCAGCAGCACCTGGTTCAATACACTGCCCAGCACATACCGGGTATTGGGCTGGCTTACGGCGACTTCCACGGCCTCGGATATGGCTGTTCCCAAAGAGCCGGTGGACGTAGGATTTTCTTCAAGCATCTTGCGGCCTACGTTGGTGGTGTTGGAGGGGGAAGGTGTCACCTTGGCGCCATAGGTTTCCATAACAGCTTTCCGGTAGGGCTTTTGCTCCGCCGAAACCTTTACCATATACACCTGCAAGTCTAAATCGAAAAACCCGCAGGCCATGGAAAGGGCAGTGCCCCACTGGCCGGCGCCGGTTTCCGTTGTTAAATGCTTAATGCCCTGCTCCTTGGCATAATAAGCCTGGGCAATGGCGGAATTCAGTTTGTGGCTGCCAGAGGTGTTGTTGCCTTCGAACTTATAATAAATCTTGGCCGGAGTATCCAGCGCTTTTTCCAGAAAGTAAGCCCTTACCAGGGGTGCGGGGCGGTACATCTTGTAAAAATCGTGTACGGGCTTGGGGATTTCGATAAACCTGTCTGTGTTATTCAATTCTTGCTTGGCCAATTCTGTGCAGAAAACCGGTTCCAGATCGCTCAAAGTAGCTGGCTCCAGGGTGGCCGGGTTCAAAATTGGCCGATGATCGGTTTTCATATCCGCGCGAATGTTGTACCAATATTTTGGAATCTCATTTTCAGAGAGGTAAATCTTATAGGGGATCTGGCTCATAGCGATTCCTCCTTAAATTTGAATATAACGCTATTCTACTTGAAATGACTGTTTTTATAAAGTTTTTTTGCTATTCATCCGGCGGCTGCTGGAATAGCCTGTAATGCCCTTGTTGTTCTTGGGGGACCGCTTAGGCGCTTTTGGGTTGCGGCGTACCAATAAGCCAGGCGCCTGGGCAGCGGATTCCTCCTGCTCATGGCCATCATACCAGATGCGCTCAGGGAACTTGCCCTTTGACCAAACCGAGTATTGCAGCCGATGGGTGCCCTTGTTCACAATATATTGGTAGCTGCCATACATGGCCCCCTTTGAAGCTACCAGGTGGTGGGGGTTGAGCATAAGGTTGCTTAGGGCGGCCGATAATTTGGTAATCCCTATAGCCTCCACCAAGGGCTCAAGCTGCTTTTGAATAGCAATTAATTTATCCCCGTCCATTGGCGCGCCGGTGAGCTCCGTGTATGCCACATTTACCTGTCGCCTTAAAAAACGGATGATGTCATAATCCTTTTGATTGGTGAAGGAAATAAGGGACTTGATCGGCACAAAGCGGATGTTCAATTGGCTTAAAGCACTGGTGATTTCATCCGCCGGGTGTTTAAGCAAAGTTTCAATATAGGCCAAGCTGGTTTCCATGCAGGCAGGGGTATCCACCATACGGTTGGTAATGCGCCGGAGTTTGGCCCGAAGCGCCACCGATTGTTCATCGGTGGGCCAAGTATAACAATTTTCACGGATGGTTTTAGTGGCCGGGTAAGTCATCATAAGCCCGAAATGCACCTGGGACCCCATGTGGGGCACAAAATCGTCGCTGTTGAGCACATGAAAAAGCGGGTATGCGCCTGGATCAACCTGTTCATTGGCAAGGGCGCAGGAGGGGGATGCAAAGCCATAACCCACTATGGTATGGGGGTTTAGCGTGTCTTCTTGAATTTTAAAATGGGTATATACCTGCATAACCGCCCCGCCCTGGCTGTGACCTGCCATCCAGAGTTGAAAGCGGCTATCCTGTTTGGTGCATTCCCGCAAAATATCTGAAAGGGTTAAGGCTTCCAGCCCCAGATCAGAGGCGATATCCGGGAAGAGAATTTTGTTTTCATTGCTTTCAAATTGGCGTGCCAGCTGGTAAAAGCCTTTGTGGAAGCCGCCCTCCGTTGTCATGCGGAAATTAGCGAACCAATCTGCTACCTTGCCGCTGGTGCCCATAAATCCAATGGCGATCACATAATGACTGTCATCCTGCTTTTTAGCCATTACCAGCACCTTGCCGGATTCCGACACCTTGAACTGGCGCAGCATACCCCGCACCTGGCTGATGGGATTGGTGCTGGTGGCATCCCGCCGGGAACGGAAGAAGCCCCAATTGCTTTTTACTTTTTCCTTGGTGTCCAGGTTGGGCGCGGGGCGGTTCATGCCCGTAAACAGCCTTGTTTCCGCCTGCACACTGATATCTGTCCAACCCGCATTTAAGAACTGATCGATGTTTAAATCATAGCTGGAGGCAGCCAGTTCCATAGAAAGCCGCAGGGCGTCCAAATCCATTTGGGGCCTGAGCATGCCAAACGGGTCCGGGGCCCAGGGGTTAAAGAAAGAGCTGGTGCCACCTATGTCTACCTGTGTGTAACGCCCATGAACGGGCGGCTTTTTCACCGTGATAATCACTCCTAACCTACGGAATCAAGCGCCTCCATTTGCTCCATCTGCTCCCAAATGGCCGTCTGCCCCCGATCGCTTTGGTATTCAAAAACGGCCAAGCCGTTAGGGTCATAGCTTAAAGTAATAGGCATGTAAACAATGCACTGGGTAGCGCCGCTCAACTCGTTGGCAATGGAGATAGGGCTGCCAAAGCCATAGGTGCTGTGCAGGCGCAATTGGTTTAAGGAAAGATCGTTTAAATCCGTAAACACGTACAGGGCTTGCTGGCTGATTTCCTCCGATAGCCCCTGCTCCAAAGCGTAATCTACCAAAAGACTTTCGCTATTAACAGAGATGGTGACGCTGCCGATCACATATTTGTTGCTGGCCACAAGGGGATAAGTGCAGGTGCCGCTGGAAGTCAAATCCACAGCGGTACCCATCAGCCAGGATTCATCCTTGCCGCGGTCCTGCAGGCGGACGCCGTAAGAGCAGGCAGTGTTATCGTTTAAGCGCAGAAGGGTTCTGGTAAAATGGAAGGAAAAGGTGTCGCCTCCAACCGTTAAATCGATCAGGTACTGGCCAGGATTTTTCAGGTAAATATCGTCGGAGTAAAAGCCTCCGGCGATTTCTCCGTAGGCCTTGGTGAACACTGCCGCGCCGGTATCCGTTTGGGTTACGTTGATGGATACATTTTGGGCGGTGGCCCCTACAGGGTATGTGACCACCAGATATTGGGTGCTGGCAACGGTATCATAGGGTGCGGAGGCATCCACCACCACCCCTTGGGCCAGACCTGTGGGCATGGCCATGAACAATATCATTATTGCGAAAATCATTTTTTTCATTATTAAACCCTCCTTATGCCAACTAAACGTATAAGTCCGCCTATATCATGCTTCCTTTGGCTTTTTCTGCCCTGTGCCGAACACGAATGTCCCCACGCTGATGCCCAGTGCCAGCATGAGCACGATTTTCATGGTGTCTAGCCCCATTTTCAAGGCAGTGGCAGCGGCGCCTGTGGCCAGCATAGCCATGCATTCATACAGCCCGAGACCGGGCACCAGGGGGATCACAGAGGCGATCAGGAACACCGTGGCGATGATCTTGGTTTTACGGGCAGCCAGCTGCGCCAGGATGGAACCGATGGCAGCGGCGATCAGGTTAGCCATGGTGGCGCTTAACCCCCATTTTACACAAAGAAAATAAACTAAATATGTCATAGCGCCGCTTAATGCCGCGGGTAGGAGAGAGCGCTTTGGGGCGTGGAAGATAACACAAAACCCCAGCGTGCCAAGGAAGCTGGTTAATAAGGCCTTTAAAATTTCAATTACCATGATTCCCCCTCCTCCCTACAAAAGCAAAAGCAACCGGCTTGCGGCCATCGCGCCGCCAGCCACATAGATAGCCACCAGGGCCGCATTAACGGCATAACCAAGACCGGAGTTAATATCGCCCTTTAGCAAGTCCTGCACAGCGCAGGTCATGGGCACACCGGGCAGCAGGTGCATCAATGCCCCGGCGATGGCTGCCTGGGAAACGCTTTGGCCCATGAGCGCCCCCAAGAGGGCAGGCAAAAGGGTGGTCAGGGCTCCGCCTAACAGGTTCGAAATCACCTGTTCTTTGCGGTCCCGTTTTTCAAGGAGGTAGAGTATAAAGCGCACCAGCGCGGCAGTGGAAGCAGCCAGAAGCGCGTCCAGGGCGTTCCCTTTAAACATAACGGCAAAGGCTGCGCTGGAGACCGCTGTGGCCAGAAGGGTTAAATATAGGGGGTGGGTATCCTGGGTTTGTTGAATGGCGGTTAGCTGCACCAGCGCTTGGGCCGGGGTTAAGTGGTTTTCCGCCACCTCACGGCAAATGCGGTTGGCCATATCCACCTTTTCCAAATGCACCGAGCGTTTTTTGCAGCGTACCACCTGGGTGCAGGTTTCCCCGTCTTCAAACACCAGTGTCATGATCACGCTACCGGGCACAGAATAAACCTGGGTATTAATCAAACCCAAAGCACGGCCAAGCCTTTCCACCGAATCTTCCACCCGGTAGGCTTCGCCGCCGTTTTCTAATATGATCCTGCCGACCAATTGCAGGGTGCTCGCTATTAATGGCCTGTCCATGGCTATTCGATGGCCTCTCCCTTTTCAACTGCGGTGATCATATCCACGCGGGTGGCATGGCGGCCGCCCTCAAACTCAGTGGTCAGAAAGGTTTCGACGATCATCCGGCCAAGGTCCGCCCCTACCACGCGGGCCCCGATGGCAATCATGTTGGCATTGTTATGAAGCCGGCTCATTTTGGCGGTATAGGGTTCGGAACAGATGCAGCAGCGGATGCCCGGTACCTTGTTGGCCGTAAGCCCGATCCCAAGACCGGTGCCGCAGATCACGATGCCCCGGTCGCACTGGCCGCTGGCTACAGCCCGTGCGGCCCTGGCACCGTAGATAGGGTAATGACAGCTGCCGGTAGAATCGGTGCCGAAATCCTTGTATTCAAGGCCCATTTCATCCAGCAGTTTAATGATTTCCTTTTTTAACTCCAGTGAGGTATGGTCGTTGGCAATGGCAATCATGTTCCTATCCCCTTTATCTTTTTCCGAATAGTACGCCCACAATCAATCGGGCAATGTTAACGATTAAGGCCACCAGCGCGGCCCACCAAATGGAATCCACTTGGAAGCTCCCCTGCATAAACAGGGCACAAAGCTGCACCAGCCAGGCATCAATAATAATGGATAACAGTCCTAGGGTTAAAAAAGTCAGCGCTTTGGCTACCAGCTTCACAATGGGCCGCAAAAGCAGATAAATCCCCGCCAGAACAGCCCCGGCGATGAGGCCCGAAGTCATATCAAGGGCATGGACACCGTCTAAATAATTCACGCATAGGGGTATGGCCGCAATGGTCACGATCAACTGAAAAACGGTGCCTGTCATGGTTTCGCCCCCTTAGGCAAAAGGAAGCAAGCGTCCCCAAAGGAAAAGAAACGGTATTCTTCCTTTACGGCTTCCTTATAAGCACTTAATACGTTTTCCCGGCCAATAAAGGCAGAAATCAGCATTAAAAGGGTGCTTTCCGGCAAGTGGAAGTTGGTAATCAGCCCATCCACCGCCTTGATTTTAACCCCTGGGGTAATGAAGATGGCCGTATCGCCCTTGCCTTCGTGAACCTGGCCGTCCTCGGTGGCAGCGGTTTCCAGGGTACGCACAGAAGTGGTGCCAACGCAGATGACCCTGTGGCCTTCTTGGTGGCAGCGGTTGATCCGCTCCGCCGCCTCCCGGGTTACTTCATAGTATTCCGAGTGCATCTGGTGGCTTTGCACATCTTCCACCTTTACCGGGCGGAAGGTGCCAAGGCCCACATGCAAAAGAACTTTGACAATATCGATGCCCTTTTGCTGGATTTTTTCCAGCAGTTCATTGGTAAAATGCAGACCGGCGGTAGGGGCGGCAGCGCTGCCCTCCTGTCTGGCGTAAACGGTTTGGTACCGGGAAGGGTCCTCTAATTTTTCATGAATGTAAGGGGGCAGGGGCATCTGGCCTAATTTATCCAGTATTTCTTCGAAGATACCTTCATAGATGAATTTCACCACCCGACCACCGGTTTCGGTCACGTTCCCAAGAATCCGGCACTTTAGCCGCCCATCCCCGAAAGCGCATTCAGCCCCGGGCTTTAAGCGCCTTCCGGGCTTTACCAGGGCTTCCCACTGGTCTTTATCGATGCGCTTTAAAAGCAGTACCTCAACAGGGGTATCCATGCCCTCCTTGGTGCCTAAAAGCCGGGCGGGGATCACCTTGGTTTCATTGACTACCAGCACGTCGCCCTTGTGGAGGTAATCGATCACATCATAAAACCGCCTGTGGGACCATTGACCCGATGCACTGCCCAGCACCATCAGCCGGGAATGATCCCGTGGCTCCATGGGGGTTTGGGCAATGAGCTGTTCCGGCAGATCATAGTAAAAATCCGCTGTCTTCATTTATTAAACCTCGAATTTCAATTGCGCGTCTTCTGCTTTAGGGGGTGTGCGCTTCATGTGGTCGTAAGCCAAGGGTGTGCATACACGGCCCCTTGGGGTGCGCATTAAAAAGCCAAGCTGCATCAGATACGGTTCGTACACATCCTCGATGGTGTTGGCATCTTCCCCGGTGGTGGCGGCCAGGGTATCCAGCCCCACAGGCCCGCCGCCAAACTTGTCCATCATGGTGGAAAGCATGTTCCGGTCCACCTTGTCCAGGCCTAAATCGTCTACGTCCAGCATATTAAGCGCTTCCCGGGCCACCTCATAGGTGATGTGGCCCCCAGCACGCACCTGGGCGTAGTCCCGTACCCTTTTCAGCATCCGGTTGGCGATACGGGGAGTACCCCGGCTGCGTCGTGCCAGCTCCAGAATCCCCTCGTCGTCCGCCTTCACACCCAAGATTCCTGCGCTGCGTTTGACGATAGTAGCCAATTCCGAAGGGCTGTAAAGCTCCAAGCGGAACATAATGCCGAAGCGGTCCCGAAGGGGTGCGGATAGTAATCCGGCTCTGGTGGTAGCGCCTACCAAGGTAAAGGGCGGCAGGTCCAGCCTGATAGACCTTGCGGTAGGGCCCTTGCCGATCATAATATCCAGGGCGCAGTCCTCCATGGCAGGGTAGAGCACCTCTTCAACGGTTCTTGAAAGCCGGTGAATTTCGTCGATGAACAGAATATCCCCGGCGGTAAGGTTGGTTAAGATGGAAGCCAGGTCCCCGGGCCGCTCAATGGCCGGGCCAGAGGTAATGCGGATGTTCTTGCCCATTTCGCTGGCCACAATGCAGGCCAGGGTGGTTTTGCCAAGGCCCGGAGGCCCATAAAGCAGCATGTGATCCAGCGCGTCCCGGCGTTTTAATGCCGCTTCAATATAAATAGAAAGGCTGTCCTTAATGGCTTTTTGCCCAGTGTATTCCCGCAGGCTGTGTGGGCGGAGGGATTGCTCCTGGTTATCTTCATCGGGGCTGAAGCCAGTGGAAATAAAACGATCGTCTGTCATTATAACCCTCCTGCCATGTGCCGCAAGGCCAGCTTGATCAATTCATCCGCTTCCGTTGCCTGGCCACGCACCTTGTTAATGGCTGTCTTGGCTTCCACAGGGGTGTATCCAAGGGCTTGCAGAGCCAGAAGGGCTTCCTGGGCCCCATCGGCCATGGGCGTGGAATAATTGCCTGCAGGCAGCCCTGAATCTTCGAAATCTGCTTCGGATACCTTGTCCTTCAGTTCCAGGGCGATCCGCTGGGCGGTTTTCTTGCCTACACCGGGAGCCTTGGAAAGGGCTGTAACATCGCCCAAAACAATGGCCAGGGTCAAATCCTTTAAAGGCATGCCGGAAAGAATCCCAAGGGCGGTTTTCGGGCCAATGCCGGAAACGGATTTCAGCCGTTCAAACATGCTTTTTTCTTCTTGGGAAGCAAAGCCGAACAGCTCCAACGCGTCCTCCCGAACGGATAAATAGGTGTACACCCGCATGGGTTCCCCCCGTTCGGGGGCAGCGGCCACGGTATTCACGCTGCAATTGAGCAAATACCCTACGCCTCCCGCCATGATCACCAATTCGCTGGGCTTTTTATCGGCTACCTTGCCTTCTATAAATGCGTACATAGTGCCTCCGTTATTTTATCCCATATAGGTTTGAATAAGGTTCCACCGGAAAGCCAGATCGCTCTGCGCCCGATTCTCCCGCCAGTTTTCTTCCAGCGCCAGGCCGGAATAGCCCGACCAATTGAAAAACGAACGGCGGCTGTTGGGAGAAAGGACATAGGGTGCGTTGGCATGCTTTAAAAAAGGGGAATCTGCATGAAGCATTTCCATTCGGGCAGACAATTCATAAAACTGCAGCCAGAGAAAATCGGATACCTGCCCCATATCGCTGTTATAGGCATGGGTGATGTTGCAAGCCGGGGCCACCAGCTGGGAGCCGTTTTTAATGTATACCTGGGGTAATGGCAGCCATTGGTAAAGCTTTGAATAGGTTTGCTTAAGCCTTAAAAGCGTAGCTTCATTTCGCCAAAAGGTGGTGTAGGCCAGAATGCGCAGATGATAGATAGTGGGCAGGATCTGGCCTTGTTGAAACACCCATTTATCGCGATAAGGCTTTGCGATTTGATCAAAACTCTCCGCCTCATCCACTGCCCAAAAGGCGGCTAACGCGTTTTGTACCCACTCTTGAACCAAGGGGAGCTCCTCTCGCCTGGCCTGGGCAAAAAGCGCTGCGCGGATCATGCCTGCGCCGAAGAGATCGGCGGCACCGCCCTTGCATTCCCGATCCCAGCCATTTTTTAAAAGCGCATCCAATGCCTTTTGAAGGGGCGGATCCTCTTTAGTCATGCCCATTTCCAATAGATACCGCACGCAGCCCTCGTGGGACCAGAGTGGGCTTTTAGATGGAGGCGTATGAAACCGCGTGCCGAAATACCCATCCGCCTGCTGCCAGGCAAGTACCTTTTGAACCGTGGGGCTTTCATAGAGCATGGGGCTAAGTGAAGCCGCATCCGGATCATGGGTCACTTCGCGGGCAAGACGAAGGCGGATGGCCGGGCAGGCGGCACGTTCAAGTTCGGGAAGCGTTTCCATTGGCACCTCACTTCATGCGGAACAATTCTTTGGAATGGGCGGTGTGGGCATGGGTGATAGCTACGGCAATGCCGTCTGCCGCGTCGTCAGGCTTTGGAATGTGATCCATCTTCAGCAGCATTTTCACCATCTGCTGTACCTGGGATTTTTCCGCCTTGCCATAGCCTACCACCGCCTGCTTGATCTGCATGGGGGTATATTCATACAGATTTTCTGTATATTCTGCGGCGGCGATAATGGCAGCTCCCCGGGCGGCACCCACGGTTAAAGCGGTGGTTACGTTTCTTGCGAAGAACAACTCTTCAAAAGCGATGTCATCAGGCTTGTAAATGGTGATTAAATCCCTTACCCCCAGTTGGAGGGCCCGAAGCCTTTGGGGGGTTGGGGTGTGGGCCTTTGTTTCAATAACGCCATAGTTAAGCAGCCTATGGTTGTGACCGTTGGTTTCAATAACCCCATAGCCCATTAAAGCCAGCCCCGGATCGATACCTAAAATGATCATTTGGTTCCTCATTTCCGCCTTATAAGCAAACATAGTTATGATAGCTTTTCTTAGGGGATTTGTCAATTTCCAGGGGCTTTCTCAATTAAAAAAGTTTTCGCATTTTTATAAACAGATATTGCATTTTAATTCATTCGGGTGTATACTGGGTGCGTTCGACATATTTAGACTAATGGAGGGGCTTTATCATGGCTAAGAAACGCATTTTACTGGCTTATTCCGGCGGCTTGGATACATCTATTATCGTGCCGTGGCTGAAAGAGAACTACGACTGCGATGTGGTTTGCGTCGCGGGTGACGTGGGACAGGGGGAAGAACTGGAACCCCTGCATGAAAAAGCGAAGAAATGCGGCGCGGAAAAGCTGTACATCGAAGATCTGCGCAAGGAATTCATTGAAGATTTCATTTTTCCCACTTTGAAAGCGGGCGCGGTTTACGAAGGCAAATACCTGCTTGGCACCAGCTTCGCAAGGCCTGCCATCGCCAAACGCTTGGTGGAAATCGCCCATAAAGAAAACTGCACGGCCATCTGCCATGGTGCTACCGGCAAGGGCAACGACCAGGTGCGGTTTGAAATTACCATCAAGGCGTTCGATCCTTTTATGCAGATTATCGCCCCCTGGCGTATTTGGGATATCACTTCCCGGGAAGAAGCCATCGATTACGCTAACGAAAGGAACATTCCCGTTCCCGTAAGCAAGAAGCGCCCCTATTCCATGGATAAAAACATCTGGCATCTTTCCCACGAAGGCGCTGATCTGGAAGACCCGTGGAACGAAATGCCGGAAGATTTGCTTCTGACCATGGTCACCCCCGAAAAGGCCCCCGATAAGGCCGAATACGTAACCATCGATTTCGAAAAGGGCATTCCCGTTGCCATTAATGGCGAAAAGCTGGATGCCATCGCGTTGCTTGAAAAAGCCAACGAGATCGCCGCCCGCAACGGCGTTGGTATGGCCGACCTGGTGGAAAACCGCCTGGTGGGCATGAAGAGCCGTGGTGTGTACGAAACCCCCGGCGGGGAACTGCTCTACGAAGCACACGACCGTTTGGAATCCATTACCCTGGACCGGAACACTGCCCACTATAAGCAGCAGGTGGCTTTGAAGTTTGCGGAGCTGGTATACGACGGCCTTTGGTATACCCCCTTGCGTGAAGCCCTGTCCGCTTTTGTGGATAGCACCCAGGAAAATGTCACCGGTACGGTGCGCTTGAAGCTTTACAAGGGCAACTGCATCACCGCCGGCGTCAAATCCCCCAACAGCCTGTACCTGGAGGAAATTGCCACCTTTGGCGATTCCAAGGAGCTGTATAACCACAAGGATTCCGAAGGGTTTATTAACCTTTTAGGCTTGCCGGTTAAAGTCCAGGCCATGGTAAAAAACAAGAAATAAGACGGCCATCGAAACGGGGCCTCTAAAGGTTCAACAAAAACCGCCTGCCAAAGTACCATTTGCACGACTTTGGCAGACGGTTTTTTGTTTTGCCTATTTCATCATATTGAAAAGGGCCTAGAACTGATATATAATTGGGTATACCCTAATGGAGGTATTGAACATGCGTACACTAAAAAGCAACTACAAGCCCTACATTATTTTCTAAGCCATAAAGACGTTTTAACATTACAAGGGGAACATGACCCTTTTGTTGTTGCGCTCTTTATGGCATTTTTTTGTCCATAAGGAGCGCGAGACGCTCTGATTTTCCGCACCAAGCGGGCTATTGGAGGAAGTATTATGTTCAAGGGCTTACTATTTTTTGCCAAATTCACTTGGCATTATGAAAAAAGGTATCTGGTATATCGAATTTTAAATCAATTTATTTCTTCTGTTATTCCTCTTGTCGCAGTTGTGATGCCGCGCTACATCATCAACGAGTTAATGGGTGATCAGCGGATGCCTTATCTATGCCTCTATATTGGGATTTTAGTTGGGTATACATTCGTTGCCAGCGCTGTAGCCAGTTGGCTGCAATGGGCTGGATTTACACACCGCATCAAGATATCCCAGGCATTTAGTGGATTCATGCACCAAAAGACAGTTGAGGCTGACTATGCCGATATTGAGAGCAGCCGCTATCTTGAAATGAAGGAGAAGGCCGAAAAGTTCTTGTTTGGGAATTGGAAGGGCTTCGCCTATGTGCTTGATATGGCGGTTGATTTAATTGGTAAGCTGTTCACGCTGATCGGTGTGGCCGCAATCGTAGCCTTCCTTGACCCACTTATGGTGTTTTTGTTTGTAGTGCTAGTATGTGTGTCAAGCTATGTGGAATCGCGGGTTCAACGAAAGCAGGCAGACATGCGAATTAAGCTGACCACGATCGAACGCCGCACAATGTACTATGGGCAAGTGCTGGAGGACTTTGCCTACGGTAAGGAAATCCGCATAAACCACCTTGGCAAATGGCTCATGGGAAGGGAGCAGGAACATTGGAATGATGCCTACAGCACCTATATCAAAAGCAATGCCCTGGGTGCTAAATCGGGGGTATTCACCTCATTTACCAATCTGATACAGCAAACCGTTTCATATACTTACCTTCTGGCGCAAGTGCTTGCCGGTTATATCACCATGGGCGACTTTTCAATGTATGCCGGCGGTGTCACGGCGTTCTCTGGTGCGATGCGCAGTGTGATGGGGAATTTTGTGGAGATTAGGGAGTACCGTCAATACTACGATGCCATCGAGGAATACTTGAACCTTTCAGCCAATATGCGTAGCAACAAACGATTGCCGGTTCCAAAGGGCGCACATGAATTCGAGTTCCGAAATGTTTCCTTTTCTTATCCAGGGCAAAAGGGCTACGCATTACGAAACGTGAATATGACGTTGAAACCGGGTCAAAAGCTTTCTGTGATTGGTGAAAACGGGGCAGGCAAAACCACCTTTGTCAAACTGCTTTGCCGTATCTACGATCCCACCGAAGGCGAGATTCTGCTTGATGGTGTTAACATCCGCGATATTGACTATGATGCGTATGTTGCGCTGTTCTCCACTGTCTTTCAGGACTACAAGCTCTTCGCTCTCACCCTAAAAGATAACGTAGCGCTCAACAAAAGCGATGCAGCAAGCGATGGTGAAGTCGAAAAGGCTTTGCGTAAGGCTGGATTAGGAGAAAAGCTGGACAGCCTGAAAAAAGGCATACATACGCTGGTGTACCGCAATTTTGACGGTGAGGGGTTCGAGCCGTCGGGAGGCGAAGGGCAAAAAATAGCGTTAGCGCGGGCGCTGTTCAAAGATGCACCCATTGCCATATTGGACGAACCCACTGCCGCCCTTGACCCAAGAGCGGAACATGCGCTCTATCAGCATTTCAACGAGCTTATTGCGGATAAGACAGCGGTTTATATTTCCCACAGATTGTCCAGCACGCGCTTTTGTGACATGGCTGCTGTGTTCAAAAACGGAGAGATCGTCGAGTATGGGACCCATGAGGAACTGATGCAAAGCGGGAAAGAATACGCCGAACTCTTTGCAATGCAAGCCAAATATTACACGTCAACCCTATAATTTTCTATAGCCAAAGGGATATCCCAATCATAATGGGATATCCCTTTGGCTATAGAAGGGTTTACCTTTTGTTTACTTTTCCCCTGTAAGCTTCAGGGCTTTCATGATCTCTACCACCACAATCGGTGTCAGGCACAGGCCCACGACAATCAGCCATTGCAAGGGTGTCAGTACGGTGATTTCGAAGATGCTTCGCATAAAGGGCACAAAGAACACCAAACACTGAAGAACTGCCGCAGCCAGAGCGGAATAGCCCATCCACTTGTTCCGCTCCATTTTGGAAAACAGGGATTGGGTGTTGCTGCGCAGGTTGAAGGAGTGGCAGATCTGGCTTAAGGACAGCACCGCGAAGGCCATGGTACGGCCTACGGCCAAGGATTGGTTCAGACCGATAAGGTACGCCGCCAGCGTCAGGCCCGCGATCATGGTGCCTTGGTAAATCAGCCTAAATAGCAGCGGTTTTTCGAAAATAGCGGAGTTCGGGTCCCGGGGGGGCTTTTCCATTACATTCTTTTCTGGGGGCTCCATGCCCAAGGCCAGCGCCGGGAAGGTATCGGTGATCAGGTTGATCCATAAAATATGGATGGGCAGCAGGGGTGTTGCCCAGTTAAAGAGCGTGGCGATAAAGATCACCAGAATTTCGCCCAGGTTGGAAGACAGCAGGAACTGAATGGCTTTTAAAATGTTGTTGTATACACACCGGCCTTCACGGACGGCGGATACGATGGTGGCAAAGTTGTCATCGGTTAAGATCATGGCGGAGGCTTCTTTGGAAACCTCGGTGCCAGTAATGCCCATGGCGATACCGATGTCCGCACGCTTGAGGGCTGGGGCGTCGTTAACGCCGTCCCCTGTCATGGCCACCACATCGCCCCAGGATTGCCAGGCTTTCACGATACGCAGCTTATGTTCGGGGGATACGCGGGCGTAAACCGCAATGTTGCGCACCTCTTCCTTTAAGCGCACATCATCCATTTTCTCCAGTTCTGTGCCGGTAACGATCCTGTCGCCCTTTTGTAAAATGCCCAAGTCTTTAGCAATGGCAGCGGCGGTGATTTTGTGATCGCCGGTAATCATCACAGGCTTAATGCCAGCTTGACGGCACTTTAAAACTGCTTCCTTGGCGGTAGGCCGAGCGGGATCGATCATGCCTACCATACCCAGGAAGATCAGATTGCTTTCGTAAGCATCGTCTTTATCCGCGGTGGTAAGGATTTTCGGTTCGCCCATGGCGAAGGCCAGCACCCGCAGGGCTGCGTTAGCCATTTCTTCGGAGGCTTTTTGCAGCTTGTCGATATCCTCGGCAGTCATATCCCGCACAGTGCCATCGTTGATTCTTGTACATACGGCTAAAATTTCATCCAGCCCGCCTTTGGTAAAGCAGCGAAGGGCAGAACCGTCTTTGTTGACAGTGGTCATGCGCTTTCGGTCGGAGTCAAAGGGGATTTCGTCCACCCTTGTCATGGTCTGCTCCATACGGCGGCGCTCGTAGCCCATGGGTTTTACGAAATCCAATAGGGCTGTTTCCGTAGGATCTCCCAGGAAGACTTTCTCCCCGTCCTTTTCCCCCTCCTGGCCATCGTTGCAAAGGGCCATGGCAGTGGCCATGAGCAGTGCGTTGGGCTGACGGTTGTACTGGGCGGGCTCGGCTACGGAGAAGGGCGCGGCGGCAGCAACCACCGTCATTTTATTTAAAGTCAGGGTGCCTGTTTTATCCGAACAGACAACCGTGGCGGAACCCAAGGTTTCAACAGCGGGCAAACGGCGGATAATGGCGTTTTGCTGGCTCATCTTCTGTACGCCTACGGCCAGAACGATGGTCACAATGGCCAGCATCCCTTCGGGAATGGCGGCCACGGCCAGGCTGATGGCTGTCATAAACATTTCAATGGCGTTGTTGCCATACAAAATGCCCACTAGGAACACAATGGCGCAAACACCGATGCAGGCTATGGCCAGCTTCTTACTCATGTCTGCCAGGCGACGCTGAAGGGGGGTTACCTGGCTTTCTTCGCTGTCCAGCAGGTTGGCGATGTGGCCGATTTGGGTGTTCATTCCGGTTTCCACCACCACGCCTTCACCACGGCCATAGGTTACAAGGCTGCCAGAAAAGGCCATGTTTTTCATATCCCCAAGGCTGGCGTCTTCTTTGGCGGTATCGGTATTCTTTTCAACCGCTTCGGATTCCCCTGTAAGGGCGCTTTCCTGGGTTTTTAAATTGACGGATTCAGTCAAACGGATATCCGCAGGGACGTAATCGCCGGTTTCCATCACAACAATATCCCCAGGCACCAAATCTTCTGCGGGCACCACATGCATTTGTCCGTCCCGGCGGACCTTTGCGTGGGGAGAGGACATCTTTTTCAGGGCAGCCAAGGCGTTTTCCGCTTTGCTTTCCTGCACTACACCCAACACCGCATTTAAAATCACCACAAGGGCGATGATCAGCGCGTCTGTCCATTCGCCCAAGGCGAAGCCGGAGATCAGCGCGGCCACCAACAGCACGATGACCATGAAATCTTTAAACTGTTCTAAAAACTTTTGTAAAAGAGATTTAGGCTTGGATGCCCGAAGCTGGTTGGGGCCAAACTTCGCCCTGCGGGCTTGCGCCTCTTGTGCAGATAAACCTGTCGCTGTATTGGTTCCCTGCTCGCCAATGACATCTTGCGCGGCACTGGAATGCCATAACATGGAAAGAACGCCTCCTCTTAATTGGTATAGTGGATTCTAACACGAGCGTAAGGGGAGGAAGGGAAAAATGGATTGAAAACCAACATAAGGCGTTCCAAAACCTGATTATCTTGCACGGACAATGCCGCTATTTTGGATAAACACCCCTGGCAGATAAAGGCTGCCGCAAAGGGAAGCAGGCTGCTGATCCGCCACAAAAAAGCTGACCTTCTTAAAGGAGCCTTTTTCTGTTAACGTATTGACCATGGCATAGATAAGCAGCCGTTCCTGCTGCTCGCTGTATCCCTGGCAGGCATTTTGGAAGGCTTGGGATAGGTTAACCAAAATGTTGTCATCGTAAACGGAAAAGCCCAGAAAATCCGCATCCCGCAGATTGGCGGGCATAACGGGTTCAAGATTCAGAATATCGTCATAGGGCTTGGGGCCAAGGGCCAACTGGGAAATGAGGTACCGGGGGTTGCGCACTTCATAATAGGGGATAGGCCGGGCAACAGGTACCAGCCGGGTGCCGTCCTGGGAAGCAAAATAAAGCGTGGCAAGGCCAAGGAGCAGGCGGGAATAATCGCTGCGCTTTTGTATGCCCTGATCGAATTGAATGGTTTCCCCAGAGGTGTAGATGCTAAGGGGGGTTACGGAGGTAATAAATTCCTCGCCGATATAAACGGTAATGCCGCTTAATTGAGGGATAAAGGTACACAGGGTATAGGTAAGAGAGGCCATCAGCGCCGAGCGGGTAATATTACTTTCCGCTAACGCTTCGTTCAGCGCCGAAGAGAATTTTAGGTGAGCAATCCGATCTCCGGTGCTGGATTGGGATACATTGGGTAGTTCCAGAAGGAAGCCCGAAAGGTTGGGCAGCGCCGGCATGGAGGACAGCAACTGCGCTCCCTGAGACAATTCTTCAATAAGGGCCTTGGCCATCTGGACCGGGGTCTGGCCTTCGAAGGTCATGGTGCGCACTTCGGGGAGAATCCCGTTCCCTACGGCAGCCGGGTAATACAGCGTGGCAGCGGCGGTGAAACGCTTTTCCACATGGGTTTCGTCGCTTTTTACCTGCTGCACATCCACGCGGCTAAAGAGGCTGGTTAAATCCTCCCCAATGCGCCTTTGCAGCGTGCCCAGAGGAAGCATGGAGGCAATGTCCAGGCCTACCTGCTTGCCCGCCACCAGCACGTTTACGTAGCGTATATCGTAAAATTCCGTTAAGGTATTGGTCAGCGCTTGGCATAAGGTCAAAAACTGTTCAGTATTAAGGGCCAGACAGGAGGGGGCCAGGTTAATGGTGCATACGTCATGGCTGATTTCCACCGGCGTGTTGCCAATCAGCTGCAGGGTGGCAATCCCTTGGCCCAGAGAAAGGGTATCTTCGGTTTCGGGAAAGCTGAGCAAGGCCCGCACCACGGTTTCCGCTTCATGGCGGGAGGCAGAAAAGGCCACTTCGAAGTATTTGGCTGTCAGCCGCAGACCGTCTTTTCTGGGCAAATAAAGGGTGGCAGCGCCATAATATTCCAGCTGAGCATCGCCATTAGGGGCAGGATATTGGCTTTCTGGAGGCGGCAGGGTGCCGGAAGCAGCGAATTCCGCGTCCTGGTTAACGGTAACGGGAATAGCGCTTTGGCAGGCGCTTAAGCTAACCAAGAGGGATAGCAGCATGACCGTGGCTAGAATTTGCTTTTTCAATGCCGGTGCCTCCCTTGTTATTGGCGGTAGATAAGCGCTATAATATCTTCGTAGCGCAGCTTCCAAATGCCGTTTTCCCGGACCAAGGTCAGCGGGTATTGGTTAATGGAGCGCTTATCGGAATTGCCTTCGATCAGGTTCAGGTCCGTATTCAAAACGGCTTTGGAGCCATCGGGGAAAACGGTGCCTGTTTCCAAGGTGAAATTAATCAGTGAATAGCCGCCATCCATTTCTGTAATAGCCGTTTCAAGGGGTGGCCGGGTAGCGGAGGTGGCAGGGTTCTGGGTGGCCAAAAAGGTATACAGCCGCTGAAAATCCTTTTTTTGCCAAGCATCCAGAATCATGTGGGCGGTGCGGTAAGGCCCCAGTAAATAGCTTTCGTCCCGGTATAAAGGCGGGGCTGCCCCGTCCTGTTCCGGGTCGAAGAAGGAATTGGACAGCCGTAAACTGGTGGTAGGGGCGCTTTTTCTGTCTACTAATATCTGTATGGATTCATAGCCGCAGTTTTCACATAAGGTGGCAGCAAGGGACTGCATTTGCAAAAACCTGTCTGCCATGGGTTCTGAAAGCACGCTTTCGGATAAGGTTACAAACAATGTACTGCCCTGGCTTAAGGTGCTTAACACCTCAACCTGGCCGGAGAACAGGCGCCTGAGTTCCGGGGAGGAAGCACTGGGCCCCTGCATCAGGGCAGCTGCCAGGCTTTTTTCAATGGAGCTATCCATGGAAACGTCGATTTTGCGGCTTTCTTGGGCCAATAAATCCTCCTGCATAAAGCGGAAATACAGCACCGCGTTATAAGTATCGCCGGTGTTTTGCTGGGCGATAGGGCTATGAACCTGGGTATCCCCTCCGGGCACCAGGGTGGTGGTGGCGCCTTCCAAAGGATCCTTCACCAGGGGCGTGCAGCCCGCCAATAAAAGGGTCAGGCATATTAAGGCTGTCAGGGCCAGTTTTTTCAATACAGGCCGCCTCCTATCCATGGTAAATCGGCAGCTCCACTTTAAAGGTGGAACCTTCGCTTTCTTCGCTTTTTACTGAAATCGCGCCCCCGTGCAGCTGCACAATCTGGCTTACAATGGATAATCCAAGCCCTGTGCCGCCGGTTTCCCGGGAACGGGCCTTGTCTACCCGGTAGAAACGATCAAAAATGTGGGATTGATCCTCCTTGGGAACGCCTGGGCCATTATCTTGAACGGTTAAAATAGCATCCTTCCCGGATTTTTCAAGCTGCACGGCGATCTGTCCGGCAGGCTGGGTGTATTTAATGGCGTTTTCAACCAGGTTGTATACCACCTGAGTCAGCTTGGAAGAATCTGCGTACATGGGGCAAGGGTCCCCGGCGGTAACGCGGAGAAGCTGCTTTTTATCCCGGGCCATGGGTGCCAGCTTTCTGGCTACATTATGTACAATTTCGCTTAAATCCATGTTTTCCCGGTTAAGCTTAATGGAGTGGGTATCCATCTGCACCAAGGTAAGCAAATCGGATATGATTAAATTCAGTCTGTCTATTTCGTTGTTGATATCCCCCATGAATTCCGTGCGGAGCTCCGATTCCATTTCCGGCTGGTAGATCATGCTTTCCAGCATAATTTTCATAGTGGCCAGAGGGGTTTTTAGTTCGTGGCTGGCGTTGGCAACAAACTGGTTACGGCTTTTATCCAACGCTTCCAAACGTTCCGACATGGAGTTGAAGGTCTGAGCCAGACGGCGGATTTCACCAGAGCCCTTGACCTTGACCCGGACGGAAAGATCGCCTTTGCCCATTTTCTGGATTACTTTTGTCAGGTTCACAATGGGCCTTGTAATAATGCCGGAGAAAAGCAGCGCGGCGATTAATGCTGCCACGGCAGCCAGAATAAAAAACACCAGCATTTTATCTTGAAGGCTGTATAAATCCTCCATCATTTCTTGCACGGGAGAGGAAAACAAAAGAACCCCTTCCACCCCATCTGGGCCAGCTAAAGCGGCAGTACAGTAGGCTACCCAGGTAGCTCCGGTGTTTAAAGGCCGCAAAAAGGAAAAAATGCTGGTAGTGGTGACTTGTTCCTTCTGGCCTACCAATTGATGCACGCCGTAATCCACGGTTTTTCCCTGGGCAAGAATACCTAAAACTTCCGGCAGCTGCAATCTGCGGCCCAGAAGTTCCGAAAAGCTATCATATTGTACTTTGGCATCTTTATCCACGATCATGAGCCGACCGCCTAACTGGCCGCCAGCTTGGGTTAATTGGTTTTGCAGTTCCTTGGTTTCATTGGCAAGATACAGCGATTGGATTTGGGTGGACAGCTTTTCAACATTCAAACGGTCCGCGCTGATGCGCTGTTCAAAAAGATAATCGCCAACCAAACCGATCAGGCTGGTGGCAATCACATAAAAGGATGCCCCAACGATCAGAAGGAAGGCGAGAAGAATTTTCCAGCGGATGCTGGTAAAGGGATTGTTAGTCCTTATCTGTGAAATAATAGCCCACACCCCATTTGGTGAAAATAAACTCAGGGGAATTGGTGTTGCGCTCGATCTTTTCTCTTAAGCGGCGAATGTGCACGTCTACCGTGCGGGCATCCCCGGCATAATCGTACTTCCAAACGGTTTCCAACATGGCTTCCCGTGAAAATACTTTGCCCCGATTATTAATAAACAATTGCAACAGATCGAACTCTTTGGCTGTCAATTTAACATCCTTGCCGCCTAAAGTTACGGTGCGGTTCACCACGTTTACTTCCATATCCCGAACCCGGATCAGCTTGCGATCCTCCACTGTGGTACCCTGCTGGGTACGGCGAAGAATGGTTTTAATGCGAGCCTTGACCTCTAAAATGTTGAAGGGCTTTGTCATGTAATCGTCCGCGCCGTATTCCAGGCCCAGAATCTTATCCATATCCTCACCCTTGGCTGTGAGCATAATGATCGGGATATTGCTATGTTCGCGAATGCGCTGACAAACACTGATGCCATCCAGCTTGGGCAGCATCACGTCCAGCAGAATCAGATCAAACTTCCCGGAAAAAAACTTGGCCAGTGCTTCCTCGCCATCCGCCGCGGTATC
>JAVBTR010000078.1:0-79817 GCA_031556065.1 Eubacteriales bacterium | reverse complement strand
AAACGAAGGGGCTGTGGCAGTAAGAAGAACGCTGGGACGCTG
This sequence comes from Eubacteriales bacterium, assembly GCA_031556065.1. Lineage (GTDB taxonomy): Bacteria > Bacillota > Clostridia > Christensenellales > Aristaeellaceae > JAVBTR01. The sequence continues at coordinate 79,775 of JAVBTR010000078.1, read as the reverse complement.
TCCCAGACCCGGTTTAAGGGTCAAATGACCCTTAAAATCCCATAATGGGATCAAAGGGATGTATCCCTTTGCGGGTTCCAAGGGCAGAGCCCTTGGCGTGCCTTGATTCTTATTGCGACAGCCCCGGTTTTCCCTCACTGCACCGCAGTAACTGGCTGTCTATAAATTTACACCTGCTTACCACCGTCTTTTCACATTTTCATCACATCCTTTTCACAACTGTGCGGTATGCTTTGTTTATCCCAAGGAAACAACAAAGAAAGCAGGGTTGATTTATGAAAAAGATTGTGGCAATGATATTAATGCTGATGATAGCACTGAATCTCACTTTGGCCTTTGGGGAGGGAAGCGGCTCCACACCTCCCGCCATGCCGGACGGGACGCCGCCTACGGACATGGGCACGCCGCCGGATGGCATGGGAACCCCGCCTAATGGGACCATGGGCACGCCGCCGGATGGCATGGGGACCCCGCCCAATGGGGCTATGGGCACACCGCCTGAGGGGATGGGCGGTATGGGGATGGGTGGCCCCGGCGGCGAAGAGCGTACGGAAAACAGCGGCACCGGCGCTACCACGGTAGCCACAGGCCAGAGCCTTTCCGGTTTGAATTATGCGTCTGAAAATGCCGATGAAAACGCCCTGCGCATCGAGGGCGGTGCTACGGTAACCGGGGAGAATATCACAGTAACCAAGACAGGCGAATCTTCCAACCCGGAAGACAGCGACTTTTACGGCTTGAACGCTGGCGTGCTGGTGCGGGATGGCGCCACCCTTTCGCTGAACAGCAGCACTGTGACAACCGATGGCCAGGGCGGCAACGGCGTGTTCGCCTATGGCAGTGGCACCACGGCGATTCTTTCCAATTTGGTTATACGCACCACCAAGGATAATTCCGGCGGTATCGAGCTGGCGGGCGGCGCCACTATCAATGCCACCAACCTGGATATTGAAACCAACGGCAAATCCAGCGCGGCTCTGCGCAGCGACCGGGGCGGCGGGGTGATGACCGTCTCCGGCGGCACCTACGTAACCCATGGTACAGGCTCCCCTGCGGTGTATTCTACGGCGGATGTGACGGTTGAAAATGCTGCCTTAACGGCCACCGCCTCGGAGGCCATCGTCATTGAAGGCAAGAACAGCGTCACCCTGACAGATTGTACTGTTTCTGGCAATATGACTGGTACCTACGGCAATGACAGCACCGAAAACATTCATGGGGTGATGCTTTACCAAAGCATGTCCGGGGACGCGGACGTGGGCCAGAGCCACTTTGCCATGACAGGCGGCAGCCTTGCAAGCCTTAGCGGCGATACCATTTATGTAACCAACACCGCTTGTACCATTTACTTAAACAGCGTGGCCGTTACAAATGCGCAAGGCAATCTGCTGACCGTTTCCGGCAACACCTCTGCCCGTGGCTGGGGCGTTCAGGGGGCTAACGGCGGCACCTGCGAAATGACCACCAGCGCCCAGACCTTGGAAGGAACCATTGCGGTGGATAGCATTTCCTCCCTGGCTCTTTCCATGGCGGAAGGCTCCGCGTTCCTGGGGGATATTCAAGGCCAGGGCACTGTAAACCTGACCATGGACGAAACCAGCACCTGGATGCTGACGGCGGATTCCTATGTAACCTCCTTCACAGGCAGCCTGGATCAGGTGGATGCCAATGGGTTTCATCTTTATGTGAACGGCGCAATGATTAAGTAACCTCAACCATGCCCAGAGAAAAACGGTACTTTTCTCTGGGCAGTTTTTTTGTTGTATGCTATACTGTAAAAAAGGGGGTGCTTGAATGATCACCTATACCCAATCCCTTGAAGGGATTAAAGAAGAACAGCTTCATGGTTTCTTTGTGGGGTGGCCTAATCCGCCCTCTGCCGGCGCTTTTTTGAAAGTGCTGGAGGGCAGCTATCGGGTTTGGCTGGCCCTGGAGGATGAAAAAGTGGTGGGCTTTATCAACGCTGTTTCCGATGGGGTGATGGCGGCCTATATCCCGCTGCTGGAGGTGCTGCCCGCTTATCAGGGCCGGGGGATCGGCAAAGCACTTGTGGAAAGCATGCTGGATTCCCTTGAAGATTTTTATATGGTGGATTTGCTGTGCGATTCGGGCTTGCAGCCTTATTATGAAAAGTTTGGCATGCAAAAGGCTCAGGGGATGCTTGTGCGCCACTATAACAGGCAAAGCTGTAAATGAAAGAAGGGGAACCTCATTCGGATTGCTGAAATAACCAAGGAAGATGAAAAGGCGGCTATTGCTAAGGCAGTGCTTTTTGGCCTGCCGGAATGGTTTGGCTTGCCCGATTCCACACAGGATTATATTGATAATAGCCGTACACAGGATTTTGCCGCCGCCTTTTCGGGGGATGAGCCTGTGGGTTTTATTACCCTGGCGGCCACATCCCCCTGTACGGTGGAATTGCATGTCATGGGCATTTTAAAGGACTATCACCGCCAGGGCATTGGCAAGCAACTTGTTGCCTGGGCTGTGGCCTATGCCAGAAGCAAAGGCTATACCCTAATGCAGGTGAAGACCCTGGATGAAAGCGCCCATAATGCGCAATACGATCGCACCCGGGCCTTTTATAGGGCCATGGGTTTTATGCCCTTGGAGTGCTTTCCCACCTTGTGGGATAAATGGAACCCGTGCCTTGTGATGGTGCTGCCCCTTTAACCCCAACCCATGTTAGGATCCCAGATTTCTACCACGTCACCGGTGGCGGCATTGATGGTTACATAGAAACGCTTATCGTGGCCATCGTTGGTGGGTTCCCGCAGGGAAATGCCCCACACAGGCAGGCCATCCACACTGTAAAAGGCGGTATCGGCAAGGTAGAGGGAGGAAAGGTATTCCTCTGTGAGCGGGTAGGCCTCCTTGATGGCTTGCCTGCTTCTTTTTTCCGCTTCCTCTGCGGTGATATCGGTATCCTTTGGGCGGATGGAATGATCGTATTGGGGTAAGGTGTTGGATCGAAGTGCCTCCAGAATTTCCTCGTCTGTTTGCTTAACGCTCAGATCGTAGATTTCTACCGCCTTGGTGCTTTCGCTTACCAGGCAGTAATACAGCTCTTCCGTGGAGGTTCTGTCTTGGAAGAAGGTAAAGTACCAAGACACATCGGTGCCTTGATGGCTGGCGGTGTGCTGCACGACTACGGCATATTGGTTCAAAAGGGCCTCCGTCTGGCCGTAGGCTTGAATCAACTGTGTCTTGACCATTTCAAAGGCCTGTTCCTGGGTCAAATCCTTGTCTGTGGGCATAATAACCATCGGATCGCCCTTTTGCAGCAGGCCGCATTTTTCAAACACCTGCTGCCTGAATAATTGCTGCTCCAAGGTTAAGAACCGGTTATCCCCAAGGGCAATTTCCATGGCATCGTTTAAAGCGTTGTAGGGTGTCCACCAGGATTCCCGGTGAATGGCCCCATCCCCTTCGGGGAATTCGATGCCGTATTCTCTCATCATGCGAAGGAAAGTCAGTTTGTCCGAATCTGTCCAGGAAAGAAGAAAAGCGGTTTGCTGTTCCGTTTCCACCACCTGCTGGGCAGCTTCTTTGATTTTGAAGTTATTGGCCACGGCGATAGCGCTTAGGGCCAGCGCCAGCACAAGGGCTAGAATCAGCGCGGGCCGAAGCCTGAAGGGGCTTTTTTTAGGGGCGGAAAGTTTATTGAAAACTGTCCTTTGGTCCTGAGAGGTGAAGGAATAGCCGGTGAGACCTGTATCCAGAACCCGGGTGATTTTTTCAGGGTTCATCGTAATACCACCTTTCCAAATCGTTACGAAGGCGATCTTTGGCTTTTTGCAGCCTCTTGTGTACAGTGGATTTACTTAGGTGAAGGCTAAGGGCAACTTCATCGATGCTCATGCCCTGGTAATAATAAAGCAGAACCGTTTCCTTCAAAGGGCCAGGCAGGTTTAAAATGGTTTCGAACAGAGTCCGGTCCTGATCGGAGACGAACATAGGCTGCTTTTGAACGGCACTCATGTCCCAATGCTTGTCCACCCTTTTTAACCAGTTGGATTTCAGGGTGTCTTTGCATGTGTTGATGGCAATGCGCATCAGCCAGGCCTTTTCACTTAGCGCCTCCTGGCCAATATAGGAATCCATAAAGCGGTAAGCTTTGACAAAGGTATCTTGAGCGGCGTCCTGGGCCAGGGCGCTGTCTTTTAAGTACATCATGCATACCTTCAGAACATTGTCCCCATAGGTATTCATAAAGTAAACCAAGGCTTCATCTCGCTCCAAAGCCCGGGCAGCGGAGTGAGTTAGTTCCATTTTATCACGCTCCTTTCCTCTTTGCCTTATAGACGAATGAGAAGGGGAATATGTTCGCCTTATTGCACAAACCGTGTTATAATGTGGGAAAAAAGGAGAACGTTTATATGACAGCAGAACAGGTGCTTGGCGAGCTTGCCCAATTAGGCAGCGCCCGCATGAAAAAACTATATATGGGAAACGGTGCCAAGGAGCCGCTTTTTGGCGTGGCCACCGGGGCGATGAAACCCTTGTATAAAGCCAATCAAAACCACCAGGCGCTGGCCATGGATTTATACGATACCGGTAATTACGATGCCATGTATTTGGCGGGAATGATTGCCGATGTGAAGGCCATGACAGAACAAGATTTTGAAAAGTGGATGGATGGGGCGTATTTCCCCATGGCCGCTAATTATATTGTAGCGGTGACCTTGGCTGAATCGGACTTGGCCCAGCCCCTGGCCATCAAGTGGATTCACAGCGGCGAGGATTTAAGGATGAGCGCCGGCTGGTCCTGCTTTGAATGGCTTTTGGGCTGGAAAAAGGACGATGCTTTCCAGCAGGAGCAGATGGAGGCACTGCTTAAGGAATTGGTGGAAGGGTATCGTCAAGCGCCGCCCAACACCCAAAAGGCCATGGCGGGCTGTTTAACAGCCATGGGTATTTCTTATTTTCCCCTCCATGAGAAGGCGCTAGAGGCGGCAAAAGCATTGGGCGAAGCGAAGGTGGAAGGTGCCATTCAAAAGGGAAAGCTGGGCTTTAAAAGAAAAGCGGTGCGGTGTTAATCATTGTAGTAAATCCAGGGGTTTTGCGTCTATACATATATCATTATGAATGGAGGCTTCCCCCATGAAAAAAATAGCCCTTTTATTGGCGATCGTCCTAATGGTATCTATGTGCTCCTTTGCTATGGCAGCATCCACCTCCCTTGATCTTAGGGAAATGAACCTGAAAGACATGCGGCTGGTGTATACCTACAACGCCTTTAACCTGACCACAGAAGACCGGATGTCCATCTTTGGCTTCAACAGCGAAGAAACCACCATACTGGTACCTTCCTATTCCGAACTGGTTGCCGCGCTGCAAAGTGGCCGGGCTGATTACACGATCCTCCCCTATATTACGGCGCAATACCTGGTTAAGACTGACCCGGACGCTTTTAAACTGACTGTTTTGCCTAACGTTACCATGAAAATGAAGATGATTCTGCGCAGCGAAGATGCCCAGTTGGCGGATGCCATCAGCGGTGCTATTGCGGAACTGAAAGAAAACGGCAAAGTTTACTCCCTGATGGAAACCCTTGTTTACGGTGTGGATAACGTTTCCGAAGCCAACGCAGCCAGCGAAGCTAAGCTGTTTGAAGGCGCGGATACCCTGTATGTTGGCGTATCCGGCGAGCTGCCTCCCATGGACTATGTTGCTGCCGATGGCCAGGCTGCCGGCTTCAATGTGGCGCTGGTACAGGAGATTGCCAAAATTCTTGAAAAGAACGTGGTGTTCGTGGTGATTCCCACAGAAGCCAAGTATCAGGCACTGCTGTCCCAGAAGATTGACGTATTCTTCTGGCAAGGCGGCGTGTTCGAACTGCCGCAAGACATTATTGGGACGGAGTCCTATCTGGCAACGGGTCTTGCCATTGTGGCCAAATAAGATTTATCCGTAAAACCTGCTAGGGCGTGTTTCAAAACTCCGAAAGGGCAATTTTCTGCGTCTTTTCCGCCACAACTGCGTCGTTTTGACGGAAAATCCTTGAATCTTGTACTGTCTCCCCTTTTGAAACCAATATCATTAAGTTAAGAAAAAGAGCAAGGCTTTTTCCCTGCCTTGCTCTTTTTCTTAACTTAATGATATTGCTTATGTATCCCAACTCTTGCTGCCACAGCCCCTTCAGCATAAAATACATTTAGGGCTTCATTTCGGTGAAGGATTGGTAATGATCGTCGCTGTAGAACACCAGGCCATCGTTGGAAAAACAGATACGGTAGGCGTTGCGCTTGCCTTCCACATAGTTGCAGTCGCATTCCTTCCAGGTGCGGCCTTGCTTTGTGGGCAAGCGCTTTTCGTAGTTGCCGTAGTGGTCTCCGCCAATGGATTTGCCAGGGGCCACATCGCTTAAATAATTCTTGCTGCTGTCCCAGCCTAGGGCCTGGGCTTCTTTTTTTGTGATAAAGTTATTAGGCAGCTCCCCATGCTGGAACAAATAGGCGGCAATGTCTTCCGGCTGGATGATGGGCTCCTCTTTAGCCATGGCGGCCACAGTGGCCACAGGCTCTACCGGGAGGGCGGCGGGGGCTTCGCTGTTAAAAAGCTGGGAACCGCCGAAAATGGCCAGCAGGAGAACCAGCGCCAGGGAAAGAAGGGAGGTTTGGTTGCGTTTCATGGACATGCTCCTGACTTTGTTTTATTTATGATAGCGTTCGCCGGAGGATATCTTCTGGGCGCGGTAGATTTGTTCCAGGAGCATTAAGCGGAATAGGCCGTGGGGGAAGGTCATGGGCGAGAGGGAAAGCTTTTCATTGGCCCGTCTCTTCACATGATCGCTGAGCCCTAAAGAACCGCCGATGATGAACACGATCCGGGTATAGCCGTTTAGCTTAATGGCTTCCAAGTTTTTCGAAAGGGCAGGGCTATCTATTTGCTTACCCTCAACACACATGGCGATAACATAATCCCTGGGGCCCACCCGGGCAAGAATATCCTGCCCCTCTTTTTGGATAATGGCTTCCCTGTCTTTATCGGACGCGTTGTCCCGTTCGGGTAGATCTGGCAGCTGGATTTCCTCGATGGAATCGTAGCGGGTAAGCCGCTTAAGGTATTCGTCACACAAGGCCCGCAGAGGCTTTTCTTTAAGCTTTCCAACGCAGATAACGGACAGCATTTCGCACCTCCTAAGGCAAAAGGGGCAGGATGTATTTAGGCAAAAGCAGCAATAAAGCTACGCACAGAATAATAACTGTGAAAGCAGAGGCCTTTCGGGAGGCCATGGGCTGGCGGTTTGAGAAAAGGGGCATCAGGGCCATGAGCCCCAGAAGAATGGCCAGGCAGATCAAGGCCGCTGCCAGTGGCAGGGGTAAAATCAGCGCCGGAAACATGGACAGGAGTAAAGATATCAGGTTGAAAACCAAATGATAGACCATGGGGAAAACCAGGCTGCCAGTGGCAAAGCACAGGTAGGTCAGTACCAGGCCGGTAAACAAATGGGCCGGGAAGCCAGCCAGGCTGCCATGCATCATGGCAAACAAAAGAGCGGTGAAAAGGATGGCGTTTAAATCGGAAAATTCCCGGCGGAGGCAGGATAAAACCCCGCGGCGGAACAGGCTTTCTTCACAAAAGGCGGGCAGGATCACAATGGCGAACAGAGCCAGAATAAAATCCGCCGTGTTGGACGGGACAGGCATGCCCGCACCCAGAGCACTGATGCCCTGGGCCTTAAGGAACTGATCCATCAGCCCTGTTAAAAGGGTCATGGCCCCCTGGTGGAGGGTGGCGGCCAAAGCGGTGAGCAAAAGGGGCTTAAGGGTTAAGGCGTGCTTTTCGGTGAGCTGGGGCAGGGTGATGCCCCGGGCCTGGGAAATGTAGATCAGCCCCGGCACGCCGTAAAGCAAAAGCTCTTGAAAGATAACCAGAAGATAGGCCGTGGCAGGGGTGCCGCTTTGCTTAAAAATGCGGTCGGCCGCCACGCTGGCCCAGTTGGAGGTAAGGGATATGAGTGCTAAAAGAACCAACACTGACCAGGAGCGCAGCTCGGGCTTTCGTCTTGTCATAGGAATACCGGCAGCCCTTCGTCCAGGGTGTAGACGTTGCCGACCCGGTTGCGGTGGGCTAAATCCACCTGGACATCCTGGCCCAGGGTTACGCCTATTTGAGATAGCCGTTCACAGGCGGTGCGGTAGGCCAATTCCGGCAGGTTGTTTTCGCCGCTTAAGTGACCTAGGACCACATGGCGGGTGCCGCCTTCCAAAATGGTTTCCAAGGCATCGGCACAGGCGGCGTTGCTTAAATGGCCTTTGTCGCCCAGAATGCGTTTTTTAAGATAGCCGGGGTAGTGGGGGTTTCGCATAAGCATGTCCGGATCGTGGTTGCTTTCAAGCAGCACAATATCGCTGCCCTTAATAGCCTTCATAACGGATTTGGGGAAGTGGCCAAGGTCGGTGGCAGTGGAAATACTGGTTTGGCCGTGGGACAGGCGATAGCCTACGGGGGCGGCGGCATCGTGGGGAATGGGGAAGGGCCGTACGTGAATATCCCCAATAAAGAAATCCTCGCAGGTTTCGAACTCCCGGTAATTACGCACGGTAATGGTGCCCACCTTGCGGCTCATAGCGGCCCAGGTGGGGTGGTTGGCGTAAAGGGGAATCTGGTATTTGCGGCTGAGAACCCCGGCCCCGGTAACGTGATCGGAATGCTCGTGGGTGATGAGAATGGCGTTTAGATCGGCTACGTCTACGCCGATGGATTCAAGGGCGCCGGCAATGGTAGAGCCGGGGAGGCCTGCATCGATAAGGAGCTTGGTGTGTCCGGCCATGACGAATAAAGCGTTTCCCGAGGAACCGCTGAACAGGGGGCAAAAGATCATGGCCAATTAAATCACCTACGCAAAAAAGGATGGGTCAAGGGATGTATCCCTTGTCAGGCGCCAACAAAGTCGACGCTTCGAACGAATGCTGGCATTCGTTCGAGAATTTCCCTCCCTGCATGGCAAAATCTTCGATTTTGCGGTCATTTGGTCGGGCAAGGAAGGAATTTCTGCGAAACTCCACCGACGGGGTTTAACGCTGCAAAAGGGCGAGCGCAGCAATGCCCTTTAACCTAAGCTTAGGAATGGGAGAAAAAAGCGGCTTGCTTGCACGAACAGCGCTTCGCTGGTTCTGCTGCCTCTTGATTGGGCTTCGCTCTTCTAAGGGACGCTGTCCCTTAAACCTTGCAAGGGGGATTATCCCCCTTGACCCCTTCATTTTTCGTTGATATATCCCGGGCCACGCATACCCCTGTGACGCTGGCCTGCATCAGGCCCCGGGTGATCCCCGCACCGTCCCCAATGGCATACAAACCGGGGATGGCCGTTTCAAACTGGCTGTTTACCAGAATCTTGGAAGAGTAGAACTTTACTTCCACGCCATATAACAACGTGTTTTTACTATACAGCCCCGGCGCCACATTGTCAAAGGCCTTTAAGGCTTCAACAATGCTGGTTAAATGCCTTTCTGGCAATACAAAGCTTAAATCCCCCGGAACCGCTGTTTGCAGCGTGGGTATGGTGGTGGATTTTTTAAGCCGTCCGGTATCGGTGCGCCGGCCCTGGAGCAAATCCCCCAGCCGTTGTACCATAATAGGCCCGCCGGTGAGCATGTTACCCAGCTGCGCGATGGCCCGGCCATATTCGATAGGCTGGTTAAAGGGTTCTGTGAATTTGGTAGATACCAGCATGGCAAAGTTGGTATTGCCGGTGCGCATGGCCGGGTCGCCGTAGCTGTGGCCGTTTACCACCGCAATGCCGCCCTCGTAATGCTCTTCGGATACCACCCCGCCGGGATTCATGCAGAAGGTGCGAACCTTGTTTTCATAGGTGTCGGAATAATAAACCAGCTTGGCTTCGTATAAATACTTGGTCAGGTGATCCATAATGCTGTTGGGCACTTCCACCCGGACGCCAATATCCACTTCGTTGTTCTGGGTGGCCAGGTTCAATTGATGGGCCTGGGCAGTAAGCCAGGCAGCGCCTCCACGGCCAGGCGCAGCCACCACGTAGGGCGCGTAGACGGTTTCTATTTCGCCATTGGGCCGCTTTAGGGTAGCGCCGATAACGCTGCCGTCCTTAACCAAAATCTCTTCGGCACAGGTCAGCTCGTAAAAGGTGGTGTGGGTGTTTTCCACCAGGTGATCGTACATGTTGCTTAAAACCGTACCCGCATGCTCCGTGCCTAAGTGACGAACAGGGCAGGGCACCAGGCGTATGTTGTGGCGGCTGGCTTCATAGGCGATCTCTTCTACTTTTTTATCGTCCAGGCCGTGAACCGTATCTGGCGCGCCAAAACGCATGTAAATATCGTCCGCATGCTTGATCAGGGCTTGGGCCTGGGGGTGGGACATATAATCGGAAATATTGCCGCCTACTTCCTCGTTTAAAGACAGTTTTCCATCGGAAAACGCACCAGCCCCAGCCCAGCCGTGAACAATGCCGCAGGGCTTGCAGTGCACACAGCGGCCCAGCTTGCGGGCAGGGCAGGTACGGGATTTGATGGTGCGGCCAATATCTACAATGAGCAGCTTCATATCGGGTTTTAAGTCGGTCAGTTCAAGGGCGGTGAAAATACCGGCCGGGCCGGCGCCGATGATGATGGCGTCAAAATTGGTGGGGTTCATGGTCATTCTCCTTATGTGTGTTCTCTTTGCGCATAAAAATGCCCACGGCAAAAGAAAGCCATGGGCCTGTTTGCGGCCTATTATAGCACAATTGCGAATTTTAGTAAAGCCATATTGACAAAATGATCAAATGAGATATAATATTAAGAGAAGGTCAAAGATAGTCAAACCTTCGTAAGGAGAGATGCTTTATGAACATGAACCAGTTTACGCAAAAATCCATTGCCGCCATTCAGCGGGCGCAGCAACTGGCTACAGAATATCAAAACAACCAGGTAACCCAGGCCCATCTGTTGGTGGCCTTGTTGGAGGATAAGGCGGGGCTGATCCCCAACCTGCTGCAAAAAATGGGGGTGTCGGTGGATTCTATGGAAGCCGCTTTTCTGGGCGAAGTGGAACGGCAGCCCAAGGTTTCCGGCCAGGGGCGGGAAATGAACCAGATTTACATCGACCCAAGCCTTGAAAAGGCCCTGATCTGCGCTGAAGAAAAGCAAAAGCAGATGAAGGACGATTACCTTTCCCTGGAGCATATGATGCTGGGGCTGATTGAAAAGGCCGATAACCCCTGCAAGGGGGTATTTAACCGCTTCCAGGTTAATAAAGAAAATTTTCTGGCGGCCTTGACGGCTGTCCGGGGCAACACACGGGTTACCACCGATACACCGGAGGATACCTACGAGGCGCTAAAAAAATACGGCACCGACTTGGTAGAGCTGGCCCGCCAGCGCAAGCTGGACCCGGTGATCGGCCGGGACGAAGAGATTCGCAACGTGATCCGCATCCTAAGCCGCAAAACGAAAAACAACCCCTGCCTGATCGGCGAACCGGGGGTGGGTAAAACCGCTATTGCTGAAGGGCTGGCTCTGCGCATTGTCCGGGGGGATGTGCCGGAAACCCTGAAGGATCGCACCATTTTTTCTTTGGATATGGGGGCGCTGATCGCCGGGGCGAAATTCCGTGGGGAATTCGAAGAGCGGTTAAAGGCTGTTTTGCAAGAGATCAAGGCCTCAGAAGGCAAGATCATTCTGTTTATCGATGAATTGCACACCATTGTGGGCGCAGGCAAAACCGAGGGGGCCATGGACGCGGGGAACTTACTCAAGCCGTTGCTGGCCCGTGGGGAGCTTCACTGCATTGGCGCCACCACCTTAAACGAATACCGCAAATACATCGAAACCGACGCGGCGCTGGAACGGCGTTTCCAGCCGGTGCTGGTGCCGGAGCCCACGGTGGAGGACACCATTTCCATTCTCCGTGGATTAAAGGAGCGCTACGAGGTGTTCCACGGCGTAAAGATTCTGGACGAAGCCCTGATCGCTGCCGCCACCCTTTCTAACCGCTATATTGCCGACCGCTTTTTGCCGGACAAGGCCATCGATCTGGTAGACGAGGCCTGCGCCATGATCCGCACAGAGATCGATTCTATGCCCCAGGAGCTGGATGAAATTTCCCGTAAGATCATGCGGCTGGAAATTGAAGAGGCGGCTCTTAAAAAAGAGGACAGTCAGCTTGGCAACGCCCAATTGAAGCATGTTCAGCAAGAGCTGGCTCAGTTGAAGGATGAAATGCAGGCCATGAAGGCCGGCTGGGATAATGAAAAGGCCGCCATTCAAACCGTGCAAAAGCTCCGGGAACAGATTGAAACGGTGAATTCCAAAATCGAGCAGGCGGAAAACCAATACGATCTGAACCGGGCCGCGGAACTGAAATATGGTGAGCTGCCCAAATTGCAAAAGGAATTGCATGAACAAGAAACCTTATTGGAAAAGAACAAGACGGAAACCTCCCTTCTTCGGGATAAAGTGACCCAGGAAGAGATTGCCAAGATCATTGGCCGCTGGACGGGTATTCCCGTAAGCCGCCTGATGGAATCGGAACGGGAAAAGCTTTTGCACCTGGACCATATCCTTCATGAGCGGGTTATTGGCCAAGGTGAAGCGGTGGAAAAGGTAGTGGATTGCATCCTTCGCTCCCGTGCAGGCATCCAGGACGAGGGCAGGCCCATTGGCTCCTTCCTGTTTATGGGCCCCACCGGTGTAGGCAAGACAGAACTGGCCAAGGCTTTGGCTCAAGCCCTTTTCGACGATGAAAAGAGTATGATCCGCATCGATATGTCCGAATACATGGAGAAGTTCTCCGTATCTCGCTTAATTGGGGCCCCTCCGGGCTATGTAGGCTACGACGAAGGCGGGCAATTGACAGAAGCCGTTCGCCGCAGGCCCTATGCGGTGGTTTTGCTGGATGAAGTGGAAAAAGCCCACCCAGATGTATTTAACGTGCTTTTGCAGGTGCTGGACGATGGCCGGATTACCGATTCCAAGGGCAGGACGGTGGATTTCAAAAACACCATTTTGATTATGACCTCCAACCTGGGCTCCGAGTATATTTTGGAAGGCATTGGCGGAAGTGGCGAACTGAACCCGGAAGCCCGGACCAGCGTGGAAAGGCTGCTGAAAACCCAGTTCAGGCCGGAATTTTTAAACCGTATCGATGAAACCGTGTTCTTTAAACCCCTTACGGTAACGGAGATTGGCGACATTGTGGAACTGATGCTTGAAGACATCCGTGGAAGGCTGAAGGATAAGCAATTGGGTCTTGAACTGACGCCCAAGGCTCTTGAAACCGTCATCGACCGGGGCTTCGACCCCGCCTTTGGCGCAAGGCCTTTGCGCAGGTTCCTCCAAACCCATGTGGAAACCCTGCTGGCCAAGGCGATCATCAAGGGTGAGGTGCGCCCTGGGGATACCATGGTGGTGAATGTAAACGAAGAAGATCAATTTATAATTGAATAACAGAGATTCTTAAGCAATATCATTAAGTTAAGCCGGAGAGATCAAAATCCCACCGGCTTAACTTAATGATATTGCTTGAAAATCCCTTATTCCTACTGCCACAGCCCCCTCGCGCTCTGCGAAAAAAGAAAGCCTGTATAGACTCACATATCCAATGGCGGCTTTTGCGGCGGCACATACCACGTCCGCGCGCGAACAGCTGAAAACACCTTGCTTGTGGGGAGCTTCGCAGTAGTAGGCAGTAAAACACGCGAAACCAACGAAAGCGGAGTTTGCCATCTTTTAAATTGCTTTGGTCTTGCTATAAGCTCTAGGGCAAGTCGATATATTAAAGACTCCCGCCTTGTTTTAAACCCTCTGCGTTTAACGATCTCTCTAAGGGTATCGGCCAAAAAAGAAGCGTTGTCTAGATCGCCCAGCGCAATGCACTGCAAATACTCCGCAGCTGTGCGTTTAATAAACCGCGGGATCACACAATCTTGAGAATAATATTTGTTGAAATAATGATGGTCATCGGGAATAGATAAAAGAAGCTTATCTAAAAAAATCAGTCGGCTTTTTTGAAACCCCATCGATCTGGATGCGCTGGTTGCAGAAATACGGTGGCAGGCAGTTGCCTCCCGAAGAAAAACCTGGGTATATCCCGCCTGAAAAATGCGAATGTACAGATCATCATCCTCGTAGCCGACCAGCCTTGAATCAAAACCCCCCACATCCAAAATCGCCTGGCGTCTAATGATGCTTGCGGAAGGCAGCGCCATGATATCTGCCGCCAATAATTGCTCCAGAGTAGACTTGGCCTCTTTAATGCCATGGCCTCGTAAATAGTGCTGATCAAGGACACGGCCATCGCTATCCATAATGCTAAAATCGCTAAACACCCAGCCGATGGCTTTGTCATTTTTAAAGGACTTTTTTAGCAGCCTTATATGCTCTGGCAGCCAGCGATCGTCCTGATCGATCATGGCGATATACTCACTTGTTGCCTCTTGGATACCTGCGTTACGCGCCGCCGACTGGCCACCATTGGTTTTAGAAAAGATACGAATGGGAAAATCCGCTTGCACTCTGCGAACAAGCTCGATACCATTATCTGTACTGCCGTCATCGATAATGATCAGCTCTCTTGGCTTTTCAGTTTGCCTTTGTATCGATTCCACAGCCTCTAAAATGGTTCTGGAACCGTTATACACCGGCATGACCACGCTAACAGCGCCATGAGGGGACGCTGCGTGCAGGTTGGCTTGGAGTACCGCCTTTTTCAGCATTATTTCTTCAGGATCAAGGGGGATTGAACTCATATCCAAATGTTGCCAGGTTTTAGCCGCCATGCTAAAATAATCGCCGGCCAGTAACGGCGCCATGTCATAAAGAAGCGCCTTAATTCCCAGCGCATAACCCACGCGGATCAAAAGAGGGGCCATATGGCGCATATCCGTTGGCGAAACGTTTTTAGGGCTTGCTATTTCCACTGAAAACGTTTCCCGCAAGGTATCCGCCAAGGCATCTGCCACCGGGCACATTTCAGCGTACCTGCCAAGATAGCATAGTGCCAGCAGTTGCCGTACCAAGGCCCCAAAAAGCAGCGCGGATCGCGGTGCGGCGCGCTTGGCTAGGGATTGATAATACGGTATCATCGCGTCGGGGGGCAGGGGCTCAAGCTGCGCAGTTAGCTTTGGCTCACTTGAAAGCGAGGCCATGGCCACCAGCGATTCTTTGCCTTGTGTAATATGGATGTTGGTAAAGCCCGCCTGTGCTATTAAGCCCCTTAAGCCTGAAGCTGTTAATAAAACATGATGCAGCCCGGGGGAAACAAGGGCAACCAGCAGACCGGAATCCAAATCAGGCCCGATACATTCCGCCAAAGGTGTTGTCAATAGCATAATGCCCTTATCGCTTACGACCTTCGCTGCAGCAGCGATCAATTGGCCGGGATCTGGCACATACTCCAACACCTCAAACATGGTTACCAGATCATATTTTTTATCCAGCACCAGCTTTTCATCCAAATACCCCTGTATGATCGGAACACCCAATTCCCTTGCGCCCCGTTGGCCTGCGTCGCTTGGCTCAAGCCCCAACACCTCACACCCATATAAGGTTCTAGCCATGTCGGGTAAGAAGCCATAATTGCACCCTACATCCAGCATTGAAGCAATGGAATGGTTTTCAAACAGCCTTAGCCCAGCTGAAAGCGCCGAAAGGCCTGCTGTCCAGGCAACATACTGATCAATGGCGATAGTGGTATAATCCCCATCCAGCTTATTGCCTTCTAAGGCAATAGAGCCGCATTGAGGGCAGCGAACAAGCTGCACTTCCTGCGTATGTCCGATCTTCTTCCCTTCACCATTAAAATGGCACACAGAACAACGGCATGCAGCAGCCTGTTCCTCCCAAATCATCTCCATAGAATACCCCTTCGCTTTATCTGTCTTATTCAACGAGCCTAATGGCACCTATCATACATCCTATAGGGCCATTTTGGCAAGAAAAAACGAACAGCAATGCTGCTCGTTTAATGGTTTATGCCTCCACGCCTTGTGCGCTAACCACAACACCAGGGCTGTTTTGTTCCCTGGAGGGCTTCGCCACATGGTATTCACACCCCGCGTCATACCTTACGGATTCCGGGGGCGCTTCCAGCAATTCTGGATGATTCAAGTGGTTAAGCATCATGGCGAACAGCTTGGCATACATGGCCCCGGCACAAACCCGCTCGTCCGCCGTAATGCCCACAGGCAGTTCCCTTTTGCGTTTGATATTGCCGTTGCCATCCATCACAATGGTGCGTTCCACTGTGCCGATGGATAGGAACATGCCGGTGGTGCCAAAGTTGTAAATATGGTGGTACACACTATGCATACCAATGGAAGCCATGTTGGTTACATACAGGCCCGTATGGAAGGGGATGGCATCGATCAGCACCCCTGGCAGCAGGCCATAGCGGTCCAGCAATTTAAACAGGCCTACGATCACATTGGGCAGCAGGGGTGTGCTCATGATACCCCGGGCCAGCTTCAAAGTGAAATTGGCGCTTTCCTCGCCCCTGTTTTGCTCCACAGCGTATTTGACCCGCTGGGCCACATCGTAAATGGTGTCCGTAGGATCGAACTTGATTTTGGCTGTGGTTTCTTCGATGGAGCCATCGGCCGTGTTGCGCAGCATGGTGAAGCAGGCAGTCAGCTCGGTACGGGAATAGACCTGCTTGTTCATAATGAAACGGTTGACTTCCGGGTACTGGGAAATGGCACGGACATAGGACGCGATTACCAATTCCATAAAGGTGATCTTCAGGCCCTTGTTGTTTTGATCCGCAATGTAGCGCGCCAGGGTTTCATAGTCCAGCTTTTGCTGGAGGAACACCTGGGCATCACAGCGCATCGGCATCAGGTAGGGCGTTAATTGGACGATAGGGTCCATTTTACGCACACGCCGCCCGTCTGGTCGATATCCAAACATACTTCCACTCCTTGTTTTCGTAATGGGTACAGGCAGTCCTTCATAAGTGCATTATAAATAAAATAAAAAATCCGACTGCCGTACCTATTTTACCTAATCACCGGCGTTTATGCAAGATGATTATATAACCATTGAATTAAATCCCCATATACGGTTTCCTTGTCTTTTTCGTTAAACATTTCATGTCGCCCATCCTTATACAGGCGCATGTCTACATTCTGGATTCCCGCGTCCCGCAATTCCTTCGCCACAAGGCCTACGCCGCTGCCATAATCCCCAACCGGATCATCGGTGCCGGCAAAAAGGTAAATGGGCATGGCTTTAGGGATCTTATCCAGGTTTTCATGCTTTGAAAGCTGCTTTAAGGCGCTGAAAAGGGTATGGTAGCCATAGGCGGTAAAGGTAAAGCCGCAGTATTCATCGTCTATGTATTTTTGCACCTGAAACGGATCGGAGGACAGCCAATCAAACGCTGTACGCCGGTCTGCAATCTGCTTGTTATTGCCGCCGGAGGAAACCTTCTCGATCATTTTAGCGGGCTTTTTTCCCTGGCCAAGGAAGATCATCACATTGCTCATCATCAGGCCCATATTCACGATGCTTTGATCAAAATGCCCGGTGCCCGAAAGCACCACGCCGCTTAAGCCCTCCCCGAAATCCTCCATATAGCAGCGAACCAGAAAGCTTCCCATGGAATGGCCAAGCACAAAATACGGCATATTGGGGTATTGGGCCTGGGTTTGGAGCCTTACCCTGTGAATATCCTTCAGCAAATTCCCAAGCCCCTCTTTTTCCCCAAAGAAACCTTTAACAGGCGCGCCGTTTCCGTGGCCCGAGTGGGTATGTCCCACCACCAAAAAGGATGCCTTGCAAAGCGCCTGAGCCGCTTCATCGTAGCGCTCCATGTGCTCCGCCATGCCGTGCACCAATTGCACCACGCCGGTTATTTCTCCCTGTGGCTGCCAAAGGTATTGGGAAATGGTCTCCCCTGCCGCGCCTTTGAAAGTGCTCTTTTTATAAGATGGCATAAGCGTCCTCCTTTATTAGCAATAAGGGACTGTCCACTTTTCATCAAGTGTCAGCCCCTTTGCATGATACTATACCTGGTACACATACCTTAGCAGCTCGAAACGTTCTTCCTGTATAAGCTGGGTAATAGCCGCGCCGTCCTTTTTAAAGCCAATATGCTCAAACACAAACCGGGTTTTGAAATTGTTGTTCAGCAAATAAATAAATACCTGGTGAATGTCTTTATCCACAATGCTTTCCAGCGCCGCGATAATCAGCGTGTGAAAACCATCCATGCTCACATTGGGCAGCACATCCATGGCCAGAATTTCGCCTTCCGCCCGGCCCTGCTCATTTTCCACCTTGCGAACCACCCCATAGCCTACAAGGCTCTGCTGGTTTTCCAAAAGGAATACCCTTGCATCCGGGTTGGCCAGCATCTTTAAAAAGAAGGCACTGGTGCTTTCCAGGCTTTGCTCATTCAGCGGCGCAAACTCGAAAAAGCCACGGTAATTTTCACGGGTGCAGCTGATCTTCAGTTCGGAAAGCCCATCCAGATCTTCTATAACCGCGGGACGTACCTTGCATTTCATCATCTTATTACACCAAACGGATGCCGGAAGCCGCCTGTTCCTGCGCGTAATTGCCCAGCAGCGTCTTCAAGCGGTTGTAGGGGCTTAAGAGGTTGCTCAAAGAACGGTCATGGTTCAAAGTGGCGATAATATTGGCGATGTACTTGCTCATATCCGCTTCCACAAACCAGGGAGAAGCCTTAAGCTCCGGGGTGCGATAGGTAAGATTGGTAGAGATCACCTTATCGATCAGGCCTTCGTCATAGGCTCTGTTGAACTGATCCAACCCATTGGTGAAAAGGGCAAAGGTGGCTGCCGCAAAAATACGGTTGGCCTTGCGCTTTTTCAGTTCCCGGGCCAAATCCAGCATGGAATCGCCAGAAGCAATCATATCGTCCGCCACGAACACATCCTTGCCCTCCACATCGTCGCCCAGGTATTCATGGGCTAGGATGGGGTTGCGGCCATCCACAATGCGGGTATAGTCCCGGCGCTTGTAGAACAGGCCCATGTGCACTTCCAAAACGGAAGAATAGAAAATATTCCGATCCAGCGCGCCTTCATCGGGGCTGACGATCATCATGTGAGATTTGTCAATGTTCAAGGTCTTGTCTTCACGGCACAGGGCCTTAAAGATTTGGTAGGAGGGCATTACGCTTTCGAAGCCGGAAATGGGGATAGCGTTCTGCACCCGGTTATCATGGGCATCGAAGGTAATAATGTTCTTTACGCCCAGGCTTTCCAGCTCTTGCAAAGCCATGGCGCAGTCCAGGCTTTCCCGGGAGCTGCGGCGGTGCTGCCGGCCTTCGTACAGCATGGGCATGATCACGTTAACGCGCTTTGCTTTGCCGCCAATGGCCGCGATAATGCGCTTAATATCCTGAAAGTGATCGTCCGGCGACATGGGAACGGATTTGCCATACATCTTGTACTCGCAATTATATGCTCCCACATCGCACAAAATGTATATGTCATAGCCGCGAACTGAGTCTTTGATCATGCCCTTGGCTTCGCCCGTCTGAAAACGGGGGCAATAAGGCTGGATCAGGAAATTCTCGCGGCCTACGCCTAACGCGGAATACAATGGGGTTTCATCCACGGTTTCCAAATTGTCATGCCACTTCATGAGCCAGTCATTGATTTTAGCACCCAGCTCTTCGCAGCCACGCATGGCTATTAAGCCTAAGGGACCCTGAGGAAGCGTCGTTAGCGAACCTGAATTCCACGTACTTACAAAATCCGTCACGCAATAACCTCTCCTGTCGAGTTTTCAATTCAGCCCCATTATACCCCAAAAAACCGATTGTGAGAAGATGCTTTTCAACAAAAAGTCGAATATTATTTATTCTTGTCGGATTGTTAATAAGGTTTTTCGGCAAATTGCTATACCTTTTCGCTTGCAAAGGTTGTAATTGTTTGCTTTTCCTGCTTAAGCTATGCTATAATTGCTTATCTTTAAGGGGGAGTGTTTCCATGGAAACCATACAAACCAAAAAACCTGTTATTTTCTCGGGCATTCAGCCTACGGGTACCCTTACGTTAGGCAACTACATCGGGGCATTGCGTAATTTTGCCCTTTTACAGGAGGATTACGATTGCTTCTATTGCGTGGTGGACCTTCACGCCCTCACCGTGCGCCAAGAGCCCGCTGCCCTGCGCCGCCGCTGCATGGAATTAATCGCCCTGTACATCGCCTGCGGCATCGATCCCAACAAGAACACCATTTATTGCCAAAGCCATGTGTCCGGCCACGCTGAACTGAGCTGGATTTTAAATTGCTTTACCTATATGGGCGAACTGAGCCGTATGACTCAGTTTAAAGATAAATCCGCCAAACATTCAGAAAACATTAACGCGGGCCTGTTTACCTACCCTGTTCTCATGGCTGCGGATATTCTGCTCTACCAGGCCGACCTGGTTCCCGTAGGCGTGGACCAGAAGCAGCATCTGGAGCTTTGCCGGGACGTGGCCCAGCGCTTCAACGGCATTTACGGCGACGTGTTCACCGTGCCGGAGGGCTACATTCCCAAAATGGGCAGCAAGATCATGAGCCTCCAAGAACCCACCCGCAAAATGTCCAAGTCCGACCCGGAAGACACCTACATCGCCTTGACCGATGCCCCCGACGTCATCCGCCGCAAAATCAAACGCGCTGTTACCGATTCCGATGGGGATGTCCGTTTCGATCCCGACAGCAAGCCTGGGGTTTCCAACCTTCTTTCCATTATGACCTCCCTGGGTGCAGGCGATCTGGACACCCTCGTTTCAAGCTTCAGCGGCAAGGGCTACGGTGCTTTAAAAGAAGCCGCCGCCAACGCTGTGGTTGATACCCTTTCCCCTATTCAGGCCGAATACAACCGCCTCTTAAAGGAAAAGGATTACCTCCAGGCCATCATTAACGACAACGCCGCCCGTGCCAACCAAGTGGCAACGAAGACCCTGCGTAAGGTCCAGAAAAAGGTAGGGTTAGCGCTAAGGTAACCCTACGCAAAAATAATGCGAGACCCCATTTTCTTTTAGGAAAAAGAAAATGGGGTCTCGCGCTCTACCAAAAGAAAACCTATTTGAGCACACAACCAAGCCCTTTTCAGTGGCCGCTCTATCTTATACTCTTAAGCCTACAACTGAATCCACAGGCAAAGACAAGAACATCCCTCTTGCAGGGGTGGTCAAACCATGCTCTTTATTGAGTTCATCCATAATTTTATGCAGCACCTCGCGTGAAACAAGTATCGCTACCAGTTCCTTTTCTTCGGAAATGGGCAATCCCAAGAAGTTGACCGCTTCGGACATGCCTGTCCGTCGGGCATTGATCACGGTGCCGCCTGTGGCCCCGTGCTTTTTCGCGGTGGTTACCACGTCGATTGAGTTGCCTTGGTTCACCAGCGCTACAATAACGCTATGAGTAATGCTCTCGTTCATCTTATCCACCTCTTGTTCCATGTTCTCTTGCAAATGTTCTTCCACAGCCTTTGCCATGGGGCCGTGCCGGGGGATAACCATGCCCTGTAAGGGAATCGTAAAAGCGATGCCTGTGCCTGCGCTTTTCAGGGACATCACCTGCACCAAATCCATTAAGCATTCTTCAATGTGGATAGCAGGCGAAATGCAGGATACAATAGCCTTTTCCGCACTGCCAAGACCCAAAAGCTCCATTAGCTCCGCGCCGATGGTGCCTCTGCCCATAACCGAAAATTGAAAATGAAAACGCCTGTCGTGCAGGAAATTAACCACCTTTTCTTTATCGGGGCGGTTAACGATGGTTACCAGCATTTTAAGCCTGGGGTGGCGAAGCATTTCACTGTGCATGGGATGCGTCATTGATCTGACCCTCCTCTTGGGTGCCTTCGAATAACGATTCAAACTCAAGCGTCATTTCGTCCATTTCATCAGCCTGGGTAGCCTGCAATTTGGACTTGTATAGTATACCCATTAATTGGATCGCAATCAAGGGGGTCATGGCAACCATGGCCACGACGCCAAAAGCGTCTGTTAAAACATTGCCGCCCAGGGCTTCGCAAGCGCCCATAACAAAGGGTAAAAGGAAAGTGGTCGTCATGGGACCGGAGGCCACCCCGCCAGAGTCAAAGGCAATACCGGTATACATAGGCGGCACCTTAAACATCATAAAAATGGCGATGGCATAGCCGGGAATCAGCAGCCAATAAATAGATATGCCAGTTAATACCCTGATCATGGCCAGGCCAACAGAAACCGCTACGCCAATGGAAAGGCAGGTATTCATGGCCTTTTTCGGGATAGCCCCGCCGGAAACTTCCTCTACCTGCACGTTTAAAACGTGGATAGCCGGTTCCGCCACAACGATAAAGTAGCCTACCAGCATGCCAATGGGCACCAGCACCCAGTTGAAGCTGGTGGCAGCCAGTTCGCGCCCCAGCATAATACCTGCCGGAATGAAGCCCACGTTTACCCCTGTTAAGAACAGAACCAGGCCGATTAAGGTATACACCAAGCCTACCAGGATTTTTTCGATCTGCCGTTTTTTATAGCGGCGGGTAAAAAGCTGGAAGACCAAGAAGAAACCGAAAATAGGAATAATGGCCATTAATACTTCTTTAAAGTAATGGGGCAGTTCCGTGGTGAACTGGTGCAGCACCTCTTGCATGGTGCTTACTTCCTGGACCACAATAGGGGTATACGCCCCTTCACCAGACTTAAACACAATGCCCAATACCATTACAGCAAGGATCGGGCCTACGCTGCCCAAGGCAACGAAGCCGAAGGAGTCCGCCTGGGAATACTTGTCTCCGCGCATGGCCGCAAGGCCAACGCCTAAAGAAAGCATAAAGGGGACCGTAATAGGCCCTGTAGTCACGCCGCCGGAATCGAAGGCCACTGCCACAAAGCTATTGGGGGTAAAAAGGGAAAGGATAAACACCAAGCCGTAAGCAAACATCAAAACTGTCCGCAGAGGAATCCGCTTGATGATACGCATAATCGCCACCACCAAGAATAGCCCCACCCCTACGGCCACCGTTAAAATCAGCGTTAAGTTGGGAATCGTAGGCACCTGCTGTGCCAGCACCTGCAGGTCCGGTTCCGCGATGGTAACAATGAAGCCCATTAAGAAGGCCACCAACGCGCCCATCCATTTTTTAGACGATTTGGAAAGCTCCGTCCCTACGCCCTCGCCAATGGGGAGCATGGCCTGGTCTGCACCCAGGGAAAAGAACCCCATGCCCAACACCAGAAAAATCGCGCCCACCACGAACATGGCCACGATCCCCAGGCTCAGCGGAACCACCAGGGTTACAAGAAATAATACGATCAGAGTGATAGGAAGCACCGAAGAGAATGCTTCTTGAATCTTATCCTTTAGCAGTTGGTTCATTTTATCATCCTTACTCTATTTTTTATAGGCTGCCTTGCTTGCGTCACTCCCTTCGTAATTAGCCGCAGTTTTTTCATATTAAATGTATCCCACTATTATGAACATAACATAAAATATTCTCCTTGGCAACCAACTATTTTATTTTTGGGGCATACTGCTTTTTGAGGTGATAAAATCGTGAAAAACCAGAAAAAAATAGGCATTGTAGGGGTTGGCCAGGTAGGCGCCACCAGCGCCTATACACTAATCATATCCGGCTTGGTAACCGAATTGGTATTAATCGATATCGATGAAAAACGAATCCAGGGGGAGGTGCTGGACTTGGCCCATGGTATCCCCTTATGTCCCCCCGCGGATATCCACGGCGGGACCTATGAGGATTTATGGGACGCGGATATGGTGATCATCGCCGCTGGGGCCAACCAAAAGCCGGGAGAAAGCCGGATGGATCTGATTAAAAAGAATACGGCCATCTTTTCAGATATTGTGCCGAAAATCGTTCAATATGCGAAAAACGCCATTTTGCTTGTGGTTACCAATCCGGTGGATGTGCTGGCCTATGTCACTTTAAAGCTTTCTGGCTTTCCAAAAAGCCGGGTCATCGGTTCCGGCACCGTGCTGGATACCTCCCGTTTAAAGTATTTGCTTTCCACCCATACAGGGCTGGATGCCCGCAATGTGCATACCTATGTCCTTGGAGAGCACGGAGATACGGAGCTGGCCGCCTGGAGCCTGACCAGCATTGCAGGTATGACCATGGATGAATATTGCAAGGCCTGCCACAGCTGTCAGGGAAACCTATGCCATACCGTAAGGGATGCCTTTCCCCATCAAGTGCGGGATGTGGCCTATACCATTATCGAAGGAAAAGGCGCAACCTACTATGCCGTAGCCCTAGCGGTACGCCGGATCGCAGAAGCCATATTAAGGGATGAGCAATCCATTTTAACCGTATCTTCTTACATGGAAGACTTCAATGTCTGCCTTTCCCTGCCTTCGGTTGTCGGCGCAGGGGGGGTGGAAAAAATACTCCCCATCGGTTTAACCGATGGGGAGCGGGAACAGCTACTTTTTTCCGCGGCCGCCATTAGAGAAGCGCTTGATGGCATCGGGTATTGAGGCCTCATCCTCGTCGTCATAGGCAGCGGGGATCAGGCCTGTGCATTCCGTAGCGGAGGCAATGTTCTTTAAATCGTACAGTTCTTCTTCATTAGGGATAGGTCGCTTAGGCTGGCTCAAAAAAATCCCTCCTTTTCGGGCTTTAGTTTGTCCTGAAAAGGGGGAGAAATTCTGGTATGTAGTGGTGCGCCGGCCTAAATCGCGGACGGAATTCCATCCCCTGCCGCGGGTTTACCTTGCCCCTGGCTAACTTAATGTTCCCTCTTTGAGATGGACGGTAAAGCGGCAGCCGCCTAAACCGCTTTGTGTCAGGCTCAACTGCCCCTGCATCTGCTCTGTGAGCCTTTTTGCAATGCTCAATCCCAGCCCGCTACCCTGGCCGCTGCGGGCATCGTCCAGCCGGAAGAACCGTTCAAACACCCGTTCTTGGTATTCCAAAGGAATACCAGCGCCATCATCCTCCACAAAGATCAGCACCGCCTTATCCTCCTTGCCAACACCAACCCGCACCTGTCCGCCCGCTTTCCCGTGGCGAATGGCATTATCGATCAGCACCGTCAATACCTGCACAAGCCGTTCCTCATCCGCCTTGGCAAAGGCCCTTTGCAGCTGCTTGTGAATGCTCACCCCACTGTTTTTAGCAAGAGGCATTAACAGCCCGCAAACCCGTTCTACACAAGCCTGTGCATCCACTATCTCTTCCTTTAACTGCCACTGGCCCGCGTCGGCCCTTGCCAAATCCATCAGATCGTTCACCAAACGGCTCATGCGCTGGCTTTCAAGATTGATGGCATTTAAATAAGGTTCAAACCCATTTAAAGGCGCGTCGCCCAATACCTCTGCGTTGGCCCGTATGGCGGCCACCGGCGTGCGCAGCTCATGAGAGGCGGCCGCCACAAAATCGTGCTGCTGTTGAATGGATTTCTCCACTGGCTTAATGGCCCGCTCGCTTAAAAACAAGCCCGCGCCTACCATCATGAGCAGGCCCAGCAGAGCCGCGCCAAAGTACGTCCATTGCAAACTCCCAATGGCCTTTAGTTCCTCCTGCCTGTCCTGAATCACATACAATTCCGTATCGTAGGCGTCACTCTCCATAAGGGTGGCCGCCACCCGGTAGAACTTTCCTCCTTCTGTCACCAGGGCATTCCCTTGGGCCATGGTGCTTTGGGTAACCAGAATACTCATAGGCGTTGCAGTGGTATCCGATGCAAAATCGAAATAGCTTTGCACCCCATAAACCGAAGTGGTGGCCTCGGCCAAATTAATCGAGGCCATAAATTCATAGCCGCTCACCTGCTGTTTGGCCTTTTGGGCAATGGCTTCCAGGGTTTCGGTGGTGGTATTCGTGCTGGCCACATACTGAACCTCCCCGCCGTATTTATACACAGCGGCATAATCCGTTACCACCTGGGCACGCACCGCGGAAGGCACACTGCTGATATAAGAAAACATGGTGGAGGATGTCTGGGCCAGGTCCTGCTCGTATTGGTTGGTTAGGGCGGCTTGGGAAATATGCAACGAATAGGCCGCCATGGCAAGCAAAACAGCACCTGTGAGAAGGGATGACAACAGCACCAATTGCCGCCGCAGGCGTTTAAGCATGATCCTCTTTCCTTCCCCCTGTTAATTCGTAGCCGATCCCACGAACCGTGCGGATCAGGCAGGTTGAAGCCGCTTCCTTTAGCTTCTTGCGTAAAAAATGAATATATAAATCCAGGTTTCCATCCTCCACGGCAGCCCCCTGCCAGGCCCTGTCCAAAAGAAGGTTCCTTGGCAAGATTCTGCCTTTATTGCAAATCAAATATTGCAGCAGTTGCCCTTCACGCTTGGATAGCCCCACCTCCCGGCTGCCGCACTTTAACTCCATGGTATCGGTGTTGAGCACCAAGTCAAAGGCGGCCAGGGTATTGTTTGGGGCCCACTGGCTGGGTCTTCGCATCAGGGCGTTGATTCTGGCCATCAGTTCATCTGCGGCAAAGGGCTTAACAAGGTAATCGTCCGCCCCGGCATTCAGGCCTTCCACCCTGTCAGCTATGCCGTCCATGGCGGTGAGCATTAATACAGGCCCATGATGGCCCTCCATGCGAAAACGAGTCAAAAGCGCCACGCCATCCATCTGAGGCAGCATTCTGTCTAACACGATCAGATCGTAATGACCGGTAAGGGCTGCCTCCAGCCCATCCCCGCCGTTATAGCAGGCTGTCACAGCCATACCCGCTTTTTTCAGCTGATAGCTTACAGCCATGGAAAGGGACCTGTCATCTTCCACAAGCAGGATGTGCATGGCGCTTTTCTCCTTTATTCAATAAACTGATTATAGCACGTTTTTATTCGCTAAGGTAGTTTAAGCTGCGGGCATAAAGGGCGCTGGCCGCGCTTTGTGCGCTGATCTCCCCACGGAAGAAGGGCGCTGTTTCTTCCTTCATAAATGAGAGCAAGGTTTCATCCACAATAACAGGGGTATCCACCCTCTTTAATTGGGCTGCCAGGGCGTCTAAAATGGCGGCGCTGGGCATTTCCAGCGTAATGGGGTTCCCCTCTCCCGTGGCCAGGGCCATGGTGGATACGGCCATCATATCCCCCTCCACCTCCACGGGCTTCGCCCTTTCGATTAAAGCCTCCAGGGCGCTTTGCGTAACCGGCATCCCATCGCCCAGCTCCAATTCCTGCATGTCTTTGGAAAAAAGCAGCTCCATAAACCCTTCGCACAGCTTAACCTGCTGGCTTTTTCCATTGATCCCCGCCATGAACATAGGCGTATAGTAATGGGGCACCAAGACCCCCGCTTCCTCCAGGCCCATAAAGGTATAGGGGATAGACACAAACAGGGTGGAATTTAAAGTAAAAGGGAATACCAATACCGTTTCGTTTTGAATGGCCTGGAGCTCCTCCATGTTTAAAGAGCCTGGTTCCTCAGATTGTGCTACAGGCTGGGTGGATTGGCCCGTATACAGGCTGTACAGGTTATTTAGGTATTCAATAAAAGCGGGGGAATTAAAATCCATGGTTCCATCCTCCTCTTTAAGGGCCTCAATGCCTGTGGCATAGAACAGCTCCAACAGCTCCGAAGGGGCCCGGGGATAGAGCACATCCCCGTTTTCATTGGGGGTTAAGCTGGCGAGGGCTTCCAAAGAGCCCAGCTTTTCCACAACGGTTTTTCTGGCCCATCGGGTATCCACCGAAAAGGCCTGGGGGCAGACATAAATATGTCCGTCCTTTGCCCTGCTGCCGGAAAGGATGCCCGGAAGAATCCCCGCGTTTTCCAAAAGGCTGTCCAGAGGCTTTAAAATGCCTTTTTCCGTGTATTTATCAACCGGCAAGCCGTCTAAAATAAGGATATCCCCAGCCTTGCCCGAAAGCAGAGCCGTGTTCAGGGTGCGCACCCCGTCCTCCACAGGGGTTTCAAAATCGTACTCCCCAAGCACGGTGTTCAGCACCACATTGATTTCCGGGTGGGCCTGCTGGAAAAGGGCTGCGGCTTTGCGAAGCCGTGCGCTGTCCCTTAAGGCGGTAATCACAAAATCCGGGCTTGAAGAGGTATCCATAACCGGATCGTAGGTATAGACCATGTAGCTGGATTCCCCGCCGCCGTTGTAAAAGGCCGCGCCGCTGGAAGCCATCATCAGGCCATTGCCCAGGGTGGCAATAAGGGTTCCGTCATTTAAAGCGCAAACAGCGCTAAGGCTGCCCTCCGCCGCGCCTAAACGGTAGCGGGCGGCGCTTGAAAGCTTTTCAAAGGTCATCGCATCAGGCCCCAAACAGTAAAAGCCCTGGGTGGACAAGCCGTACAGGCTGCCGCCGGCATAAATGAACTGGGCCGTGTAATCATGAAGGCTTTCCACTGTGCGGATAATGCTGCCGCCCAAATCCAGCTCCACATACTTGTCGCTTTTCATTACAAATAAATGCTCCCCAGCGGCTATCATGCCGATGGCATCGGGGTTTCCCAGGTTGGCAATCTGGTTGCCCTTGGCGTCCAACAAAAGAATATCCGTGCCGAAAGTGAAAACAGCAATGCTGCCCTCGTCCATTAGGGCTATATCATGCACATAGCCCTCCACTTCAAAGGAACCCATGGCTTGGCCCTTTTGGTCATAGGTGGCGATCAGGGTCGTTATGCCATCCATAGAGAAGGAGGCTCCTGTCTGGCCTTCATCGGCAGCAGGGGCTTCATAGCAAGTCATCAGCAGGGTTATGCTGCCATCCTTTCCCGCCCGAAGAAGGGAGGGCATGGCCCCTGCTGGCAAGGCCAGGGGCGTTATTTTAGGCTGGGCTGTAAGGGAATCCAAGGAAAGCAGCACAAAGCTGCCGGTTGCTTCATCGATGGCAACGATGCCAAAGCCGCCGTTTAGAAGGGCACAAAGGTTTGTGGAGAGAATATATCCCTTCGGGGGTACCCATTCCGTTTCCGTATAGCCGCCCTGGGCCAGGGCAGTGGGCACAAGCAGGCACAAAATCAATACCAGAGATAAAAATTTAACCAGGTTCTTCATTGTGAGACCTCCTTTTTAAAATAGATAAACGTGCAAAGGGACAGGGCCGATAGCATAAGGGATAAGCTGCCCATGCCCTGGCGAATCCCGTCCAGCCTAAGGGCTGCCGTCATGGCGCTCCGGGCCCGCTTTTCCAACAGGCTCTTCAAAAGACCGGGGTAAAACCCCATGTCCGACCACCGGGAAGGCAGCCAATCCACAGGCGGCCCTTGAAGGGTGATGGCCCCTGTTAGCATCAGCAGGGCTGCCAAAGCCAATCCCGGCCCCTTCCAGGGCGTGGGAAGCTTAAGCAAAAGCATTAATATGGCTAGGAGCACCGGCAGGGAAGCCAGAAAGCCAATGGCCTCCCCTGAATCCAGCGTTCTGTCCGGGGAAGGGATCCCAGCTTGATTCAGCTGCCTTTGCGCCTGTTCTTGGGGCTGCTTAAAATCCAGGGCCTGGAAGCGGGTATCTCCCTGCGCCGGACAGATAATAAGCGGCGAGGCGGTATCAAAGAAGGCTGCGCCTTTTATACGGAACACACAGGCAATGGTAAACTTTTGGTTTTCTACTTCAACGAGGCTGCCAATAATGTCCGTGGAGCCAAAGAGCTTCAGCGCCGCCCTTTCATCCAGGGCGCAGAGGCTTTCAGTGTCAAAGACAGGCATCAGGCCGGAAACCAGCTCTAACCCCGAAAGCAAATACAGCGGGCCCTCCATGTAAAGGGCATCCAAGGTGATATTGGCGTTAAGCCCTTCATTTCTAGCGAATATCCCCATCTTCTGACTCCAAGCCACACAGCCCTGAAGCTTTTGTGCCTGCTCCAAGGTAGGCCCTTGCGAATCGTAGCGCATATGAACAAGCCCATCCGGGGCCCTGGCCAGCCATTGGGCACCCAGATTTAATAGGCAAAAAGCGGCCAGCCAGCATAAAGCTTTTTTCATGGCTAATTCTCCCTTACCACAATCCGGTCCCCAGAGGAAAGAGCACGGTCCCCCCGAAGCACCAGGGTATCGCTGCTGGAGATACCCCCTTGGATAGCAGCCCGGGTGGCATCCTTATCAAGCACCGTCACATCGGCCCGGCGAAGGGTGTTTTCAATGCCCAGAGCTGTTTGCCTGGTTTCAATGGTGTAGACATAATAACCCACATCGTCCTGGTAAAGGGCGCTTAAGGGCACCAGCATATCGTAGCTTTTCGTGCGCTTTGTTATCCGCGCCTCGGCGTTTACATCCGGAGCCCCTGCGTTTTCCGGCAGGGTAAAAGAAGCCTCGGCACCCTTTTCCCCTTGGGACAGGGCTTCAATAGGGCAGGTGTAGGTCTTCCCCGAAAGGGTGATCTGGGCCTCATCCCCAACGACTAAATTCTTTAAAGCCTCATCGCTTAATGCAACCGTCAATTTAAGGGGCACGCCCTTGGGGGCCAAGGTCAATAAGGCGGAAAGGGTGGTGGCATCCCCCTGCTTAACGTTTACGGCGGTAATGGTGCCGTCGCTAGGTGCGAAGAGGGTGGGTTTTTCGTATAGCTCCCGGGTTTCCCCAAGGGCTTCCTCTTTGTCTTTCAAGGCCTCTTCCTTTTCCAAGAGATTGCGGATGCCTGTAATCCGGTCCCTGTTTCGGATAGCGTTCTCTAGAGCCCCCTGCTTGCCTGCCTCCTCCGCCTTTTCTACCGCCGCCACAGCCCTTTCGTACTTTTCAACCGTGTCCTTGCTGGTGTCCGCCTTGGCCCAAAGATAGTCTTGAAGGGCCTTATGGTATTCCGCCTGGCAAGTGCCAAGAAGGGTCTGAAGGGCGGCTTCCTCCAGGGTAATCAGCGGGTCGCCTTTTTGCACCTTCTGTCCCTTTTCCACATGTACCTTGCCTACCCGAAGGTTCTCTTGGGTGTACAGGGGCGTGTTTTCGGCAGCGGTCAGCTTGCCGGAGCCTTCGAACCGCTTTTCCAAGGTTCCCCGCTGGGTCAGGGTCTTTTGCACGTTGGGGATGGTCAGCTGGTTTAAGAGGCTGTTTAAAAATGTCAACCCTGCCATCAGAAGCATAAAGGCAACCAGTGCCTTGCCAGCGGTTTGCCGTAACCTGTCCATGGTTCGTGTTCCTCCTATTCTTTAATGCCGGTCAAGGCAATGCCCGCTACCAGGTAAGTTTCGCAGTAGAAAAACAGCAGCAACGCAGGCAGCAGGGTTAAAATGGAGGCAGCCAAGGCCACATCGGCGTTGCTTTTTCCCACCCGCATTAAGTAAAGGGATAGGGGATGCAAGGCCTGATCCTTTAAAAAGGTCATGGGCTGCTCAATGAGGTTCCAGTTATCTAAAAAGCTTAGTACCATCATAGATGCCACACCAGGCATGGCCAAAGGGAGGGCTACCCTTAGGAAAATGGTGCCTTCCCTGGCGCCATCGATCCTTGCGGCCTCCACTAAGGAATGGGGCACTGTGTGGAAAAACTGGCGCAAAAGGAACACACCAAAGGTGGAAAAGATTCCCGGCAGGATAATGGCAAGGGGGGTATCGATCAGGTTCAGCCGTTCAAGGGATAGGTAGGTGGGAACCAGGGTTACCTGAAAAGGCATCATCATCAGAGCGATATAGGCCATAAATAGAGGGTTTGAAAGTTTAAAACGGTAGTGGGCAAAGCCCCAGGCGCAAAGGGTGGCTACCACTGCCTGACAAAAAATGGTTGGCACGCAAAGGAGCACGGAGTTCCAGAACATGCGAAGAAACGTCAGGTTATCCATTAGCAGCTTCACATATTGGGCAATGGTTGGCAGCTTGGGAAATAACACCATGGTGGCCTGGCCGGTACCCCCATCCAGCACAGGGCCGATGTGGGAAAACAGCTCTGCTTTACCCATGAAGGAGCCAAAGAAGGTCATCAGCAGCGGCAGGGTAACGACCAATGCCCCCAGCCCAAGCAAAAGGGAGCGGACGAATTTACCCATCATGGCTCCCCACCCTCCCTTTTAATGCCCCAAGCCCGGTTTAAAAGGGCTACCAGGCCTAAAATCACCAGGGCTGTCAGGGTGGCGGCTGCGGAAAGCTTTTCAATCTCCAGCATGTTAAACCAGTTGTTCAACGTGTGCTGAATCAGGTAAATGCTGCTGTGGGGGTAATTCCCCGCTACCAGCCAGGCTTCCCGGTAGGCTTTAAAG
Source organism: Eubacteriales bacterium (assembly GCA_031556065.1). Taxonomy (GTDB): domain Bacteria; phylum Bacillota; class Clostridia; order Christensenellales; family Aristaeellaceae; genus JAVBTR01. The sequence continues at coordinate 47,740 of JAVBTR010000078.1, read as the reverse complement.
CTGTTTAAAAGGGATAAAACCGTCACTGTAAACAGTGTGGGCTTTAAACAGGGCCAGGTAATGGCGGTAAAGCGCCTCCAAGCCCCCGCCCCATCCACTGCAGCGGCTTCGTATAAAGCAGGGGAAATGCCACTAAGCCCCGCCAGGAATAAAACCATGTTATAACCGGCGTTTTTCCATATATAGGCGATAATCAGGCAAGTGAGGGCGTTGTCTGAATGCATCCAATCCACAGCCACGGGCAAAAGGCTGTTAAGCAAACCATTTTGGTGAAAGAGCACCTGCCACAAAAGCGCCACGGACGCGGCCGGTATGGCCATGGGCATTAAAAAGGCAGCCTGTAAGGCGTTTTTGCGGTACACCGGCTGATAAAGCACCAGGGCCAATCCCAGGGAAAGGGCAGTCAATAGGGGCACGCACAGGCCCATAAAGCGCAGGGTGTTCAAAACCGCTCGCTGGAAGGAGGGGTTTTGCAATACCTGGAGGTAATAGCTTAGTCCCGCGAATTGCCCTGTGAACCCATCGGTGAAGGAGCGGTAAATAGCGCTTAAGAAAGGGGCTACAACGAACACTGCGCAGCCTGCCAAGCTGGGCAGCATAAAAAGGAGGCCATAGAATGCCTCCCGGCGCTTCTTCATAGCGGTCACGGTCACATCACCTCCTTTGTGCTGGTTGATGCTTTCATGATAGCCTGCAAATCTTTAATTACTCTTTAGAAAATGAAAAAAATACCCAGGTCAAGGCAGCGTAGCGGCCCTTGACCTGGGTATTGCTTTTCATTTTCAATAGGTTACGTTGGGTTTCACCCAAACCCATTAAAGGGCTATGCCCTTTAAAACCCCTTATTCCTCTGTTTTTTTCGAGGTAAAGCGGTTCAACAGATAAATGGAACCAATAATCACGCCCATAACGCAGAAAATACCTACCAAGCCAATCCCCATAAAGCGGAAGGAATCAACAAAAGCCCCAAAATCCAGTTTCATAATCATACCCTCCTTACTTGCCAAAGAACATGCTCAGAATCAAGCCGCCGGCGATAACCGAAGCGATCTGGCCAGAAACATTGACGCCGATGGAATGCATCAAAAGGAAATTCTGGTTATCTTCCTTTAAGCCCATCTTGTGCACCACACGGGCGGACATGGGGAAGGCGGAAATGCCTGCCGCTCCGATCATGGGATTGATCTTATTTTTAAGGAACAGGTTTAAGAACTTAGCGAAGAGCACGCCGCCTGCCGTATCGAAGATGAACGCCACCAGGCCCAGGCCCAGGATCAACAATGTATCGGGCTGGAGAAAGGATTCATAATGCATTTGGGTGGCAACGGTAATGCCAAGGAAAATGGTTACCAGGTTGGCCAGGGCCCCCTGGGCGGTTTCGGAAAGGGAGTTCAACACGCCGCATTCGCGAATCAAGTTACCAAACATCAAAAAGCCCACCAGGGAAACCGACATGGGGGAGACCAGCCCCGCCACAATGGTGATAATGATGGGGAAGAGAATCCGGGTGGTTTTGGAAACGTTCTTTTGCTCGTAGGGCATGCGGATACGCCGTTCCTTCTGGGTGGTTAAAAGCTTGATCACCGGAGGCTGTACCACCGGCACCAAGGCCATATAGGAATAGGCAGCCACCATAATGGCCCCTAAGTACTTGGAACCCAGCTGCTGGGCCACCACAATAGAGGTAGGGCCGTCCGCCGCGCCGATAACGGCGATGGACATGGCATCCCGAAGTTCAAACCCGAAAAGCCTTGCCATGCTTAAGGTGAAGAAAATGCCGAACTGGGCCGCCGCCCCAAAGAGCATCAGCTTGGGGTTTGTCAGCACAGGACCAAAGTCGATCATGGCGCCGATGCCGATAAACAGAATCAGCGGGAAAAGCTCGTTAGAAATACCGGCGTTAAACAAGTGGGTCAGGGCGCCGTCCACACCAATGGCACCAGATTGGGGCAGGTTGACCAAAATGGCCCCAAAGCCCATGGGCAACAGAAGGGAGGGTTCCATTTCCTTGGCAATGGCCAGGTAAATAAGCAACCCGCCGATGGCCCACATAACCACTTGCTGCCACTGAATCTGCAGAATGTACTGATAAAGCATCTCCATGTTCGTTCATTCCTCACTTACGTATTTTATTAGCGGAAAAGTATCATAGGACAAAACGTTTTAACCATGAAAATTAATCCATCTGGCTGGAAATTTCTTCAAGGGACGCCAAATGCTTTTCTTCCTCCCGGCTAATCAGCAAAAAAGCGGCCTTCACCTTCGGGTCCTCCGATTGGGCGCTGTATTCCCGATAGGTTTCCACAGCAGCCAGTTCATCTCCAATGGCGTGGGCGATGAGCTTTTTCGCGCTTTGCAGGGCCTCATCCCGCACCAGCTCCATCACACCGCCCTTTAAAAGGGCCTTTTGAGCATAGGCTGCAAGCAAAACCCGCTTTTCGCCCAAATCCTCCTCTGGGCTGATTCCCTCTGCCATGGCGCTGAACTGGCCCAGATGGGTAAATTCATCCCCCTCCAGGCGCTTTAAAAGGGCAATCACATTTTCATCCTTGGCCAGCATCTGGGCCCGGCGGTAGATCATAATGCCCCGCCGCTCCATTTCGCAGGCAATATTCAGGGCATCCTTTTCATTTTGTGTAAGCATATTGCCTCCTTCACGCAAAAAACGGCACTCCATTTAAGAAATGCCGTTTCTAAGCTTACTGGTTGTTGGCAAAAAATTCGTTGAGCTGATGGACCAGTTCATCCGCGTTGGCGCCGTGGGCCGCACAAGCGTCCTCCAGGCTTTCCATGGTGGCGTGGGGGCAGCCCAGGCAGTGCATGCCAAATTCCATAAAAATACGGGCTGTATTGCGGTCTTGGCGAAGCACTTCGCCGATGGACATAGACTTGGTTACTTCCATTGTTCACACTTCCTTAAAAAACATCGATTCGCCTGCTATTCTAGCAAATTAGGGGGGGCTTGTCAATTAAAGTAATTCCCCATCCTCCTTGGTGATATTCACAGGCAAATCGCTTTCAAGAAAGGGATCCTCCTTGGTAAAATAGGTAACCTCTGCGGGTTCCTTTTTCGGCTCCTCTTTGGGGATTTCTTTAACCACGGGGGTTTCCCTTTGGTTGATCACCTGAATATACAGCGCCCCTTCTTTAAATTCCACAATCATCTTTTCCCGGGGCTTGGTCAGGGCATACACCCCTGTTTGCTTATTGGTGGCCCGGCGGGCGTATTCCACAGCCACCTCGGGCCGGTTTTGCCAGTGCATGGGTATAAATACCTTGGGCTTTACCCGAAGAATAAAGTGGTTGGCCCCCGCATCGAACAGGTGTCCCTGGCGGGGGTCCACCGGGAACATGGCAATGTCCACCGTTTCGTGTGTAATGGGTGTTACCGCTTCATCGAAGGCTTTTTCCGCCGCTTCGATTTCCCGAAGAGAGGATTCTGCCTGCCAGTGCCACAGGTTCAAATCCCCTGCGTGGAACACCCGAAGCCCATAGATGTTCACCAGAAAGCTGACCCCTGTATCCGTGGAGCCAAAGGCTTTCACCCGAACCCCTTCCTTTAGGAGCATTTCATCACCCGGGGCCATCCTGCGCCCCCGGGTGCCTACAGGCACGTCAAAGGCGGTGATGTAGATAATCGGGTTTTCGCATTGCCAGGTGTAGATCACCGGATCCATATGGTCGTGATGGGCATGAGAGGCAAACACGAACACGTTTTGATAGTTTGCCAGCCGCTGGTTGGTTAAGCGCTTGTCTTCGCTTAAGGCGCCATTCCCTTCCCAGTAATCGAACACCAATAGGGTATCCTCCACGGCCACAGTAAACCCACTGTGATGATAATAGACAATTTCGCACGTTACGTCCATGAAATATCCTCCTTTCAACCCTGCTAACTTTGCTGATTATGACATACATTACCACTTCTGTCAACATTTAGGAATATATTGTATTATAAAATACCCTTTTTTGACATAATTTTGTCGATTTAAGCCTTTGCTTCCCCACTTTTATATTTTGTACACCTCCATGACCCGGTTGGTGAAGCCCACCTGCCACCTGGCTCCCTGGCTTAAGGCGATCTCTTTGGCCTTTAAAACGTTCAGGTATACCCGCTGTGTCATATGAGCGTCTGAACCAAAGACAAAAAACTCCCCTCCCAGTTCAATAAACCGGCGGATCAAATCCGGGCCTGGAATGGGTGAATCGGTTTGAATCAGCCCCGAGGCGTTAATCTCCAGTGCCTTGCCCTCCTGTGCCATAAAACGCAAAAGTCTGTCAAAAGCCTCCGGGGCATGGCGGTAGCGCAAGGGCCGGATTTCTGGGGCGTAAGGGGCAAACTTGCACACATAACCCAAATGAGCTACGGCATCGTAATCCCTAAAGGCCAATATGCTTTCCCCTTTGGCTTCCACATATTCCAAATAGGCTTCCTCCTGGGTTTTGCCCTCGTAATAGATGGGCTCGTATGGGTCCACCCCCCCTACCAAATGCAATGAAAGCAGGCGGTAATCCAGGGGAAGCGCATCCAGGCCTGCTTCTATTCCCCTGCGGAGAAGGGGGTTATCCCCAATTTCGATGCCCGCCCGTATGGCAAGCTGTGGAAAGCTTTCCCTGGCCAACTGAATGTCCTTAAACCACAAAGGGTAGTCAGGAGGCCGGTCGATCCCTTTGGAGGGGTGCCCTGGTTCAATATGCTCCGTAAGGCAGATTTCATCAAGCCCCAGCTCTGCCGCCCTTTGAGCCAGCTGGTAAACCGATTGCTTTCCATCCATGGAATAAAGGGTATGCAGGTGGTAATCCATGTTTCTATACTTCATAAGCCTCTCCTTCCCTCAGCGCAAACAGCCAAGCTTCTTTAACTGGAATGCCGGTAATGTCTTCAAGGGCCCTTTTATAAATGGCTACCTGCTTTTCATACCTTTCAAGAAGGGTCCTTTCATCACAGGCGGCATCGGTTTTATAGTCGCATAAGACCCAGCCGTCCTCCTCTAAAAAGCACATATCCATGACCCCTTGAACCAGGGTTTCATGCTGGGGAAACAGCCGGTAGGTAAAGGCCCATTCCCGCTTGACCTCACTGGCCTTTTTCATCCTTTGGCAAAGCTGGCTTTTTTCAAAGCCTTGGAGCCATTTAAGGGGAATGCTTTGCCGCTGCTCCTTTGTTAAAAGCCCCCTGAATACCATTTGTTCTAATTCCCCTTGAATATCTCCTTCAAAGGCCAGTTTCGAAAGAGCCATATGTACCGCTGTGCCCCGGTCCGCCGCCCCAATGGTTTTTTGCTGCATAAAGGAGGGCAGCGCCGGCAGCTCACTCATGGTTAAGGGGGGGATGGCCCATGCCTCCGCCGCTTTGGTTTCCATGGTTTCCTCCTGGGCCGCCAAAGGCGCATTCTTGCTTATGGCGCTGACAGAGGTTTTAAGGGGCAGGGGTTCCTGGGCCAAGGCGTTGCTCCGCTCCAGCCGCTTGAGGGTTAAGGCATCCAAATCCCCTTGAAAAGGGTGGATAAGGGTGGATAAGGCTGTGGATAAGTTTTCAACGTTATCCACAGCTTCTGGTATAAAAGCGGGCAAAACCGTTATATCATAAGGGGTTGCAGTCTGTGGATAAGTTGTTGATAACGGATTTTCAAGCTGTTGGTTAATTTGTGCGCCGGCATTTGGCACCATACACAGCCAATCCAGATAGGATTTGGCGCTGAAAATCCCATACTCGCCAGACAAATCCCAGTTGGGGTTAGGCAGCTTGGACGCCGTACCGATCATGACCAGCTTTTCTACCGCCCGGGTCATGCCCACATATAAAAGCCTCGCCCGCTCAGCCTTGTCTTCCAAAACGTTCTGGGCGGTAATGGCTGTCTGGGCCAGGGTCTTTCTGGTAATCCGCAGGGCAGGCTCCACGTAAGGGATGCCGATACCCAAATTTTTGTGGGGCCGCAGCTTGCGGTTTTCCGCCAGGTGCAAATCCCCCCCCAGCCCCAGCATATACACCACCGGGAACTCCAGCCCCTTGCTTTTGTGGATGGTCATAATCCGCACCAGGTCATCCTTGGGCGAAAGGGCTTTGGCGGTTTTCGCCTCCCCCTCATCACCCACCGAAACCCCCAAGCGCAAGAAGCCATCCAGCCCTCCTTGCCCCACCTTGACGTAATTGGCCGCGTATTCACATAAAAGCCGCAAATTGGCCTGGCGCACATGGCCGCCCTTTTGGGTGCCCGCGTACAGGTACAGGCCGGATTCCTTCATCAGCTCCCACACCATGGCATCCAAGGGGATATGGGCAATGCGAAACCGCCACTGATCCAGCTTTTCAAGGGTTGCCAGGGATTTTTCGTTTTCCTTGGCCCAGTGGCAAAAGGCTTCGTAAAAGGAAACCTGCTTGCCCCCATGGGCCAGGCGGATATCCGCCAGCTCTTCTTCTGAAAAAGCGAACAAGGGCAGCTTTAAAACCGAGAGAAAGCAAATATCCTGCCGAGGGTTGTTCAAAACATTTAAAAGGGCCATCATCCTCTGAACTTCCGGCAGATCGAAATAAGCTTCCTCGCTGTCGGCATAAGCCGGGATGCCGTATTCCTTTAGGTAAGCCGCCAGGTCCGGGCCTATGCCCTTTATTTTGGGCAAAAGCACTGTCATATCCCTAAAGCGGGTTTTTCGCATTTGGCCTGTATGGCCATCAAAAATGGCCCTTTCCCGCTGGGCAAGAATCCTTTTGGCCAGACACTCAAATTCCCCTAGGTATTTGGCCACGGCCACACCCTGGCCGTCTACGTATTTTTCGTAGGGAACGAGCAAAAGCTCCGCCCTGTCACATTTGTTTTCTTCCCGGCCCGGGTACAAATGGGCCAGATCATCATATGCTAGTTCTGTAACGGCTTTGGTCATAACGGTTTCAAAGACCTGGTTCACAGTTGATAAAACCCGGGGCTCGGAACGGAAATTTTTGTTCAGAAAGATTTTGCGCTGAGCGGCGTTTTCATCCAAGGAAAAGGTTTCCTGCTTGTTTAAGAAAAGAGTGGGATCGCAAAGTCTGAAGCGGTAAATGCTCTGTTTCACATCCCCCACCATAAACAGGTTGTTTTTTTCATAATGAATGGCCTGAAAAATGCCCTCCTCCGCATCGCCTACATCCTGGTATTCATCCACAAATAAATGATCATACTGACCTTGGATGGTTTTTCGCGCTTCCTCGTTTTTTAAAACATCGATGGTTAAATGGATCAGGTCGTTGAAATCCAGGCCGTTCTCCTGTCGCTTATAGGCCTGAAAAGTCTCGTGAAAGGTTTTCACCACTTCCCCAAGGCCTTGAAGGCAAGGTTGCATCCGGTTCAGGTCCTGGGCCTTTTGTTCAAGCTCTGCGGGAATATCCTCTATGGCTTTTTGCAGGCCTTCTTTAAAACGGCTGCGCAGCTTTTTCATGGCTTCATGCCACTTTAGCTCTTCCCCCTCCAGTTTTAAAATAGTGGGGGCCGTAGCAAACTTATACCCCTTCAAGGAGGCCAGCGCCCCATAGCCGCTGCCAGCCGCCGCCTTCAGGCTTTCGTAATACTGTTTATCGCTTTGCAATACAGGCAGCCATTTGCTGTTTGCCCTGGGGGATTCCATCTGCTTAAACAGCTTGTCCGATTCATCTTCAAGGCCCGTCAATTGAACTCGGCAGAGGTTCAAAAGCACCTGTATAAAGGGATGGGCCGCCAGAGATTGGGCAGAATAACATTGGGTGGTATGGGTTTCAAGCCAGCCAAAGGGATCCCGAAGGGACATCATAAACCCATACAGGCCTCTGGCCATGGCCTCGATATCTTTATCGGAAAAAGCAGCCGAAAGAGCGCCGAAGGCTTCGGCAGGGTTTTCATAGCAAGCGTCCAGGGTATCGCTCATGGCCTTTTCAAAAAGCTTGTCCTTCCGGGCAGTGTCCAGTTGTTTGGCGCCCGGGTCCAGCCCCACCACCTGGAACTGCTCTTTGAGAATGGCCCCGCAAAACCCATGGATGGTGCCGATCTGGGTCACCGGCAAAAGCGCCAATTGAGCCTTGGCCACCAAATCCCCTTCTGCCGCCTTTTCCAACAGCTTTTGCGAAAGCTTCTCTCTTAATTGAGCCGCAGCAGCCTTGGTGAAGGTCACGATGACCATCCGGTCTACACTGGCGCCGCCTTGCAAAAGCCGCAGAATCCGTTGGATGAGCACAGCCGTTTTTCCCGAGCCGGCCGCGGCGCTAATCAGAAGCTCCGGGTTATTGGCTTCGATGGCCTGCTGTTGCTCTGGCGTCCATTTGGTCATATGATTCCCTCCTTCTGGCCAACATTGTATCAAAGGGAAAGTAAAATGTAAATGTTCCACGTGAAACAGTGACCCATCATTTGACCTTGAAGACAAATTGTGCTAAGATATATTGATTATAGACTTATTGTTTAATGCTATCGCTTAGCGTAAGCTTTCGACATAATTCGAAGGAGTGTTTCAATGCCTACCACATCGTTTGACAAGGAATCCATTAAAGAGTCCATAATCGGCAAGCTGCAGCGCTATAATGGCCGCACCATTCAAGAAGCCACCAAGCCGCAGATTTACAATGCGGTGGCTTCCACTGTCCGGGATCAGATCATGCAAAAATGGATGATCGCCCGTGAAGAACGGAAGGAAACCAAAACCAAACGGCTGTTTTATCTTTCTGTTGAGTTTTTAACCGGCCGTTCTCTTTACTGCAATATGCTGAACCTGTGCTCCACAGACGCTTACAAGGAAGCCCTGAATGAATTAGGCGTGAACCTGGAGGATATTTTGCCGGAGGAGCCGGAGCCGGGCCTTGGCAACGGCGGCTTAGGCCGCTTGGCCGCCTGTTTTCTGGACAGTCTTTCCACCCTGGATTTGCCCACCATGGGCTGCACCATCCGCTATGAATACGGCCTGTTCAAGCAAAAGCTTATCGACGGCCAGCAGGTGGAGCTGCCGGATAACTGGCTGCAAAACGGCAACGTGTGGGAAATGGCCGTAATGGAGGATGCCTGTGAGGTGCACTTTGGGGGCCGGTTGGAAGAAGTGGCCGAAGGCAACCATGTCCGCTATGTGCATAAGGATTATTATACCGTGGAAGCAGTGCCTTACGATATGCCTGTTGTAGGCTACGATACCGCAACGGTAAACAGCCTGCGTATGTGGTCCGCCCGTTCACCCAAGCGCCTTGATTTGGGCAGCTTTGGCCGTGGGGAGCATGTGAAGGCAACCGAAGAAATCCAGCTGGCAGAAGTGATTTCCAAGGTACTCTACCCTGAAGACAACCACTACGAAGGCAAGCTTCTGCGTTTAAAGCAGCATTATTTCTTTACCTCCGCCACAGTGCAGTACATTATTAAAGATTTCAAGCGGATGCACGGCAGCAACTTTAATCTTCTGCCCGAAAAGGTTTGCATCCATATCAACGATACCCATCCGGGCCTGGCCATCCCCGAGCTGATGCGCATTCTAATGGATGAAGAGGGCCTGGGCTGGGATGAAGCGGAAAACATCGTTAAAAAGACGGTGGCCTACACCAACCACACCATCATGCAGGAGGCCTTGGAACGCTGGCCGGAAAACATGCTGCAAATTCAGCTGCCTCGTATTTACATGATCCTCCAAGAGATCAACCGCCGGCTGTGCGCCAAGCTTTGGAACAAATTTCCCGGCGAATGGGACCGCATTGCTTCCATGGCCGTACTGAGCTATAACCAGGTGCAGATGGCCAACCTTTGCATCGCCATGAGCTTTTCCGTTAACGGGGTTTCCCAGCTCCACGGGGAAATCTTAAAGGATGAAACCTTCTACGATTACAACCAGCTTTCCCCGGAAAAGTTCTCCGCCATTACCAATGGCATTACCCACCGCCGGTGGCTTATGGCCTGCAACCAGCCTTTAACAAGCCTGATCACCGAAGCCATTGGGGACTCTTGGCAGAAAAAGCCCCTGGAGCTTGAAAAATTAAAGCCCTTTGCCGCCGATAAGGCTTTCCAAAAAAGGTTCGACGAAATTAAGTTCGCCAACAAGGAACGCCTGGCCAAGGCTGTGCTGGAACGCCAGGGTATTGTGGTAGACCCTGCCTTCATGTTCGATGTTCAGGCCAAGCGGCTCCATGAATACAAGCGGCAGCTTTTAAACGCGCTGCATATTCTGGTTTTGTACAACCGTATCGACCAGGATCCTAACTACACCATGGCACCCAGGACCTTCTTCTTTGGGGCCAAGGCATCCCCCGGGTATTACCGGGCCAAGCAGATCATCCGCACCATTAACGCCATTGGGGATTTGATCAAAAAACACCCACGGGCCAGCAAGATGCTGCAGGTAGTGTTTCTTGAAAACTACGATGTGTCCTACGCCCAATTGCTCATGCCCGCAGCAGAGCTTTCGGAACAGCTGTCCACCGCATCCAAGGAAGCTTCCGGCACCGGTAACATGAAGTTCATGATGAACGGCGCTGTGACCATCGGCACCATGGACGGCGCCAATGTGGAAATTTCCGAGCAGGTGGGTATGGATAACATCTACATTTTCGGCATGCGCTCCGACACCGTGCGGGACATCTACCGTGAACGCACCTACAACCCTATGACCATCTACGAAAGCAACCAGGAAATCCGCCGGGCGCTGACCCAGCTTATCGACGGTACCCTGTTCCCCAGCCAGCCCACCACCGTGCAGGACATCTACCATGCCCTTTTGATCGGTGAAGGCGGCGGCATGGCAGACCCATACTTTGTTCTTAAGGATTTTGGCTCCTACTCCATGGCCCAGCGCCGTGTGGACGCGGATTACCAAAACCGTTCAAAGTGGCTGGAAATGGCTGTAATTAACACCGCCATGAGCGGTGTGTTCTCCTCCGACAGAACCATTGAAGAGTACAATGAAAAAATCTGGCGCTTAACCCCCCTTAAACGCAAGGGTTAACCAAGGGCTCTGCCCTTGGAACCCACCAGGGGATTCATCCCTTGGATCCCATCCTTGATTAATCTATAATTCCCCTTAAGGCAGGTTCGCTTTTATGTTGCTGCATCATTCCCATTTACCCTTTTATCGCACACCGCAAAACGCTGTTCCATGTGAAACAATGGTCACCTTCCGCTTTGTATCAAACGAGGCGGAAGGTGTTTCCCTGCGCATTTGGAACGGGGAAGAAACCACCCTGGAAATGGCTTTTGATGGGGTGATGACTTATTCTGCTGTCCACCAAATGCCCGCCATGCCTTGTGTGGTTTGGTATGACTTTATCGTTCAAACCAAGAAGGGCGAAATCAGCTACGGCAACGCCACTGATCAATTAGGCGGCCAGGGCTGTGTCCAGGGCTATCCTCGGCACTCCTTCCAGATTACGGTGTACGATAAGGACTATTCGGTGCCCTCCTATATGCACAAGGCCAATATCTATCAGATTTTCCCTGACAGGTTCTACAAGGCGCCCACCAAGGCCAAGTGCCACCGCACCGACCGCTATATGCACGAGCACTGGGATGAAACCCCGATTTTGATCGGCCACCCGGTTACCGGGGCCAACATCGCCGCAGATTTCTACGGCGGTACCCTTAACGGTATCAAACGAAAGCTGCCTTACCTTAAAAGCCTAGGGATTACGGTTGTTTACCTAAATCCTATTTTCGAAAGCCAGTCCAACCACCGCTATAACACAGGGGATTATTCAAAGATCGATCCCCTTTTGGGCACCAACGAGGATTTTAAAGCCCTGTGTGATGCAGCCAAAGCGTTAGATATCCGTATCATGTTGGATGGGGTGTTTTCCCATACCGGTTCCGATAGCATTTATTTTAATAAGGAAGGCAATTATCCTTCCACTGGGGCTTACCAATCCCAAGAATCGGAATACTATGAATGGTACCAGTTCATGGAATACCCCTGGGTATATAAATCCTGGTGGGGCTTCCAAAGCCTGCCGGAAATCAACAAAGCCAGCGAAGGCTATGGCCGTTTTATGTTCAATGGCCGAAACGGCATTGTACCCTTGTGGTTAAAACGAGGGGCCTGCGGGTGGCGGCTGGACGTAGCAGATGAGCTTTCCCTGGATTTTCTGCGCAAGCTGCGCATTTCCGCCAGAAAAGCCGATCCCGAAGCGGTGGTTTTAGGGGAAGTGTGGGAGGATGCCTCCTGCAAGACAGCCTATGGGGAAACCCGCTGCTACTGCCTGGGCGATACACTGGACAGTGTGATGAATTATCCCCTGCGGGAAGCCATTATCGCCTTTATGAAGCACGATTGCAATGCCTGGCATTTGGCACGGCTTATTCGCCACCAGCAGGAGGTTTACCCTGTGCCTTTCCTCTACGCCCTGATGAATTTAATTGGCAGCCACGACAGGGCCCGGGCTATTAATGTGTTGGTAGGGCGAACCTATGAAAACCTGCCTGTGGAAGAGCGGGGCGATCAGGCTTTATCTGAAGAGGAATACACCCTTGGCATGAAGCGGCTTATGAAGGCCTACGACATTTTATGCGCTCTGCCCGGCGCTCCCACCATCTATTATGGGGATGAGGCCGGCATGGAGGGCGGCCCTGATCCTTTCTGTCGTGGCACATTCCCTTGGGGTAAGGAAAACCAGACTATACAAGATCATGTAAAAACCCTGCTAAACCAGCGGAACGAAAACGAGCTGCTGACCTTGGGGAAAATGGCCGTTCGCGCCAAGGATGACCATACCCTTGAAATCACCCGCTATTTCGATGGGGAGGATGCTTTCCACACGCCACGAGAGCATAAGAGCCAAACCTTCACCATTTCAAGAAAGGTGTGAGCTAAATGGATCATTCCAAAAAAATCGTCATGAGCGCTTTGTTTTGCGCGTTGTGCTGCATTATGACCGCTGTGGTGGCCATTCCTTCCCCTATGAATGGGTATGTGCATTTAGGCGATAGCTTTGTACTTCTTTCGGGTTTTTTGCTTTCACCTGTTTATGGGGCGCTGGCTGCGGGCATCGGCTCCATGCTGGCGGATATTTTTACCGGCTATTCCCACTACGCCGTGGCCACCTTTTTAATTAAAGCACTCATGGCCTTGGCTGCCCACTATCTTTATATTGCCCTGCGCAAAGCCACAAAAAAGGATGCACTCAGCTTGGCCGTAGCCGGCATTGGGGCTGAAAGCATCATGGTGGTGGGCTATTTCATTTTCGCCGCCCTGCTTATGGGCAACGGCTGGGGAGCTGCCGCTTCCATCCCCGGCAATCTGATGCAGGGGCTTTTCGGCATCGCCTCCTCTGTGGCCCTGGCTTTGATCATTAAAAAGAATAAACTTCTTCGCAAGGAATTCGAACTATAAAAACAGCATGTGCCCTATTCTTTGCACCTTGTTTTGCATGGTATAGACCCCACGGTTTATGTTTTGCAGGCGGCTGAGCTTGTTCCCTTCCTCAATTTGAATGTAAAAGCGCAGGCATGCGCTTTTTTCTTTGGGCATCTGTTCCCCATAGCCATTTAAAAGGGCCTTGGCCTGGGTATAGGTCAGTTTAATACGGCCCCTTAATTTTTTGCCAATGGCAAAGGCGCCAATGGCACGGCCTATCAGGGTCTGGCTGCTGGCGCCGATGACGTTCACCTCATGCTGCCGGTAGCGGACGGTTTTATCTCCAAGGCAAATCACCTTACCAAAGGCAGCCGCTGTTAGGGCGATCCACCAATCGTGCATATAAACGGTTTCCGCCTGCGCCAGGTTCACCAAATCCATTAATGGCCTGTTTAAAAGCATGGTACAGCCAGTGGCGTTGTTTTGCACCAGCAAGCGGTTTAAGGTAACCGCCTTTTGATCCCAGCCCTGGTGGGCAAACAAGGAAGGGCGGACCACCTGGCCCTGTGCATCGATCACAGTTAAGTCTGTGTGCACAAGACAAGGGATATTCTTGTTTTCCTTTGCAATGGCATCGTAAGCCTTTTGCAGCTTATCCTCTTCCCAGATATCGTCCTGGTCGCACAAAGCGGCGTAGGAGGCATTGCACTGGCTTATAAGGGACATAAAATTGCCTTTGGCTCCCTTTGGACCTTTGTTTTTAACCAGGGTGATCCGATCCCCATAGGTCTTTAAAATATCCAAGGTTCCGTCCGTGGAGCCATCATCGGATACCAGCACCCGAAAAGGCACTGTTACCTTTTGGTTGAAGACGGAATCCAGCTGTTCCTTTAAATACTTTTCGCCATTATAGGTGGCCATCAATACATCGATCAAATCCGCCACCCCCATTTACGCATAAAGGCTTTCATGGATGCCATATGCATTTTTTTAAGTACAGGATTTTGGTAGCTTTCTCTTTGCCAGGCGTGAATTACCTTAAAATCCGGGTTATAAAAGGCCTTGCCTTCTTTTAAAACCCGAAGAGTCAAGTCCGCGTCCTCCATATACATGAAAAAGCGTTCATCAAAGCCCTTTATTTTTTTAAAGACCTCTGTCCTTATAAACATAAAGCAGCCCGTAGCAAAGGTTTCTTCAAAGGGCTTTTCCATATCCATGTCCTGGCCCGTATATCTTTTTCGCCATGCGGTAAAAGGCCAGCCATATTTTTCAAAGGTGCCAGCCACCATAAAACGAATAGTAGGCCGGCGTTTTGGCACAAACTGTTCTTGACCATTGGAAAAATAGACCCTGGGAGAAAGCAGCGCCACATGGGGGTTTGCGTCCATGTAAGCTTCCATTTTCGAAACAATATCGTCTTCAAAGGAAATATCCGGGTTCATAATGAGATGATATTTGGATTCAAGCAGATTCAGCACCTTGTTGTTTCCGGCTCCAAACCCCAGGTTTTTCCCGGTTTCAATCAGACGGACCTGAGGGTAGTTTGCCCTGATCATTTCCGCAGTGCCATCGGTGGAAGCGTTATCCACCACAAAGACCTCCGCCTTTGTTTGAACAAGGCTATCAAGAGCACCTTTTACTTCCTGGGCACTGTTAAATGTAACAATACAAGCCGAAGTCATTTGCTTGCCTCCGTTCATCATCATTCGTTTAATTGTAACCAATTTCAGGGTATATTGCAATGTTTTTTCTGTGATAATGTCTTCATTTGCATTGTAATGTATTAAAAAAAATGGTATACTGTTTTAACTTGAAGGAGGCGTTGGCCATGGATAAATTAGATAGCCGCAGCTTAAGCCCTTTATACAAACAGCTAAAGGACAAGCTCTACGCAGACATTAAAAGCGGCGTTTATCCCGTGCACAGCCGCATCCCTTCCGAACCGGAATTATGCCAGCATTATTGCGTAAGCCGGGTTACCGTGCGCAAAGCCCTTTCCGATTTAACAGAGGAAGGCTTGCTTATCCGCATGCAGGGCAAGGGTACCTTTGTGGCCATGCCCAAGCTTAAACGCGATCTTCGGGACGTGACCGGGTTTTCCGATGCCTGCCGGGATATGGGAAAGGTACCGGGCGCAATTCTCATTCAGGCCTTTTCCACCAAGCCCAGCTTAAAGGATGCTACGGACCTCCATATTTCAGAGGAGGATTCCGTTATCGAAATCCTTCGTCTACGCCTTTCGGATAACATGCCGGTGATGTTTGAAAAAAACGTGTTTTCCCAAGGCTATCAGTATCTTTTAAGCGAAGACCTTTCAGGCTCCTTATACGATATTCTTCTTCGCCATCATGTGGAGCCCCACCGCGCCACCCACGATATTTCCCTTTGCCACGCCACCGCCCAGCAGGCAAAGTATTTGGAAGTAGAAAACGGCGAAGCGCTTTTACACTTATACGAAGTGATTTACGATAAACTAGGGCAGCCTATTCACACCTCCGTGCAATACATTCGCGGGGACCGTTTTACTTTCAGGATTTAATCGGAGGGGATTATATTGGCAGGATCAAAATTTGCCGTGTTTGTGGATTTGGAAAATTGCGGCGCAAAGGTAGCCACGCTGAATAACATTATTGAAAAAGTCAAAATTCGGGGGGATATCCTTTTAGGCCGTGTATACGGCTATACAGAGAAATACGGGGATTTAACCGAAACCCTTTTATCCAACACCTTTACGGTCATCCCTTCTTTGCGCTATGGCTACGCACAAAAAAACAATGCGGATATTCACCTGGTGATCGATGCCCTGGAAGTGGCCTATACCAACGAACTGATCGACAGCTTCTGCATTGTTTCCGGGGACAGTGATTATAACCCCTTGGTGGGCAAGCTTAAATCCATGGGCAAGTTCGTTTTAGGTATTTCAAGAAGCGAAGTGGCTTCCACCATTTTTATTAATGCCTGCAATGAATTTCAGTTTATGGAAACCGTAGGCGCCCGGCGCAACGCCCAGCAAAAGAAAAAGAACACCGCCCAATCGGAAGAAACAGCCGATCTGCAGGAGCTTAACAAGCTGGTGGATTCTATTCTTTCGGAGCAGGCTGAAAAGGACGAGATTTATGCCAGCGAGGTCAAGGGCGTTCTTATGCGCCTCAAGCCCGATTTTTCCGAAAAAACCTATGGATGCGCTTCCTTTGGCAAGCTGCTCACCAAGCTTGAAAAGCAGTTTGGCACCATCCGTATCAGAAACGATAACTTTAACATGATGGTATCCCCCGCCAATAAAGAAACCGCCCAAGGCCCCCAGCTTAACAAGGATAACTGGCAAGCAGCCTTTAAAGACATTCTTAAGCACTACAAGGAAGATGGGTTCGAAAGAATCAATCCTTCCATTCTCAAGGCCGATATTTTAGAAGCCTACCCGGATTTTCAAGAAAAGACCATTGGCTTCAAACGCTTTTCCGATGTGATGAAGCAATTGGAAAAAGACGGCCTGATGATCGTTGAAATGGATGAGCAAAACACCATGCTGATTCAACTGATTTAGTTCTATCCTCCACAAGGCCTGCATATGCTAAAAAGCAGTTTCTTCTGTGGACGAAAGTTATCCACACCCTGTTAATATGTGGATAAAAAAATCGTTTCAACCTACTTTCCGGGTTCAGGCTTAAAAAAAGCATGGATTGAAAAGCCGCCCGCTTTGAATATAGAGGGGCAAGCCCTTCTTTATCCCCAGCCCATCGACAAAATATGTCAAGTTACCCACATTTTTTCCAGGCCCCTTTAGCAAGGCCACAGCAGGGATAAAACCACTTTTCCACAGTATCCACACCCCCTACTACTACTACGAAATAAATACTCTTATATCAACAACCACCAAGGAGGTTTTACGATGTACATTCATGTTACCGCTCACGATTTACTGGAAGGCCTGAATTATGTTACCAGAGCTATCGCGGCAAGGCCCGCTAAACCCGTGTTAGAAGGGGTTTTGCTTGAAACAGACGATGACGGCGTTTTTCTTACCTGTACCGATGGGGCATTAACCATTCGTACCCAGATTAGCGCTGACATCGAAAAACATGGCCAAACCGTACTGCCAGGTAAATTGCTTACGGAACTGGTTCGCAAGCTTCCCGATGGTATGGTGGATATTAACGTTAACGAAAAAAACACAGCGCTGATCAAATGCATGTCTTCCCGCACCAGCTTAACCTGCATGTCTCCGGTGGATTTTCCCTTGATGCTCATGGTGGAAAACGGGCAAGATGTGGCTTTGCCGCAAAATACCTTTAAAGAAATGATACAGAAAGTGATTTTCGCCATTGCCACCGATGAAAGCCGTCAGATTTTAACAGGCTGCCTGCTGGAAGTCACTTCCTCTGAAGCCCGGCTGGTGGGCCTTGATGGCTTCCGTCTGGCTTTGCAGCGTTACAGCGATACCTTTGTATTGCCAGATGAAGCAACCAAGCTCCAGGCGGTGATTCCCGGCAAGGTGCTTTCAGAAATGAGCAAGATTCTGGCTGACAGCGAAGAAAAGGTAGAATTCACCTTCGATAAATCCCGCCTGTTTGCCAAGTTTGGCAAAACCTGTATATCCAGCGTGCTTCTGGCTGGGGAATACATCAACTACAAGCAGATTCTGCCTGTGGATTGGAAAACCCGTGTGAAGGTGAACCGCAACGATTTAAACAATGCCATCGACCGTGCCAGCCTTATGGCCCGGGAAGGTAAAAATAACCTGATCAAATTGCATCTGACTTCCGCCGACATGATGATTTCTTCCAACGCCGAGCTGGGCGATATGCAAGAGACCATCGCTATCCAGATCGAAGGCGGGGAAATGGATATTGCGTTTAACGCCCGGTACCTAAGCGATGTAATCCGCAATATTTCCGATGAAGAATTGTGCATGCGGTTTAATTCTAACGTATCCCCCTGTGTGATATGCCCGCCGGAAGGGGAAAAATATACTTATTTGGTACTGCCAGTACGTGTTTTCTAAGGAAGGGAGCCAAATGGCTTGACCGTCGATAAAATTGTTTTATCAAATTTTCGCAATTACAAAACAGCCGTGTTAAATCCTTCAAAAGGAACCACGGTGCTGCACGGCCAAAATGGTGTTGGGAAGACCAACATTGTGGAAGCCGTGCATCTTTGCGCCTTGGGAAGAAGCCACCGTCTGCAAAAGGATGGGGATTTGGTACGACGGGGGGAGGATATGGCTCAGGTGGCTGTGAAAGCCACCCGCCGGGATGGGCCCCATGAGGTGAGCATTAGGCTTTGCCCTAAGGAATTAAAGAAAAAACAGATCATATTAAACGGTAAGCCTCCTAAACGCCTTGGGGAAATGATGGGTCATGTGACCTGCGTTATCTTTTCCCCTGAGGATTTGGATTTAATTAAGGACGGCCCTTCTTGCCGCCGCCGCTTTATGGATATGCTGTTGTGCCAGCAATCGGCCTCTTATTTTTATGAGCTGCAAAAATATAACGGGGCCCTTTCCCAGCGCAATGCCATATTAAAAACCATGTTTGGCAATGAAGGCCACCCAAGCGCCGCTATGCTGCCTATTTGGGACGAGCAATTGCAGCAGGCAGGGTCGGTGATTATTAAACGGCGGCTTAAGTTTATAGCAGATTTGGAACCCTTGGTACACGAAAATTACCAGTATTTATCCGGGGCTGGCCGGGAATCCTTTAAAATTCGCTACCGGGCCTGTGTGGAAAATGAAAAAGACATAGGACAGGCCCTGTTTGAAGGCCTTGAAAAATTCCGCCGTGAGGACATTAAGCGGGGCACTTCCAACTTTGGCCCCCACCGGGATGATATTATTATGAGTTTGTCCGGTAAAGACATGAGGTCCTTTGCCTCCCAGGGGCAAATAAGAACCGCTGCTTTGTCTTTAAAGCTGTCGGAAATTACCCTGTTAACCCAGCAGCATGACGAAAGCCCTGTGCTTTTGCTAGACGATGTGATGAGCGAGTTGGATATGCAGCGCCGCAGTCTCCTGCTGGATTATATTTCCGGTGTCCAAACCATTGTAACCTGTACCGACGAATCAGATTTTCCTGTGGATAAAACAGATATGCGGGTCCGGGTTTCCTTGGATGAAGAAGGTAATGGCATATTAGGGGATTGACTGCCTTTACCGTAATTGAAAATATTGGATTTTCAAGGGTTATAACCCTTGAATGGGTTTGGGTGAAACCCAACGTAACCTACCGAAGGGTAAAAACAGTACCCAAGTCAAGAGAGTGGAACGATTCTTGAAACAGGCTTATATGTAGGCATAGGAAGCATATCGCTTATGTATCCCTTATGCTTACTGCTATAGCCCTTTTTCGATTTTTGGCATATTATCACTATCTTCTAAAAGCCAGCTTACCGAAACATTGAGTACCCTTGCAATGGCTTTCAGTTCGATGTCTGATATCCCCCGCTTGCCGTTTTCTATTTTGGATATGAGGGATTTCGATATTTTGTATCCCTGTATTTGCAGTTGAATCGTTATATCCTGCTGGGTTAACGGCGGCCTGTTTATTGCCCGTGCGACCCTGATGCGGTGGCCTGCTATGTTCATTGTCTTATAACCTCCAGCTAAGCGATTAAAAATTTATTCACGATAATTATACGCCTAAAGAAGTATAATGTAAACGCTAAATGAAGTATATTTTCATATTTAATGGCTCTTGTTATAATTCTATAGAAGTATACGAGAGGAGGCGAAGCTATGACAAACGGTGAACGCCTCGCAAATATAAGAAAAGAGAAAGGCTTAAGTCAATATCGTCTTGGAAAACTATCAGGAGTAAAGCAAGGCGCTATAAGCAATTATGAAACTGGCAAAAGAGAAGTAGGTTTGGAAACACTGAAAAAAATCTGCCCCGCTCTTGGCATATCTGTTTGGGAATTTCTTGGTCCTAATGCTTTAGAAAACCTTCCGGAAAAAGCCGATCCGCGGATCGAATCCATTATTAAAGATATAAAGCAAATGAACGGCTATGAATTAAGAATGGTTGAAGGGCTTGTAGAGACAATTAAAAAGGGCCGCCAAGAATAAAGCGGCATAGTTAAAATTGTATTTTTTCGGGCATTCTATCCCCCAAGGAAATAAGAAGGGGAAGGAAAGCCATGGAAAACAATTATGCATCTAATCAGCTGGCCTTTGAAACCAGTCCGTACTTGTTACAGCATGCTCATAACCCGGTCAATTGGCTGCCTTGGGGCAATGAAGCCTTTGAAAAAGCTAAAATAGAAGACAAGCCTATTTTTTTAAGCATCGGTTATTCCACCTGCCACTGGTGTCATGTAATGGCTCACGAAAGCTTTGAAGATGAAGAAGTGGCGGAAATTCTCAACAGCTATTTTATTGCCATCAAGGTGGATAAAGAAGAACGCCCGGATATCGACAGCGTGTATATGAACGTGTGCTTGGCTTTAACAGGCAGCGGCGGCTGGCCTATGACCATTATGATGGATCAAGAGGGCCGGCCTTTTTACGCGGGCACCTATTTGCCAAAACGCAGCCGGTACGGTATCATAGGCCTTGTGGAACTGCTTTTAACAGTGAAAACCCAGTGGGAAACCGATCGGGAAAGGCTGATCAAAAATGCTGGAGAGATCACAGCTTTTATCAATTCCACTGAAAAGACAGGTTCCGAAGATATTCTATCCCATGAACAGCTTATTGAAAAAGCAACAGGCGAGTTCAAAAAAACCTTTGATTCTCGCAATGGCGGCTTTGGCCGGGCGCCTAAGTTCCCCATGGGCCATACCCTGGTGTTTTTATTGGAGCAAGGGGATGAAAAGAGCCTGGCCATGGCGGAAAAAACCCTTACCCAAATGGCCAGGGGCGGGATTTTCGATCAGATCGGTTACGGCTTTTCCCGTTATTCCACCGATGCCAAATGGCTTGCCCCCCATTTTGAAAAAATGCTCTACGATAACGCCCTGCTGTTATGGGCCTATGCCAAGGCGTTTGAAAAAACAGGGAATGAAAGTTACCGAAGGGTTTGCGAAAAAATTCTTATTTATTTAAAGCGGGAAATGGTCGGCGATCAGGGGGGCTTCTATTCCGCCCAGGATGCGGATAGCGATGGGGAGGAAGGAAAGTATTATCTGTTTACCCCGGAAGAGGTTTTCTTTGTTTTAGGCAAGGAACGGGGGGAGGTTTTTAATCAGCTTTACGATATTACCTCCCAAGGGAATTTTGAAGGCAAAAGCATCCCTAACCAGCTGATTCAATCCGACGCCAGGGAAGAAATGCCCCTGGCCATGGAGCCTCTTTACCAATATAGAAGGGAACGGACAGCCCTCCATTTAGACGATAAGATTCTCACCGCTTGGAATGGTCTGATGATTGGGGCCTTGTGCCAGGCTTATCTGGCCTTGGAAAACAGGCAATGCCTTTATCTGGCCCGGAAGGCTATTCAGTTTATAAAAGAGAACCTCATGGAAAACCATCGGCTTTTTATCAGCTTTCGGGAAGGCAAGCGTTCCAACCCAGGCTTGCTGGACGATTACGCTTTCATGGTCTTCGCCTTCCTCCAGCTTTACCGCGTTACCCTGGAAGAAGCGCATTTAAGAGACGCCAAAGCCCTTTTGAATGTGGCCATAGAAAGCTTTTTCGATTTTGAAGCTGGGGGGTTTTTTCTTTCCGGCAAGGAAAACCAGCATTTGATCGCCAGACCCAAGGAAACACATGACGGGGCTCTGCCCTCTGGCAACAGCATGATGCTGCTAAACCTGGTACAGCTTTTAAACTTCCCAGGCAACGAAAACCTTCAGCCTGTTTTAAATAAACAGGAGGATTTTTTAAGCCGCCAGGCAGCGCCGAACCCAAGCGCCCAATCGGCCTTTATGCTGGCACTGTTGGAAAATAAAAAACCCAAGGATCACCTGACAGTGGTTTTAACGGATATCAGCCAGCGGGAAAAAATAGCGGCCAAGCTTAAAAAGGATGGCTATACCACCATCCTTAACGAACCAACGGAGGATTATCCTCTTGAAAACAACCAGATTACTTACTATCTTTGCCGGGGAAATACTTGCCTGCCGCCAGCCAACGTTTTGCCGGAATAGCATTAAACTAAAAGCGAAAAATAAGGTGGAAAGGAGGTGTTTTTAAATGATGAACAACCCGTTTTCCGATCCAGCCATGCCACAGGGCTTTATCATGGCCTTAAGCCACAACGTTAACGCCATGCGGCATTTTTCCTCTTTACCAAAAGATGAACGCCAGCGCATTATCGATAAGGCCCGCCAAGCCACATCCAAGGAGGACATGCAGGGCTTTGTGGATTCCTTGCTGCAGTAGCCCGGCAAAGATGGTTAACCCAATGAAAATGCCCCCTTTTGTTGGCAGTATACCCTACTGTCTGACAAAAGGGGGCATTTTCAGCAGTTATCCTTTATTTGCTTTTGCTCCATATCTTGTGGCAACCTCTTGCGCAAAGGGGATAGACGCGGCAGCACCTATGCGGGATACGGCGATGGCAGCGGCCGCCGCCGCTATTTTCAGGGAAGCTTCAATGGTTTCACCATTGATCCAATGATGCAAAAAATACCCTGTGAAGGTATCGCCTGCAGCAGTTGTATCAATAGCGGCAGCAGGTGCAGCTGGGATAAACAAGTTTTCGTTGCCGCCAAAACAAGCGCCCTTACTCCCTAGCGTCAATACAGACTGGGAGCGGGGATACTTTTTTTTCATTGTATTTAGAATGTTAGAAGGCTCCGTTTCACCGCAAAGAGCGTTGCCTTCAATTTCGTTCATGATAAACAAATCCACATATTCCAATGGCGCGCCGAATAAGGCTGGGGAGATGGGCGAAGGGTTGAGTACCACTTTCATACCAAGGCTATTCCCTTCGCGGATTAATTCGGCCAAACAGCTGGTTTCATTTTGCAATACCAGCACATCATCTTGGCCAAAATGCTGCAACACCCTATGGATAAAGGCGTGGGTAATGCATTGATTAGCGCCGCCATGGAGCAAAATGCAGTTGCGGCCTTGTTGATCCACTTGGATAATAGCATGGCCGGTGGGTGCATCCCCGGTTTCGATGTAGGAGGTATTGATGCCTGCGGCTTGAAGGGTCTTCATAAGCTCGCTGCCATCGGGTCCTATCATCCCGGCATGGTATACGCTGGCCCCTGCCCTTGCCAGCGCGATCGATTGGTTTAACCCTTTTCCGCCTACATTAAAAGTGTAAGAGAGGGAATTTAGCGTTTCGCCCTCCACAACCATGCGGGGCACTTTATAAGTATGATCGATGTTCAGCGAGCCAAAGCAAAGAAATTTCATTCTGCCCTCCCCCTTCTCAACTTAAAACGTGGCTTCAGATAGTTTTTGATACATGTCTTTGAAAATAGGATTGCGGAAGATAAAATACGCCACCCTGATCATATGCCGGCGGGAATCCGTTGCCCAGTGGCAATCATCGGTGATTAAAGGGGAGTGCATCAGCGCAGTGGGCACCCAATCGGGGTTGATAAGGTAGCCAATGGTAGAAATATCCCAGATTTCTTTGGACCAGGCGAAGTGATTCGTTTCATACGCTTTAAACAATTCGATCAATGTATCGCATAATTCATTTTTTTCTTTTAAGTGGGCTTCCATTTCAGGCACACTGGTTAGCAGATGGGAAGAAACACCCATGCATGGGATTATAATCAACGGTACGCCGCTGTCGAATAAAATGCGGGCTGCCGGAATATCCTGCTCTAAATTAAATTCATGGGTATGGGGATACGAAAAGGGATGACCACCCAGCCATACCACAACTATTTTTTCAATAATATCGGGTGCCATTAATAGGGCGGAAGCAATATTGGTGATAGCAGCGATGGCGACCACATACAAGGGTTCGTTTGCGGGCTGTAAGCGGGCCCGCCGTATTAAATCCTGTGCGGCAGGGCTGTCCACAGGCGTTTGCCCGTCCGGCAAATAAGAGGTGGCACCTTTGAAAACGAAATCCTCTGTGTTGAGCTTCATCATGGAAAGCAGCCGCAGAATCTCATTGTAACTTTTATTCATGCCGTCTTCAGGGCTACAGGATCGTGCGTTATAAAAGGGCGCGGCGTAAATGGCTTCTACCTCAAGCCGCTCTGGGGACAGAAGGCCATAGCATAGTGCAAATTGATCGTCGACTTCGTTGTAGGTATCTGTATCAAGTACCATTTTGATTTTCCCCTTAGGGGGTTCAAGCCTGTCCATTAGCCAGCTGCTCGAATTTTTCTTCCATATCATAGTCTTTCAATCCTTCCTCATATTGTACCATAAAACGACGCAATTGGCGATAAGCAAAGAGGATATGGGCTATCGTGCCCGGCATGGCTCGGTACGATAGCCCATTGTATTGATAATAATAGACTTGGTGCAGCACTAGTTTTTCAAGTATGCGTCCAGCTGTTTTTGGCATTCCTCTTGGAGTGTTTTGATTCCCGCAGCTTCCAGCTTTCCAAGGAATTCATCCTTTACATCTTGGAAACGCACAGCGCCTTTGACGATATCATAAATATATTCGTCGATTACGGAACTCACGTTGGCGATTTCTGCATTGATGCTGCTTTGATCCAGCCTAAAGCCAACATATGGCGTCACAATAGCGCCCTCATCCCAGGTTCGCAGCTTTTCAATGTATTCTTGGGAAGCATTTTTGGAAAAACGGGCCAGGTTAACATCGTTCCACATCCATACACATACGCCCAGGAACTGGTTTTCGGGAGCAATATTCTCTAAGCTGATGGATTCGCCGTCCAGGTTGTAGTTTACCCCTTCAACACCGTAGGACCACAAATCGAAGTTATTCTGGTTTTTCTTGATCCAGTTAATGAAAGCAACCGCTTCATTGGGATGCTTGGAGGAAGAAACAACGCCTAACATATTATCCGTACCCTGAAATACATACCGTTTATCGGACTGAAGATGAACGGTTTCAATTTCCGCATCAGGCAAATTGCGCTTTAGGTCGTCTATGCGCTCGGTCTCTTGAAAGATGTTAGAGGGTACACAGGCAATGCGGCCATTGACAAAGCCACTGTGGGCATCGATCAGGCTGCTGTCATCCAAGGGAAGGTAGCCCTTTTCCCGCCAAGAAAAAAGAAGTTCAGCCAGATTGGCAAAGGCCTCTGAATCGAAATAGGTTTTGACAGTATGGGTTTCGTCTTCAGGGTCTACATAGAGGGGCACGCGGCCTTCATCGCCGATAGGGAAGTAGTAATTGGCGTATTGGATTAAAAGCGGCTCGGTGTTATAATCCGCTGCGATACAATACATACCTTCTTCGTTGGCAAGCACGTTATCAAAGTACTGTTCCAATTGCGCTATGGTGGTGATTTCTTCCATATTGTATTTCTTGCGCAGATCGCCACGGATATTATACACGTTTTTGAACTGCGCCATGGGAATGACCCGGCCAAAGGCGTAAAGCTCGCCGTTAATGGAGCCTGCGGCCTGAACCTGTTCCGGCAGGCTGGCCATGATGTCCGGTGCGTAGACCGGGGCAATATCCGTAAGGGGGTAATACATTTTTTTCGATACATGGTCGCTTAACCAGCTGGTGTGAATCCAAACCACGTCCAGGGGCTCACCGCTGGAAGCAGCCAGGGCGACCTTGCTTCCATAGTCATCAAAGTGAACAATTTCTACGGTGAAAGGCAAGCCATCTGCGGCAAGACCCGCATTAATGGCTTGTACAATTTCGGGCTCTGCCGCACAGGGATCGAAAAGCGTGCAGAACTTAATGGTTACCGCTTCCAGCGGTGCAGGGGCTTCTGGGGCAGCCAACCCGGGCAAGCTGCCTAAAACAAACAGGAATACGAGTAGCAGGGCTGTGAGTTTTCTGGTCTTCATTGAATCTTCCTCCTTATTTATTTGACGCTTACAGCGACAAAATACAGCGGGTATTATCCCTTTACGGCGCCAATCATGATTCCCTTTACAAAATAGCGCTGTACAAAAGGATAAATGAGTATAATGGGTCCAATGGTGACAAACAGGGTTGCGATTTGAGTGGTTTGGGTGGGGATGGAAACCCCTGTGGCAGTGCCGTAGGTGGACATTTGGCCAATGGTGTTTTTGATGCGGTAGAGATAATACTGCAGGGTAAACATATCCCGCTGGTCGATGAACCAAAGGGTGTTGGACCAATTGTTCCAATAATCCAGGGCGGTGAAAAGGCTAACCGTGGCCATAATGGGGGTGGCCAGGGGCAGGACAATTCGCACAAAGGTGTAAAGCGCCCCTGCGCCATCTATTTGTGCTGATTCAATCAGGGATTCTGGAATAGTACGAAAATAGTTCCGTAAAAGAAAGATATTAAAGGTGGAAACCAGGCCGGGCATAATCAGTGCCAGATAGCTGTTTTTAAAACCCAGAAGCTTTGTGCAGACAACATACCACGGGACCAATCCGGCACTGAAGACCATAGGAATGTAGAAAAAGATGGCGATGGAATCCCGAAACTTTACTTTTTTTACGGATAGGCCATAGCCTGCTAAGGAACAGATCGCTAAAGAAAGGAGAGTGCCTCCCAATGTGACACAAATGGTGACCATATAGGCACGAATAATAGAGGGATTTGCCAACAGCGTGCGGTACGCTTCCAGGGACCATGCATTTGGAATAAAACGATAGCCATACCGGATCACGCTTTGCTCGCTGGAAATGGAAACAATAAATGAAAGAATCACCGGAACAAGGCAAACGGTGCAAAAAAGAATCATGACCAAATGAATGAGCGCTGCAACAGCCTTTTCGCCTGAAGTACGGTGAAATACTGTTTGCGGGGATTTTTTTGCCATAACTTCATGCTCCTTTCATAAAGATGAATCTTCAAAATAACGCATAATCCTTTTGATAGCGGCGCACCAACGCGTTTGTACCATAGACCACTAAAAAACCTGTAATGGATTGGTACAACCCTACTGCGGTGGATGTGCCGAATTCCATTTTGTCGCGAACGGAGCGGAAAATATAGGTTTCGATGATATCCGTGCTCTTGAGCAAGGCACCGCTTATGGTGTTGGACATGCCGCCTGTCTGAATCGCATAGATGGTTTCAAAATCGCCAAAGAACATGCGGCCTACAGCCAATAAAGTCATGGTGAAAATGGTGGGCAGCAGCATGGGCAGTGTGATATGCCAAATCTTTTGCCGGTTTTTAGCGCCATCAAGAGCGGCGGCTTCAAACAAGGATTCGTCAATACCGGCGATGGTGCTTAAATAGATGATGATCCCATAACCCGTTCCCTTCCAAATCCGCGTTCCCACAAGAATTTTGACCCAAGGCTCAGACGTTTGGTACCATGATACGGGTGAGAGATTCAGGGAAATTAATAGGCGGTTGGCAATGCCCTGCTCGGGAGAAAAGAGGATGGTGCGCAAAAACTGCGCAACAACAATGGCGGATAAAAAGAAGGGTAAGAACATGATGTTTTGATAAACACGCTTTGCTTTGACTGACTTTAGTTCATTGAGCATAATAGCGAAGGTCACATTTACAAGGGTAGTCCATACTAAGTAGTTAAAATTGATCCATAAGGTGTTAAACGTGGTTTGAAAAAAGTAAGTGCTTTTGAAATAAAAACCGAAATTTTTATACCAGGGCTCGGCCCATGGGCTTCCAAAGATGCCATCCATGAAATTATAGTTTTTAAACGCCATAACCAAGCCGCTAAAGGGCAGATAGCACAGTAAAAATAGAATAGCTGCGGCAGGAAGAATCATAAGATAATAGGCTCGGTTTTGATGAATTTCTTTGAAAAAGGATTTTTTGCTTTCAGATCGCTGCATTAAAATCCGTCCCCCTTGCAATGGCCTCAAAAAGAGGTTTGTAGTACAGATAATAGACGCATATGGATGGCGGTTTCTTTAAAGAAAAAACTTTACTAAAATACTTTCCTTTTTTAGAATACACAAAGAAACCTCTCTTGTCAAGCCCCAATTTCTATGCTATAAAAGAGATAAGGAGTGATTGGATGACGATTCATGAAATCGCGCAAAAAGCGGGTGTATCCATATCCACAGTGTCAAAGGTTTTAAATAAAAAAGATGATAATATAAGCGACCAAACACGGCAAAAGGTAATGCAGATTATAGAAGAGGAAAATTTTGTCCCCTATGCTAAAATAAGGGATCGTTTTTCCATGCAGAACAAATTGCTTGGATTGATTATGCCGGATATACTGTCTCCCTTTGCAGCTTCATTGTTGATGGAATTGGAGGCATTATGCCGCAGCCAGGATTATGTGCTTTTAACCACCTTCACAGGCGCATCCCCCCAGGATGAAAAAAAGGCGGTTAGCGCCTACCAAAGGCAACAGGTGGACAGCGTGATTTACCTTCCGCCTGCTAAACTGCAGGCAGAGGCCTTGCAGGTGGAGGATACCAGTTCCCTTTGCATGGTGGTATCTGGGGAAAGAGCGATACAGCCCTTTGGGCATAAAGTGGTGATCGATAAGGCAGAGGGGATCCGGTTATGTCTGCAATATTTAGTAGATTGTGGGTACCGAAAAATTGGCTTCCTTTTGCCTGAGCCTGAAGGCTTTGAACAGCTGCAGCAATGTTTTCTAGAGCAGCTTTATCTTTTGGCCAGCAATATGGAAGAAGCAGGCGTGTTTTATCTGTGCCAGCAGCCTTCTGAACAGTTATTTGCGCAATGCGAAATGGGGCTTGAAGCGTTGCTATGCTATGATATGGCAGGTGCTATGGCAGCCTACCAAACAGCCAATGACCGCCAGCTGTTGGTTCCCCATGATCTGGCGGTGATCTGCATGGAGGAATCGCCCATGGCTCAAAGCATGTCCCCGCCGCTTACGACGTTGGCATATCCCATGCAAGCCATTGCCCAAAGCGCATTTTATCAGGCGATTGGTGAAAATGGGTTTAAAGGGGAGCAGGTTTTCAATGGCAGTATTCAAATAAGGCAAAGCGTTGGAAGGTCCAAACGCCACATTACGGGGAGAATAGTGGTGGTTGGGTGGATCAATATGGATATTAGTACCAGAATAGCCCATCGCCCCCAAATTAATAAGCCTGTTTCAGCTAACCAGCTGATGATTACCCCTGGCGGCAAAGGCTGCAATCAGGCGATTATTGCCAGCCATTTAGGTGCATTGGTTTCTATGGTTGGCGTAGTGGGCGATGATTTATATGGGAAAAGAATATACGCAAAAATGCGCAAGCACGATGTTATAACAGAAGGCGTCAGCTTTAATGGCGCAATCCCCACAGGTACGGCGTATATTAATGTTCTTCCGGATGGAAGCAGCCTGATTGTGGGGCATGCAGGTGCCAATATCGCCTTGGACAAAGCCTATATCAGCCAAAAAGAAGCCCTTTTTGAAGGCGCTGGTTATTGCTTGAGTCAAAATGAAATGGAGGATGAAGCATTAATGTATTTGGCGAACATATGCCATGCTCATCAGGTTAAATTACTGCTTAAGCCTAATGCAGAAAAGCCCTTGCCCGACGACCTGCTGAAAGATGTATATATGTTGGTTCCAAGTGAGAAGGAACTAAATATGCTTGTGCCCGGTAAGGGAACTGTTGCACAAAAGGCAAGGGAGCTTGTGAATAAAGGCGTAACCCATGTTATCGTGACGCTTGGAAGCCAAGGCTGTATGTGGGTATGCCAAAAAAGCACCCAAGCATTTGCGGCCAGTGAAGCACAGTGCGTGGATGCCACGGGTGCCAGCGATGCGTTTATTGCGGCATTGGCCGTTATGCTTAATGAAGGGAGCAGCATTCCCGTATCGCTTGAAGCAGCAAATCAAGCGGCAGGTTTTAGCATTAGGTGGGAAGGCTCGCAAAACACACTTCCGGAACGCTGGATGCTCGGGGCATCTCCCGTAACCATATAGCATCTTGCCTTAACTGTGATATAGACCAGCCCCGGCGGTTATGCAACTGGGTCAGAGCCTTGCTTAAACCGCGGGTCGTTTTTCAATTGATCCAATTGTTCCCGGGTAATAACGGTATTGGTGCCCATGCAGGCATTGCATTGGGCGCCACAATCGGAGCAAACGCATCTGATGGGGATGCCCTCGGCTTGGATCATATAGGTACCGCATTCTCTGCAGCTGCAGCGCATATTAAAGACCTCTTTCTAAATATCTTCTGGTGTAAGGGCAGGCTTCAATGCAGCGCCCGCATTGGGTGATCTCTACACCAAGGGCTTTTTGGGCACGTTCACGGGCCACCTGGCGGCATAAGGCCGGGTCGAAAAAATCCTCCCTTGGAGCGCCTAATTGCCAATTAACACCCTTGACTGCGCCGGCGGGGCACGCACGCATACAGGCGATGCAACTGCCGCATTTGGAAGCATCTATAGGAGCGGCGGTATCAAGGGGCGCATCGGTGACAATGGAGGAGATACGCACCATGGAGCCGTATTCGTTGGTGATCAGTAATGCGCATTTGCCAATCCACCCAAGGCCTGCCCTAGTGGCCACGGTTTTATGGGGTAAAAGGGTGGCAAGGTCGGTTTCCGTTTTTGCCACAAAGGCGCCGGTAAGGGCGGTGGCCTGATAGCCCAGATGGGTAAGCATCTGCGCCCCGAAGGTGACCAGCGTATCCAGCTGGTGGTTTAACTGGTGGTACTGGTCCAGGTAAGCCTGAGTGGGAAATTTACGGATGCCCCGAATGGTATTCTTTTCATACTTTACAGCCACCGATATGCCGGTGGGCAAGCCATACCGCTGCTCTGGGGGCAGCTGGGTCAGAGCCCCAAAGGCAACCAAATCAGCCCCTTGGGTTAAAAGCGCATTTCGCAGATTTAAAGTTAAATCGTTCATGTATTACCGCCTCTAAAGCAGGTTTTGTTCAAGCCACTTGGCCACGCCATCCTGGTCGTGGGTTAGGGTAATGGCATCTGCTGCCGCCTTGGCTTCTTCCAAGGCGTTGCCCATGGCCACGCCTATGCCGCAGCCCTTTAACATTTGAATATCGTTGTAATCGTCTCCGAAAGCGGCAATTTGGTTTAAAGGGATGTTCAAATGAGCTGCCAGGGTTTTAATCCCATTGAACTTAGTGGCCTCCCGGTGCATGATCAGGCCCAATTGGCGGTCGCTCATTTCGATGTACAGATCCTTTGGCAGGTAGGCGGCGTAGCGCTGAATGTCGTCCATGGAGGAAACGCCTACAATCAGCTTTTCCGCAGGCTTGGCAAGTGGCAGGTCTGTAAAATCCGTGCGGATGGCTTCGGCGTTGTTCCAAACGGCGGATACATCGAAATTGGCGTAGAAAACATCATCTATTTCAATGGAAAGGGTGGCGGCGGGATAATCCCGGCTAATGGACAGCAGGATGTCCCGGGCCGCCCTGGGGGGAATCCCACGGTGGGAAAGCAGCGCCTCGCCTAAATAAATGGCAGCGCCATTATGGATGATGCAAGCATCGGCCTGCACATCCTTAAAGTACGGCACAACCGAACGCTTGGGCCGGGCGGTGGCAAAGGCTACCATCACCCCCCACTCTTTTGCCTGGCGGAAAATAGCTGCCGTATAGGGGGAAATGGTCTTATCCGTTTGCAGCAGGGTACGGTCCATATCGGTGACGATCAGCTTAATGGGATTCATTTCAAACCTCCTGGGATAGGGTCAGAAACATTTTCATCGGGCAGGATGGCTGTTCCGATGCCCATATCCAGCCGCCACTGGGGTGGAGGGCCATCATCCCCCCAGTATTCGTCCAGCAAAAGGATTTTGCCTGCCCGAAACTGAAAAAACGATGTGGCATGGAAAGAAACAGGTTCAGCTTTTAATTGTACCCGCACCACGGAAATCACCGTTTCGCCGGTTTCTAAAAGCTTTTGAAGGTCGATCTGCCAATGGCCGGGGTATTGGCTGTTGGCCTGCACGAATTGCGAAACGGTGAAGCGTTCGTTGGTGTTATGCCAGTGGATAAGGGCCTCGGGCGCGAAAAAAGAGGGCAAGCGTTCCCAATTCTGCTGGTCGATGGTTTGCCACAGGCTGAATATGGCTTCGGTTTGGCTCATTGGTGCGCCCTCACAAGCTCCTTGGCTTCCTTGCCTGTCAGGTGGTCAATGGTCAGTGCAACCATGTGAAGCTGGTTAAAAGAACCGGCGATGGCTTTTAAACGGCCCTCTTCGTGATCGGGTGAATACCGGGCGGCTAACATTTCAAGAGCGGCACGCTTTTCGGTTTCGTCTTGGATGATCCGCACTTTGCCAAAGGCGATGACGCTGCGAAAATAGGTGGTATATCTTTCTGGCACCACCAGGTCCTGGTCCACAACACAGAAGGAAGCCTTTTCATTGCGGGCAATGGCATCCAGCTTGTGGCCGGATTTGGCACAGTGGAAAAAAATTTGGCCATCATGGTACACGAAGCTTAAGGGTACGGCATAGGGGTAAGCATCGTCCCCGGAAACGGCCAATACCCCGCAGGTGTTTTTTTCTAAAATAGCAATGCATTCTTCCTTGGTTAAGGCCTGGGTGCCCCGTCGCATTTCTCTGAACATAGGGTTGCTCCTTTGTATGAAGATAAGCTTATTTGAACATAAATGCCAGGCAATTGTCAATCCTCCAAGGTGATCCAATATCGCTTTACCAGACTGCCATCCTCTTCCGCAGCCTTGTTTTCAAACACCCCGCCTGCCCCTTCAATGGTTCTGGCGGAAGGGATGTTATATTCATCGCAGGTAATAAGCACCTTGCGCAGGCCTAATTCCCGGCTTTTTTCAAGGGCCAGTTGCAGCATCCTTGTGGCATAGCCCTTGCGCCTTTGCTTAGGATGCACGCCGTAGCCGATATGGCCCCCAGTGCTGAGCAGTTCTTCGTTAAGCTCATGCCGGATTTGGATGGTGCCCACGATTTTGCCCTCCACGAAGGCGAAATAGGTACTGGCCGGTACCCAGCCTTCAGGGGCCTGTGTTTCCGATCGGGTGATCATTTCCAGCCAAGGTAAATAGCTTTGAGCATGAATCAAACCGCTGCTGCCATTAATGCAATTTTCCCCGGCATCCATATAGGCTTGCCGGTATGCCCAAGCTTCCTGGGCATGCTCCTTCTTTGGGAAAACCAAGGTTAATTCATCCACTACAATTTCCTCCCAATATACATTAAGTGTTCACCCCAGCTAAGCAAGTCTTCCCTTTCGCAGACCTTTTCGCATAAATCCAGCCAGGCGTCTACCACTTCCTTGGGCTGGTTCATAATGTTGCTTTCGCAGGGGGCTGAAATGCCTTCTTGGCTGATCAGGTGCAGCTTTTCAAGGGAAAACTGGGCCATAAAGGGCAGGATATGAGCCTGCTGAATAAAGTAGGCGTGGGTAAAGGCCGGGCCTGCATAATCCTGGTGGTTTAAGAAGGCATCGTAAAACACGCTTTCACCTTCCGCTACAATGGTTTCCGGTGCGGATTTCATAGCGAAAATAATGCCCGCGAACATATTAATAAAGGAAACAAAGAGCGTGCCACCGGGCTTTAAAAGCTTAAGGGCTGCGCTTACCGCCTGCACCCTGTCTTTTTCTTCCAGTAAATGATACATGGGCCCCATTAATAAAATATGGTCGAAGGTGCCACAAACTAAGGCATCAACCCTTCGGGCATCCCCCACCACACCTGTTAGGCCGGGGTTCTGGGCGATCGCGAACTTCACATTTTCCTCGGACAGATCAAACAGTGTCACCTGACAGCCCCGGCTGATGAGGTGCTGGGAATAACGCCCCGGGCCACCGCCAATATCCAGAACGGTGTCCCCCGGGTTGATATACCGATCCAAATACCGGCAGGTGAGTAAAAATTCTGGGCGCCCTGCAATGCGGTTCCATTCGGCATCCACCGTGCCGTTATAGTAAGCCTTTACAATGTTAATCGCTTCATTCATTTTCTTCTCCCCCTAAAAATAATAACAAAAAAGCGGCTAAAGCCTTTTTCTGCTTTAACCGCTTACTGTTTTTGAAAACTAGAAACAGCCTAAAGCCGATTCCTATTATCAAAACCAAAAGAAGCTAAAGCCCTTGCATTATCATTGAAAAATGCAGGCTGACCGTTATGGTTGTTCCATTTTTTAAGATAAGCTTTCACGATAACGGCCTCCTTCTGGTTGGTTTTGAGGATGATAGCATAAGGTTTAATGGTTTGTCAAGGGGGAAAAGGTTCTTGTGTTTACGAAGGCCGCTTCGCTGGTTCGTATGCCTTTATTGGCCTTGCCCGTTATTTTCCGCCCTTTATTCAAAGTGGTCG
Source organism: Eubacteriales bacterium (assembly GCA_031556065.1). Lineage (GTDB taxonomy): Bacteria > Bacillota > Clostridia > Christensenellales > Aristaeellaceae > JAVBTR01. The sequence continues at coordinate 13,275 of JAVBTR010000078.1, read as the reverse complement.
CGAATCCGTTGGTAATCCTCCACATAGTCGATTTCTGCCCAGAAGCGGGCATCGATATCCTTTACCCGCACATCCAGTTCGTCTAGATGGTCATACAGCACGTATTCCCACCACTGGCTATAGCGCTCGTTAAGCACCATTTCCTCCAGCATTTCTTTAAACCGCGCGGTTTGGTGGCCCTTAATATGCGCCAAGCCAAGGTATTCGCAGGTGCGCTTGCTGGGCGTCATTTCCTTCCCGTGGGAAATAATCCGCTCATTTTTAAGCTCCATAAAATAATCCCCTAACAGCGCTCGGCTGCGGTCGCCCAGCATAAGGGCGCCGGGGGTTTCCTGTACCAGGTAAGAAAAAATTTCGTCATCCCAGAATACGTCCGCGTTAGCCAGAAGCAAATCTTCCCCGGGCACGATGAAATCCCTAGCAAACCAAAGGGATGCCATGCTGTTGGTAACCCTGAAAAAGGGGTTTTCATAAATCTGTACTTCGTGGCCGCCGATGGCGTCCCGGTACATATCCTGCTGGTACCCCAGCACCACCGCTGTCTGGACGCGGTGCCTTGCCAGCATGTCAACGGTGTTTACGATCAACGGCTTGCCGTTTACATCAAGCAGGCTCTTAGGGCGGCTGATTTCCCGGCTGATTCGGCTGCCGATGCCGGCGGCCATCAAAACTGCTCTCACTTTTTACCTCCCGGCTGATCCGCCCTTTCAAATGCCTGCCAAAAGCGGGTCATAGCGCTGACGCTTCCTGTGGTAATACGGATATAACCTTTAAAAATAGGCAGAGAATAGGTTTTAACCAATACCTTTTCATCCCGCAGCCGTTGGGCCACAGCCATGTGATCGTCCTTGCAGCCGATGAACACATAGTTGCCATTGCGGGAATAGAAGCGGTAGCCGCTTTCCTCCAGCTTGCTTATAATATAGGCATGGCCCTGCTGCTCAATGGCCACCAGGGTTTCGATCAGGTGGGGCTGCTCAATCAGCTTTTTAGCGAAATGCACCGCGATACAGTTTACCCGGAAGGTCTGGGAAGCCCGGCGCAGGTATTCCACCACTTCCTCACAAGCCGCGGCATAGCCGATCCGCAGCCCGGCCATGGAACATAGCTTGGAAAAGGTCCTTAGGACAATCACATTTTTCTTTTCTTTAATCAGCCCGAGAAACGTAACCGGGTAAAAGTAATGGTACGCTTCATCGATAATCACCATGGCGTGATGGGACTGGGCTTTTTCAATGACCCTTTCAATTTGCTCTTTTTCAAACACGGTACCGATAGGGTTATTGGGGTTTAAAAGGCATACCATGGCGGTTTCGTCGTCAATGGCGTTTAAAATGGCATCGTAGGAAAGGCTGAAGTTTTCATCGTAGGGGATGGCAAGGTGCTCCATCTCATACATTTTCGCATAAACGGCATACATTTCAAACGTGGGATAAACGCTGATAATTTTCTTGCCTTGAAGGCCGAAGGTTTCAAAAATCGTCTTAATGCCGTCATCCGACCCGTTGAACAGTATCACCTGGGCAGGGTCTATGTTAAGGTAAAAGCTCAAGGCGTTGGTTAAAGGCTCGGTATCTGGGTACATTGCCAGCATTTCTGGGGTGATCCCGCCTAAGGCGTTTCTTACAAATTCGCTAGGCAAGCCCTCGGGGTTTTCGTTCATATCCAGGCGCAGAAAATCTTCCCGGCCTCCATGGAGGGGTGTTCTATATAGCGATGCAATGCCGCTGCGAACATGATATTCCATAGCCACATCTCCTATTCTGTATATTGTTTGAAGTATATTTTAATATGAGGCATTTGTCAAATAACGTCAATTTCTTATGCTGCTTTATACCCCATTGAAAGCAAAGCCTTGCTGATGCCGGGCTTTACAACCGGCAGTGAAAGTGGCCCGGTAAACCGTACCGGGGAAATTTCGCGCCATCCGTTCATCGGTTATGTCGATGGCTTCAACGCCCGAAACAAGCCCCGGATCGAAAGCCATTTCAATAGAGCCGGTTTTTAATAGCCCCTCATGGATTTCCGGCCTTTCCCGAAGCATCATTACCCAGGTAACGGGCAAGGGTTCATCCAGTAAAATTTCGTCCCTAATACAAAAGCCCTTGGGTTGGCTTGTTAAGCTGCGGTTAAAGCTTTGGATGCCCGCCTCAGGGGGGTAGCAGGCTTTCAGCTCCATTTGGGCACACCCCTCCGTGAACAAGACGTTAAGGGCTCTTTTTTCTTCGCCCTGCTGCTGTTCAAAGCCGCCGATCAGGGGCAGGTTGTGGTTCATGCTCCGGGTGTTAAAAAGGGTATAGCGGTCAGGGCCAAAGGTTTTGGCCGTATAGACCATGTTCCCAACGTCAATAACCTGGGGCTGGCCCTTCGCATAGAGGATAAAGCTGCCAACATCGTTGTGGTTGTGGTTTTCTCCGTTGTGGCCGCCCTTGATGGCTGCCACCAGTCCCCCGCTGCGTTTAAGGTACACCTGCAAATCCGGCAATATAACATTCTGCTTTTCAGGGAACGGGGCCGGAGGAACGGGGTGAAACAGCCGGTCCAGCATCCTTGAAAATTCCGGCGTATCCTTGGGAAAAAGCTGGGCGTTGGAGGCGCTTATGGCCGCGCCTAAAGCCTTTAAAGCCAGCTGGCCTGTGCGAAGACCGAAGGTGTAAATCCGTTCCCCGTCTAAAATGGGCTTGGCGTCGCAATCGGCAAAGTTTAAAAAATAATCCCCATGGATATGGGCTGCCAAGGGGAAGGCCCCAATGGCCTGAATAAGGGGTTCGTGGTAAAAGGAAGCCTTCCCGTCGGTGGCAAAGGCTACCGCTTCAAGGCAATCCAGCAAAGCGCCGCCGGCCATGTTCCAATAAGCCACCCCTTCATCGCAGCCACCGTCCGGGGGCATGATGGCCAGGTAGCTGTCCAGCATTTTCAGCGCCCGTTCAAGGCCTTCGCACAGTTTATAGTCGTCCTTTTCAAAGATAAGCAGGGTTAGAATCACGTTGGATAAGATCCAAGGGGTCCAGTTGTTAACGGTTTTAGGCATCATGCCCATCCACCAGAAATCATCATGGTTCAAAAACGGGGCAAGGATTCGGGCTTCGATTTCCGCTGCCACCCGGCGAATCAGCAGGGGGGTGACGGCATTAAGAGAATCCTCTAAAAGATAGCAGACAAGGGCCAGGGTGGCAGCCGTTTGGGCGGCGAACAGATCGATGTAAGGGCTTTTAGTATCCGGCAGCGGCTTTTCTTCGGCCTTTAGAGCCCCTGGGTGGGAGGACACATTATGGGCGCTTAGCACCCATGTGCTTTCTTCGCATATGCACCAAAGGCCATCAATAATCTGATCCAGCTGGCTGCCGTCCAAGGTCAGGCATTGGTGAAGGGCGGCGGCGATGAGCTTTTTCCGGCGGAAAAAATAGGGGTCTTCAAACACCTTGCGGCTGCCGTCCCTGGTAAAGGCAAGAAATTGCGTGGCTGTTAAAAGGGGGTAGGGCTGCTGGCCGTATGCTTCTGCGGCAAGGAGGATTTCCCTTTTTTGTGGTTCGCTGAGGGCATGCCACTGCGCCCGTTCACAGGCTTTTGGGTAAGAAACCCGTCTATGGCCGGGAACCAGCAAGGGTTTTAGAGGGTTGTTTTGCAGAAATTCCCGCATCATTTGGGTCTTTCTCCTTTAGCCAAGAAGATAGTGGCGAAGGGTATCCAACAGCAGCTTCTTTTCAATGGGCTTTGCCAGGTGCCCGTTCATGCCCGCTTCAAGGCAGACCTGCACATCTTCTTTAAAGACGTTGGCCGTCATGGCAATAATGGGAACCCCAAGGGCGGCTTCGGTACCCAGGCTTCGGATGGCCTGGGTGGCATCCAGCCCGTTCATTTCCGGCATTTGCACATCCATAAAAACCAAATCATATGGCTTGGAAGCCTCTTGGAATTTCCTCAGCCCTTCCAGGCCGTTTTCAGCCATATCAATCTCAAGCCCCGTATCTTCCAGCATGGAGACGACAATCATCTGGTTGATTTGGATATCCTCGCACAATAGAATGCGCTTGCCGGATAAATCCATGGAATCCGAATAGACGTTGGTGGCGTGGCCCAGCTTCTCCAGGTCCTTTAAGATTTGTGCTTCAATGGCATCGTACACGGTGGGGGCAAAAATGGGCTTGGTAATGTATTTATCTGTAAATTCCTCGGTAATGCCCCGCCATTGTACCAAATCCATAATAAAGAACCAGGCGCCCCGGAGCATATGCCGGAAATCCGTTTGCTGGAACTGGCTTTGGTTTTCACACAATAGGTAATCGATAAAAGCCATGTCATAGGGCGTGCCGCTTTCGTAGGCTGTTTGGATTTGGGTTACCGCGTCCTGGCAAGAAAAGAAAATATCGAAATGGAACCCCAAGGCCAGGGCCACCCGTTGCATAGGGCCGCGAACCTGATCGTCCTTTGAAACCAGAAGCACCTTGAATTTTTGCACATAATCAGGGTAAGGGGTAAGGGGGGTTATCAAATCCGCTTTAAAGCGTTCCAGAGCAATCTCCACCACAAATTCCGAACCCTTCCCAGGCTCGCTGGTTACCCGGGCGCTGCCATCCATCAGCTCCACCAGGTTTTTTGTTATGGACAAGCCCAGCCCTGTGCCGCCAAACCGGCGGTTAATGCTGCTGTCCGCCTGTTCAAAGGCGTTGAATATTTTGGCTGCCTGTTCCTTTGTCATGCCAATGCCCGTATCTCGAATGCTCACCCGCAGCCGGCATTTATCTTCGCCCCGGTGGACTTCGTCCAGCAAAAGGCTGATCTGCCCGCCATTGGGGGTAAACTTTACGGCGTTGGAAAGAAGGTTGGTAATGACCTGGGAAAACCGCATAGGGTCGCCCACATAGCGGCGAGAAATGGTGCGGGTTACATCCAGGTTGAAGACCTGGCTTTTCTCTGTCATCTTATCGGCCAGAAGGGAGCACACGCTCATGATTTCCCGCTCCGGGTTAAAGACCTCATGGGTTAGCTGAAACTTGCCGGATTCTATCTTGGAAATGTCGATAATATCGTTGATGATGGATAAAAGCAGATTGGAGGAGGATTCGATCACCCCCAGGCACCAATTGACCTTATCCTCGCTGGAAGCGGTTTTGGCAATCTGCGTCATGCCTGTAATGGCGTTTATGGGGGTGCGGATTTCGTGGCTCATGTTGGAAAGGAACTGGGATTTGGCCAGGTTGGCCCGTTCCGCCTCCTCCTTGGCCCTTAGCAGATCCTTTTCGGCATTGCGAATATCGGAAATATCGAACATCACATGGAGCAAAACCGGCTTGCCATCGATCCATTGGATGCATTTGTCGAAATGCCGGGTATGCTTTTCCAAAAGGGGCTGCACGTTTTCCCAGACATAGGTGGCGTCCCGAGGGCTTTGCACCTGGCCCTTCTTAGGGCAAAAATCGCACCGCTCAGGGTAATGCATAAAGAGATCCCAGCATCGCTTGCCTGCGTAGTCGCTTATATTAAAGGCCTTGAGCATGGCCTGGTTCACAAATAAAAGCTCGTCCGTCTCCATATCGGAAACATAAATCTGTTCATCAATGCCATCCAAAACACGGGCGGTGACGGCCAAGGCATCCCGCCCGGTCTGGCTGCGGGCTTTGAGTTTTTTGTTTTCGTTTCTGTATTTGAATAGAAGGCCCAGGAGTATAAGAAAAACGGCCATAACAAAGCAAATAAGAAATAGATTTTCTGCCATCAATCCAGCTCACTCCGAAAACAATTTGTAGATTAATTTGTTTATATATAATACCATTTTTACCCTTATTCTACAAGATTTTTCTTTGCAATGGCTTCGATATGCTTTTGTGTTGTACCGCAGCAGCCCCCCAGGATTTTAACATGGACCAGGGCCTTCAGCGCCTCCATGTCATTGGCCCACTGCTCCGGCTCTGAGGTATGGTGTTTTCCGCTGCCATCCAGGGCATGGCGGTCCAATAAAGCCCCATTGCCCTGAAGGCCTAAAAACCGCTTTTTTACAAGAGCGGTTTGGTTAAAGGGCGCTGCCAAGGCTTTAATTAGCGTTCGGGGATGAACGCAGTTGCATATATACCCCAAGGGCTGGGGCTGGGCATGGGAATCGATGGCGGCAATGGCGGCGTTCAGCTCCGTGCCGTCGGGCAAATGGCCTGTTTCCTCTACCATAAAGCTGATCAAGTATGGTTTTCCGCTTTGGGCCATTAAGGCTGCCATGGCCAGGGTTTCGGGCAGGCTTGGCATAATGGCTGCCATGAAAAAATCCACAGGCGCGTCTTTAAACCAATCCATCTGAATACGGTGGAAGGCCAGAGCGGTTTCATAATCGAGGCCCTGGTCGCCCCGGTAAGCATCATTTTTGCAGCCCAGCATGGCCCCAGCATAGCCTTGGGCCCCGGAGGCTTTTATCAGGCGTTGCAAAAAGGCCGCGTAATCCCGGCAAAGGGCCCCGTCTTTAAGCCGCTGGCTGTTGCAGCGGCGGGTATTGGTTAAAAGCAGTATGGGCAGATGGTATTGGGCGGCGATATTCAGATACTGGCTGTAAACCGTTTCCAACGCCTGACGGCCCTTTTCGCTGTAGATCATGGCCCCGAAGCCGGTCTGGGGATCCCCCTGCAAGCCAAACTCGCTTACAAGCCTGGTGCCTACTGCCCCTTCGGTGAGATAGAATGGTTTACTAAAATCCATATAGAGCTCCTGATGACGTGGGATACATAAGGGAGAAATCCCTTATGCGGGTGTGGCGACGTAGCTGAGCGCGCACAGTGTACGCAAAAAGCGAAGCGTAGTCGGGGAGCGAAACCAGCGATGCATTAGCATCGCGACGATTGAGCCACCGGATCAGCGCCCACCGTAACCTTGCTGAAACCGAAAAACAATGCCGCCAAGCTTGTGTCAAGAATCGTTTCACTCTCTTGACCTGGATGAGCCCTTCGTTTTCAATAGGCTACGATAGGGCACCTGCCCTATAACCCGTTAAAGGGTTTCACCCTTTAAAATCCCTTATTTTTATTCCCATAGCCCCTTATGATGGCTTATGCTTTTCCGCTGCAGCCCAATACGTTCACGATCTTATGCCGTACCATGTCCCGGATGCCATCCCGGGCATCTGTAAGATACTGGCGGGGGTCGAAGTGATCGGGATGTTGGAAAAAGTGCTTGCGAACCTCGGCAGTAAAGGCCAGGCGCAGGTCTGAGTCGATGTTGATTTTGCATACGGCCATGGAAGCCGCCTGACGAAGCATGGCCTCCGGCACACCCTGCGCACCGGGCATCTGGCCGCCGAATTGGTTAATCATAGCCACGTATTCGGGGATCACGCTGGAAGCGCCGTGAAGCACAATGGGGAAGCCGGGCAAAAGCTTGCCTACTTCTTCCAAAATATCGAAGCGGAGCTTGGGTTCTCCGGCGAACTTGAACGCGCCGTGGCTGGTCCCAATGGCGATAGCCAGGGAATCCACGCCGGTGCGGGTAACAAACTCCTCTACCTCTTCAGGGCGGGTATAGCTGGAATCCTCCGCGGAAACCTTTACATCGTCCTCTACGCCGGCCAGGCGGCCCAGCTCCCCTTCAACGGTCCCCCCGCGGTCATGGGCGTATGCCACCACTTTCTTGGTCAGTGCGATGTTTTCTTCGAAGGAATGGTGGCTGCCATCGATCATCACAGAGGTGAACCCGCCGTCGATGCAGGACTTGCAGGTTTCAAAATCCGGGCCGTGATCCAGGTGCACAACGATGGGCAGATCGGTGTCGATCAAAGCGGCTTCGATCATCTTCATTAGGTAAGCGTGCTTGGCATACTTGCGGGCACCGGCGGACACCTGCAAAATAACGGGGGCGTTTTCCATTTTCGCACCCTCGGTAATGCCTTGAATGATTTCCATATTGTTCACGTTGAAAGCGCCAATGGCATAGCCGCCCTCGTAGGCCTTTTTGAACATTTCCACAGAATTGACCAAAGCCATAAATGTTTCCTCCTAAATAGTATGATTCCCGCACATTATAGCAAAAGAGGATAAAAAAACCAACCCAAAAAAGAGAACGGTTTTTGTAACATTTTTGGCATTGGTTTTGTTTCAAAACTATCTGTTCACGTTAAATCCACGTAAAATGGGGATTGTAGCTGTCAAGTAGGCATTTCCAAAGAGTTTCTAACAAATTGCCCATAAAGCCGAATTTCCTCGTCATATATTTTCCACTGGTGCCAGTGGATAACCACCTGTGGATAACTTGGTTTTCCACAGGCGTTTTTCCCGTTTATACACAGCAAAGGGCATAAACCTTTCAAAACAGAGGGTTTTTCTGTGGATAACCCTGTGGATAGTGTGGATTACTTTTTAAAAGGGCCTAAACCGAAAGATGCATAAAGGAACCTCCTTTCTTAGGCGTAAAATGACGAAATTTGGCGATAATACCTAAACCCCACCGGATAAAACAGAAAAAGAACATACATTTTAGGCCCGAATTATGCATAAGCTTCAATGGTTGAGGGAGGGTGTTAAATGCGTCTTTTTCGTCATATTTTCGTAAAAAAAATATTGTTTCCACTGTCGCTATGCGGTATTTCTCTTTTGGTTTTGATGCTGGTGGCCCAAAGAGAGTCTGTGACCCCGGTGGAAACCGAAACCTCGGCGCTGCCTCTGACAGGCATCACTATTTTAGTGGATGCGGGCCATGGGGGCTACGATGGGGGCAGCCGGGCCAAGGATTCGCTGATCTGGGAAAAGGAAATTAACCTGGCAGTGGCGCTGGAAACAAAAAAAGCCTTGGAAGCCCAAGGGGCCACCGTGCTTATGACCCGGGAAACCGATGTGGATTTATGCGATGACAATTTAAAGGGCATCCAGAAAAAGCGGCAGGATTTAAAACGGCGGCTGGACATTGCCAAAGAAGGAAACGCGGATTTCGTTTTGTCCATCCACATGAATGAATACCGCAGCCGGTCGGAATCCGGCCCTCATGTGTTTTACAGAAAAGGCCAGGACGAATCCCGGCTCTTGGCAGGGTGTATGCAAAAGGCGCTGATCACGGAACTGAACCCCAAGCGGGAACGGGTGGCCCAGGCGGGGGATTACTATATTCTTTCCCTGGATAAACCCTCTGTGCTTATTGAATGCGGCTTCATATCCAACGCGGCAGAGGAAAAAGCGCTGCTTTCAAAGGACTATCAAGGGCGCATTGCCCAGGCGGTTTGCCATGGGCTGATGGATTACTTGCAGCTTATGCTATAATAGAGTTGCAAGGAGAGTGATGCAACCGTGCTCAGCGCTTATGAGCAGTTTTTAGAATTAAAGCCCCAGGCCCCTTTAAATGAAGACCAGACCACGGAGCAGAGCCTTCAAAGTGCCAGGGAGCTGGTGATGCGGGTTCAGCAAAAAACCTTATCCGCCATAGAAGAAAGCATTCCCAGGCAAATGGGAGGCATGCTTTTTGCCCATACCCTAAAGGCCTTGCAGGCACCCCAGATTTTCGATGAGCCTAAGCTTTACCAGCAGGCGGGCAGCGAAAAGGGCAAAACCCCGGCTATTTTGTTTGCCATATTCGCCACAGGCTTTGCGGCCTTTTCCATTTTCCAAATGAAGGAGCAAGATTTGCTCTGGCCTATGCTCTGCCAACTGGCAGCCCTTGTTTTATGGGTGCTGGCTTTCTTTTTGACCCATAAACCGGCTAAAAAAGCAGAATACAAGATCGTTACAAAGGTGGATCATGAAAAGCTGATGGCTTTGATCGGGGAACAGATGCACCTGATTGACCGGGACCTGGAGGCGCTGTTAAGCCTGTGTGTTATGGATAACCCCCAGGAAATCAGCGACAGCGCTCTGGATGCCATGATGAAGATTTATGAAATTCAGGCCCAGAGCCCAGAGCAAAGCCCCGAAATCAGCCAAGCTATCGGCTATTACTTGAAGCAAAACGGGCTGATCCAGGTGGAGTATACCCTTCACAACGCGCCCATGTTCCAGGCCCTGCCCACAAAAGGGGCCACCCGCACCTTGGTGCCAGCCCTATTAAAGGAAAACCGCATGGTGCGCCAGGGCCTGGCCATTGTGAAAAAGGAGGAGGCCCGATGAATTACTTAGGCATTGATCTGGGCGATGGCGAATCCGCTGTTGCTTATTTAACGGAAGACAGTGTTATCGAGCCTGTGATGCAGGTGCTAGGCAGGCAAAAGAGCATTCTTTCTGTGGTAGGCACCGTAAGTGGACAAGCGGTGATCGGGGAAAAAGCGCTGCTCACCCCGGAAATTCAAAACCTGCGGGCCCGGTTTAAAAGCAGGTTTTTAGCGGACAGCGCTGCCCATGGGGATATTCGCCGGTTTGCCATGGGGCTTTATGATGCCCTTGGGGAACTGAACCAAAGCGAGCTATTGGTAGCCCTTGGGGTGCCTGCTGGGTGGACGGATGAGGAACGGGCCCATTACGCCCAATTGGTCCGGGATGCGGGGTTCCAAAACCTGTATACCGTATCGGAATCCCGGGCGGCGTTTTTGTACTGCAAGCATTCCCATAGCCTGAAGCTGGACGCAGAAATGCTTTCAAAGCCCGCGCTGGTGATCGATGTAGGCTCCTCCACAACGGATTTTGCTTATATTGTGGATGGCCAAGAAAAGCGCATCGGCACCTTTGGCCATATTAACCTGGGCGGGGGCCTTATTGACGCGCTGATTTTGGAGGATGCCATTGCTGGGGCCCCCCACAAGGAAGCGCTGGAAAGCATCTTCCAAGAAGAACCCTCCTGGAAGCATTTTGCGGAATTAAGCGCCAGGCGGCTTAAGGAAATGTATTTTCTCACCCCGGACGCAGCGCCCTTTTACGATACGGCCATGATCTATTACGATCATCCCCCGCTGCCGGTGAAGTTCGAAATCACCGCTGAAAAAATGGAGCGGCTTTTAAACGCGCCAGTTGGAGCCCTCCATGGGCGCAGCTTCAAAGAATCCCTGGAGGTGACGCTGAAGGATGCGGTCACAGCCACCAGGGCCAACCCGCCCCAGGTGCTGGTATTAACCGGGGGCGCTTCCCGCATGGCCTTTTTAAAGGAGGCCTGCCAGGAGGCTTTCCCAAGGGCTATTTTAACCGTAGCCGGGGAACCGGAATATACCACCGCCAAGGGCCTTTGCTATGCGGCCCGGATCGATAACCGCATGGAGCGGTTCCAAAAAGAAGTAACGGAATACTTTGAAAGCGGCAGCATTACCTCTCATGTGGATGAAAAGCTGGAGGATTTGGCCGCAGCCATTGCTCCGCCGCTAACAGACTATATTTTAAACGATGCGGTGGTTCCGGCGGTGCTCAATTGGCGGCAAGGGGCCGGGGGCAGTCTGAACGAATTGGAAAAGCGGCTGGGGAAGCAGATCGAAAGCCTGCTTTCCGCCCCGGAAGCCACAGAGCTGATGAAGCCCTATATCAAAACCTGGAGCATGGAGCTTATAAGCCTGATCCAGAAGGACCTGGATGTGATTTTGAAAAACTGCCGGCTGGACTTGGCTTTAAAGCGGGTGGATAGCCTTCACGCCAACGCACCCATGGAGGAATTAACTTTGATTCTGCCTGGCGAGGGCCTTGGGGCTGTGGTGGTGGCATTAACCGGCTATATCGCAGCCTCGCTTTTCGGCGGCTCCGGTACGGCGGTATTGGTGGCCGCGGGGCTTAGTAACCCTGTAGCACTGCTGGTAGGCGCGGTGATCGGTATTTTGGTAGGGGCTATGGGGACCTTTTATGGCAAGCAAAAGGCCAAGGAAGCGCCGCTGCCCCTGTTCGCCAGAAAGATGATCCCACCGGCCATGCTAAAAAAGACCCTCACCGGGGATAAACAGCGGATGAAGCTGGAAATGGCCCTTTACAATACCATGACAGACAGGGACGGGACATTCTGCCAATTGCTGATTAAGGATATTGCTGCCGATGTGACTAAGCAGCTGGCACATTTTCAAAAGGAAGAGGAACTGCCCATTAGGTAATTTTCGGGGCTGTGGCAGTAAGAATAAGGGATTTTCAAGGGTGGTAACCCTAGGAGGTATCGGAGGGCCGCGGTCCTCCGATACCTCCTAGGGTTTGTTGATGGTCTGTGCCCCGCCGAGTCAAGGCGGGGTTTTTGTTATTTAAAAGAGAAATAGATTTTCTTCTTTCCAGTTTCGAGATTGGAGAATTATTCCCCAAATTGGTGACCATATGGCCTGGGATAAAAGGTAAAATAAGGATATTATTTTTGGGAAATGGTTAGGGGTTGCAGGGCGATGAATATAGCGGGCCATCGAATCAGGATCGCACGGGTTATGCATAAGCCATCGTTAACCCAGCAGGATGTGGCGACTAAATTGCAAATTCAGGGATATAAAATATCAAAATCGCTCATATCTAAAATAGAAACTGGCGTGCGTGGCATATCGGATATAGAGTTGAAGGCCATTGCAAAAGTGCTTGATGTTTCGGTGGATTGGCTGCTGGAAAATACTGATGTTATGCCAAACGCGAAAAAATGTTAGCGGAGGCCGCCTATGCAATTCCTACCCTACCCCCCCTCCTATGCCAAGGCCATCATGGCCATGCTTGAAAACCACGTGAACCTGGCGCCGGAGGATGAAATGGATTTTTCTACCTGGTTTAAGGCCCTTTACATGCACCCCAACCCTGTGCACCAGACAGCTTTTATTTTAAAAGAAGAGAATAGCGCCCCAATCAAGGGCTTTATGGCGGTGGGGCGGCCCCTGTTTGAAAACAGCGTTCCTTGTTTGTATATCATTGAATTTTGCGTTGCCAGGGAGGAAAGAACACAGGGGTACGCCCTGGAAATGCTGGCGCATTTAAAAACCCGCCTTAAGGACAGCGAAACCCTGTTGGTGAACGTTCACCCCCAGCGGGCGGAGGCCATGGCCTTTTGGGAAGGACTTGGGTATAAGCCCAATGGCCTAAGATCGGTTTACTATAATACGCTGGATGAACAGCTCACCGCTTTTGAGATAATCTAGTGCTCTGTAACGCCTAATTTTACGTATTGCACTGGAGCTTTTTCCGGCCTGCGTTGTCGCTATTCGCTTGACGTAGCGCTGCTACGTCTTTGCTCCTGCTCCTAGCAAGCCAAAAAAATCTCTGCGCACAACACGCACTCTTAAACAGTACAGAGCACTAGGGAGGGTTCGATTCCCATTCCGGTTGCAAAATCGTCGCACTGCCGCGCTGCCGCTTGCATTGCTCGTTTTGCGCCCCGGCTCCTCCGCAATTTCAATCGTCGCCCTACTTCGCTTTCGCTCATATGGCTCGTTTCAATTGATTCCTCCGCATC
>JAVBTR010000045.1:0-7093 GCA_031556065.1 Eubacteriales bacterium | reverse complement strand
ACAGGCAGGAACCCAGTAATCAGAACAAATATTTATTATAATATATAACTATTTTTATCTGACCCTACTTATCACTTAATTCACTCAAAAACACGCCACTTATCCCACTTATGGCGTGCTTTTTCGCCGGAAAGCCTTGATGCATAAGGCTTCTAAGCAAGTGGGACCATCCCACTTACACCCCACTTGCTGCCACTTGCTCACTTCACATAAAAGCCCATGAGGAAATACCCCAGCAGGGCCAATATGCCCTGGAAGATGGCAAAGCGGAAAACCACCTGGGTGTCCGACCAGCCCTTGTTCTTGCGGGCATGGTCGTGAAGGGGGGTTCTGGTGTTTTTAAGAATGGAGATTTTTAAAAACCGCTTCAGGAAAATCTTCACCAGGCCGCTGCCGCCATCCAGAATAAACACCATGGCCAGCAGCGCGCAGGTAATGGGGTGCTGGGTTTTCAAAACCAGCAGGCCCAGAAAGAAGCCCAGCATTCGGGAGCCTGCGTCCCCCATAAGCATGCTGGAAGGGGAGGTGTTGAAATACAGGTAGCCTAACAGGGTGGCGATCATGATCAGGATGGCCATATTATAATGGCCCAGGGTGCTTTTAAAGATGACCATAAACGAAACAAGAATGATCACCCCCACGGTGCCGCACAGGCCGTCCACCCCATCGGAGCAGTTGGTCACGTTCATGGCGATCCATAAAACGATCACGCCCAGAATACAGAAAACCGGGGCGGGCATGGTAATAACCAGGGAGCCCAGCATGATCTGGCTAGGGTTAAAGCTAACATAGACCACCATGGTGGCAACGGAAAGCGCAAAATCCACCAGGCCCTTTTTGTAATCCGACCAGGATTTTTCCGCCGAATCGTCCAGATAGCCTCCCAGCATGACCAAAAACAGCAGGGCGCAATAGGCCAAATATTCCTTGTCCAGAGGCAAAAACAAAAGGGAGGTAATAATGAAGCTGATGGTTAAAACCAGGCCCACCCCCCGGAGCTTGCCCTTGGAAAGCTCCCCGTTAATGGCGAACTTCCGGCCCTGATCCCTTGGCAAAAAAGGCAGGGGCAGCTTTAAAAGCAAAAACGTCAGCCCAAAGGCCACCACTGCGGAAAGAATAATCACCTGCCGCTGGGACAGTATGCTTAAAAGAAAATCGTTCATGGGTGTATCTCCCTTACTTTCGCATTGCAAACAGGATGCAGCCTAAGAAAGTCAGCACCGCCATTTCGATCATGTTCTGGTACTGGTTCACAATATTTAAAAACGCCAGGGCGGGGATCACCAGCATCCCTGCATAGGTCAGGTATTGGTACAGCAACAGCAAAGAAAGCAGCGCCACCGGCGTCCAAAGCAGCTTGGATACAGTGGCGTTCTTTTTCGCCCCGAAGGTTAAAAGCAAAAGCACCCCAAAGCCCAGGCCTAACAAAAGGCCCTGCAAAATGCCATTGAAGAAATCCAGGCCCTTAATCAGCGGAAACACCGCGCACAGAAGGGCGCAAACCACCAGCGGCGCAGCGGCGATCATGAATTTTTTCAAAAACATGGTTATCCCTCCAGTATGTCTTTATCCTTGTTGGTTAAAGGGTAATGTTCAAGTAAATCCGGGCGGTGCTTTTTCGTGGCCAGGAGCGCTTCCCGGTGCCGCCATTTTTCAATCTCTGCATGGTTGCCGCTCAAGAGCACCTCCGGCACCGCTTCCCCTTCAAACTCCCTGGGCCTGGTGTATTGGGGGTATTCCAGCAGGCCGTTTGAAAAGCTTTCATCCTCGGCGCTTAAATCGCTGCCCAGCACCCCCGGAAGCATGCGGGATACACAATCCACAAGCACCATGGCCGCCAGCTCGCCGCCGGTTAAAATATAATCCCCAATGGAGATTTCTTCATCGATGTAATGGTCCAGCGCCCGCTGATCCACCCCCTCGTAATGGCCGCACAGGAGGATCAGGGTGTCTTCCTTGGCCAGGGCCTTGGCCTTTTCCTGGGTAAGGGTCTGGCCCCTGGGGCCCATAAAAATCCGCTTGCCTGAAAAGTGTTCCCCCATGGCATGCTTTATGGCCCCGGCGATAGGCGGCGCCATCATCACCATGCCCGCCCCGCCGCCAAAGGGGTAATCGTCGGTGTTCTTGTGCTTAAGCTCCGAAAAGGGCCGGATATCAATGCACTCCACTTCGATCAGCCCTGCTTTTTTCGCCCGGCCAAGAATGCTGGCATTCAAAACGCTATCAAACATTTCGGGAAAAATGGTGAGTATTTTAATCTTCAAACACAGCCACCTCGGCAAGCTTTTCTTCCACCAGGGTCATCCTTTTGTTTTCCACGTCCACCGTGGGAATGGCCAGCTTTAAGGCGGGCATCATCATACGGCCCTTGGGGGTTTCAAAAACATACACATTGGTAGGCATGTCCGTTAAAACCTCGGTTAAAACCCCCACCTTTTCCCCGTTTTCCAAATAGGCCTCGCAGCCGATCAGATCGCAGATAAAGTTTTCATCCGGGCTAAGCTTCACGGCGTTTTCCCTTGCCACATAGATTTTCGCCCCCCGGAGCTTTTCCGCCTGCTCCATGGTGGCAGCGTTATCGATCACAAGGTATACCATGCCATCGTGAACCCGCACCAGGCGCATTTCCCCTTCACGGTACCCTTCTTTTTCTTCAATATAAATGGTTTTCAGCTTCTTAAAGCGGCCCAAATCGTCGGTGTAGGGCTTTATTTTCACTTCCCCTGAAACCCCCTGGGGCTTCACCACTTCGCCGATCAAAAGATATTTTGAAAGCATACTTTTTACCTCCACAAGGTCAAAAGGCAGCCTGTTATTTATTCAACAAGCTGCCTCTAGACCACTGTTAGTGAATTTCAAGAAACACAGGCTTCTCCGATTTTGCCGACGCGGTTTTAACCACCGTGCGGATTGCTTTTGCGATTCGCCCCTGCTTGCCAATAACCTTGCCCATGTCTTCCTGGGCCACAGTCAACTCTAAAATGGGGGCTTCCGGGCCGACGGTTTCAGCCACGTTCACCATTTCCGGGTTATCTACAAGCGTTTTGGCGATGAACAGTACCAGTTCTTTCATTGCTTACGCCTTTCCGAACCAAAGGCTTTCTTAGCCCTCGATCACGCCTGTTTTTTTCAAAAGCACACGGCAGGTATCGGTGGGTTGTGCACCGTTTTTCAGCCATTCCTTGGCTTTTTCAGCATCGATCTTGATTTCGGCAGGGTTGGTCATGGGGTTGTAGTAGCCGATTTCTTCGATAAAGCGGCCATCACGGGGGCTGCGGATATCAGCAACCACCACACGGTAGAAAGGGGCCTTCTTCATACCCATTCTCTTTAAACGAATTTTCACAGACATTGGTAAGTTCCTCCTCAAATTTGTAGAATGAATTTTATATTGAAATCACTTTTCATGATAACAATCAATTGACTTCCACACTCCACTTTCCGTTCAAACGGGGTTGGATGTGGTTGAAGCACAAATTCGTCTGCCAGAGGCGTACAATAGGTACGCCGACAAAGCGAATTTGGGCTGAGGCCGCAGACAGCCCCGTTTCAACGGAAAGGCATCCGCATCTTGCCGCGCTTGCCTTGGGACTGCATTTGCTTCATCATGTTCTGGGCCTGCTCAAACTGACGAATTAAGGCGTTCACATCCTGCACTGTGGTGCCCGAGCCTTTAGCAATGCGCTTTCTTCTAGAGGCGTTTAGAATCTGGGGGTTCCGGCGCTCTCTTGGGGTCATGGAACGGATAATCGCCTCGGGCTTTTTCATGGCGTTATCGTCGATCTCCACGTCCTTCAATTGGGAACCCACCCCCGGCAGCATAGAAAGGATGCTCTGCAGGCTGCCCATTTTCTTCATTTGCTGCATTTGCTCCAAGAAGTCTTCCAAGGTTAAATCCTTCACCTTGGTCTTCCGGGCAAGCTTATCCACTTCCTTTTCATCAAAGGCCTCCTGGGCCTTTTCGATCAGGGTCATCATATCGCCCATGCCTAAAATGCGGCTGGCCATACGGTCTGGGTGGAAGGGCTCGATATCTGTCAGCTTTTCGCCAATACCTGAAAACTTAATGGGCTTGCCTGTGACTTCCCGCACGGAAAGTGCCGCGCCGCCACGGGTATCGCCGTCCAGCTTGGTTAAGATCACGCCGTTGATGGAAAGCTTTTCATCGAAGCTTTTGGCCACGTTCACAGCGTCCTGGCCTGTCATGGCGTCCACCACCAGCAAAATTTCCTGGGGCTTCACCGCTTTTTTTACGTTTTGCAGCTCTTCCATCAGCCCTTCATCGATGTGCAAGCGGCCTGCGGTATCGATAATCAGCACATCCCGGCCATAATACCGGGCGGATTCGATGGCTTCCAGAGCCGTCTTCACCGGGTCCTGGGTGCCCTTTTCAAACACCGGGCATTTAACCTGTTCCCCTACCACCTGCAGCTGCTTAATGGCCGCAGGCCTGTAAATATCGCAGGCAGCCAGCATGGGTTTTTTCCCTTGCTTGCTTAGCCACAGGGCCAGCTTGGCCGCCATGGTGGTTTTGCCCGCGCCCTGAAGGCCGCACAGCATGTAGATCGTGGGCACGCTGGAGGACCAGGTGAGCTTCGCGTTCTGGCCGCCCATCAGCGCGGTCATTTCCTCGTTCACAATTTTCATGACCTGCTGGCCGGCAGTGAGGCTTTCTAAAATCTCTTGCCCAACGCAGCGCTCCTGTACGCGCTTGCAAAAATCCTTGGCGACCACGTAGTTAACGTCGGCCTCCAGAAGGGCCATCCGCACTTCACGCATGGCCTCCTTCACGTTCTGCTCTGTTAGCTTGCCTCTGCCTGTCAGCTTTTTTAAAGCGCCCTGCAGCTTATCGGATAAACCTTCAAAGGCCATTGTCTTCACCCTCGTCTAACTGTTTTAAGTGGATGATTACATCCCTTGCGGCCTTCATATCGCCGCTGTCCAAGGCATTGAGCGCCTGGTTCAGGCCATCTCTCATGGCTGTAAACCGCTTGGCCATGCCTAATTTTTCTTCCAAATCATATAACTGCTGGGAGGCCCGCTGCAAGGCTTCGTGAACCCCCTGGCGGGATATGCTCTGTTCCCCTGCGATCTCCGAAAGGGACATATCCTCCTCCAAATACAGCCGCAGCACTTCCTGCTGCTTGTGTGTCAGCATCGGGCCGTAAAAGGCAAACAGCCAGGCCGTTTCCACCTTCCGTTCTACAAAGCCCCCCGCCTGCATTGCCGCACCACCTGTCAAGGTCTTTTGATTGACACCTAGATTATTATAACCAAAATGCGTGAGTTGTCAATAAAAAAATAATGCGAGAACCATTTTCTTTTCGAAAAAAGGGAATGGTTCTCGCGCGCTCCAAAAGAAAACCTACATTTACGGCCGTTCGCTTAATCGACGCCTGCTTTCGCCTTTAAACCCTCACCCCATTTATCCATCCAAAGGGCGAAGAAGAAGCCGATGGCGGCTAAGAGAATGCCGATGATGATTGTGGTGGCACTGGAGGGGAAGCTGGTGGGAATAATCATCAACGTGGAAGCCAGCACCGTACCAATAATGAAATGATAGGCAATTTCGTATTTCTTTTCAAACAGGTTGTTCATGGAACGGGCTAAGGCCAAAACGGTAACCGCAAAACCGATGCCCATGGGGATCAGCACAGCAAAATCCAGGTTGCCGATGCCCGCGCTCATGGGCGCATACAGGCCCAGGAACAAAAGGAAGTTGGAGGAGCTAAGGCCGGGCACGATCATGCTCAGGCCCCACACAATGCCGCAAACCACAAACCACCCAAAGTTAGGCTCAATCTCCATTTTAAAGCCGAACTTGAACATGATTAGAATAGCCAGCATTACAACAAAGCTGATTACCAAGGAAGTCCAGCCCTTTTTCGTGCGGCCCTGAGCCCCTGCTTCCCTAAACAAAGAGGGGAACACGCCGATGATCAACCCCAGGAACAGGCAGATCATTAAAAACTCGTTGGCCTCAAAGAAGGTGGCCAGCAGCTTCCCGCTGCCAATAAAACCCAAACCAACGCCGATCACCACCGGTACAAATAGGAAGAAATACTTTTTAAACGCCTTAAAGGGGTGGCTCAAAAGGGCCATCATGGGCTGGTAAATGCCAAACAGCACGCACATGGCCCCGCCGGAAATCCCCGGCAGCATAGCGCCTACGCCGATCAGAATCCCTTGCAAAACCCGCATCACCCATTGGCCGGGGGTCATTTTTTCAAAACCATTTTCATTGGCCATGATCATCGTCCTCCTCTTATCCAAATCCCTATCATCCTACAATATTTCACGCTGAAAGTAAAGTATTACAAAATTGTCATTGTTTTTATACTGTTTTGCCCTTGCTTTTTTTCCCCAACAGCATATAATAATTTGCATCGGTTCATTTTTTGCCCTGCGGGTGAATTTTGTCCCACTTATACGATTTATTAGGAGGTCTTTGATTATGGCACGCGTATTTAACTTCTCTCCCGGGCCGTCAATGCTTGCGGAGGCTGTTCTTCAAAAAGCCCAGAGCGAACTGGTGAAATTTGGCAGCGCCGGCATGTCCGTTATGGAAATGAGCCACCGCAGCAAAATGTATCTGGAGATTTACGATGAAGCCGTGGCGCTCTTAACCGGGCTGATGAATATTCCCGAAAACTACAAGGTGCTGTTCCTTCAGGGCGGCGCTACCCAGCAGTTTTCCGCTGTGCCCCTGAACATGATGAAGACCGGCAAGGCCGATTATATCGATTCCGGCAACTTTGCCCACTTAGCTGCCGAAGAAGCCAAGCGCTACGGGGAAGTGAACATCGCTGCCTCCAGCCGGGATGCTAACTACACCTTTGTGCCCGATGTGAACACCGCCGCCTACAACAAGGACGCGGATTACCTCCACATCACCACCAACAACACCATCTACGGCACCCGCTACGTGGATTTGCCCAAGGTGGCCGCGCCCCTGGTGGCCGATATGTCCTCCAACATTTTAAGCGAAGTCTACAACGTGAACGATTTCGGCGTGATCTACGCCGGTGCCCAGAAAAACATCGGCCCCTCCGGCCTTTGTGTGATGATCGTTCGCAATGATCTTCTGGATTAT
>JAVBTR010000002.1:0-118648 GCA_031556065.1 Eubacteriales bacterium | reverse complement strand
TTCGATTTTACGGTCATTTGTTCGGGCAAGGTAGGAATTTCTACGAAATTCCACCGAAAATCGCCGCACATGTCGCCGATTTCGGAATGAAAATCGGAGGGTTTGACCCTCCGATACCTCCCGGGGTTTGTTGATGGTCTGGGGGAGGGAAAATTCCCTCCCTCTTTTTTAGGAGATGAGGTATCTTGGCAAACTACCAAGTGACAGGCAACGAGTATATTTCCCTGCCTACGATCAGGGAACAGGATGGCGCTGTGGAGGGCATTACCTTTTTGCATATGGGCGCAAAAGGGATGCTTGAAATACGGGGGGATGAGGCCCTCGTAAAGCCCAGCTTTTTTATAGATGGAACCCCTGTTGAAGAAAAAATCTCCTTTGAGAGGGCTCATTATTGGATCCCCACCATGAACCAAGCAAAAGAGAAGCTGCACTTTTCATGCACCTACTTAACGCCCATCGGTGAGCGGGGCTTTGTTTTGCGTTTGGTTTGCTGCAATCAGGGTGGGCAGGGAGCCAACGTTCGGTTGCAGGTATCTGGCGATTGGGGAAAGACCCTGCACCAGATTAACGAAGCCAAGGAAATAAAACAAGGCCGGAATATGAAACTTTCCGGCTGGAACCATATGTTTGTCTTTGAACAGTTCGCAGGGCTACCGTTGTTTGCTTTTGCACCCATTACCGAAGATAATCAGGCTTTTTCGGTAGGCTCCCAGGGGGCGAAGTGGTGGGCGGAGGGGTATGCATACCGCGTTTATAAGGACGTGTTTGTAGCCCCCGGCAACGAAGAGAGGCTGGATATCTGCTTTGGCCTTGGGTATGAGGAGGTGGCGGCCACCACTTCGGCCAAAGAGATGCTTCGCCAGGGATATGACAGGCTTTATGGAACCCTTGAAGCATGGCTTCAAAACCGGGAAAAGCAGTTAGTGAATCCGCACTTGAATGCCCTTATGAACACCAATATGTTCTTTGCTTTCTTTTATGCTTCGGGCCGTACCATGGATACGGAGGAGCTTTGTTTGATGACCTCCCGCAGTCCCCGGTATTACGTCTCTGCGGCCTATTGGGATCGGGACAGCCTTTTGTGGGCCTTTCCCGCCATATTGATGGCGGACCCGGGTTATGCTCGGGATATATTGGATTACGTGTTTGAAAAGCAGGCCCGCAACTTTGGTATCCACAGCCGTTACATCGATGGCACGGTGCTGGAGCCCGGCTTTGAGTTAGACGAACTTTGTGCACCTGTGATTGCCCTTGAAAGCTACGTTCTGGCTACAGGGGACAGGGATTATCTTCAGCAGCCTCATGTGCAAAAGGGCATCCGCATTGTTCTGAGCCGTTTGGAGGCGCACAAGCATCCCGAAATCGATTTATATGATACATTTCTGCAGCCAACGGACGATATGCACAATTACCCCTACCTGACCTATGATAACGTTTTGGTTTGGAAGCTGTTGGGTTTTCTTGGAGAAACAGAGCAGGCAAGCCGAGTAAAAGAAGCGATTATGCGTTATTGTGTGAAGAAGGATATGTTTATCTGGTCAACAGATTTATGCGATCAATACGATATTTACGATGAGCCCCCGGGAAGCCTGCAATTGCTTAGCCATTACGGTTTTGTGGAAAACCAGAACCCGTTATTCCAAAGCACCCTTTGCGCTATTCGAAGCGCAGCTTATCGTTTTTCCTTCTCTGGTTGCCCTATTGCGGAAATCGGCTGCGAGCATGCGCCGCATCCTTGGGTGCTATCCATTTGTAACAGTCTTTTATCCGGCCACGAACAGGAAGCCATTGCCCATTTAGCGAAAACCAACCTGGATAACGGGATCGCCTGCGAAAGCGTGGATGAATACACCGGGGCTTGTGCCACTGGGGAGGCATTTGCCACCTGTGCTGGTTTTTTAGCCTATGCGCTTTATAAACACGGTGAAAAGTGCGAAGGTTTATAAAACCACAGGCGCATGCTACATCTGTTCTGCAAAACAAACGCTGCTCTTCTTGCACATATATCCATTCCACTGTACTGTGAAAATGCGACATGAAGGAATTGTCTATGGCCCGCTAGGCGGAGGCGGAGGGCGTTTCATCCCGGTGAAACTTATAATAATCCAGCGCATTCATAATTGAAACGGTATTGACCGGCGGTTAACTGCCGGATTTCCTGCGGCAGGTGAAGCTCTGCTGTGCAGTTGAAGGGCACGGTGATTAATAATTCCACACGGGTGTCATCGGTGAAGCTCCAGGCAGATTCATACAGTCCGGCGGCGGAACGGTAAGAAGCTTTTAGATGGCCCAATGCCCTATTGGGCTGGGGCATGAGGAGAGCCTTTTTGAAGCCTGGCTTATCTTCCATAGGGTTGATCCCTGCGGCATAGCGGAAAATCCATTCCACAATGGAACCGTAGGCGTAATGGTTTAAGCTATTCATGCCGGTGGAGGAAATGCTGCCATCGTCGTTTATACTGTTCCAGCGTTCCCACACGGTGGTGGCCCCTAGCTTGATCTCGTGGAGCCAGCCGGGGTATTCTTCATTGAGCAAGAGATTATAAGCCATTTGCGAATCACCCATATGGGAAAACACATTGCACATCAAGGGGGTGCCGATAAAGCCGGTACGGAGCTTGTCGCCGGATAGCTTGAAAAGCCGGTCCAGGGCGGCTTTTGCCCGGGCCTTATCCTCCATAAGATTAAAGTAAAGGGTCATAATATGGGCGGTCTGTGTATCGATACAGCAGCGGCCTGCTTTGGAAAAATATTCGCTTTGGATGTAGCTTAAAAGTGTATCCCCTAAAGCCAAATAATGCTTTTCATCTTCTAAGTGGTCAAGAACCTTGGCGGCCTTGGCTGTCAAAAGTGCGCTATAGCGGTAATAGACATTGGCAATAAAACCTTCGTCCGTGCCGCCAAAGACTTCATCCACGTTGGCTGAGGGCAAATCCAGAGCAAGCCAATCCCCATAATGGAAGTGCTTGCCCCATTCATGGGTGCTGCCGTCCAGCCGTTGTAAATAATCCACCCAAGCCTTCATGCTTTGGTAGTGTTCTTTTAAAATGAGCGGGTCTCCATAGAACACATACATATTCCAGGGAATAATGCAGGTGGCGTCCCCCCAGGCGCAAGCGGCATTCTGGTGGCCGCAAGCAGGCACCACGTCTGGCACCATACCATCGTGCTCCAACTGCTCCTTGCTCATATCAAAAAGATACTTGCGCATAAAAGCGTAGCAATCCGTCAGATAAGCGGCAGTAGGACTAAAAACTTGGGCATCCCCTGTCCAGCCCATACGTTCATCCCGCTGGGGGCAATCGGTGGGCACATCTAAATAATTGTCCTTTTGGCCCCACTTGGTGTTTTCAATAAGCTTATTTACCAAAGCGTGGCCGGTTTCAATGTGGCCAATAGGCTCAATATCCGAATACAACGCAAGGGCGGTAAAATCGTCCTTTTTAAAGTTGGGAACGCCTTCAAGCTTTACATAGCGGTAGCCATAGAAAGTGAAGTGCGGCTGCAAAACAGTGGGGTTGCCGTTGGAAACAAATGTATACTCTGCCTTGGCGGAACGGAGGTTATCCCGGTAGAAGCAACCGTTTTGCAGCACTTCTCCAAACAACAAGCGAATGGTTTTACCCTTAGGCAGATTGACGGGCAGAAGAAATGAGCCGGTTATGTTTTGCCCCAGGTCCAATACGGTTTCACCGGCGGGTGTAGAGATAACGGCCACAGGCTTTAACTGTTCGTGAACGGTTACGGGAGTGGAATAGCGCGCAGTTAAAGGAGCCAGGGTTTCTTTGAGGATAGAAGCGGTCATGGGAGAAGAGGGAGGCAAATTCGCGTCCACCTGCTCCCCATCGTATAGGTTTGAAAAGGTAATGGGGGAACGGGTAACCTGCCAGCTTTCATCGGTGCCAAAGACTTCTTCGCTGCCGTCTTCATAAATCACACGAATTTCGGCAATCAGTTTCCAGCTGTCGCCGTAATAGCCCCGGGAATCCGGCTGGCTGGTAAAACCGAAACGGCCCTTGTACCAGCCGTTGCCCAGCAATACAGAAAGCTTCCCACCTTTGTTGAGCTGGGTGGTAATATCATAGGTTTGATATTGCAGAAACTGGTTGTAGTTGTTGGAATAAGGAGTAAAATATTCATCACCGATGCGTTCCCCGTTTAGAAAGGCTTCATATAGCCCCAGGCCGCAGATGTAAAGCCGGGCAGAAGCTGCCTTGCCTTCAAGAAGTAAAGTCTTTTCAAACAATGGGTGGCGTGGGTTATCTTTATCGCAGGTGATCCACTGGCCAACAAAGGGTTCAGCCATTTTAGCAGTTTCAAACCAGTTAACCCAGGAGGTGGCTTCCTCGCCTGCGTCTGTTTTAACTGTTACAGTCCAATAATACCTTGTGCGAAAGGAAAGGGGCAGATCGGCTTCGTAGGCCAGGCTGCTGATGGCACTTGAAAAGCCTGAATCAAAAATGGGCCGTGTCATATCTTCATGGGTGGAAATAATCACCCGCGCAGCTTCTTGGGTTTTCCCCAAAGTCTCTTCGACCTGCCAGGTGAAAACGGGTTTATCCATGGCATAACCAAGGGGATTAATTACATGGTTGGTTTTGCAGTGTGTGATTTTCATTGCCATCTTCCTTTCTAACATATGCCGCCATGGGCAAGGAAGGGATCATCGATTAAAATACGGCCTTCCGAGGTATCCCCAAGGCCTGAATACAGCATCACTTTGCCTGCTTCATTGGTCTTAATAATACCGCTGGTAAAGGCGCAGTCTGCCAAATCGCTTAACTTAAAATCGAATGGGGGATAGCAGGTGGAGGTGCCGATCAGTTTTTGTTCGCTGGCCTGATGGGTTTTAGGGTCAAACACGAAGCTCATATTAGTATACACCTTCATAGGGGAGCCGTCTACCTCATCGCCCGGGCAAGAAAGGTGCCCAATGACGCCCACCAGACCATCCTTTAAAAGATAAACTTGGTTGCAGCCGCCCCATTCATCTTTTTGAAACAGATTTTCCACCATAGGCGCATTTTCCACCACTTCGGCGGTTAATTCATCCAAAGAATCGATGGTGGCAAAACCAACGATGGATTCACTGCCATATTTTAAACGGATTTCTTCATTGCGGGGCCGGGAAAAAACGCCGATCTTCCCATTAAGAAGCTCCACCAGGCGAATATCCTTCATATAGTCGGGGCCAGTGGTGAAGTAGGTCAAATTCTCCAGATCGATACCCCGGTAAAAATAGCCATAGTAGGTATCCACATGGCCCGTTTTTTTGCGTACATGAGTGCCGCCAAGAACCATTTCCCCATGAATCTTTGCAATGTATGGGTCTTCCAGCTGATAGATCATGCTGCCTGGTACCAAGTGATAGTGGTCTTCACCTGTTTTTTCAAACAGGCGTACCCAAGAGGTGGCCCATTCCGTGCGCCTTTCCACACGTCCATAAATATAGCTTTTGCCTTCCCATTCGAAGGGAATGCTGCAATTGTATACATCGAATCCGTCTACGCCCGAAAAATGAAGAAGTGACCGTTGGTATACCTTTGCGGTTTGCTCAAATGTTTTACGCAGCGCCATCGTATTATTCATTGGGAGCCCTCCAGAATCATATCATTATATCAAACCTTTGATGTTTTGAATGGTACCACAAAAGAAAAAAAGCACAAGGCTTTTTTAGCCTGTGTTTTATATATAGCGTTTTAGCACGTGTGGGGCGGGATATAGCAGGGACTAAATTCTCACAGGGGATAACGGGTTCACCATCAGCCAAAGCAAGAATACTCTAGTCGGTGGTGAAGTCAATTTCATATACGAGCTACCGCATGGATGCCATGGGGTATGGGCAAAAGTTCATGTATTCCGATGGATTTAGTCATGTAAAAAATGGAGCGCGCAGCAAGAGCTGCAAGCATAGTGAGACGGGTTTCATAAATTTTTCGTCCCGCTATTGACAGATGATATAAGTTGATTCATAATCACAATTAATCAAACGTTTGATATTGGAATAGTTGCGAAGAGATGTATTCGATACAGTGTTTGTAATTGCCTAAAAGGGACAAGAAAGGTTTTGGCCGCGAAACAAGTGGTTTTACTTATTCCGCTTTTAGAATATCCCTACGAAGGGTAATAATCACACAACCAAGGCGCAGCCGAAGGCTGCGCCTCTTCTAAAAAAGAAAGAGAGGGGAACGAAATGTCTTACGATGTACGGACATACGGCGCAGTTGGGAATGGGAAAACAGTTGATACAAAAGCCATCCAGGAAGCTATTGATGACTGTCACGCCCATGGAGGCGGAACGGTTGTTTTCGCAGGGGGCACCTATTTAGCGGGCACCCTGTATTTAAAATCCAATGTCACCCTAGAATTGGAAGTCAGTGCCACGCTGCTTCTAAACCCGGATATTGATGATTATGGCACGGATACCCATTATAACCGCTACCAGAACGAAACGGATATGGACAGGTGCTTTTTGTTTGCACAGGACGCTGAAAATATTGGGATCAGGGGTCAGGGAAGGATCGAAGGAAACGCGGCTGCATTTCCTAACAAAGGCAGTATATACAGGCCCATGATGATCCGCTTTTTACGTTGTTCCCACGTGCGGCTGGAAGGGGTAAAGCTAATGGATTCTCCTGCCTGGACCTGCGCTTTTTTGGACAGCAGCTTCATCTGGGTAAGGGAGGTGTATATTGAAAACCACCGACAATATAACGGCGACGGCCTGGATTTTGATGGCTGCAGTCATGTATACGTAACAGGCTGTCATATGGATGGCACCGACGATAACCTTTGCCTTCAATCCAGTTCCAAAGATTATCCCTGCCAGGATATCCATATTTCGGATTGCTCTTTTACCTCTATCTGCGCCGGAATCAGAATCGGGCTAAAATCTGTTGGGGATATTAGAAATGTGGCGATTGCCAATTGTACCATGCACAATGTTTGGCGTGAGGGAATCAAGGTTGAATGCTCAGAAGGTGGGACGATTACGGACATCGTGGCCCAGGGTATCACCATGCGCAATGTGCGCAGGCCTATTTTTGTTATTCTCAATAACAGATGGGATGCAAATGGTTTAGGTGGTACAGTGGGTCTGAAGCAGGTGCCCCCCATTGGTGAGATGGCCCGGCTTATGTTTTCAAATATGGTTTTTATCGATGACAGGGAAATGAAAAACACCCATAAGCGCTTTGAAAACGACATAATGGGTGAACCGCGCTTTGGCGGCATTCGGATAGATGCGCAAAAAGATCATCCTATCTGCGATATAACATTATCAAACATAAGCTATACCTTTATCGGAGGGGTAAAGGCTGAGGACATTCCCGCCCAATACCCTCAGGTTTTGGATATGCGGTACCATCAGGGGGAAACGACTTCGGAAAATTACACCCCGAATTGGAGCCGAACGGTTTTTATGGATGCCCGCAATGTAGACGGATTAACCCTGAATGGTTTGAATTTTGAAACCATTGAACCAGATGGGCGGCCTGCTGTTTTAACCGATGGCTGCCGTCTTAATCCGACAAGCAAATAGACAGGTGAAGCGCTCCGGCCATATCGCCAATAAAGTGAAATCTACGCTCATCGCCATTGAGGATGCGGCTAGGCTGCCCCAAATCGCGGAAATCACAGGTGTTTCTCTGGAGATTGAAACGCTGAACGGTATGGACCAGGTGCAGAAAAAAGCGTCATGTTCGCTGGCGGCGATTTTCCCGATATTCTGATCAACGCAGGTAACGAGCTAAAAAAGCTGCGCTATGAAAAGGATGACCACATCTATTTCTTGGCGTCCGCCATCAACCCCCAGGAAGTCAGCGAGCCTAACCAATGCTTATTGATTCAGTATGATGTGCTGGATAAGCTTGGCTATCCGGAACTGAAAACCCTGGCAGATGTGGAACAGGCGCTTAAAGATTACCTGGCTCTTGTGCCCGATCTTAACGGCCAGGCATTTGTACCGTGGGGCTTCTGTCTGGATACCTGGGGCTATAACATTACCATGAACAACCCCGCCCTGTGGGGTAGCACCAAGCAATCGATCAGGCTATAGTGGAAGAATAGCTATAAAGGAAGAAGAGAGAGGTGTGCAAACACCTCTCTCCATAAAAAATCAGGTTTCGATAGCTTGCACGAAGATGCTGGCATTGACGGTGTTAGGCTGTTGGCCATCCTGCAGGTTGGCATCCTGCTGATTATCCACGTTGCGAAGAGTCAGCAAGGTGGGTACCTGGCCCGCGGTGAGGATGAAGAACCCCATGCCGTTAACGGATTCTGAAGCGGAAGGCGCGGTATAACGGGAACCGGGGATTTCAGTATTGTCCAGGAACAGGGCTAAAGTAGTATTAGCCGTTTGAGGCAAAGCTGTATAGGTTACATGGTACACCCCTGGCAGGGTAAACTGAATGGAAGAGGGCGAAATGAAAGACATTCCCAGCACCGGCAACGTGGGTATTGGCGCTTGATCAAAGGTGACCGGATCGCCAGGCTCTACCTGCTGCTCGGCAAAATTATAAACATAAAGACCATTGACCACAGAACCAGGGGTACCGGTCAAGCCAGTAGAACCAGTGGCACCCGTAGGACCTGTTGGGCCAGTAGGACCAGTGGGGCCAGTAGCACCAGTTGCGCCTGTGCCGGTAGGCCCAGTAGGCCCAGTTGGGCCTGTGGGACCAGTGGGACCGGTTGCACCAGCAGCCCCTGTGCCAGTGGGACCAGTGGGGCCAGTTGGGCCTGTAGGACCTGTAGGACCTGTGGGACCGGTTGCACCAGCAGCCCCTGTGCCTGTGGGACCAGTGGGGCCTGTAGGACCAGTGGGGCCTGTAGGACCAGTGGGGCCAGTAGCACCAGTTGCGCCTGTGCCGGTAGGCCCAGTGGGGCCAGTAGGTCCGGTAGCGCCCCGGGCGCCAGTGACGCCCCGTCGGCCGCAACAGCAACAGTCGCAGCAATCATTCATAGCGCAGCGATCTTCGTAGTCTGACTGATCGTTAAAAAAACAAGGCATTTTCATTGTCCTTTCTCTTATGGCAGTGGTTTGAAGCATGGGGGCAAAGGCCCCCTATCATGGTATGCCAAGCGAGGCTTTTTGCTATATGAAAGAGATAAGTGCAATGTATTGGGTTTTATGTACGTGCTTTATAGCTTTATCCTGGCAGCCCTACTGTAACCACAGTGCCCATATTTTCGATGCTTTCATATTTTAAGCCATATTTTACCGCGCTACCTTCCGAATCCATTGATAGGAATTAACTTCGAAAAATGCTACCACGCATTTTAAAAGCTGATCGGATTTGAGGCAGAAAAAGACGATGGCAGGGGAAAGGTGAAAGACGAAGGCACAGAGGAAGGAAGAAGGGAGAACGATACCCCACATGAAAATAAGGTCGTTATAGAACACGAATTTGGTGTGGCCGCCCCCTCGGACGATGCCGGTAAGGCAAGAAACTTGGTAGGCGGTGCCGATAACAGTAATGGAAAGGATATCGATAAAGCTAGAAGCCAGCTGGTAGGTATCGGTGGAAAGGGTGGCAGCATACAGGGAGAGGATGGCAGGCTTGAAGAGCTGGAAGGACAGGGAGGATAGGAGGCCCATTAAGAGGAAGATTACCTGGAAGGTGCGGGTGTAAGAACGGATTTGCTTAAGATCGCCTCGCCCTACAGCCTTGCCGGTGATCACCCCAGAAGCGGAAGCACTGGCGTAGACCACCACGGAAAGCACTTGGAAAAGGGTGGTGGCAATGGCGTTGGCACCTACGGAGGTTGCTCCCATGTGGCCTAGAATGGCGGTTTGCAGGCACATAGCTAGCCCCCAACTGCCTCCTGAGAGGATTACGGGAAGAGAAACCTTGAGAAAATCCTTATTGAGTTCCTTATCGGTTTGAAACAGGCCTTTCAAATCCAGGGATAGCTTTTTATCCTTTTTAAGAGTAAAGAAAAGAATTAGCGCAAATTCTACAATTCGGGCGATAAGGGTGGCGATGGCCGCGCCAGTGGCCCCCATGGCCGGAAAGCCCAGGTGGCCGAAAATGAAAATGTAGTTAAGGGTAACATTGGTTACAAGAGCTACTACGGAAACAGTAAGTCCCAGTTTGACGGTTTCCACGCTTTGATGAATGCGCAGAAAGATGCCTGACATGCAAAAGAAAAAATAGCTCATAGACATGACCCGCATGTAGCTAGCCCCATAGGCGAGAATTTGCGGATCAGAGTTGAAAAGGGAAAGAAGCGGCATGGGAATAAGCAACGCCGCCGCCATAAAGAAAAAGGAAACGAAAAGCCCAAAGCGCAGGGCGACGGCGGTTAAACGGCGAATGGGCTCAACCCGGCGGGTGCCCCAGTATTGGGAGCATAGCACGCTGACGCCGTCTCCAATGCCGCCTACCAACATTTGAAGGAGAAACTGAATTTGATTGGCCAGGGAAACCCCGGACATGGCAGCCTCGCTATAGGCGCCCAGCATTACATTATCCATCAGATTAACGGAGAAGATAATCAGGTTTTGCAGGGCAATGAATAGGAGCATGGAGAAAAACCGGGTATAGAAGGATTTGTCTCTTACAAAAAATTGCATAAATGCCTCTTTAAAAATAATCGCTATTCATTATAGCGCAAAGGGTGATCTTTTGGTATACTCATTTTATCTTTGGCAGGAGGTTAACAAAAGATGGAAACACTGGCGGAAAAACTGGTTCAGGTACTGCCTTCAAACAGCCAGCTGGTTTGGCAGAAAATGGGCATGATCGCCTTTTTTCACTTTGGCATGAACACGTTTACAGATAAAGAATGGGGAGACGGCCAGGAGGAACCCAGGCTGTTTAATCCCTCCAACCTGGATACGGATCAGTGGTGCCAGGCGATAAAGGCAGCAGGCATGAAGGGCTGTATTTTGACAGCCAAGCATCATGATGGCTTTTGCCTTTGGGATACAAAATACACCGACCACAGCGTGATGCATTCGCCTTATCAAAAGGATGTGGTAAGGCAGCTTTCCGATTCCTGCAGAAAATACGACCTGGCTTTAGGGCTGTACCTTTCTCCCTGGGACAGACACGAAGCCACCTACGGTTCTGGCGAACCCTACAACGATTATTTTTGCGCGCAGCTGGAGGAATTGCTTACGGACTATGGCCCGCTGTTTGAAGTATGGTTTGATGGCGCCTGCGGTGAGGGGCCTAACGGCAAGGTGCAACAATACGATTGGGAGCGGATTTATGCTTTGATTCGCAAATGTCAGCCAGAAGCCTGCATTGCTGTTTGCGGGCCGGATGTACGCTGGTGCGGCAATGAGGCAGGCACTTGGCGGGATAGCGAATGGTCTGTTGTACCCGCCTCCCTTCGGGATAATGAAAAGATACAGAAAAATTCCCAGCAGGCCGATGATGCGGCTTTTCGGGAAAGGACCATCGATACCAGTGAGATGGATTTGGGCAGCCGGGCTGTAATGGTCAAGGCAAATGAATGGGCCTGGTATCCGGCAGAGGTGAATACCTCCATTCGGCCCGGCTGGTTCTACCACCAAAGCGAGGACGACAAAGTGAAGCCCCTGGACTGGCTGTTCGATTTGTACGAGCATACCGTAGGGGGCAACGCGGTACTGCTGTTAAACCTGCCCCCGGATCGTGAGGGACGGGTTCAGGGGAACGATGTAAAACGCCTTGAAGAGCTGGGTAAAAAAATAAGCAGCTTCAGCGCCATTGAAATTCGTGAAGCTAAGGCGGATTTTGAAACCGTTGGCCATGAGGCGGCCAACGCCGTTAAAAAAGATGAAGCCTATTGGAAGCCGGAGGATGGCCAGGAAGCCGCCCAGATTACCTTTTATTTAGATGAGGCAAGGCCCTTTTCCAGGGTGGTGCTGGGGGAGCAAATTGCAAAAAGCCAGCGGATCGAAAAATTCGAAATCTGGGCCAATAACAGTTGCCTGTATTCGGGCACCACGGTGGGTTACAAAAAGATATGCGCCTTTGAAACGGTCTGCGCCGATCAGGTGACCCTGCGTATTTTGAAAAGCCGGGTGGCGCCAACTATCAGGGAGTTTGAATTGTTGCAATAAAGAAGTGGGACTGTCGTAATTAAGGGTTACACGCCCCATAAGCGGGGTCGGATCAGTGTTTCGGCGTTTTTTCTTTATTGCGGCAGTCCCATTTTTAGCTGGTTTTCTTGCGGTTTAGGAGGCAAAGAGCTATAATAGAATTGAAAAGGAGTGTGACACAGATGGCATTTATACCTTATGAGAAAATGTCCAAGCGTCAGAAAAAAGAGGAGGACCGGAAACGGCGAAAGGATTGGGGATTGGTGTCGCCGGTTACCAAGAGAATTGAATCTCAGAAAAGCTACAACCGCAAAAAAGACCGCAAAGGGCAGGAGCATGCCGATGGCGGTCTTTTTTGTTGGTCTTTTTAATACTCGGTATATTCCCCGGATTCCAGCATTTGGTTTAAAAGTGGCACCATGTCCATGTAGCTTTCGTAAGGGCAGACCACAGCGCCCAGAAACAGCCGTGGGCCGATGGGCAAATCTAATATCTTGGCAATATAGATGCCTGGATAGTCGCCAGTAAAGCCCCCATCTAAAAAGGTGCTGCCATCTACGGTATAGGTGATAAGCGCCGTGTGGTAATCATCGCTCCAGTAGTCGGCCTGGCCTACAACGCTGCCCGGCTCGAAGAGCTCGATCCAATCGGCCAGATATTCGATCACGGCCATTTGGAAAGCTGACTTTTCTTCTGGGGATGTGTCGATTTCCGTGTCCAGATCAATGGAAAGGGTGATGCACATATCCGATATGGCGTGGTTATTCAGATCCAGCTGAAGCATTTGATTGCCGACAGTGCATACCTTCAGGGAATAGGGGTAACAGCAGCTGAAATTAAAGCTGCCATCTGCGGTGGTAAAAAAGATTTTGTTGGCATTGCTTTCGTTAAGGGTGGCAGCGGATGCCACAGAACAGCACAGCAGTATAATACACATAAGAATGAGCGCCAGACGCTTTTTCATTTTTAACCCTCCTAACAAGACCCGTTTTACTTATTTTACCATATCCGCTATCATATTGTCACGGTGAAAGGAAGTTTTACAATGTTTAGTACAATGAAAGGCTTCCGCCCTGGCAGGCGCATTAGCAGCAAAGTATATCGCGAATCTTGTGTAAACGTTTAAACTGTGTCAGAATAGAGACGGAGTACGGAGGTATTACAAAAGTAGGCTTTGAAGATTCCAGCTATTTTACGAAGCTATTTAAAAACGAAAAGGGACTCACCCCGGCAGAATTTAGAAAAGCGGCGGACGCATGAAGGATGTTGAAGGCTTATGATGAGGTTTGAGGTAACGCTGCCTAAAAATGAAAAACAGATTATTGATCTTGGGTTTTCTGGCACCAATCCGAAAACAGGGGAAACATTAGGGGTCACCAGCGGGTATTTTACAAAGAACGGCCAGCCCTGGTTTCCGGTGATGGGGGAATTCCATTTTTCCCGGTACCCTGCTAGCCTTTGGGAAAAAGAAATACTAAAAATGAAGGCTGGGGGCATTACGGTGGTGGCCAGCTATGTGTTTTGGATACATCACGAGGAAATCGAGGGCCAATACGATTGGACGGGCGATAGAAGCCTGTCCCAGTTTATAGCTTTATTGGAAAAACACAATATGAAGATGCTCTTAAGAGTAGGTCCCTGGGCACACGGCGAGGCCCGGAACGGCGGCTTCCCCGATTGGCTTATGAACAAGGGCTGTGAGCTTCGCAGCAATAATGAAGAATATTTGGCGTATGTAGCTATTCTTTTTGGCGAGATCGGCAAGCAGGCAAAAGGTCATATGTTCAAGGACGGGGGCTGCATTGTCGGTATCCAGATAGAGAACGAATACGGCCATTGCGGCGGTTTCCGTGGGGAAAAAGGCCGGGCGCACATGCTAAAGCTTAAAAAAATGGCCATGGAAAAGGGTTTTGTGGTGCCTTACTACACGGCTACCGGCTGGGGTGGGGCTGTAGTGGTAGAAGGAGAAATGCTGCCTGTACTTGGGGCCTACGCCGATGCCCCCTGGGATCAGGGAGTAGAAGACCTGCCTGCTAACGACCGGTATGTGTTTTCTTACCGCTTAAACGATGAAAAGATCGGCAGCGACCAGGCAGGCGAAAACGATGCTTTCACCTATGACCCGTCTAAATATCCCTACGCCACGGCGGAGCTGGGCGGGGGCATTCAGGTGACCAAGCACCGGCGGCCTGTGGTGACAGCAAAGGATACCTATGCCATGATCTTTTCCCAGTTCGGCTCCGGGTCCAATTTGTTGGGCTATTATATGTACCATGGAGGCACCAACCCCAAGGGGAAATTGACTACGTTGGAAGAATCCTACGCAAGCGGTGGTTACAGTGATCTGCCTGTGCTTTCCTACGATTTTCAAGCGGTGATCGGCGAATACGGAGAGCTGCATGAATCTTACAGGGAACTGAAGCTATTGCATTATTTGATTAACGAGTTTGGCAGCCAGTTTGCCAATTCCAATTGCTTTATTCCCAAAGAAAGCGCCAGTGACCCGGAGGATTTGGAAAGTCTGCGTTTTTCTGTTTTAAAGGCACCGGAAATGAGTCTTTTATGCCTGAATAACACCCAGCGGCACCGGGTATTAACGGATAAAAGGGATATCCAGATGACGGTGGAGGGGATACCCTTCCCGGCCTTTGATCTATTGGAGGGTGAAAGCATTGCCTATCCCTTTAACTGGAAGATACACGACCTGCGTGTGGATTATGCCACGGCCCAGCCCTTTTGCTGGCTGGGAGATGACCTTTATTTCTGGAACAACAGGGATGAAATGACGGTTTCTGTTGATGGAAGGGCTGTCACCTTTGCCAAAGAAGCAAGCTTTGGCAAAGTAAGAATGCTCCTTTTATCCAAGGAGCAGGCGAAAAATGCCTGGAAAGCAGATGGAAAGCTTACGTTTACAATGGAAAAACCAGAGACGGAAAAGCTTGTCGTGTCCTATGATAATGAAAACCGTTTCATCCTCCCTAAACTGGCGGGGGATCAAGAGGCGTTTCTGTGCATCGATTTCGACGGCAGCGCGGCCAAGCTATATGGCGATGGGGAGCTGGTGGCAGATTGGTTCTATACCGGACTTCCTTGGCGAGTGGGGCTGGAAAAATTCAAGGATAGGAGCATTGTAAACTGGCAGGTGGAAATAGAACCCCTTAATGAGAATGCGCGCATTTACTTTGAACATCGGCCTATGGCTGCCAACAGGCTGAACGGAATCCACATCGAGGTGAAAAAGTGAGCGACTTTGCAATAGGGGGCGGATATCTGCTGAGACCTTTAAAAGCTATGGCGTGAACGCTATCCGGCTTTAAACCTTGGTGAACCCATCAGAGGATATGTACAGCGGCCGCTGCGCTAAAGAAGAAACTGGCGGGATGATGGCACCCCCACCGTGGACATGGAAGCACTAAAAAAGGGATATCTTCATATAGGTTTTCTTTTGACAGAGGCTGTCGCAATAAAGAAAAACGCTGGGACGCTGTCCCAGACCCAGTTTAAGGGTCACTTGACCCTTAAAAATCCCATAATGGGATCAAAGGGATTTATCCCTTTGCGGGTTCCAAGAGCAGAGCCCTTGGCGTTCCTTGATTCTTATTGCGACAGCCCCTGTATTTATCCTTTTACGGCCCCGATCATGACGCCCTTTACAAAATATTTCTGTAAGAAGGGGTACACCACTAGGATCGGTACCGAGGCTACTACGGTAATGGCGGCACGAATGCTGGCGGGGGTGATGGTGGAGGACGCGCCGGTATTGGTATACATGCTGGCGGCGTTTTTAGAGGAGGAGGCATTCATTGCGGAGGAGAGCATCTTCATCATTTCGTATTGCAGGGTGGTAAGGTGCTCTTTGGAGGAGCAGTAGATGAAGGTATCGAACCAGGAGTTCCAGGCGCCTACGGCTACCCATAGGGCTACCGTGGCCAGAACAGGCATGCAGCAGGGGAGAACGATCTGGGCAAAACAACGGAACTCCCCTGCCCCGTCGATACGGGCGGCCTCCACCAGACTATCGGGGAGGGATTGCATAAACGTGCGTACGATGATCACGTTAAATACGCTGACAATGCCAGGCAGAACGTAAACCCAGAAGTTGTTGAGCAGCTTTAGGTCCTTAATCAGAAAATAATTGGGAATCAGCCCGGCGGAAACATACATGGTAATGAGAAAGTAAGTTGTCATCCACTTGCGCCAGACGAACTCTTGGCGGGAAAGCACATAGCCTAAGATGGCCGAGGAGAAAATCCCCGCTACGGTGGAAAGGACAGTGCGAAGGACAGAGTTAATGGAGGCGGTTAAAAGCAGTTCGTTTTTAAAGACAGTTTCGTAATTATACATAGAAAATTTCCGCGGAAAGAGCGTAACGCCACCCCGAAGGGTATCCTGGGCATCGTTGAAGGAAACAGCGATGGTATTCCAAAAGGGGTAGAGCATTACCACGATAATAATCAGCATAAACAAGGTGTTTAAGGTATAGAACAGGATGGGCTCCCAACCGATGGTTTTAAGGCTTCTGCGGTGTTTTAAAGCTGTCATGGGGTTACCCTCCTTACATTAATTTATCTTCACCGATGCGGCCAGCAATAAAGTTGGTACCAGCGATCAGTGCGATGGAAATAACAGATTTGAATATGCCTGCGGCGGTTGCCAGGGAATAGTTGCCGATGTTGATACCGTATTTCAAAACGAAGATATCGATTGTCTCCGAAACATTCATAACCAAGCCACGGCCTAAAAGGTATTGCACTTCAAAGCCCGCGTTTAAGATCCAACCCATGTTCATAATCAAGATTACGATAATGGTAGAGCGGATGCCAGGCAGGGTAATATGCCACATTTTGCGGTAGCGATTGGCCCCGTCGATGGCTGCGGATTCATACAGCGCCTGATCCACCCCAGCCATAGCGGCAATGTAGATAATGGAGTTCCAACCCATTTCCTTCCATACATTGGAAAAGGCCACAACCCACCAGAAGTATTTCTCTTCTCCAAGCCATAGAACAGGCTTTTCAATAACACCTAAGGCCATAAGGATGTTATTGAGCATACCATCGGAGGAGGAAAGCATGTTGGAAATAAGGGAGCAAACGATGACCCAGCTTAAAAAGTGAGGCAGGTAAGAAATGGTCTGGGTAACCTTTTTAAACCCGGTGGAGCGGATTTCGTTTAATAGCAGGGCGAAAACAATAGCGAATATCAGACCCAGGATTAGGTTCATAAGGCTCATAGCCAGAGTATTGCGCATAGCCCGCCAAAAGGCTTCTTCGGCAAAAAGAAACTTGAACTGATCCAGACCTACAAAGGTGGAACCGAAATAACCTTTGGCAGGTTTGAAGTTTTCAAAGGCCATGATCCAGCCGCCCAGGGGCAGGTATGAAAAAATAAAGGTATAGATCACAAAGGGAATGCTCATGATGAAGAGCGCCTTTTGGGCCTTGTATTTTTTCCAGGTGGTTTTGCGCTTAGTTAAAGCGTTACCTTTTACTTGCAATTGCGCCAAACTGGCCAACTCCTTTATAATGAAATGGGGAACCCTCCAAGAGGAAGGGTTCCCCGTTATAAGATAAGGTTACTTACCCATCTTCAGCGCGATCTGGCGGTTAACTTCTTCCAGATAGGGCTGGGGGTTGCCCTTTTCGATTTCGGCTACGAATTCGTTCCATAAGGTTTCGTAATCGGCCTCATCGCAAAGAACCAAGCGGGGCATGTATTTGCGGCAGGTTTCAACCATCTTGGTGGAGGCAACGCTGGCAGCAGAGCCATCTTCGATGGTGAAGCCCCATACGGGGTAGTATGCCGGACGAACTTCGGGTTCGGACAGGAGCTGTGCATAGTAGTCAAAGCCATAAGCGCTTAAGAAGGTCTGGTTGTATTCGCTCAAGCCTGCTTTGAATTCTTCGGGTTGATTGCCAGGATCGTAAGCGTTGCCGTCTTCAGCTAAGCCCTGGAGTTTAGGGGAGTAGTTCCAAAGTGTATGGCCGGTGAGATCCCGTTTCTTGGCGGTATCTTTCCACAGCTGGCGGCGTTCGGAGGTCAAGATAAGACGATCGTTTTCAATAACGAAATCGGTTCCTTCTTCGCCCCAGATCAAATAGCGCTGTACGTCTTCGCTCAGGAGCCAATCGTAGAACGCGAGAAGCCGTTCGGGGTTCTTGCAGTTCTTGGTGATGCCGATACCATTGATACCGGTAACGGTCATGGCTTCGGGGTCTTTGCCGTCTAAGTAGCTGTCGCGGACGCCTTCATTGGCGATCGGCACGGCTACGTAGGTGCGGTTGTCTTTGCCGTCGGTCTTCAGTACGTCCACAGCCTGGTTGAAGTTCCAAGCCTGGTCGAACATGCCAAGCACCGCGCCAGTGGACATGCGGGATAGGTACTGGTCGTAACTCTGGGTAAAGGTTTCAGCTTCGATGATACCCTTGTGGTATTCTTCGTTGAGCTTTTTGTAGTAAACCTTAGCGGAGTCGGAAATCTGGTAGAGGGAGGCTGTCAAGGTAGCCTGATCCACATACACGTCGCCTTCATTGCCGGTGCCCATCAGATGCTGGGCAGGGTTGCGCAGGCAGAAATCACGCCAGCCGTCGCAGAGCACTTCGAAACCGATGGTCTTCACACCGTCGATCTCCGGGTACTTGGCCTGGTAGGCTTCGATCAGGGCGAAGTATTCGTCGATGGTTTTAGGAATCGCGTAGCCGGCATCTTCCAAAACGGCTTTCTGAATGAAGAAGCCAACGCCAGTGTCTTCCATGATCTGTTCGGGAATTTGCACCACGTCGTACAGCTCCAGAACATAGATGTGGCCGTCTTCGGCCTTCATGCTTTCAAGCACTTTGGCATAATGCTTTTGCAGATTGGGGTATTGGCCGCTGGTGAGGTAATCTTCCAGCGGAATGAAAGCGCCGGCATCGATGAACTTGGCGGCTTCCGCGAAGAGAGCGTCGGGGTAATCTTCGCCAGCCAGCATAACGCCTTGCTTCTGGGCCAGATCGCCTACGAGAAATTCGAAGTTGATGGTCACACCGGATAATTCCTGGATCTTTTTGATCACGGGATTATCCTTGGCGGGGGCGACGGAAGGGTCACGGATGAAGACGTCGAAGGTGATGGGGTCGTTGGCATCCGCCATACCAGTGAGGGCGACTTCGGCAGAGCCAAAGCTCATCATGCCCAGCAGCATAGCAAGAACCAGGAGCAGCACGGAACCTTTTTTGAGGTGCTTCATGAATGGGGGCCTCCTTTTTGTGTGGATTTTTGATAATGTAAGTATAGTAAAAAACACATAAAAAAGCACCCTGAAAAGTATAGGTTTTGTTCCGAAAAAAATAGGAAATGGAAAAATGGGGGATTGTTAAGGAATAAAATCTCTTAACCGGGTGTAGGCAAAGCCCACTGTAATCTGCCTGCATGGAGACGGCAAAGCGGGCCTTGATACAGGCATATAAGCGGCACCAAGGGTTGGTGCGATTTCAAACTTTCTTGCGAAACTCGCTGGGACTGATTCCCAGGGATTCTTCAAACTTGACTATGAAATACTTGCTTTCCGGGTAGCCTACTCGTTGGGCCACCTCGTAGATTTTAAGGTCAGTTTCGATGAGAAGCTCCTTGGCAGCGTTGATGCGGATATCGTTCAGATACTGCTTGAAGGAAAGCCCGGTGGATTTGCGGAAAACCTGGCCCAGATAAACAGGGTTCAGAAAAAACTTTTCCGCTACCTGCTTGATGGTCAGAGGCTCCATATACCTTTGACGGATATAGGTGACAATATCCCCCGTAATGCCCATGCCCTGCATTTCCCGTTTGAGCAAAAGGTCCCGGTGGGTAAGAGACAGCATTTCTCCCATGCGGTTCTCCCACATGGTGCTGCGCAGAAAATAAGGTTCTTCCCGCAAAACGGTTCGGGGCAAGGGGGAAGCTTCCGAGCCTAGTTTCAGGGCGTCGAAGGCAGTGTAGTAAAGCCGGTTGCTAATCTCCTGCAAAAGGCTGTAGGCCACCCGGTTTAGACGCATGGCTTTAATCAGATTAGCAAACCATTGTTGCCAATGAGCCTCTTCTTTTTGGTTTAGCGCTTCCTTCAGAGCAACGTAATCCCATTGAAATTGCTCGGTTTGGGTTTGGGTGCCGGGATCGTAATTAACGTCGTGCCGCGCATCGTAAAATAGAGTGGTTTCCATTAAATGCAGATGGTCTTTATAGGCAGGTGCAAAGGCTGGTTCAAGAAGGGCTTCTAAATCGAACAGCACCGCACAGTCTACCTTCTGGGCCATAAACCCATGAAGGATGGCTGAAGCAAAGGCTTGCCTGTCTTCGTATTGTGCCATGACGCTTTTGCGGATGAGGTATAAATTGGCATAGCCGCGAATCCACACAAGGCCCATGCCATGGTCTAAAAGCAGCTGAGCCATAATGCTGCGCATAACGCCGCTGGAGGCGGATTCATCGGCGTTGTGGGAGTAGGGCATCATAATGGCGGTTAAAAGAAAATAGTCTTCAAAGAGCGTTGGATCCAAGGGTGCGCCATCCAGGGCGGTGCGCAGTATTTCCACATCTCTTTGCAGTTTTATAAGCGTTTTGCTTCTATCGTCCACAGCCAGCTTGCCCCGGACGGATTCAAGCACTTGGTAGAGTTCCTCCTCGTCGATGGGCTTTGTCAAATACGCCTGTACCCCATAGCGCATGGCATCCCTGGCGTAGGAGAAATCCGAATAGCCGGAAAGCATGATCACCTGGGTATTCATTTGGGCTTCCTCCCGAAAGGCCTTCAAAAAGGCGATGCCATCCATTAAGGGCATGCGCACATCCAAAAGGATCAGCTCCACAGGATTGTTTTTCACAAAATCCAAAGCTTCGACGCCATTTTGCGCTGTGCCTGCAACCATAAAACCATGCTCCTGCCAGGGAATGACCTTGGGCAGGGTTTCACGTATGGTTTTTTCGTCATCCACGATCAGAATCCGATACATCGAACGCGCTCCTTTCACACCGGAAGGGAATGGTTAGGTAAAAGGCTGTTCCAGTACCTAAACGGCTGGAAACGTCGAACACATACCCATCGCCATAATACAGTTGAAGCCGCTGGCAAACATTGTAAAGCCCCACAGAGCCTTTGAGCTTCTCGCCCCCTGCCAGCATGTTTTTTAGGGCCTGAAGCTGCTTTTCTTCGATGCCCGTGCCATTGTCATTAATCAAGATAAGCAACATGTCTCCCGAGATGGCGATATTCAAGTGCACTTCCCTGCGACCGGTAGCGGCCTCCACCCCATGAACGCAGGCGTTTTCGACAATGGGTTGAATAAGCAGCTTAGGCAGATAGCAATCCATAGCCTCGTCGGCCACAGTAAGGGAATAGGCGAAGTCGTCATCGTAGCGGTATTGCTGGATGGCCAGGTATTCTTTTAAGAATTTCAGATCGTCCTTTAAAAGAATAATGTCTTCCTCCCAATCGATTAGGTGTCTGAACATGCGGGACATGTATTTGATCATCTGGGCGGTTTCGTTTTCTGATTTGAGCATGGCTTTTAGGCGGATGCTCTCCAAAGCGTTAAACATAAAGTGAGGGTCTACCTGGCTTTGCAGGGCCTGGAGCTTGGCCTGGGTTTGTTCCTTTACAAGGCGGGTCTGCCGGAGGCGGGCGTCATATTCCCGCTCAATGCTTTCTTGCAAATCTTCCGCCATGCGGTTGGAGGATTTGGCAAGCAGGGCGATTTCATCAGTGCCCAAGGCATTTTCGTCGATAATGGAAAAATTTCCCTTGGCGATTTCGTTGGCCTGCTCTGTCATGATTTTTAGGCGTATGGTAATAGACCTGGCGATAATGGCAATGGCGATAATGGCCACCAGCAGCATACTGCTGGTAATGAGCAGGGTACGGGTGCGGGCAGCCTGCATGGCGTCTTCAAAAAGGCTGCCGTTAAAGATACCCACCAGCTTAAGGGAGGGCACATCCTTTAAGGGTGCTGTCAGAGCGATATCGTTGGTGCCCAGGGAGGCCTGCGAAAAGTGGGGGAAAGGGCCGGTGGTAGCGTAACCCGTGCTGGCTGCCAGAACCCTGTCGTACTGATCTACCAGCAGCATATTGCTCATCAGTTCTCGGTTGGAAAGAATGGCGCTAACCTCATCCATGTTTAAGTCGATCCTCAACATTTTTTGGTATTTTGAATGCTGGGGGTAATGGTTCAGCGTGCGCATGAGGCTGATGGTCCGGTCGGACATGGCGGTGGTGGAAGCGACTACCTGGGCGACGCGCAGAACGATATTGCTGTTGACCTTGGAAAAAGGTTCCCAGCTTAAGTCGACCAGGTTTTCGCTTAGGTTCGGCTCCAATTGCGCTACTACACGCACGGTGGCCCCTGAAAACACGCTTTGGTTATTGGTATACACGATAATGCTGCCTACCTGCCGGTAAGTGGGATCCAACTGCAGGGCAGGCTTTAAAAATTCTTGGTAGGCGATCAGATAATCCAGTTCAGTTTGATATTCTCTATCCAGCGTGGCATAAAGGGCTTCGTCGGTGGCGTAGCGCAAAGTCAGCGCGGAAACGGCGGAAAAGATCCCGTTCATGGAACTGGCCCGCTGGGCAAGGGACGTTTCCAGCCGCACCTGCAATTCTTTTTGTATGTTATTTTCGATATCACCAAAATAAACAAGGTGCTGGGTCACAAGAGGCAAAAGCACACACACAAGGAAAATCAATATAAGCTTTTGCGCCATAGTCAAGCAGTTTAAAAGCTTGAACAGCTTGTTGTTTTTAAGCATGGGCAATCCTCGTTTCATATAGAGCTATGTATAACAGTGATTGTATGATTATTTTGCTGCTTCTGTCAATGGGTTTCCTTTGGTTTAAGGAAATGAAAGCAAATCGCAGGGGAAAAAGCACTTCCATTTTCCGTTATTCAATTGAAGGGAGTGATTCTTTTGTTTAGAAAAACAATGGCTATTCTGGCAGCGCTGCTTTTATGCTTCTTCTGTGCCAGCGGGTTCGCCATGGAGGCAGCGGTTTACGCTGTTCTGGACGAAATCGCTTTATTGGAACAGGAAACCGCGTTCCTTTCCGCCTGGACGGATAACGATAAGGAAACCCTGGCCGCCATGGTGGGAGCCCACGGCCTGGCCATCGGCGGCGAGGATCCAGAGGCTATATGGAAGTTCGGAGAAAACGTGCTGCTGCAATTGGTGAAGGATAACCTGGGCCCATGGGAAAAACTAACCATTGCCCAGCGAGCGGCCTTGCGTGAAAAGTTTGAAGCCTGTCGGGTCTCTTGGGGGGCTGGCGATATGCTGCCCGATCCAGAGGATATCTCCATGGAGCAGGCCCTGCAGTTAGCCCAAGAGGCGCTGAATACCTACTACGGCATTTCCCCGGAAGGGCTTGCCCGCACTGTGAGCTTTGTGCCTGGGTTTAAAGGCAAGCCGGTTTGGTCTATTGTCTATTTAAGCGATATAGGGGGATACAGCATCGAAATCGATCCCAAGCGGGCCATGGCTTCCGTCAGCGATGCCTGGTTAAACGGCGAAGCGCTTTTACAAGAAGAGCTGCAGCAAAGCCAGGAACAGATTAAGGCACTGGAAAAGGCAGAAGATTATTTCTCCGATATTTACGCACAGAAAGGGGATAAGGAGAACTGGTCCCTTCAGGAGCGTGCCCAGTATGATCTGCTATTGAAGGCAGCGGGTGTAGAAGGTCCCTATAACAGCCTGCCTGCGGATAAGGATATCCCAAAGGAAGAGGCTCAGCGTCTGGCCCTTGATTGGCTGAAAAGCAATTACTGTCTCACAGATGCCCAAATTCAACAGCATCAAGTGAACGTCTTCTTCTTTTGCAACGGCAATACCAGCTGTCAATGGCAAATATCCTTTGAAAAGCCCGACAGAACAGGCCGGTATACTGTATGCCTTGATTCCGTTACGGGGGAGATTCTGGAAGAATATGGTCCCAATCAGGGGAATG
This sequence comes from Eubacteriales bacterium, assembly GCA_031556065.1. Lineage (GTDB taxonomy): Bacteria > Bacillota > Clostridia > Christensenellales > Aristaeellaceae > JAVBTR01. The sequence continues at coordinate 94,667 of JAVBTR010000002.1, read as the reverse complement.
GGTAGGGTGGGTGTAATTGGGGAAGCTAAAGAAAACTGTATAGGCGAAGCAGAAAGTGCCTATGGTTGTGTTACGCTTTTCGTGTAGCCAATGGCGAAAATTTCCGCTGTGGAGCGTGCTTTGGCATTCTGGCCATCACCAGCCTGAATAATTTGCTTGCCCATAAAGACCATGGTGGCGGATTGGCCTCCGTCCAGGTTAAAGGCCAGGGAGCAGCCATGTTCCCTAAACAGAGCAGCCAGGTTTTCAAGGTTGATGCCTTTGCTGCGCTTTGTACGGCCCTCCACCATAATGGCAAGGTAGTGGCCTTTTTCATACATGCCGATGGCGGTACGGGGCTCCCTGTAGATGCCATACTTTTTCACATCCTCCGTATTCACCTCGCCGTCACGCACCAGGTTGGGACCAAAGGCCAGCACATCCACAGCGCCCATATCTATGAGCTCTTGACCTGTTATTTCATCGAACTCGAATACCTTCATATCCCCATCTTCAAACAATGCCAATAAATCTAGATTGGGAAAGACGGTACTTTTTCTGTTGCGGGTTTTTTCTACCACGATTTGTCCATCCCGCACAATAATGCCGGGGGTGCGTTTTCCTTCCATACGCAGGTGGGCAAAATCGCTGTTAAGGGCGAAAACAACGCCATTTTCCTTGGCAATAATAGGCACATAGTCCAGCTTTTTCCAGCGGCGTGTAATATCCTTAGGAATCATTTTAAAGCGTTCAGGTTCTTTGGAAAAGATTTCCGCCTCATGCCAGACCAGCTTGTTGGCTTCATCGTGATGCCGGAGGATTTCAATCCGTAGCGTTGGGCTTACATAACGCCAAACGCCTTCTTCATCGTTTTCGTAAACATACTCGCCTTCGTCAACGAAGCCTTCTCGATTGTAGGGAAAAACATCATCCTGCGCCATTGCTGAACCAAAGCCCATGGTAAAAATAAGCGCTAACGCTATAAATGCTTTTAAAAAATGCTGCAACTTATCCGTCTCCTCATTTGTATATGTTATTAAAATGTGATTCGCTTCGTACCCTGGGATTCCTCCCATTTATTTAAATTTTACTTCTAATAATGTATAAAAAAGCCTAGCTTTCGCTAGGCTTTTTTATTGAGCAGTGCGCCAACGTGTTAGTGGGCGAAATCGCTGGGATCGCTATTCCACTGTGACATATTGCCGCCTTCACTGACCCTGAGGGTAATGGTGTGGTAGTATTTGCTGGAATAGACTTCAAATAGCTCTGTCCGGCTGTAAGAACCATAGTTGCCGAACATAGCGGTTTCCCCATACCAGCTTGTGCCCGAGGCGATCAGAAAATAATAATCTCCCTGGGGCACACGAATATTGCAAGATTTACCCGCGGCGATGAAGGCGGATACTGCGAACGCATCGTTTGAATACTTGCGAAGCTGGATATAGTATGCGTCGTCGCCCTTGGGCGCTTTAATAATGACCTTTGTACCGGAGGTAGAGCCGCTTAATCGGCCCGTTTTAGGGAATGCTATGGCGGGATAATCGGGCAGATCGCGGATCACGTCTTCCAAATCCCACAGGACGCTTGAGTAATCGTAGAGGGTAATGTAATCGTAGTATTCACTGCCCACTTGCCCCTTAAATAAGCCATCGATGGTAACGGGAATAGCCAGCTTTTCTGTTCCTTTTTTGCGCATGGTGATGGCCGTATCCGCCAATTCTTCCAGCAGCTTCTCGCTGATCTCATCGGAATCCGTGGCGTTGGCAAAGGCGATGGCGGAATAATAGGCAAGGGTATTTTTACTGGCGGTTTTAAGAAGGGTTTCGGGATTGATGCCTGTACATTTAACGGTTAAGTTGTTTGGTCCGGCCTTGGTGGACAGGGTTGTAGTTGTAATGCCATAGAAGAAGGGTGCCCAATCCGAGTAATCCCCTTCCATGGGCTGAGAATCTATGCCCAGCCAGCGGTGGAAGGTGCCGTTATCTTTAAGCACTTCCTCGGCCTTGGTAACGGTTTTCAGCGGTGCCGGGAAGAGGTAGCTTGTGAGTCCGGATAGGAACCGCTTGTTATCATAGGCCGCTTCGCTGGCGGTGGCCGCCTTGGTGACAGCGGTCTTCATGGCCTTAACACTCTTGTCGGTGAAGCCGTCGCCAGCTTCATTTAAAGTCAGCGTCACTTCCAGATCGTAGGCCTGGGTGTTTTCGAGCATGTGGATAAACGCGTCCTCATCATCTTCCACGGATTTAATCTGGGGGTTAAAGCTGCGCAATTTGAACGTGACAGTTTCTTCATTATAAGCAGCATCTTCCGCTCCAGCGGCGTAAATCGCGGATTCCCAAGGCTTTTTTTCCGCGCCAACGACGCAGGCTTCAAGCAATGTGGAGATAAGAGTATCCTCCCCTTGAGTTGTGGGAGCTGTTTCCTCGTCAGGTTCAATAGAGGGCTCTTGAACAGGCAAATCCTCTTGCACGGTGATATCGCTGACGGGGTCGTTTGCCTCCGCCTCATCCAATATGTCTTCTATCAGTTCTTCTGTTATATCTTCCGTTATATCTTGCGGCATTTCTTCCAAAGAGAGAAATACGTTGTCAAGATCGATTTCAAGAGGCTCAATTTCCTTTGAGGGTTGTACGATCATCTTGAACCCTTGGGTGGAAGTGAAGGTAGTATCCGGAATGGCGTAAATGAACAGAAGCATTTCATCCCAAACATATATGGTGTCATAGGTATGCAATTCGCCACAGGGGGTCATTAATTTAAAGCTGGTTTTGGAAAGGGAAAAGGGCCAGCCATCTTCGTCGGGGGTTTCGGCCATCAGCGTGACATACACAAGTGCCGCGTCTTCAAGGCCTTGGGCTTCATCCTTCACCTGCTCTTCAAAAAAGGCATTGGCGAAGTAATATCCGCTGAATTCCCAAGTAAACGAGCCCGGCGTTTCCGCCAAGGCCAGCGCGCTTGAAAACAAGATTAGCGCGGCTACCACCAGTATTGCCAAGCTCCGTGTTTTTCTTAAATGTGTTTTTGCCATTGCTGCCACCTCTTTCGTATATTATAAGACAATGTTTTACCAGATTATAACAAACAAAATGTAAAAAAGGCCAAGCTGACAGCCTGGAAGGTAAAGTTGTGAAACGGTTATGTGTTTAATGAATTTTAACATATTAGCGCGCTGTATACAATGGGCAATTTGCTCACCTAATAAAATACTTAAATCTGGCCCTTGTATCACAACGTTAAAGGTAAAACGTAATATGATGAATGAGGAGGTGAACGATTTTGTTAGATCGAGATCAACTAATTCAAGCCTTCGGCCAAATGATCGGCTGGCCCTATCAATCTCCGGGCAGCAACGATAAAAATGGCATCGATTGCTCTGGTGCCTTTGTGAGGGGCTACAAAATGCAAAGCGCGGCCATCTATCATGGTTCCAACCGGATTATAAGAATGTACTGCCACGGCCAGGCCATGGTTTTCAGTTGGAACCAAGTGAAATTAGCGGCAGTGGTATTTAAAGCCAGAAGCGATATAAGTAAAATGAGCGGTATCTATAAGCCTGGCGGAGCGTATTACAGCGCGGCCTTGCCATATGATTATTATCATATCGGGCTGATTACAAGCCTTGAGCCTTTAACAGTGATTCACGCCACCACGCCCAAAGCCCGGCAAGATATTATCTGTACCCGCAAAACAGGGGAAACAGATGAAAGCTATCAGAACAGAGCTGTTACGGCGCTGACCAAAGCTGGGTGGAGCTGGTCTGGCTTGTTGGATGCCATACCCTACGATGGAACTCTGGTGGTGTCTGTTAAAGCTGCGGAGCCTGTTTCCGGCCCCAATGCTACGGTTTATGCATCCAACGGCAAGCCGGTTAAGATGCGGGCTGAGCCATCCATCACTTGCAGGCTTTGGTGGCAAATTCCCGTGGGCACTGCGGTGGTCCTTACAGGCGACAATAGTACCGACTGGACAGGCATTAAGTACAACGGCAGATATGGCTATATGCAAAGCAAGTTTTTAACAGGGGTGGATAATGGCTGATTAATAGGGCGCTGGTTTCGTTTGTTCGAACAAATGATACCAGCGCTTCTTATGGTATGGGCCGCAAGAACAACTCCTTACAACTGAAGACAAATAAGTTGTATTATAAAGCGGATAAAGAAGAAATTCACTTATCTTATGTGTTTTTGCATAGACAGGCGTATAAGTTGTCTTGTTGTGTGGCCAACACAACCAAACAAGAATAAACAAGAGAACGCAACCACAAACCATGACAACATGCACAAACTAATTTACAATAAAGACAGTTCATTTAGCAATAATGCACCATTGGAGTCACCCCGATAGAAGGAGGCTTTTTATGCTGAGCGCTCAATCCAAACCACGGAAGAAAACGAAGCACGGCGGGATTAACAACTGGAAAAAAACCGCTGCGTTAACTTCCATGGTAGCCCCTGGTGCCATCTGGTACCTGCTGTTGCGCTATTTACCTATGTTTGGTATTGTCTTGGCTTTTAAAGATTACAAAATATATACCAAGGCAAACACCTTTTGGAATAACCTGATGCATTCAAAATGGGTTGGCTTTGAGAATTTTAAGTTTTTGTTCTTTTCACCGGATACGATTGTCATGGTTCGTAACACATTGCTGTATAATGCGTTCTGGATTGTGCTTGGCATTGTGGTTTCTGTTTCTCTGGCAATTATGCTTTCGGAATTACGTACCAAATTTCTGGCTAAGACTTACCAAACCCTGATGTTCTTCCCCTACTTCCTTAGCTGGGTTGTAGCCAGCTACTTTGTACTGGCTTTCCTAGATCCCACCAGCGGCATGCTGGTTCACTTGCAAAAGAGCATGGGCGGAAAGGTGATGGACTGGTATAACGATCCTACCTACTGGCCAGTTATTCTTACCATCGCCAACCAATGGAAGTACGCTGGTTATTCCGCTGTGCTTTATCTGGCAGCCATTACCGGCATCGATACGTCGCTGTATGAAGCTGCTGCAGTGGATGGGGCCAGCAAATGGCAGCAGATTAAAAACATTACCATTCCAAGCATCCGTTCCATGATTATTATCCTGTTCATTATGAACGTAGGCAAAATCTTCAACGCGGACTTTGGTCTATTCTTCAACGTACCTCTTAACTCTGGGCCCTTGCGCCCTGCCACATTGGTAATCGATACTTACGTTTACACCTCGTATATCAACACGGGCAACGTCGGCAAAAACTCCGCCGCAGGGTTCCTGCAAAATGCGGTTGGGCTCGTCTGCATCATCACTGCGAACGCCATCGTCCGCAAGGTTGATTCAGAATCCAGCTTGTTTTAACGGGAGGGGCGAATATGAGCAACATTCAAGCCAACGATATAAAACGGGAAGGCAAGGTAAACCGCCTAAATGCCCTGAGTCTTCCGGCAGAGCTTTCCTTCCATGTGATACTGATTTTAGTCTCGCTTATCTGTATCGTACCTTTTATCTTTGTGGTGATTATTTCCTTTTCTTCTGAGGAGAGTATCCGTCAAATTGGTTACTCCTTCATACCCCAAACCTGGGGAGTGGATGCCTATACCTACGTACTTAAAATGGGCGATCAGCTATGGCGCAGCTACTTCAATTCCTTTTACATTACCATTCTGGGCACGATTATCAGCGTGGTGATGTGCGTTATGTATGCCTACCCCCTGTTCCGCAAAGACTATAAATACAGAGGCTTTTTCAACTTCATCAGTTTTTTCACCATGATCTTTGGCGGCGGGTTGATTCCCACCTACATCATCTGCAAAACCGTTTTAGGACTGTCCAATAACTACGCATCTATGATTGTACCCATGCTGGTAAGTCCCTTTAACATTATCATTATGCGTACGTTTTTCCAAACCTCTGTGCCCTACGATCTGATCGAGGCAGCCCACATCGACGGTTCCGGCGAATACCGCACGCTGATAAGCATTATTCTTCCCATCGTAAAGCCCGGTATTGCAACGGTTGCACTGTTAACGGCCTTGGCTTATTGGAACGATTGGTTCCTGGCGCTGCTTTACATCAGCACCAACGAAAAGCTGATTCCGCTTCAGTACCTGCTTATGAAGATACAGCGCAACGCTTCGTTCTTGGCCAAGAACAGCGCCATGATCGGCGTTGAAGCTGCCAAGATGACAGCGAACCTGCCTTCTCAAACCCTGCGCATGGCACTGGTGGTGTTTATTGTAGTGCCCATCGCCTGCGCTTACCCCTTCTTCCAACGGTATGTTGTAGCCGGCTTGACGGTTGGCTCTGTTAAAGGGTAAGAACGGTTGATGCCGATATCAGCCGCTTACATAAATAATTATTGGAGGTAACAACAATGAAGAAATTCCTATCCCTGCTTCTGGCGATCATCATGGTTATGTCTTTGGCATCCGTGGCTTTTGCCGATGAACCCGTTACGGTTTCCATCATGTTCGACGGCAGCACCGTGTCCGACGATGTGGCTGTTCTGGAAAAGCTGAACGCATACCTGGTAGAAAAAGCCAACATCAAGGTACAGCCCATTTGGGGCACCTGGGGCGATTTCAACGAGCGTGCCGTTATGGCGCTGAACTCCGGTGACGATACCGTGGATATGGTCTTCACCTGCTCCTGGACCACCAACGATTACATGACCTTCGCTAAGAAGGGCGCTTTTGTTCGCTTGAATGATCCCGAAAACGATCTGATCGCCCAATATGCACCGGACCTGCTTGCGAGCATTCCCGCTGTGCTGCTTGGCGGCGCTACCGTTGAAGGTTCCGAAGGCATCGGCATCTATGCTGTTCCTGGCTACAAGGATTGCGCTACCCAGAACTGCTGGGATATCAACGTAACCTTGCTGGAAGAACTGGGCTACACACTGGCTGATATCGAGAGCCGCGACTTCTACTCCTTTGGCGATATTTTAGCCAAGGCCAAGGAAGTGAAGGGCGCCAGCTTCTACCCGCTTTTGATCGAAGGCGCTGTGTTGGAACGCATGGTTACCAACAGCATCATCGTGACTGGCGATTGCGCTGACCCCAACCTCCTCAGCTACTACATCAACCCCGAAGATCCTGCCTCTGAAGGCGCTTATGGCAACGTTCTTTTGAACAAGTTTGCTACCCCTGAATACGAAAAGTTCGTGAACCAGGTTCGTGAATACTACGTAGCTGGCTACATCGATCCCACCTGCGCCATTGCTGACGTTGCTAACGATTTCCGTGATGCCACCCAGCGTGAAGGCAACTACCTCATCGGCACCCAGTCCTACGCCATGGGTTATGAAGTTGAAGCTTCTGCTCTGCGCGGCATTCATGTAGAATTCGTTCCCACCAGCCCCGCTTATGTGGACACCACCTCTTCCCAGGGCGCCTTGGTTGCTATCAATTCCGCTTCCAAGCATCCTGTTGAATCCATGAAGTTCCTGAGCCTGCTCAACTCTGATCCCGTTGTGATGACCCTCTTGAACTATGGCGTAGAAGGCATCCACTACGAATTGGAAGACGGCATGGTCGTGTTCAACGATGAAGCCCGCTCCACCTATTCCCCCTGGCGCAATGGTATGGGTAACATCACCCTCCTGCCCCCCCAGAAGGGCGAAGGCGCAACCTATTGGGACGATTTCAAAGCATACTACGGTGCTGCTTCCTCCATCCCCGTACTGGGCTGGGCTTTCAACAAGGAAGACGTTGAAAACGAAACCACCGCTCTGGCCAACGTTGGCGTTGAATACGCTCTGGCTCTGAGCTGCGGCTCCATCGATCCCGCTGAAAAATTGCCCGAATTCCTGGCCAAGCTGGAAGCTGCCGGCATGCAGAAGTTCGTGGACGAAGCTAACACCCAGCTGGCTGCTTTCTTGGCAGAAAAGAGCAAATAATCCAACATAGGGGATTTGGGAATCTATAAACAGTTCAAGAAAGCGAAGAGCTTCTTGACACAGGTTAGGTGACATGATCCCTGAATATCCAAAGTAACAGCAGCGCACAAGTTAAATGGCTTGTGCGCTGTTTCTTTTGCTTCGTTTCGAATAAGCGGGACATTTTCCCACATACAGAAGATAAGGAAGCATTTTTTTGCACAAACCTTTTCAACCGCCATGGCGTATGATATGAAAAGGGAGAGTGTAAAATGGAACAGTTATGGGATAAGGTTATTAAAATCGCGGCGGCAGTTGGAGGCGCTATTGCAGGGTGGTTTGGAGGTTGGGATACGCTGCTTTTTGTATTGCTTGCTTTTATGGTTATCGACTATGTAAGCGGCCTGATAGTCGCTTGGATAGGTAAAAGCCAGAAAACGCAAAATGGCGGGCTGGACAGTAAAATTGGTGCTGCCGGTATTGCGAAAAAGGGACTGATGCTTTTAGTGGTTTTAGTGGCGGCTCTTCTGGATCGGGTACTGGGTACCGATCAACAGGTATTTCGTTCCGCTGTTATTTGGTTCTACCTGGCCAACGAAGGGTTGTCCATCTTGGAAAACCTGGCTTTGGCCGGAGTACCATTCCCAGCGTTGCTCAAAAACGCCTTGGAACAGATAAAGGAGAAGAATGAAACGTGAAGGATGATTTGCGGAACCCTTTTTTCTTTTGGGGAATTTCATGCTGAGTTCATTTTCCGGGCATAAGCTTACCTTATTGATTAAGGAGGCGTGTACCAATGTTCGGAAACAAACTGGAAAAAATTGATAAGCTGGTAGCCCATCAAAAGGCAGAGGCTCTGGTAGCCCTGGGCAACGATAAAAACAAGGAAGTTCGCCTGAAGGCTATCGACGGCATGGGGAAAGTAGGCGGAGACTCTTGCTATAACATGCTGGTGTCTCTTTTGCGGGATGGAGAGCCCGCTGTCCGCGCTGCAGCGGCTACGGCCATGGCGCAGATGGGGCAGGCCCGTGCAAGGGGCCACATTGAACATCAAATGGAGCAGGAAAAGGATGCCAGCGTTCAGGCGGCCATGCGGGCAGCTCTGGGCAAAATTCATGGAGATAACTAAGGCGTTTTTATATTACTAACAGTCCCCGCAAGCGGGCACAGCGCGTAAAGACAAGAACACGGTCTATTTTAAAAGAGAAGCAGCGCCTCTTGTGTTCAGCCGTGCCAGGCGGCAAAGCCGGAACAGGCAATTCGGGTCGCCTGGGGTGAGGGTAGAAATCCCCGTGTTGGAACACACTGTCACCCGGTAGCCAAGTTCTTTTAAAACCCGATCGGCATTTTCGTCCATGGCGCCATATGGATAGGCAAAGGCAATGGGAGAGCGGCCCAGGGTTCCTTCTATTTTGTTGGTGATATTCGAAAAATCGTCATAAAGAGCTTCTATATACTGGGCATCGGTTTGCCCGGTTTTTCTTTGAACACCCATACGCTTTCCGTGGATGTCGTGCATGTTAAAGGTATGGCTTTGGATATCCCATAGGCCGGATGCCTGCATAGTGGCGATTCGCTCCCACATCACATAGGAATAATTGGGGTTTTCTTCCCCTTCTAAAACAGCCTGATCGCAGTAAGCGCCTACCACGAACATGGTGGCTTTCATGCCGTATTTTTCAAGCAAGGGTTGAGCGTAATAAACGTTGTTGAAATACCCATCGTCAAAGGTGATCAGAATAGGCTTTTCGGGGAGTTCTGCCCCTTCATAGACGAAGGCCACCAGATCGTAAACCGTCACAGCCACATAGCCATTATTGCGCAGATACATTAAGTCCTGTTCCAATTGGGTAGGGGACACCACATAAGGGTGCTGCTTCGGCGGGCTTTTTAATATATCGTGGTACATTAAAATCGGTATTTGCTTTTGCTGGGGCTCGCTTACACTGATATCCGCGTTCAAGGCGTATGGTGGCAGCAAAAGCAGAGCAAAGCATAGATTTAATATGATTAAAAGCGGCAGCACCCGCTCCCTGCAATAAAACAAAGGGCATCCCTCCTTCAAGAAGGGTATGCCTTTTGCTGTTAAAAGATGTTTTCGATGAATGCCCGGTTGGCTACGATAAATTCAAACATCTGGCGGTTGATCTGAGCCAGGTATTTCATATCCGGTGTGTCGATTTCCCCGAAATAGGCGATGCAGATCAGTTCGATGGCGCACAGCGTTTCAAATACAGCTTGCTTTTCCTTTTCTGTAAGGGGGTTGTCATTATTGTAGAAAAGCAATACAGCTTTAAAAAATGCCAGCCATTTATCCAGCTTTGCATTATCCAGAATAATTTCGCTTAGCACCCCAGTGGTTAAGTAGCACACATCGAACAGGCGAATGCTTCTTTGGGAAAGATCAAAATCCACAAACCCGGTAAAGTGGCCATTTTCAAAGAGAATATTATCCGGGTTTGGGTCACGGTGAATGATTTGTACCGGGATTTCTTGCAAGATAGGAAGGCTATCCTGCAGCTCTTGGAAAAAGCTTTCCGGTAGTTTCATCTGCCATTGGGCTGCTTGCTTCATGGCCCGGGGCAGTGCATACTCTATAACCTCCTGGTAGATATTCCGATCATCGCAGGGGATCACCTTATCCAAGGCCTGCAAGGCCTTATGAAGCCTAGCGAGGGCTTGACCGTAGCCCTCAGCATAGCCGAAACATTCTTCCTGGTATAAAGGGCGGCCCGGAATCCTTTTTGCCAGCATGAAAAAGGTTTCGTCTTCGCAAAAGAAGTCTTCATCATAAAGGGTTTTAATGGGTAAGGCTCCTTGCAACTTTTGACTTGAAAGGGCCTTGGCAATATGAATGTTCTTTTGGAACACCCGGGGATTCTTGCTTCTTTTAAGGGTGTGTTTTTCGCCAATATGCCAGGCGCTGTCAGATATTTTTCTGCTATTCATAATGGGAATATCTATTACCGTTGGTTCCTCATTAAGAGCATAATGCTTTGCCAAAAGGGCTTTAATCTGTAAATGTGTCATATTGCTTTTCAATGCCTCCGTTAAGATTGGTTTGTCCAGCTTCGCGCCGTAAAGCTGTCGGTATTTTCGTGGTGAACAGCCATAGGTGCGAACAAATGCCTTGTAAAAACCCGCATAGGTATCAAAACCGTATTCAAGCGCCGCATCCACCGCCTTTTCGCCTTGGCTTATATGATAAAGCACAGTTTTAAGCCGCCGGTCCAATATATATTCCCCAAGGGGCATCTGCATTTTCGCCGTAAACATCCTTAAAAAATGCCAAGTGGAATAGCCCGCCTCTTTGGCTAACCAATCGGCGGAAAGGGGTGCGGACAGGTGTCGTTCGATGGTTTCTAAAACAGCACGGGTTTCCATAGGAGGCCTCCTTATTGCTTAAGCATCTAGATTATAGCATAAGAAAACCTTTATAACATTTCCTCCTTTGCGGTGTTATGTTTTTATTGGAAAGGATATTGCAGTGATTATTCTGGCCATGAACTTGGCCGATACCCTTTCGATTGCCGATAAATTCATGATGATCCGACATGATCGGGTAGAAAAAACCATTTTAAGGAGCGATTTTGGCAGCTTACCCCAAAACACACCTTGGCACTTTTTGTCAAGCGGGCAGGAGTAAGCAGTTCTTTAGCGAACCTACTCTCTAGCAATTGATAGAAGGAGAGCTTTTTATGCTGCGCTATCCTCCCATTTTAAACGGCGTCCCCCATATGCTCCATGGGGGCGATTATAACCCGGAGCAATGGCTGCCCTGGAAGGAAGAAATCTGGCCTGAAGATGTGCGGCTGATGAAGCTTGCCCATATTAATGTGGTATCCATCGGCATGTTTTCATGGGCAAAACTGGAGCCCCAGGAAGGAGTCTTTACCTTCGAATGGCTGGACGAGATCATGGATTTGCTGCATTTAAACGGCATCAGCGCCATTTTATCTACCCCTTCGGGAGCACGACCTCGGTGGCTTAGTGAAAAGTACCCGGAAGTTTTGCGGGTGAATGAAAAACGTGAAAGAAACCTCTTTGGGGAGCGGCATAATCATTGCTGGACAAGCGTTGCCTATAAAGAGAAAGTGCGGATCATCAATACCAAATTGGCGGAACGCTATAAAGAGCATCCCGCTCTTAAGATGTGGCATATCAGCAACGAATACGGCGGGGATTGTCATTGCTCCCTGTGCCAGAAGGCCTTTTCAGTATACCTTGAAAACCGCTATGGCACATTGGAGCGGCTTAACACCGCCTACTGGGCCACTTTCTGGAGCCATACCTATGAAAAGTGGGATCAGATAGAATCCCCAAGTCCCTTAGGTGAAGGCCACACTTCTGCCCTTGCGCTGGACTGGAAGCGCTTTACCACCGAACAGGTGCGGGATTTCTATCTTTGGGAAACAGCACCCCTTAAAACCATCACCCCGGATATCCCCTGTACAGCAAACCTGATGTATATTCACGAGGGCATCGATTACTTCCGTTTAGGGGAAGTGCTAGATGTTGCCAGCTGGGATAATTACCCTGTTTGGCAGGCCAACGAAAAGGACGCAGATGTGGCCTGGCATACGGCCTTTGCTCACGATTTGATCCGCGGTGTGGGCCGGCAAAAGCCTTTCTTGCTTATGGAATCTTGCCCCAGCGCTACCAACTGGCAAAAGGTATCCAAGCTGCGCAGGCCGGGTATGCACATGCTTTCCTCCATGCAGGCTGTAGCCCATGGGGCCGATTCCGTGCAGTATTTTCAGATCAGGCAAAGCCGGGGTTCCAGCGAAAAATATCATGGGGCTGTCATTTCCCACGAAGGAAACGAACATACACGTGTCTTTAAAGAGGTTGAAAAGGTGGGGAGCTTGCTCACCCAATGTGACGATATTCGTGGTACTGTCCCTAAAAGCAAGGTCGCCCTCCTTTTCGATTGGCAGTGCCGCTGGGCTTTAACGGAAACGGCCGGACTTCACAACACCCCCATTACCGTAGGGGGCTTTACCGCTAACGATAAGGGCTACGTGGGCACGGTGCTTATGCACTATAAGGCCTTTTGGGCAAAGGGCGTCGGGGTGGATATCATCGACGGTTCCATGCCGGTGGAGGGCTACGATCTGGTGATTGCGCCTATGCTGTACAGTCTGAAGGATGGCTGCGGGGAGCGGCTGAATGCCTATGTTGAAAAGGGTGGTCATCTGGTTACCACCTATTATACCGGCTATACAGATGAAAGCGATCTGTGCTTCAGGGGTGGGTTCCCAGGCCCTTTGAGAGGCACTCTGGGCATTGTGGCCCAGGAGATTGACGCCTTGTACCCGGAGGATGAAAACAGCCTTGTATACGGCGGCAAAACCTATTCTGCCTTTCAGCTTTGCGAGTTGATCCGCCCCCTAAAGAATACGGAAACCTTGGCCACCTATGGAAAGGATTTCTACCAGGGTACTCCGGCCCTTACCAAGCATGCCTTGGGACAGGGTGCGGCTTACCACATGGCCGCAAGGATGGAGCAAGCTTTCTTAGACGATTTTTACCAGGGTCTGCGGGAAGAACTGGCTATTGCCCCGGTGCTTAGCGCACCGAAAGGTGTTGAGGTGGTTTCCCGGTGCGATGGGGAAAATGAATTCGTTTTCGCGTTAAATGTGTCAGCAGTGCCTAAAGAATTGTTTATCGGCCAAGGAGGCCGGGATATTTCTACAGGCAAACCTGTTTCTGGTATTGTCACATTGCCTGTCAACGGCGTACTCATTTTTAAAAGGAGCAAATAAGCATGCATGAGTTACTTAAGAGGGTTTTAATCAACGATGGGTTTATCGGACGTTATCAGCAATTGGTGAAGGAAAGCGTCATTCCCTACCAAGAAAAGGCCTTAAGGGATGAAATACCGGATATCGAAAAAAGCCACGCTATTGAAAACTTTCGTCAAGCGGCCCAGGTGATTGAAACGGGTTGCTGCGATGGTGAGTTTTACGGCATGGTCTTCCAAGACAGCGACGTAGCTAAATGGTTGGAAGCAGCGGCCTATTCCCTGGCATTGGCTCCAGATGCGGATTTGGAAGTCCGCTGCGATGAGGTGATCGATCTGATCGGCCGCGCCCAGCACAAGGATGGTTACCTTAATACTTATTTTACCGTTAAAATGCCCGACCAAAGGTGGACAAACCTTTATGAATGCCATGAGCTCTATTGCGCCGGCCATATGATCGAAGCGGCGGTGGCCTATTATGAATGTACAGGCAAACGCAAGCTCTTGGATATTATGTGCCGCATGGCGGATCACATGGTGAAGAGATTCATTGTAAACGATACTCCCGGTTACCCGGGTCACCCAGAGGTGGAGCTGGCTCTTATGCGTTTGTATGAGGCCACCAGCAATGAAGATTACTTGGCCCTTTGCGCCCGCTTTGTAGACCTGCGTGGAGTGGACAGCGCTTATTTCGAAAAGGAAACCAATGCCAGGGGTTGGCGCCACTGGGGTGGGGACGGCAAAAATACCGAATATGGCCAGAATCATATGCCGGTGCGGGATATGGATAAGGCTGTGGGTCATGCTGTTCGCGCGGTATATCTGTATACGGGAATGGCCCACTTGGCGAAAAAAACAGGGGAAAGCACCCTCGTTACCGCTTGTAAGCGCCTGTTTCAAAACATTGTGGATTGCCGCATGTATGTGACAGGGGCCATCGGTTCTGTTTGCGAGGGCGAAGCTTTTTCAAAAGATTACCACCTGCCCAACGATTCTGCTTACGCCGAAACCTGCGCTGCCATTGGGCTGATCTTCTTTGGCCGCCGGATGCTGGAATTGGAAACAGATTCTGTTTATGGCGATGCCATGGAGCGGGCGCTGTACAACTGTGTTCTGGCAGGCATGGAGCTGGACGGCAAACGGTTTTTCTATGTTAACCCCTTGGAAGTGGTGCCCGGCATCTCTGGGGAAGCCCAGAACCTTAAGCATTCTCTGCCCCAAAGGCCCGGCTGGTTTGGTTGCGCCTGCTGTCCGCCCAATGTATCCCGCCTGCTCTTGTCTATTGGTGCTTACGCTTGGGGCGAAAAGGAAGATACAGTATATTCCCACTTGTTTATGGGCGGGGAATTGATGACCCATGGGGGAGCCATTAAGGTTCAAACGGGATACCCTTACGAGGGCGGTATTCATTACACGTTTAGCGAAGATATGGCTATTACCCTTGCTGTTCGCGTTCCCGGCTGGAGTAGCGAAACCACCCTTACATTAAACGATCAGGCCATTACCCCGGAAACTCACAATGGGTACGCTTATTTGCCCGGCCCTTTTAAAAAGGGTGATCAGGTGACCCTTACCTTAAATATGGCCCCTTACCGGGTCTTTGCCAATCCTATGATTGCTGCCGACAGTGGCCGTGTGGCGTTTATGCGCGGCCCGATAGTCTATTGTGCAGAGGGGATCGATAACCAAGGAGAGGTGCTAAACCTCTTTGTGAAAAAGGATGAAAGTGTAATAAATTTGCCATATAATTGTAATTTATTAAGTGGATGTGTTATAATGGAGGTGCCGGGCAGCGCTTCAAGCTCTGCCACGGCGTTGTATTCCAAACAGCGTCCGGCTCAAACCCCTTGCCGCATTACACTGATCCCTTACTATACCTGGGGGAATCGTGGTCTTAGTGCCATGCGCGTGTGGCTGCCGGAAACCTAAAGATGCAGGAGGAAACATGCTAAAACGAATCTTTTGCGCGGTTCTGTGCGCCATCATGCTTTTATCGGGAGTCGCCGCCTATGCCGAAGAACCAGAAGAAACAGATGGAATGGAAGTAGCGGAGCAAGCTGAAAAAGAGGAAACCAAAACCATTTATTCAGATTATCAATATGCTCAGGTGACAACAAAAAAGGGCAGCCTGAACATGCGCAAATCCGCCAAGGATAAATCCGGCCTAGTGGTCGCCATTCCCAACAAAACCATGATCCGCGTTTTGGAAGTGGGGGAAGAATGGACGGAGGTTCTCTACAAGGATAAAACCGGCTTTGTGAAGAACAGCTTCATTACCCTTTTGGACTTCGGCTCCATCAAGGAGATGGAAAAGGGTACCAAATCCGTGGACGTGGATGCCTTTAAAAAAGCCCTTAAAAAGTTGGGCTACTACAACAAAAAATACCAGAGTGGCAAAACCTTCGACGATGCTACCGTGGATGCTGTGGAACGCTTTCAAGAATACAACAGCCTTCCCGTTACCGGAATCGTGGATTCTCACCTTTACGCTTTTGTCATGTGGGGCGGCGCGCCCGAATATGGTAAGGACGATGCGGGCTTTGATCCTCTCACAGGTCTGACCTGCAAATTATCCTACTCCATATCCAACTACCAGAAAAAGGACAATGGCAATGTTACCATGTCCGTTTCCTACAAGGCCACCTATTCAGGCGGCACTGAGCCCTATAAAATCAAGGTGCGGGTTATTGAAAACGGCATGAAGGAGGCTGATGCCCCTTTGGCCTCCGGAAGCCCCTTTACCTTTGAATGGTACAAGGGCTCTACCGATGAAACCTTTAAGCTTCTGCTGACCGTTACCGATGCCGACGGTATCACCGTTTCCGCTGTGGCCCACGTGGCTCTGAACATTCCCTACACCATGTTTGTAGACGATACGGCCTCCGATCCTGGCGATACCCAGGATTCGGATTCGGGAGATACCGATACAGACACAACCGATTTAGACATATATTAGATGGCTAAATCAATCCCCACTGGGCAATGGTCGCTGCCATAGATTTCTGCTAGGATAAACGCTCCCTTAATGCTGGGCATGAGTCTTTCAGATACAAGAAAATAGTCCAAGCGCCAGCCAACATTTCGTTCCCTGGCGCTGCCCATCATAGACCACCAAGAATAAGCGATTTCATCCGGGTGGAGTGTGCGGAAAGTATCTTTAAAGCCCGAAGCCAAAAGAATGCTCATCTTTTCTCTTTCCTCGTCGGTAAATCCGGCGCTGAAATGATTGGATTTGGCATTTTTAATATCTATTTCTTGATGGCACACATTCAGATCCCCGCAGAGGATCACAGGCTTTTTTGCATCCAGCGAAAGTAAATAGGCCCTAAAGGCATCCTCCCATTCCATGCGATAGGGAAGCCGTTCTAGTTCCCGTTTGGAGTTAGGCACATAGGCGCAAACAAAGAAGAACGCTTCGAATTCAAGGGTAATGACACGGCCTTCATGGTCGTGTTTTTCAATTCCTATGCCATAGCTTACATTCAAAGGGGGGACCTTTGTAAAAACGGCCGTGCCGGAATAGCCTTTTTTTTCGGCACTGTACCAGTATTCCTGGTAGCCATCTAAAGGTACTTCCGCCTGGCCCTGTTCCATTTTGGTTTCTTGCAAGCAAAAGATATCCCCGTCAATAGCGCCGAAGGCTTGAGAAAAGCCCTTTTTGAGGCAAGCCCTTAAACCGTTTACATTCCAAGAGATCAGTTTCATTTCACATCATCCTTTATGCGCGCGTAAGCGCGGTATTCGCCGGGGGATATGCCGCAGGTGGCCTTAAACAGCTTTAAAAAGTGTTTATCGTTTTCATAGCCGACCTTCCGGCCAATTTCAGATACCAGCATGTCCGTATCCTTTAGTAATTCCTTGGCCCGCTCCACCCTCAAATGTTTTATATAGCTTACAAAGCTTTCGCCTACATAAAGCTTAAACAGCGTTGAAAACAGTGAATAGTTCATCGATACCTCGTTGGATACGATAGCCATGTTTAACTCCTTGCAGAAGTTTTTGTTCACATAGACCTTTGCCCGCTCGATCTTCTGCCGGTTATATTGGGCGCCCAGCTGACCGGCCAGAGCATTGTGGTAGTTGTTTAAAAAGGGAAGGAGCAGGCTCAAATAATCGCTGAAAACATTCTGATTAAAGGGCTGGCGCAGGGGTGTAAGAGCGTTTTCCGAAATGGGCACCACGCTTTGGTAGCCGCTTGTTAGCCGGCCAATTAGTTCATTCACGCAGGAGGGAAGCCCACTTACGTCCATCTGGCCTGCTTTAAGGCATTGTCTAATATATTCCCATTCGTTCAGGATGGGGGTGAAATCCTCCGCGCTGATGGCCTGGGCCTGCTTTTCCGGCAGGCTTTTGGGGATTTGAAGGGCATATTCGATGGGTTTAAACACGGTAACTCCCCTGTGTTCTTGGGCGAAGGCGGCCATTCGCGCTTCCAAGGCTTGCTTATAAGCGGTTTGGATGCTTCGGATGGTCGTATGTACAAGGCTTTGGCCTGCGTAATCCACCTGGGAAGGGCATTTTTCGCAGATCACGGTTTGCCCGTTTACGTTTTCTAAAAGAATGCTGCCTTCGGGCAAGCTTTCCGGCACTTGATTGCAAACCAGCAGGGTATAGGGCTCATCTCCGTATTGGGCGGTGAAACGACCATAAATGGCATCCGTTTCCGCTGGAGAGGCGTCGCGGCTTACCAAAAGGTACTTTAATTGGTTAAGGCTTAACTGCTGGTCGTTGGACCTCGCAATGGCCTGTTGCTCCAGCTCGCTAGCCATTTTTTCAAGAATGGCGGTCAGCTTGGTGCGCTCCACCGGCTTTAAGATATAATCCCGCACGCCGGCCCGCAGGAGTTCTACTGCGTAAGAAAAATCGTCGTACCCTGAAATGACGATGGTCAGCGGTAAAAGCCCTCCTTCCTTGGCAATATGGATCAATTCGATTCCGTCCATTTTCGGCATACGGATATCGGTTATCATCAAATCGATATTCCCTTGCCGCAGGGCTTCCAGGCCTTCTTCGCCGTTGCGGCATTCTATGACCTGGGAAAAGGCGACGCCGCTGCGCAGCGCCATGGCTTTGATCCCCTGGCGGATCATCTTTTCATCTTCTACGATCAACAGCGTGTACATCTTTTTCCCCCTCTATTGGACCTGCACTGGCAAAGTCACGATTACTTTTGTATACATGCCCAACTTCGATTGCACGGACAGCCCATATTCTTCTCCAAAGGTGACGCGAATGCGGTCCTGCACGTTTTTAAGGCCGATGCCGTGGCCGCTGCCCCCGTCGGGCTCCACAGCGCCGTCGATCTTCTTTTGCAGCCGGTTTAAGGTTTCTTCATCGATGCCGCGGCCAGGGTCGGTTACTTCGATGGTGCAGATGCCGTTTTCTTCATACGCCTTAATGTAAATATACGTATCGCTGTTAATGTCCTCCAGCCCATGGCCAATGGCGTTCTCTACAATGGGCTGCAAGGAGATTTTCGGTATTTTCTGCTTTAAAAGCGCCTCCGGCACGCTTAAAGAAAGCCGGACCTGGTAATCGAATCTCAGGTTGATTAGAGTGAGATAGTTTTGTATGTATTCCAGCTCATCTTCTAAAGAAACGTTGCCTTTTGTCCACCGCATGGAGTAGCGAAGGAGCTTGCCAAGGGATGTGACCGCGTCGGCTAATTGGAACTGCTCGTTGATTTCCGCCATCATTTTAATAGATTCCAGCACGTTGTATATGAAATGGGCATTGATCTGGTTATGCAGTGCCCGTATTTCGGCGTTTTTAACAAGTATTTCCCGCTCGGTGTTTTCTTGCATCAGTACATTTATCTTATCCAGCATCAGATTCACCTGGCGGCCCAAAACGGCCACCTCGTCCTGGCCTGTTACTTCCGTGCGAACAGATAAATCGCCATGCTGAACGGAATGCACGGTTTTTAGTATGTGGTAAAAGCGCTTTAAAAGAGTGCGCACAGTGAAATGGATCAGGATAATCAGGATGATGACCCCAAGGCCCATGGCAATGTAGAAAGCGAGTCGCTGGTCGGCAATTAAAGAAAGCTCGTAATCCAGTGGTGTGATTTGAATCAGCTCTGATTTGATGCTGGGTACCGGGATGTAAGAAAGAATTACCTGCTGGCCATTTAATTTGTTTTGACTGTGCAAGGTATCGCTATGCTTCTCGCTTGACAGTGTTTCTATGGCACCAAACCATTCACTGGCAGCAGCGTGATCATAGTAGAAATTGCCCTGGCTATCTGCAAGAAACAAATAATCCTCCTCCTGGCTATCAAAAAGGGAGGGGAGAAGGGCTTCCATATCGATGGCAGCCTCAATCACGCCGTAGGTTACGTCGTTGGCATCGGTTAAAGGTCGTACCAAGGCCATCAAATGCTGTTTGCGGTTGGAAACATAATCGGGGAACAAAGAATCGGTATAATCGAAATGCCAGCCGCTTAGCGTGCTGCCATCACTGGCCCATTTAAGCCTTTCCATGCGGCTCATACGGTATAAAACAGGCATCATTTCCGGCATGGTCTGACTATCGGCATATACTCGGATCTGATACATGTATGCGTTGGAATAAGTGAATTTAGCCAATGCGGATATATCGTGGCGAAAGAAGGATAGCTTGTCTAAAATATCCATTTCTTCATCTGTCAGGGCTTTTTCAAGGTAGGAAAGCAGGCTGTCGTTGGTGGAGAAGGTCTTAATCAGCACATCTGCTACTTCCGCCGTTTTAGATACGCGGGATTTCAATTGCTCGCTGGATAAGCTCACTGCTGCCATCCGTTCCTGGATCAAAGTGTCCTGGGTGCTTTTTAAAAGCTGGTTGGTCAAAACAAAGACGGGAATATAGACGATCAAAAAAATAATGATGGTAAATTTAAGCGTAAGCTTCTGCCCTGTGAATAACGCGGCCAGTTTTTTCATCCAATCCCTCGCATTTGTGATGGTGTCATTATTATAGCACAAAACCCGGCAGGCATAAAGTCTGCCGGGTGGATTCTATGAATTACTTCATTCCCAGGCGTTCGATATTGGCGTGAACCTGCGCTTCGTATTCGGCAGTTTCAAGGGCATAGCCAAGCTCGTCGCGCTTAGCGGTAAATTCAGTCAGGAGGGTATTGAATTCTGCATCGCTCTTGGCAAGCAGGAGCTTAGGCAGGGTGGTGGACCAGAGAATGTTAATACGGTTATGAGCGTTGGATGAGGGAGTATCCAAAGGATAGGACACTTCGTATTGGCCCAGGTAGGTCACATAGGGGCTGGTCCAGGCTTTGATCTGGCGGATATATTCCACATACTCGCCCTTCCAGCGTTCGCCCATGGCGTTGTCCATCAGCATCCAATGTTTCGCGTCACCGCCAATGGTAGCATCGTACCCGTCGGAATCGGAACGGCGGTTGAGGTACATGTCCTGGATTTCAGGGATCCAGCGGGGAATGCTATTTTCATCGTAGTTCCAAACTTCGTTTTCGTTGCCGCCCATCCAGATCAGGTGCTGGCCGTGTTCAGACAGCATATAGCTAACCAGTTCAATGGCGCGGTCAGGGTTCTTGCAGTTCTTGGAAATGAAGGTCAGGGTCCAGCCGTTGATGGCATTGCCACCCAGTACGTAATCGTCACCCTTGGAATTCTTAGGCCCATCAATGGCCAGATAAATCTGGGAGCCGGGATTTTCGGGGGTCTTTTCCCAGAGGATTTTCTGTTGTACTGTCAGGTCGCTGTTTTGGTAAAGCATGCAGAAGTAGCGGCCTTGAGCAATCTTTTCGGAAATCTGGTCACGCTGGTCGATAAAAATATCGTCTTCCAGATAGCCTTCTTCGCCTAACTCACGAAACACCTTCAGCCAACGAATATACTCTTCATCGGTGTAACGATCGTGACGGGTGCCATCTGAATTGAGGTAGGGCACTGCCAAGAAATCGAAGAGCATTTTATCAAAGGAGATGCAGCCGGAATCAGTGGTGAAGTTGTGGCTGCCTATGGGAATCAGTGTCTGGCCATCCACCGTGGGGAACATTTCTTTGGCGGCTTTCACAGCGGCGATAAAGCCTTCGGGGGTGGTCATGTCCGGGGAGCCAATGGCTTCGTACATATCTTTACGTACCAGAAAGGTGTAGTTAGCATCCAGGGTATCATACTTTTCGTAGTCGTCGGGGCTGAAGGAGGCATTCGGATAGCCATAAACATGGCCGTCTTCCTGGGTGTACCAATTCAAACGGCTGGGAACGGCTACATCGAAGAAGTAGGGATCATACTTTTCTGCCAATTCGTCCAAGGCGTAAAGCATGTCACCGGTAATCATTTCTTCGATCTGGGGAGTGGTCCAGTCCATGGTAAGAATGTCGGGCAGTTCATCGGAAATAATCAGAGCGTTTAATTTGTCTGCTTCGGTGCCGGCAGGAGCAATATAGTTAACCGAGATACCTGTTTCTTCTGTAACTGTCTTGGAGAACAGGTCTTCGCCCCAGGTGTTGCCGAACCAGCTAAAGTTCACATACCAAGACAGGGTGATGGGGGAGGTGTCTTTCAGGTAGCCGGGTTCCGCGGCGTAGGCAAAGCTGGTCAAAGACAGCAGCAACGCGATTGCCAGAATAAGGGATACAAGCTTTTTCATGGGGTTGCCTCCTTAATATTTTTGTACTGCGTCGCAGTATAGGTAACAAAGCTATTCTTTTACAGCGCCCAGCATCATGCCCTTAACAAAGTATTTTTGCAAGAACGGATACACACAAACAATGGGGAAGGTGGTAATAACCATGGTGGCCAGTTTGATGGCCTGAGAGCTGGTTAAATTCTTGGCAGCTACGTCCGCCCCTGCTGCGGAACGGATATTGCTGGCGGTGCTTTGGGCGATAACCCGGTAGAGATAGGTCTGAATGGGCTCCAAGTCAGCACGGCTTGTCATGTACATTACGCCGGAAAAGTAATCGTTCCAGTGGTATACGCCGTTAAACAGGGCAATGGTGGCCAGCACCGGGGTGGACAGGGGGAGGATAATCTTAAAGAAGATCCTAAAATCCCCTGCGCCGTCGATGTGGGCGCTTTCTTCTAAGGCTTCTGGCATTTCCCGAAAAAAGCTCATGAAAATCAAGAGATTATAAAAGCTGAACGCAGCCGGGATAATGTATACCAGAAAGTTGTTCAGAAGGCCCAGGTTTTTCAGCAACAGGAAGTAGGGAAACAGACCGCCGCCAAAGAACATGGTAATGGTGCCTAAGGTGAGGTAGAATTTTCTGAACATCAGCCGCTTTTTACTAAGGCCGTATGCTACCATGGCGGTAAAGAACGCACTTAAAAGGGTTCCCAGCAAGGTTCTGCCGATGGTGATGGTAAAGGCCCTGAATACTGTATCATCCTTAAAAACGGCCTTGTAGTTTTCAATGGAGAATACCCTGGGCCACCAGTAAATGCCGCCCAGCATGGCATCGTTGGCTTCGTTAAAGGAGTTGATCAGTACGTACCAAACTGGATACAAGCAGAGAAAACCAATAAGTAACATAATAACAGTATTGATGCTTGTAAAAATTTTTTCGCCGGGGGTTTCCTTGATATAGTTGCGGCGTGTGTTAAGTGCAGTCATTGCCAGTTCCTCCCTCCTTAATACAGTGAACGACCCATTACTTTTTTCGAAGTGAAGTTGGCAGTCAAAAGTAAGATCGTGCCGATAACGGATTTGAAAAGCCCGATGGCCGTGGCGTAGCCAAAGCGGCCATTGCGCATACCCATTTCATAGGTGTAGATATCCAGCACCGTAGCTGTTTCAGTATTCAAGGCGTTCTTTAAAACGAAAATCTGATCGAAGTTGGAGTTCATTACCCCGGATACAGCCAGGATAAACAGAATGCTGATGGTGCCCGTAATAGAGGGAAGGGTAATGTACCAGATCTTTTTAAGCTTGCCGGCCCCGTCCACCGTGGCGGCTTCGTACATCTGCTGGTCGATACCGGAAATGGCTGCCAGGTAGATAATGGCCGACCAGCCAAGCTCCTTCCACGTATCGGATATGAGAACCAGCCCCCAGAAGTAGTTGGGTTGACCAAGATAAGAAATCCGATCCTGGGTAATACCTAAGGTAATGAACAAATCATTGATAATGCCGGATTTAGATAGCCAGGAGATCATAATGCCCCCCAGAACCACCCAGGAAAGGAAGTGGGGCAGGTAGGATACCGTCTGGATGGTCTTTTTAAACTTAATATTGCGAATTTCGTTGAGCATCAGCGCGAAGATGATTGGTAGTGGGAAGCCGATCAACAGTTTTAAAAAGCTGATGCCCAATGTGTTCGTCATGGTGATTTTGAAGTAGCTGTCATGGAAGAACTCTTGGAAGTTTGCAAACCCTATCCAGCTTCCCTGGGAAAGGGACTTGTAGGAAACCCGGAAATTCTTAAACGCCATCACCAGTCCCGACATGGGCACGTAGTTGAAAACGATCATCCAGATAATGCCGGGGATGACCATCAATTGCAACCCCCATTGTTGTATGAAGCGTCTCCATGCAGGGGTGTGGTTGATCGGTTTAGCCATAACAGGCTTTAACATTCAAATCACCTCGTTGTTTCATTGGCATCAGTATAACGTCGCGTAAGACTTTTGAAAACCTGCTGGATTTTACAAAGGTGTCATTTTTTTAGTGGCAAGGGTGAGTAAATTATGATATGATGATGCAAACCATTTTTTAAGGAGCATGTGATATGAATATTGCCATTTGTGACGATTCGGAGCTGGATCGTTTTGTTCTTGAAAGGCTGCTTAAAGAAACCCTTGGCAGATACAACCTTTCAACCTTCGATAATGCCCAAAAGTTGATGGCCTCCTTTGAAACCCATACCTTTGACGTGCTTTTTCTGGATGTTTACATGCCTGGTCTCAACGGTGTGGAGGCGGCCAGAAGGATAAAAGAGATATCCCCTGATTCTGCCGTGGTCTTTACCACCTCTAGCCCGGATCATGCCCTTGAGGGCTTTGATCTGGGGGTAGTCCATTACCTATTAAAGCCGCTGGATAGCCGAAAGGTGGCAGATGCGCTTAAAAGGTGCCACAGGAAAGCGCCTATGGGGATGCTAAGTGTCAAATCCGGCAGGGATACCATCCCCCTTAATCTAAGCGACATCGATTACATTGAATCGGTCAACAAGGATTGCATTGTTTTTTCAGGCGGTCAGCAGCAGCTTCTACATACAAGATTAAGGGAGCTGGAGCTGCTTTTGCCAGAGGATGCCTTTATGCGCTGCCATCGAAGCTATATTGTCAATCTAAATAAGGTCACCTGTGTGCGGGGGTACGATTTTGTTTTGCGCTGTGGGGTCCTGGTGCCCATCAAGCGCCAGGAGAGGCTTCAAATGAAGCAAGCCTTTGAAGATTTTTGCTTTAAGCAGCTAAGGAGCTAAAGCCATGCAAAAGAGTTTGAAATACATCCTGTTTTTGGTGATAGCTTTCCTGGGGCTTTACTGGCTGGTCAATGGGGTGCCGCAGGCGCCCAAGGTCACCGGCATGGGGGATTTGCAAAATACCATCGCCACGGTTTCACAGGGTTACGAAAGCTACTTAAATAAGCTTTATACCCCGGTCGATTTTGCAAAGGGTGTCCATGAAGATCCGGTTATCTTCTCGGAGCAGGATGCTGCCACCATCCAATATGGTACCCACCGGATCTTATTAAGCCTGCCTCGGGGCCAGTCGGTGACCATTCATTTTCGTTCTATAGATTACGCTACCCGTGTGTATATTGATGGCAGCGAAACGGGAAATATCGGGTTTGTAGGGGATACGAAGGAAACCACCACCCCCTTTACAGGGGATTATGAATACACCTTTACCCCTCACGAGGAAAAAACAGAAGTAGTGCTGCAGTTTGCTAACTTCCATCATAAGGATGGGGGCAGGCCACCGACGCTGCTCATTTCCAGCCCCCAAAACATCCAGCACATGGACCAGACCGCCATGTTTTCCACTGCCCTTTTGGTGGGCATCCTGCTGATGGCCTTTTTGTATCATACAGCTATGTATTTGATGCATGGCCGCCAGCGGGCCACGCTGTATTTTGCGTTGTTTTGCCTGTTCTTTGCTTTTCGGTCCCAAATGCTTACGCCTCTTTTCTTTCCGGGCTGGGATTGGCTTACATCCCTTCGCTGGGAATACATCGATGTGTTTACAGCTTCCCTTTTTATGGCCTTGTTCTTTAGAGCTGCCTTTCCGGAGCTGATGAGCAAATGGGTGCTTTGGGGTGCTGTAGCGCTGCTTTTGCTATACGATATCATCATTCTTTTTACAAAGCCTATCTTTTTTTCAAGGCTATTGTATTTCTACCAACCTCTTTGCGGCTTAAGCGTGCTATATGTAGTTATCCGTTTGGGGATGACGTTAAAACAAAAACGGCTGGAAAACACATTGGCGTTTGCAGGTGCCACTTTATTTTTTATTCTTACAGTGAACGACATTTTGGCTTTGAATAACCTGCTGGGTTTGGAAAGCGCTAACCTGCTGCCCATAGGCACGGTTATCTTTATGCTGGCCTACACCATTGCTCTGAACATCAAGGCAGAGAAAAGGGAACGGGAAACCCAGACAGCCCAAATAAAAATGGAACATAACCTTGCTTTGCAGGCGCAAAATTATGAGCGGCTCACCGAAAAGATCGATCAGGCCAAAGAAGCCAGACACGATTTACGGCACCATCTTTCTGTTATTGCCGCCTTGAACGAAAAGGATGATCGGGAAAGCCTGAAAGACTATTTGAAAGAATACGTGGCCGCCCAAGCGGAGGAGGATCAGCCTCCGGTGTGCCTAAATCATGCGGTGGATGCGGTGGTGCGCCATTATTTGAGCAAGGCTGCTAAGGCAGGTGCCCAAATCGATGTACAGCTTTCCTTGCCCAAAGAAGCCGGTGTGCCCGACGCAGATTTAACGGTGGTCTTCGGCAACCTTTTTGAAAATGCTGCTAACAGCATATTAAGGCAGCGGATGGGCGAAAAGTTCATCATTGCCCGCTGCCAATGGGAGCCTGGGCGCCTTGTTTTAACAGTGGATAATTCCACAGATGCACCAGCAAAGGGGAAGCAGGGCACAGGCCAAAGCTCGGTGATCAGCCTTGCGCAAAAGCATGGGGGAGCTGCCCGCTTCGAGCAAGAAGGAAGCGTTTACAGGGCCTCGATCATGCTTTGACATGCAGATTTCGCCAGTTTCATGCAGTTTACGCCGATTTGGTTGCAAACAGACCAATTGAATGCTATGGTAAATGTAACCATAAGGACAAGGAGAGACTGCATATGAAGAAAAAATGTGCGTTAATAATAAGCTTGGCAATGCTTGTAAGTCTGTTGGCAAGCACCAATGCCGGGGCTATTGGCCTTGGCCCAACCGAAACCCCGGGAACCGTTGGCATCGGCATAGGACCCACGGCAACCCCTACCCCGGAAACCATGGGTATAGGGCCTACCGCCACGGCTGTACCAACCCCCGTACCAACAGCGGTTCCAACACCTGTGCCAACGTCACCCCCAACGCCCGCGCCCACTATGGGCATAGGGCCAACAGCTACGCCAACGCCAGTGCCTACCAAGGCCCCTACGGCAACGCCTGCACCCACCATGGGCATAGGGCCAACAGCTACGGCTACCCCGGTGCCTACCAAAGCACCCACGGCTACCCCTGCACCCACCATCGGTATCGGACCGACAGCTACGCCGACACCGGCGCCAACCAAGGCACCTACGGCTACCCCTGCACCTACCATCGGCATCGGGCCGACGGCTACGCCCAAACCTACGGCTACGAGGCTGACTACAGCAGAACCCACAGCCGCGCCGGAGGTGGTACGGGAGGAAGGCCTCGTAGATATTTCCACAAAAACGCCCACCCCTACGGCTACCCTCCAACCAACGCCCGAACCAACGCTTGAACCAACGCTTGAACCCACCCCATCCCCCGGTTACACGCCTAATCCCACCAGAATGGATTCAACCGATCTGGGGGAAGGGCTTAATTCGCTTATTTCAGGCCAGGAGGATCAACCTGCCGGTTCTGTAACCCTGGATATATCCCAAGGCAACGGCTTCCATGGGATACTTTCCGCAGAAAATATGCAGGCCTTGCAGGGAGCTTCGGGGCCCAATCTTGTGCTGGATACCCCCAATGGCCCCATTAATATAAACAGTATGCTGCCCTCAAGCCAACAACTGAATGAATGGGGTTATGAAAACGCTGTTTTCGATCTTATAGTAAACCACGATCGCCATTCGTCGGATTTCTTTAACCAACTCAAATGCCCAAATCTAAGCGATTATACAGGCCCTGACGGCATGATCGATATTTATTCCCTTAAGCTTTATGGGGATAATGTTAAAGAAAATGCAGTGCTTTTTGGCGGTACCTTGGTTTTTAATTATGACACTGGCCAATATGAAGATTTCGATACCTTTGCAAAACGTATTGAGCTGATCCTTTTTCTTGAAGGCGGCTTAGGCTACGGTGATATGCCTGCCAGCGTTTCAAAGGAAAAGGTAGATGCTGTCCGCACACCGATGACGCTTGCCCTGGAAGAGTCTGCAGGCGGATCGGCTAATACCCAACCCCCAAACACGGACGACATACTCATTAATCTTACGTTTAAACACGATTGGCAAAACCTAGACTATGACGAAACCATGGATAATCAAGAGCTGCCTACGAAGTATGCTAAACCTATTATACATTTTGAAGGTTGGGAGAAGCTTCTTATAGATTGGGGGCTCACCAAGGCCGATCTTGTTAATATTTCTTCGATGCAGCGGCTGGTGTTAAAGGCCGAAGGCTATTACGAAGTGCCTTGGCGAGAACTTTTGTGGTCTTGGGGGCTCGTCGGATCGGGAAGCGATTCTGAACTAAAAAACCTCAGCCGGGATAAGCTTCAGCTTTTGCGCTTTGCAGGGCTGGATATTCCCAAATGGAAGGAACTGCTATGGTCATGGGGGCTTAATGAGGGCGATGTAGCAGGCCTTAGTACGGATAAAATACAGCAGCTGCGCTTTGCGGGGATGGATATTCCAACGTGGCAAGACCTACTGTGGTCATTTGGGATCAAAGAAAATTATACGAATACAGATGCGCTTAAAGGCCTCAGCGGCAATCAGCTCGATCAGTTGCGCAAAGCCGGATTGGATATCTCCAAGTGGAAAGAATTGTTATGGAGCTGGGGGATGAGTGAAAACCTAGGCGATGGCGATGGGTTAAAAGACCTTAAGGGCAATCAGCTCCAGCAGTTGCGTGACGCCGGTCTGGATATTCCTAAGTGGAAAGTATTATTATGGAGCTGGGGGTTGAACTATAATAGCGGGGAGGGCTTAAAGGGATTGAGTGTTGCACAATTGACAGAGCTGAGTGATGTAGGACTGAATTTGAAAGAATATGAAATACTACTGCTGTCTTGGGGACTGCCAACCAATCCAAGCAATAGACAACTAGCTAACTTAAGTAAGGAACAGTTGGCGCTATTACGGGATAAAGGATATGAAAAATAACATAATTAAGCGGCCTCCTTCAAAGCGGGAGGCCGCTTAATTATTTACATTACCACGGTGACAATACCGTATCCCGGTATAGAAAGATTGCCCAACTGTGTATTGTTATCCCGCAGGGTCACAGGCAGGGGTCCGGCTGCACGGTTTAATAGAACGGCGACCGTGTGGCCGTCCGGGTTCAGAAAGGCGGTTACGTCTAAGTTGGAAGAATATTTGGAGGAGGCCATTCGCTTGGCACCCGGCTGAATGTATTTACTGAAATGGCCGATATAGTAGTAGGAAAGGTTTAGGACATAATCATCTTCCGCCTTGTTCAGCATCACAGGTGCATCGCAAAAGTTGCCTACATGGTTGGGGCCGCCTTTGGCATCCAATAGGAGGTTCCAATCGATGGAGCCGTTGCAGCCTGCGTTCAGGTTGCCGATAATATCGTGGGCGTACATTTGGGCGTTCTTCACAGCATCCGCTTCAAAGCGGCTGTATTCCACGCAGCCCTCGGTGAAATAAAGGCTCTTGTTGGGGTATAGCTCCCGTGCCAGTTGCACCGCTTCAAAATGATCCCCGGTATACCAGTGGAAGGCGAAGCCATCAAGTGCATCACTGGCACCTTCCACGGAAAGGGTCTCTTCCATTCGCTGCACAAGCAAATCCTTGTTATGATCCCAGGCTAAAATGTCTACACCATGGAGGTCCTGGGCATCCAACGCTTTGCGTAGGTAATTGGCCGCGAACTGCCCCTCTTCTTCCCCGGAATAGATGCAGGAATCCCAGGTTTGGGTGGCCGCAGGCTCGTTTTGAATGGAGAGCATGGTGATTGGGATGCCCTTTTTAATGTACAGCTTTACGTACTTGGCAAGGTATTCTGCCCACTGGCCGTAGTATTCCTTCTTAAGCTGGCCGCCGTGGTTCATATCCCCGTTGGTTTTCATGTAAGCAGGAGGGCTCCAGGGGGTGGCCAGAAGGCACAAGGCATTTTCTTTTTGCGCCATTTTAATCATGGGAAGAATATACTGCTCATCTCTTTTTAGGGAAAAGTCTCCATCTTCTGTTTCCTGCGCGGCATAATTGCCCAAGGCGAAATCGCAGCTGTTTAAATGCACCCGGCCTAAGTTGTAGTTGAGCCCTTCCTTGGAAAACATGGCTTTGATATAAGCCTCCTGTTTATCCTTTGGAAGCTTGCTCAAAGCATACCCCGCCGATTCTGTAAACGCCCCGCCGAAGCCGTGAAAAGGTTGGTAGGTTTTCTGGGGGAACAGGTTCACAATGTGGATGTAATCAATGCCGCCATCCTCCAAGGGCTGTTCCTGCCAGTAAAGCCTGCTGGTGAAATCCGTTACGATCTGTTTCATATTGCGCTCCTTATTTCAATATCAATTTTTTCATATTTCAGGTCTCGAAGTTTTTCAACGGCAATGGGCTTGTTTTCGGATAAGATCGCGACGATCTCATACCCACCGGGCACCAGGGATTTAAGGCCCTTTACATGGTAACGAACTTCTGTTTTCCCAAGAAGGGTGGCAACCAGTTCGCCATCCTCTGGCATAAGGGATTCGGGAATAAAGGGGCTGGGGTTAAATTGCAGATCGCCGTTTTCATTAAGGGAGAATGGTTCTTTGCCGATCATCATCCACTGCCACATTTGGACGAACTCTGCCGTGGAGCCGGAAAGCCTTGCCACAAACCCGCGGCCATGATAAGCCGGGTCGGGATTGGCGGAGGAGGCGATGAAGGATACGTTTTCAAGGGGACTCCGGCCGTAAACCTCCGGATCCTGGAGGGGAATAAGGCAATGGTTAAAGGCCTCTTCAAATTCTTCGTAAAGACCGTTTTGCAATAGGGCTAAAAGATATTTGTATTCCATATGCAGCCAGACCGATTCATTTTCCAGCCAACCTGGGGTGAAGGCCACTGTCCGGCCTGCTTCAAAGGTAAGTCCCTTTAAAGGCGCATTGACTTTATACATTCGCAGCTTTTCATCGTACAGCGGGCTTTCTTTTACAGCCTTGGCCAGGCGTTTGTTTTCTTCCTGTGGTTTTGCAAGCTTCATGTACCGCACGGCCCCTTCCAGAAACAGGGGCATATCATGGCGCAGAAAATTGAGCGGCAAAATCCCATCCTGGGCTTTAGCAAACTTGGTTACCTCATAATAGAAGTAAGTGGGAGGGAAACCATTATTGGTTCGCAGGGCCTTTTCAATGCCCCGTTTTACAACGTTTCTTAGGTTTTGAAGGCTGTTGGCCAGCGCGGCCCGGCCAATGGCCAGCTTTTCACCGGAAAAGCCGCTGAGTGCCTGCTGACGGTAGTTTTCTTTCAGATCGTTCAGGCTTTGCCAGAAGGGAGTAATATCCTCAGATGTAAGTAAAAATGCCATGTTGTTCTGAGTTAATTGGGTTAAAGCGTCGAAGAATGCTTTCCATTGGGCATAAACCATGATATTGCCAGAATGGGCCTTTAAAGCGGGAATGATGAAATCCATCAGCCGCTGGAGCTCGTATAGTTCCGAAACCGAAGACCCGAACAGCCCCGGCAGGCCGTTCAAAGCGTCATACCAGCCAGGCTTACCTGCTTCCATGTCCAGACCACAGCCGTAAGGGTCCAAATTGGCATATTTAAGTACAGAAAGCATGACCAGCTTTTCAATAGGCATAGACTGAAGCTCCTGACCGTTTTGGTCCTGGGCCCATTTGCTCTTTGTTTTTTCCAAATGGGTAATGGGATTATATTGGCGGATACCCTTTTCCGTCTCAACACAGCGCTTAACCCGGGGGTTCACAGCGGCCTGGGCATTATAGAAACGGCAAAGCTCGCCTTTGAAAAGCAGATTTTCTTTTTCTTTGGGATATACTGCCAGGTAGGTTTCGAACAGGTCCAGAAGATAGGTCCAGTGATCTGTCCAATAACCCTCTGAAAAGTTGGCGTTCACATCCTTGGTGCTGTGCTTCAATATCGGCCCCATGGCTTCCTCGTTGCCATCCAGGGTTAGGGAGAGTTGGCCGGGGGTAAAGGGCTTTAAAAGCAGCTGTTTTAATGGAGGCTGGTACAGCTTGGGCGCCTTGCTCATGGCCTTTTCCAGATGGTTTAATGTAAACGTGGTGGGCATGATTACCAGCGGGTTATAGCCATCCAATTGCAGCAATTCTAAAAATGTATGGATATTATCTAGCCCCGAAAAGGGCGCGTAAAGGACATCGCTGCGCCGGTTCTGGCATACATCACGGAAGTTGCCGTTGCCCTGGGCATAGGGTTCGAAGGACAATTGAAAATCGTTGTAATCCCGTTCCAGATCCCCATGCTTGCGGGAATAAAGGTGGAA
The DNA here is from genome assembly GCA_031556065.1 of Eubacteriales bacterium. GTDB lineage: Bacteria > Bacillota > Clostridia > Christensenellales > Aristaeellaceae > JAVBTR01. The sequence goes on along the minus strand of JAVBTR010000002.1, from coordinate 62,292 downwards.
TACCTTATCGCCGCCTAATTGGATGGGAATGCCGCCCCTTAAAACGTTATCCAGAAAAGTCTGGCGGCAATAAGCATCGAAAACTGGATTACCGGTGCGGGTGAAGATAGGCTTTGTGATGTCATCCATCAATTTTTCGCTTTCCTTGCGCTTAAATTCAAACGCGGCGCGGTTATGTAAAACCTTGGCCACAGAATCGCATAGCCCTTTACTAGCCCCTTGGGCATACAAGGTAACCAAGGAGGTCTTTTCACCGGGCTTTAATATGCCTTTTTTGCCGAACAAACAGCAGGGCAGCCGGTTTTGGCCTTGCTGGGGCTGGACGCAAAGCCACTCCAGGCCTTTTTCAATAAAATTTTCAGGCTGCTCCAGAGCAGTATCATAGCTAAAAACCAATGCAGGATCGTAAAAGGGGGCCAGGCGATTATTCTGGGCATCCAGCGCGTAAGCAAAATTGCCCCCTTCAACAGAAGAAACGGCCACAGAATCTTCAACGCTGGTGCGTACCTGAAAATAAGGCAGCCCGTCATCGGTTTGAATGACTTGCATCCAGGCCTGGACGGTTTGGCCCATCATCTTATCCATCCACAGGCTTACCCCATAAGGCATCAGGGTGGAAAGCCCATCTAGTAATTCATAGGTTACCAGGTGGTCGCTGGTGTTTTCAAAGACAACTTCACGCACCAGGCCCCCTACGGGCATGTTGGGCAGCCCGTAATAATCCACATGAAATGCCAGACCAATTTCACCGTTGGATTCGTGCAGGCTAAGTGAGCACATGTCGATATCCATGGCATGGGGGATTTTCTTGTTTGTGAAGGGTTCATAATACGTCCCATTCCATTTCAAAAAGGAACGGAATCCCTGGGTCCTGATGTTCTTTTGCGCTTGTGCCATGGGGGCAAAGGGCAATATAGCCTGATCCTTGTTGCGCACCCCAAAGCCGGATATGCATTGCCCCCGGTTTAATGTAAAGCACCAGCAGGGAATGCCTTGGGTTCCGGCGATCCCCGCCAGCATATTGGCGAAAACAGGCTTCTTTTGATAATCGGTTATGGTAAACATAAAGCCACCCCTTTGCTCGTACTACAAAAAGTATAGCGCAAGCAAGAGGGCAGCTCAATGGGGCTAATTTCCTTAAGGTGTCAAAATTATAGTCTGGCTTTTACACCTTTGAATATAGGTGCGATCAGAACGCTCTCATCGGCATCCTTTAGCATTTGCGTAAAATCATTGCCGGATACGGTAAAGAACGCTGTTTCCTTAGGAAAGTGCGGTCTTGAGAAGACATCCGCATTACCAATCACTGCTCTGGACTGCCGAAAAAGGCCTTCTTGCGGCTGAACTGTTTCAGTGGCAGCTGCACTTTTTTGCACACTTTCGCCTCCTATTTGTTTAAGCTCTCCAAAGGGCAGCCGGAAAACCGACGCACAGCCGGAAACCATAGGAAAGTAGACGTTATCGTAGCTGGTTTTGCGGTAGTTGAACAGGTGGATCAGCGTGGATAACTGGTCCATGTTGACAAGGGCAGTCACCGTATCCCCTTCGTCCTCGGGCGCGTAGGGTTTTACCATAATGCCGTTATGTCCGGCCATCACATCCTGGGGCTGCCTTAAAAGCATTTCTTCGCCTAAATCAGGGCAGCATTTAATGCGTTCGCCGGGCGGAAAGCCTTGGCCACGGCCTTGAGCAATAAAATAACCAAAGCCGCCGGGGGTGTTGGGAATGCCGTCTGATAGCCCTGCGCCAGTGGGAAAACCGTAGCAAGGTGTGTTTTTAGCTGAAAAACAGAGGGTTTCGCCCTTTAATACTTTGTCCATCATCTTTAGAGTGCAGCCCTTATCAGGGTATGAGGGATAGTGCTCCATGGTAATCCGCTTAATCGAAACAAACCCGCCAGAAATCTTCAGCAGGCTGGCCAATTGGGCATGATCCATTCTATTGCTCCTTTTGGTTACTTTGAAAACAGGTGCTTTACGCATTTGTCCTGGAAAGAGCGAAAGCTGCGGCTGATGGAAATAGGAGTTAAATCGTTCATAACCACGTTGGTACGGGAAAAGGAAGAAACGTAATCCAGGTTCACCAAATAGCTGCGGTGGCACTGAGCAATTTTTTCACAGCTGAGAAGCTCATCCAAATATTCGCTCAAAGCGGCGTAGAGCTTTAAGGTTTCCCCGTCGGCCAAGTGGAAATAAAGGTAGTGGCCGATGACCTCCAGGTACATAATATCTTTGAAGGCGATCTTGCGGAAAAGGTTCTTTTTTTGGATTGTAATGCCTCGCTGACTACCAAGGCGCTGGCTTTCAAACTGGGTCAAAAGCTTTGTGATATCCTCCTTGGCAGTGGGCTTTAAAAGGTAATTCAGCGCCTGAACCTGGTAGGATTGGGCTGCGTAATCGTTGGAGCTTGTCGTGAAAACAATGCTGCCCTTATAGCCTTTATCCCTTATTGTTTGGGCCAGGGTGGTGCCGGATAATTCAGGCATGAGTATATCTAAAAAGACCATATCCACCTTTGGTTTTCCTTCTAAAAAAAGCAAGGCCTTCAAGGGGTTAAGATAGGGGGTAATCTGGCAATTGCCATTATAAAATTCGCGTATATGCTTAGAAAGGGTTTCCAGCGCGTTCAAATCGTCGTCGCACAGTAAAAAATGCGTCACATTAATTCTCCCTAAACTATGATGCCTTCTTAGTTTAAGGGAAAAACGTTTATTTTTCAAGCCGAAAAATTATTTTTTTCGTGTTTTGGTGGGTGTTGCTTTTTTGGTCGAAAGGGAGACCGGTTTGGTTTGGTCTTGAGCATCCTGGTGTTTAAACACTTCTTCTAATAATTGCTGCTTGCGGGCGGCGCTAAGGAACGAAAAATCCACCTTGGTAAAGAAGCTTTTAATATCCGTACCCTCACCGCCTTTGTGTCTTTGTTATATATAAAGACGCAAAAACTGCCGGATTGCTACATAGCTACGGCCCAATTTTTTCGAAGCTTGGCGATGGCTCTTGTGAGAATCACACTAACGTTTTTACCGCTTAAGCCTGTGTGCGTGGCGATTTGCGCGTAGCTCATGCCTCCCCAGTATCTAAGCGCGATGATTTCCCGTTCTTTATCACTGAGCTGTTTTAAAAAGCTGTAGAGGCAGCGTACGTCTTCCCGGGCGAAAAAGAATTGAGTGGGATCGTCGGTTCCCGGCAGATGTTCCTGGCTTTCAAGGCTTACCATTTGGGCTTTTTTCGTTTTGCGGAAAAAGTCCATCATGGTGTTGCGGGTAATGGCATACAGCCATGGACCGAAGCTGGGGCGCTGGTCGTCGAAAGAAGCCTTATCCGCCATAGCTTTTAGGAAAGCATCACCTACGATATCTTCGCTGATCTCTTTATTTAAAACGCGAAAATACACATAGTTATAGATTTTAGGATACCAGGCAAGCACAATGGCCTCCTGACGCGTATTTTCCATAGAAAGCACCTGCAGTTCAACTGTATATTCGCGCAAGAAGCGATTAAAGTGATTCATTTCGGATTATAGCATCAAAGGTTTTTCTGTAACCATTTTCCAGCGCGGAATGCAATGAACACCGCACGAAATGCAAGGGCGAAAAACGTGGGAATCGGTTGCATGGCAGGGGTAAATGTGTTATAATAAGCGCGATTAATATGTTTCGTAAATTTTACAATAGAAAGAGGTAGGATACATATGGAAACTTTGAATTTCAAAAAAGGTGAAAAAATTTTTTCCAAGGGTGACGTGGCAGATAAAATGTTCCGTATTGCAAAAGGCAAGGTTCGCATTATGGCAGACGACGACGCCAATGCTATTGAATTAGCACTTTTGAAAGACGGCGCATATTTTGGCGAAATGGGTATTATTGAAAAGGAAGACCGCAGCGCTACCGCTATTGCGGAAACCGACGTAGAAGTGGTTGCCATCGATGGCGAATCCTTCTCTACTTTCGTAGCTCATAACCCCACCGATGCCGTTGCCATGATGAAGAACCTGTCTGGCAACCTGCGCAAAACCACCGATAAGCTGTTGGATGCCACCAAAACCGTTGCTACCCTCATCGATACCGGCGATGAAAACCTTCAGAAGACTTCTGTTTGGGGCAAGCTTAAGACCATTGCTTCCTATTACAAGAGCTTTTCCAACGATAAGGGTGCTGCCTCCAAGACCAACTACGCCGCCGGCGAAGTGATCTTTGTGAAGGGCCAGGCCGCCAATGTGATGTATAAGCTGGTCAGCGGCGAAATCGATCTGTACGGAACCATGATGCCCCAGGGCGAACCCTTCGCGACCTTGTCCGCTGGCGCGATCCTTGGCGAAATGGGTGTATTGGAAGAACAGCGCCGTAGCGCTACCGCTTCTGCTAAGACCGATGTGGAAATCCGCCCCATCAATGCCACTGAATTGGTTTCCTATTTCGAAACCATGCCTGAAGATGCTCTGAAAGTGTTAAAGAGCCTGTCTGCCGCCCTGCGGGACACCAACGCCGCTTATTTCAGCGCATTGGAAACCATTAACTACTTCGTAAAGAATCATGCGGATGCATTCGCCAACATCGGTGTTCGGGATTACCTGTTGGCTTACTCCGATGAATACAACCACATTATGTCCACCTATGCCATGACGCCTCACAACATGTACATGGGCAGCGATCGCCAATTCTTCATTATCTAAGGAGAATCGCTATGATCCTGTTTCAGCCCAAGACAGATAACTTTCAAAACATGTGCGAATATGCGCAGGCCCATCAGCTGGGCTTTGAAGTCATCAATTTCTACTTTCCTACGGTCTTGGATGATGAGGATACGGTTAACCGCTTATTAGCCATGTACAAAGGTAAGCCCGTTCATGCTATGCACGGCGTGTTTATTGACATTAACTATTCCGGCGGTGATCCGTTGGTTATGAACGCATCCAGGAAGCGCATTGAACAATGCGCTTCCTGTGCTGTTCATATGGGCATTAAGCGAATCGTATTGCATTCTTGTTTTTTTCCTTTGCTTGTGCCGAACGATATGCTATATGATATCTGGGCTGAGGAAAGCGCTAATCTGCTCATCGAAATCGCGGAAAAGTACGATGTTGAATTTGTTATTGAAAATATGCTGGATATTACCCCCAATATTATCGTAAAAATGATGAAGGCGGCCAACCATCCCAGAATAGGTGCCTGCCTGGATGTGGGTCATGCTAATCTTTCCAAAACACCTATTGCCAGGTGGATAGAGGATTTACATCCTTACCTTCGCCATGTGCACTTAAACGACAACTTCGGTATCTATGACGAGCATCTGCCTTTGGGCATGGGCAACGTGGATTGGCCAGAGGTAGACGGGCAGTTTAGGCAATATAAAGTCCAAGCAGATTATACCATTGAACTTAAGACGCTAAGCGAAATTCGCGCGTCTTACGAATATATCTTAAGCGGAGCGATGCCATATGTTGGAACATGAACTGCATATCTTTAGAAATATTGTTAAAGGCATGACGGAAGGCATTATCAGCCTTTCGATGAATGGCCGTGTGACCACAGTGAACCCAGCAGTACTGGAAATACTCAATAAAACCGAGGAAGAACTGATTGGAAAGCCTTTTGCTTCCCTGTTTTTCGACGATCAGCGCAACGATGCTTTTAACCAGGCTGTGTTGGACGCCATTTATGAAGACGCCACTGCTCATAACGCCACTGTGGATTTTTTTGAAGGCGAAATCGCGAAAAAGCTGTTTATGAACACGTCTTTCATTAAAAACGGTGATGAAAAGATCGGCGTGGCGGTTGTGCTCAACGACATTACCAAGCTGGTCGAATTGCAGGATGCGGTCCGCGCAATGGAACAGATTCAAGCGCTGAACAATGAGCTGCAAAAGCGGAACGCTTTTATCAAAAAGACCTTTGGCCGTTACCTGAGCGATGATATTGTCAACACCATTTTGGAAGAGAAGGATGGCCTGGTAATCGGCGGTAAAAAACAGGAAGTCACCATCATGTTTACGGATATCCGCGGGTTTACTGCCATTTCCGAAAGCATGAAGCCTGATGATCTGATCAAGATGCTCAACCATTATCTGGGAGACATGATTACCATTGTGCAAAAACACCGGGGTACCATTTTGGAGTTTATCGGTGACGCTATTGTGGTCGTGTTTGGTGCGCCCTTGCAAAGCGAAACAAGGGATTTGGATGCTGTGAACTGTGCCATTGAAATGCAGTGCGCCATGGCGCAGGTGAACGAGTATAACGCCTCTAAGGATTATCCAGATATTGAAATGGGTATCGGTATTCATACAGGCGAAGCGATTCTTGGAAACATCGGGTCGGAGCAAAAGGCCAAGTACGATATTATCGGCAAAAATGTGAACCTGGCCTCCCGGATCGAAACCTATACGGTAGGTGGCCAGATTCTGATTTCGCCCATTACCCGGGAAAGAGTAGGGGAGCAGCTTATCACTACAGGGGAGCTGGAAATCCTGCCGAAGGGCTTGGCTACGCCTATTACCATTTACGATGTGGGCGCCTGCGGGGAATATAAGATGCCCGATAAGACCCAGCATTTCGTGGAGCTGGAAACGCCGATGGCCATTGAAGTGCAGATTATTGAAGGCAAGTTTGCTTCGGAAGAAAAGCTTGCCTGTGAAATCTATTCTGTTTCTGAAAAACAAGCGCAAATGCGCACACCCATTGCCCTTGAAAAGAACAAGAACATCAAGTTCAGGGTGGGGGAAGACGAGGTTTATGCCAAGGTTTATGTGCCAGGTGAAACCCAGGTTACAATCCATTTAACCAAGGGCAAGATAAACTAACGCTGTCTATTTTGACAGCAATAAACGCTTCCTATGACTTTCTTAGGAAAATGCCAAACCCCCGTCTTTCATTTGAAAGGCGGGGGTTTGGCATAAACGATTCTTTAAACGGCTGCTTTCCTAATGGTTAATATGTTTTTCCCATCCTCGTGGCGGTATTCCACCGTATCCATGATCTTCTTTACCATAAAAATTCCTAAACCGCCAATGTTCCGTTCCTCGGCGCTTAATGTGATATTCGGATCTTCCTTTGCCAGCGGATCATAAGGAACGCCGCTGTCCTCAAACTCAATTTCCACCACATCGTCTACCTTGATCCGCAGCTTCGCATAGCCGATTTCTGGATTATAAGCATAGTGGGCGATATTTACAAAAATTTCTTCCACCACGATATTGATCTGGGTAATGAGCTTCATTGGGCAATCCGCTTCTTCCAGCGAACCAGAAATAAAATCGAGCACTTCATCCAGGTTGTCTAACTTAGCATCAATGGTCAATTCTTTCATTGGTTATCCCCTCCCGCTACTCTTAGTGCCAGCATGGTAATATCGTCTGCTTGGTCGGCGCCATCGGCAAAGATATCGATGGATGCCTTAATCCCTCTAAGAAGCCCCTTTAAGTCTTTGTTTTTATTTTCGTTGAATACCCGGAGGAGCCTGGGATCAGTAAACAATTCATCTGCACGGTTCACAGCTTCTGTTACGCCGTCGGTATACAGGTACAGCATGTCTCCGGGGTTTAGTTGAATTTCATCCTGCTTGTAGCGCATGCCTTCCATACCAGCCAGAACGAAGCCGGCCTTGGTAGGCAGCCATTGGCAATCTTCCCCATTGCGGCACAGCACAGGCGGGTTATGGCCTGCGTTCACGTAAGTGAACTTGCCTGTGGAGATTTCGTAATACCCCATAAAACCTGTAACGAACATACCGGCTTCATTGCCTTCGCAAAGGAGGTTGTTAACGGTTTCAAATACTTCTTTAGGTGCCTTGCCGTACTGGGCGTTATTCTTAATGAGCGTTTTGGCGATCACCATAAACAGTGCTGCGGGAACCCCCTTGCCGGATACGTCTGCCATTACGATGGCCAGATGGTCGTCATCCACCAAGAAGAAATCGTAGAAGTCGCCGCCTACTTCCTTGGCAGGTAGCATAGAGGCGAAGATGTCGAACTCTTTACGTTCAGGGAAGGCGGGGAAAATGCTGGGCAGCATGGAGCTTTGGATTTGCGTGGCAACGTTCAATTCTGCGCCGATACGCTCCTTTTCAGCTGTCACCTTGGACAGATTGCGAATATACTCTTTTAAGTCGAAGGCCATCTTGTTTACAGCGTTACCCAGCAGCTCCAGTTCATCCTGTGTCTTTACCTTAATGGTATAATCCAAATCGCCTGTGGCAATGCGGTGCACGCCGTATTCCAAGGCCAAAATCGGCTGGGTAAGAGATTTAGAGAACCTGAAGGAAAAGTATACCGCAAAAGCGATGGTTACCAAAATAATTACGGCCAGAATAATGTAGGTGGTTTGCACGCTATTGTTCAGGGTTACAATGGTATCGTCCTTCTGGGAGAGAATGGTGTGTTCCATATCAAGGGCGGGCGCGATTACATCGCTGACGGGGATGACCACACCAATGCTCCAGTTTACGCTGGACATAGGATAATAGGCAACGTAAACGCTTTCGCCGTCGATGGTCAATTCCATCAACCCCGAATTGGAAGCGACCATGTCCTGGCCCAAGGCATTTAGCTCTGCATTATCGCTGTTTAAATAATCTTCGCCAATAATATTGCCTTTTTCGTCGGTTGTAAGCTCTGTCTGTTTGGAAGTCATAACCATTTGACCATTTTCATTCAAAAGGAACGCATAACCAGAGCCGGTGGTTTTAACGGAGGTAATAATGCTACTAACGTCGGTGAGCAACGCGCCGGTGCCCGCTGCACCACGGAAGATTTTTTTTCCGTTCTTGATTTCGTAAAAAGGCATCCCACAGGAAATACCTGCGCCGCGGCCCGAAGCATCGGCAATGATGGGCGTCCAGAAAACGCCGTCATTTTCTTTGGCGCCAACGTACCAGCTGCGGGTGGTGGCATCATAATCCTTGCGGTTGGGGCCGGCAGCCTGGGTATCCACGGTGATAAAGTAACCCGAATCCACACCCACATAGCTGGCCGTAACGCCGGACCCGATCACCAGATACTGCTTGAGCATGTCTTGTACGTTAGCCATTTTGTAGAGCTCATCTTTAATATTCTCTAACTCTACCCCTGAAGCGGTACGGAAATGGGGGATGGTGGTTCCTACCTGGTCTTCCTGCAAATAATCAATGCTGCGGCTGCTGTAATCTTCCGGGTTGGAAAGAATATTAGTGGCCATATCGGCTACCATTTTGCTTTGGTTCTGGATCAACTGCAGTTTTTCATCCACCAGGGCGGCGGTATTCTTGGCAATGGAAGCCATTTCGTTTTTAGCCTGGTCTTGTAGCGCCTGCTTGGTATCCTGTGCGGCGGTATCCCCCAGCCGGTCGCTGCCCTGAAGGGCACTTTGCTGCATGTTGATCATGGCATAAATGCTTACTGCGCCAAGGGTAATAATAATAAGTAATGATATGATCAGTATGATTTTCAATACCTTGGCTTTGATGCTTTTATTGTTCTTGAACATACTCTTCCCCCCTAATGTAGGCCAGCACATCTTTAAAGAAAGGAATGGTGGCCAAATGTGAAAAATCGATAGGCTTTTGTGACCGGTGAAAAATCAGGTATTCAGCATTCTTCATAAGCGGTTGGATACCGGTAAAGAAGAAATGGCTGTTTTGAAGAAATTCGCAGGCCTGGCTGCAGCCGGGCAAATTCATATTAAGGAAGACGTTGATCACATCAGCCGGGGCTGTATGTGCTTGTATAAGCGGGGTAAGCACCTGTTCAAAATCCGAACCCACAGTGTTTACGAGAATCTCTGTCAAATCATGGTAGTCGTTATGATAGAGTGTCATCACAGTTTTTAATGTGGCAGGACCAGGATCCTGCTCAATTCGGCAAGGGAAATTGGATTCCCGGTAGATTCCGGCGGTTTCTTCTGCCAGACAGGCAGGGGGATAAATGATCCCTGCGCTTTTTTTAGCCCGGGGCTGCACCATCACCAGATGGGTTCTTTTTGCTGGCAGATCCAGGCCTTGGAGATTCTGGGCGCTCTTGTCGAAATAGTAGCGGTCAAAGATAATGCCTGTGGGAAGCCAGCCAAGCCGCAGTAGCATTTTCTGGCTTGCGGTATCCAGTGTCAAAGCATGGCCGTAAACACTGGCGAAGGAATCCAGTTGCCCATATTTTTCCATATGGTCCAGCATCTTGGGGGCAAAGCCGTTGCCCCTGGCTTCTGGCAGAATGGTTAAAAGACAGCCTAGACAAGCCCCTTTGAACATGCAATCGGAATCCATTCCCAGCATACCATATAGTTTACCGCTGGTGTGAACCAGAACATTGAATATGATCAGCCTGCTTTCAACCGCCATTTCCATGTAGGCTAAATCATAATAGGATTGTTTGGGGTTCACCATGCCATGCTGCCTGATCAAAAGCTCGATCAGTTGTGGCACGTCCTTCTTGGTAGCCATCCGAATGGATAATTCATCTGGGGAAACCATTTTAACCGCTCCTCGTCATTAAATCAGTACGGATAAATTGTTCATGCCGAAGGTTTCCCGGTATTCAATGCTCATTGTCATATTCATGATCATCTGAATACCAAGAATCTTGTCCATTTCGCCGGCCTCTTTACAGGTGGTGTAATAATCGGCCAGATTAAACGATTTACCCGCATTGCGTATGCGGAGCATGATAACGCCCTGGTTAAGCAGAATACGCACATCCATAAACTCCCCCTTGGGAGCGGCAAAGCAATTATCTGAAATAATGGTCAGCAATTCTTCAATTGAAAGACTGATGGCCATCACCGTCTTGGGCGGCAAGTCGTTATCTTCACAAAACGCGGTAATCTTTTCCGAAGCATTCACAATACTTTCCGGGGTGTTTTCAACGGAAAAATCGATCCATACCGAGTTTTTAATGCGCTCATTATCCAATAGCCAGAAGGGGGACAGAGCCTTATTCCTAAGGTGCATAATGGTCACGCAAAGACAAATGGCCCCGAAGGTAAGCACTTCTGCTATAATGTAGCCTGCCCAAATGGCGTTCATGCCGTAGGAGCCAATAAACAAATATGCGGTTAGCACAATAAAGAAAACCATTCGCATAACCACAATGGCGCTTGCTAAAACGGGGTGCTTGGTGGTGCTGAAGTAGGATGAAAGCAGGTTGTTGATAAAGCCCAGATTCAAGCTCAGCGCCAGAAAGATAACGGCTTTACCTGCCTCCAGCAAAATCGCTTCGTCTTTAATGCCGAAAAGCCTTACCACCTGATTGTGGAACAGGATAATCAACAAAGCTGTGGTGCCGATCACGATACTGCCAAAGGAAATGGCTTTTTTCATGATCCTTTTAATATTGGTGTAGTCCCGCTCCCCGTAGGAAATGCCCACCAAAGGAAGCACTGCCTGGGCCACACCCAGAATAAAGGCCAGAGTGAAATCCGCCACAGACCAGTAAAGGGAATAGCAGGCCAGCATGGAGCCTAGCCCCGCTCCGATGATGATCAGGTTTAACAGCATGGATTGCATAGCCCGGGAAAGGTTATTCAGCGCTGAAGGGGTGCCGGATAAACACAGTTTGCCAAAGGTAGGCCAGGTGAACTTAAACCGTACAAGCCGCATGGAGGATTTGCCTTTTCCCAGTATCACAACAAAACCGTAGATGGCTGTTATGGTGCTAGATAAAGTAGTGGCCAGACCCACGCCGCCGGTGCCCATGTCAAATACAGTTACGAACACAAAAGAAAAACCGAGGTTCAACAAGCTCATCATGATCAGCATCCGCATGGAATGTCCGGGTTTTCCCGTAACGCGCAGGTAGTTAAGCGGAATGTAAACGAAAATAGAGCCTGCGCCAAAGATCATGTAATTGCGAACAAAGGCATAGGCATATTCGAAGTTTTCCGCTTTCGCGCCCAAGGTATTAACCAGCCATGATAAGTTTGTCAGCCCCAGCACAGTAATCACTACCGATGCCGCCAGCGCACAAACGCAAGCCATCGTGAAGATTTGGTCGCACTTCGCTTTGTCACCGTTGCCAAGGGCCATGCTGGAAAGGATGGAAGAACCAACCCCGATTAAGGAACCCAGCGTAAAATAAATCAGGTTCACAGGGGATACAATGGACATAACCCCTAAGCCCAGCGCGCCCAGGATATTGCCGATGATAATACCGTTAAACAGCGTGCTGATCCGTGTTCCCAGCATGGAAGCCACAGATGAAAGAACATACTTATAAACAACCTTTGATATAAAGGCGTCGTTTTGCGAAAGTGCAGTCTCCATATCGGTTTGTTATGCGATAGTCAGAATGTCGGTGAAGCCGGTCATGTCGAACACTTCTTTGACATCAGGGGAAACGTTAATCAAGGTCAGGGTAACACCCTTGGCTTTGGCGGTCTTTTCACCCAGAAGCAGCACGCGCAGCCCGGCGGAGGAAACATAAGCCAGTTCATTAAAATCCAACACGGTAGCGCAGGGGGATTCCAAAACGGGGATCATGGCTTCCTGTAATTGAGGCGCGGTGGTGGTATCCAAACGGCCGGAAAGTTCCAAAGTGATTTTGTCGGTGCCCTGAATCTTTTTAATGTCCATTTTTGAGCGCTCCTTTTTCGTTTTCATATGAATAGACGCAGTAAACGCCAATTTACTACACCCAATATTAATTATTTGCATTTTATCATAATTCCAAAGATCTGGCAACGGCTTGAAATAATCAAGCGCTTTTGATAAACTGAGGATAATTTGAAATAAGGAGAATGGGTTATGGGTAAAAAAGCACTTTCTCTTATACTGGTATTGGGCATAATAATCGGAATGGGTTCCATTGCAAAGGGAGAAGCGCAAACCAAGGACATTGTGGCACAAATGACCTTGCGGGAAAAACTTGGACAATTGCTGGTGCTGGATCTTCGCAAATGGGAAGGCCAGCCTCAGACGGAATTAAACGATGAATGCGGGCAGGTCATAAGGGATTATGGCATCGGCGGCGTTTGCTTGTTTGCCAGTAATTTAAAGGATCCGGGCCAGATAGTTATCCTGGTAGATGCCATGCAAAGGGCGGCTAAAATCCCGCTTTTGATGGCCATCGACGAAGAAGGCGGTTATATTACGCGTTTGGGTACTATTGGCACCATATTGCCGGGCAACATGGCCTTAGGTGTTGTGGGGGATTTGGAGCTTACAAAAAAAGCTGGCCGAGTGAAGGGCGAAGAAGTTGCAGCCCTTGGATTCAATGTTAATTTTGCACCTGTGGTGGACGTCAATACCAATATATATAACCCAGTGGCTGGGGTGCGTTCCTTTGGGGACGATCCTGCTGTTGTGGGGCAAATGGGTATGGCTTTTATAAACGGTCTTTTAGATGCCGGGGTGGCAGGCTGTGTAAAGCATTTCCCCGGCTATGGAAACATAGGGAGCAATATCTCTGTAGAATTGGTTACGGTTCCCGGTACCAAGGAAGAATTGATGGCCACAGATATTCTGCCCTTTAAAATGGCTATTGAAAATGGCGTGGACATGATCATGACTGCCCATGTAGCTGTTCCCGGGCTGGATGATACGCAGATTACCAGCACTGCCGGGGAACAAAAAAACTTTACCGTTCCTGCCACCTTTTCAAAGAAGATCATTACCGATCTATTGAGAAAGGAGTTGGGCTTTAACGGGCTGATTGTGACCGATGCCCTGGCCATAGGGGCCATAAGGGATCATTTTTCCATTGCCGACCGGGTTTATATGGCCATCATGGCAGGGGCGGATGTGCCGCTGCTGCCAATAGATGTTTTCGGCCAGGAGGATTTAAAGGAAAACATTGGCCCGATGTTCGAAGAATTGGAAAAGCGGGCCCTGGAAGAACCCGCTTTTAGGGCCAGGGTCGAAGAATCCGCCCTTCGGGTGATAGAGTTTAAACAAAACAGGGGCATCCTTTCATCCAATTGGACCGCCATCCTCCTGGATGAAAGAATAGAGACGGCGCTGAATACCTTAAGAAGCCAAGAACATTTGGCTATTGAGAAGGAAATTGGCGAAAAGGCCGTTACGATTGCAAAGAATCAGGGGGACATTATTCCATTTGCACTTCAAAGTGGGGATAAGGTTTGCGTTCTGGCCCCTTTTGAAAGCTACGTAAACCATGGCGAACGTGCTATCAAAGGGGATGTAGAGGCCTTTGCATACGACATAGGCGGCATTACCGATGAAATGAAAGCCAGCATGGATAAGGCTGACTATATCGTTATCATGAGCACCATTGTGGATGCAGACGGCTTTGATCCATTCGGGGAAAGCGAGAATTCAAAGCTGACTGCTGGAGCACTGGCCGCCTGGGAATACACAAAAGAAAAAGGTTATTTGCAGCATACAGCAGGCCTATCCCTTTCTTTGCCATACGAGCTGATGATTACGGATATTCCCTTGGCCATGGTCAATACCTATTGCCGCCAGCAAAACGCCGCCATCACCATATACCAAAGCGCTCTGGAAGTCATATTCGGCCAATAACCGCCTTGACAGGGAAGCACTGTTTGCATATGATATGAATAATTAAATAACCATTTTAGGAGACATGATGATGAGCGTACAACACAAAAAAAGCTTAATTGAATCGGGAAAAGCATACCTGGGTATTGAATTTGGTTCCACTCGAATCAAAGCCGTTTTGGTGGACGCAACCCACGAACCTATTGCTTCCGGCAGCCACGATTGGGAAAACCGTTTGGAAAACGGCATATGGACATATTCGGAAAAGGATATTTGGGACGGACTTCAGAATTGCTATGGCAACCTTAAAAAGGATGTTGAAGCCCGATATGGTGCGAAGCTGACAAAGCTTGGCGGTCTTGGTTTCAGCGCTATGATGCATGGCTATTTGCCCTTTAATAAGGCAGGGGAGATGCTGGTGCCTTTCCGCACCTGGCGCAACACCATGACAGCTAAGGCTGCCGATGAACTAACCAGCCTGTTTTCCTTTAATATTCCTCAGCGTTGGAGCATTGCCCATTTGTACCAAGCTATTTTAAACGGTGAATCTCATGTGAAGGACATCGCTTTCTTCACCTCTTTGGCGGGCTATGTGCACTGGAAATTAACCGGGGAAAAACTTCTGGGTGTAGGGGATGCTTCCGGTATTATGCCATTTGACAGTGTGAATTTCTGCTACGATAAAAGCATGATCGCGGCTTTTAACGGAAAGCTTGCGCCCTATAGCCTTGACTGGAAGCTGGAAGACATTCTGCCCGGCGTCAAAAACGCGGGAGAAAACGCGGGTTCACTGAC
The DNA here is from genome assembly GCA_031556065.1 of Eubacteriales bacterium. Lineage (GTDB taxonomy): Bacteria > Bacillota > Clostridia > Christensenellales > Aristaeellaceae > JAVBTR01. Next base: position 47,077 of record JAVBTR010000002.1, on the reverse strand, counting down.
TTTGGAAGGTGCTAAGTTATTGGATATTTCCGGGGAGCTTGAAGCAGGCGTTGCTGTTTGCCCTCCTGAGGGTGACGCGGGCACCGGCATGGTGGCCACCAATAGCGTGCGCAAACGTACAGGCAATGTGTCTGCAGGGACGTCTGTGTTTGCGATGATCGTTCTTGAAAAGGCGTTTAAAAAGCTCCATACGGAAATCGATATGGTTACCACGCCCAGCGGTGCACCGGTGGCCATGGTACACTGCAACAACTGCACCTCCGATTTAAACGCCTGGGTCAATCTCTTTGGGGAATTTGCTAAGACCATGGGTATCGAGGCGGACGCCAATAAGCTCTTTTGCACCTTATACAACAAGGCCATGGAAGCGGATAAGGATTGCGGCGGGTTGTTGGCCTATAATTACTTCTCCGGTGAACACATGACAGGTTTTGAAGAGGGCCGCCCCATGTTCCTGCGCCAACCGGATAGCAAGTTTAATTTGGCCAACTTCATGCGTTCTCATTTGTATACGGCTTTGGCTACTTTAAAAATCGGTATGGATATTTTGCTGGTGGAAGAACAGGTGGAAATTGATAAGATCTTTGGCCACGGCGGATTGTTTAAAACCAAGGGCGTGGGGCAGAGTATCATGGCTGCGGCCATTGATACCCCGGTTTCTGTAATGGAAACAGCGGGTGAAGGCGGTGCTTGGGGCATTGCTATCCTGGCGGCTTACATGGCTAATAAGCAAGAAGACGAGGCCTTGGAAGATTATCTGGAGCAAAAGGTTTTTGCGGGTAAGCAAAGCGAAACCTTGGCTCCCGATCATAAGGATGTGGAAGGGTTTAATGCCTTTATGGTTCATTTCAAAAAGGGTTTAAGCATCGAAGCGGAAGCGGTAAAGCAACTGCGTTAACAAATAAAAAAGAGGCATCGCGCCTCTTTTTTATTTGCCTAAATGGACAGCAAGCGTATTAATCAGCATCTTGTAATCAATGGGCTTTGGAATATGGCCGTTCATCCCGGCCTCCAAGGATTGGGCCACATCTTCTTTAAAAGCATTGGCTGTCATAGCTATAATGGGCACCTTCTGTCCCTTGGGAGTCTGCCGGATGGCACGGGTGGCATGCAAACCATCCATACAGGGCATTTGAATATCCATCAAAATTAAATCGAAGCCCTGGCTATCGTCGTTGAATCGCTGTACAGCTTCCAGTCCATCCTTTACATGGACGATTTCGATGTGGCTTTCCTCCAACAAAGCGCAAGCGATTTCTGCATTGATATCCACATCCTCGCATAGTAACAGGCGTTTCCCCGCCCAATCGGGTATCTGAACCTTTGCGTTCAAGCGTCCTTGGTTTTCAGCGGCATTGCCCAATTTGACAGGTACGGTAAAGGTGAAAACGCTGCCTTGATTTATCTGACTTTGGACGGTGATAGTACCCTGCATCAAATCCGCTATGCTTTTGCAAATAGCCAGCCCTAAGCCGGAACCGCCGTATTTGCGGGAAGTGCTGCCATCTCCTTGTTCAAAGGGGAGAAACAAAGAATCGATGCTTTCTTTAGCAATGCCGATCCCCGTATCACTTACGCGAATGGATAGCAGAATGGCATGATTCCCCTGGGGCTTAGAATCCGCCATAAGGGTAATGCGGCCGCCTTCGGGGGTAAATTTCACGGCATTGGAAAGCAGGTTGGTTATAACCTGGCTTAAACGCATTTCATCGGATACGATTTGCATAGGAAGGCCGGGGGAAAGCGCCACACGAAAGCGCTGCTTCTTTTCGTAGGCTTTTACTTCCAATACGCCGCACACGTCTTGAATGGTAGCGCGTAAATCAAAGGCGTCCTCATATAATATTAGCTTACCTTCTTCGATTTTCGACATATCCAGCACATCGTTAACCATGCTCAATAGCTGCTGTGCGGCGGTGTTGGTTTTTTGAATGCAGTTTTTTATTTTCTCCATGTCTTCGGTGGCAGAGGCGATTTGCGTCATGCCCATAATAGCGTTCATGGGCGTGCGAATTTCGTGGCTCATCCGGGAAAGGAATTCACTCTTGGCTTTGCTGGCCTTCTGAGCCACTGAAAGCATTTCATCTGAATGGGCTTGCATGACGCCCATGTTAGCAATCATACGGTTGAGTCTGTCTTCCATGAAGCCGAATTCATCGGTTTCGGTGATTTCCAACCGGGGGGATAAATTGCCGGAAGCGGCCTGATCTGCAAAGCTGTTTACTTTATAGGTGACCTTGCGCAGGTATCTGGCTACAAAAAGAATGGCTATAACGGCGATAATAAGCCCTAGGACGGGCACAATACCCATGACCCACACAAGGCTCATGGTGGAAGAAACGATTTCCGATGTTTCCACCAAGGCCACCAGCGTCCAGTTTACTTCGGATAAGGTCATGTAATAAACAGACTGCGAAACGCCATTATAGGTACATTGCGTCATGCCGGAGCGGTTGGCCAGAATCTCTTGGCCAAGGGCGGCCAAAGAAGGATCCGGGTCGTTTTGAATGTACATTTCAATGGAGCGGCTATCGTCAAGGAAGGAAACATATTCGCCATTTTCCCCTACCAGAAAAGCCCGGCCCGTTTGACCAATGGCCACATTGTCGATGATTCTGCGGATAACGGAGAGGGACATATCCGCTGTGGCTACGCCTTGCAGATTACCACTGGAATCGTAGAAGGATTTGGCGGCGGAGATCATGGTTTCCTTTGCCAAAGGATCGAAATACAGGCCGGACCAGGCTACACTGTCAGTGCTGCTTTTACCTGCGATATACCAAGGCTGGGCAAAGTAATCCGCGAACTGGTCATAAAGAAAGGTTACATAGAACGTACCGTTGTCCTGATAAGCATAGGTGCTGAAATGCTTTTTTGAAGAATCCAGCGCATAGGGCTCATACCATAGGCCGCCGCCCACCGTATTGGGGTAAACGTGGACGCTTTCACGCACAAAATCTTCCAGTTCACTTTTGTTGGTGACCAGGTCTTTATCTATCTCGGCGTAAATCGCCATATGCAGCGCTGTGTCGGCATTGTTTGCTAATTCATGGTGTATGCTCATTCTGGCAGTACGCAGAATTTCATACATTTTTTCGTTGGTTTCATTAGCGCTTTGCTTGTAGGTAACCGAATAGATTACCCCAATAAAAACAATAGTAGAAATGATGATTATCGGAGCAATAGAAAAAAAGATGCGGGCGGCAATGCTTTTAAATTTCATAAAACACCATTAGCCTTATTAATTTTATGCATACAATTATACAGCAAAGCCTAATCATTAACAACCGTTAAGTTTGTAACGAAGATTTCTAAGCATTCTTTAATCTAACCCTTATTAGAATCTCAAGCAGTGAAAAAGCCACTGTGGTATTCTAATGATGGAAACCGAAAGAACCAACATTGAAAGCGAGGCCATTGAAATGATGAATGAAGATGTTTTGAAGAAGATCGAATACCTGAGGGACCGGACCAATGTATCCTACGAGGAAGCCGCCAATTTGCTTGAACAGAACCAGGGCGATATGATTCGCTGCCTGATGATCCTTGAACAGCAGGGCCGATTGAACAACCATTCCGAACCGGTACAGAGCGAGCCCCAGCCTACCCAGGAAGACAAATGGGAAAAGGAAGCGCGAGAAGCCGGGGACAAAGCTAAATCTTTCTTTCAAAAGGCCATGAAGACCCGCCTTGTGGTGGAAAAGAAAAAGGACGACGGAACCGATGGAACCATTGTGAATTTGAATGTGCCTATCGCTGCCGGTGCGGTAATCGTGGCCCCTTACCTGGCAGTGGCTGCCGCTGCTGCCGCAGTAATAACCGGCTGCAAAGTCAAGCTGGAAAACGACGACAAATAAGGGGCTGTAACAAGTAAACGCAGGGGAAAAATCCTCTGCGTTTATGTTTGTTTGCTTTCTTATTTATTCACTCATGAAAGCCTATTATTTCCCTGTGCTCTTGTTCATTTTTTCCACCATTAAGAACATAATGGCGATCAAGCCTAAGAGATAAATGGGGTATAGCTGTATGCCTATATATTGGGCGATGACACCAAACACCGGCGGCATCACTGTGGTGCCGATATAAGCGCAAGCCATCTGTAAACCCATAATCCCCTGACTATTTTCCGCGCCAAAATTCTGCGGGGTTTCATGCAACAGGCATGGGTAAACCGGTGCGCAGCCTAAACCGATCAGGATCAGCCCGGCAAAGCAAAAACCGCTGCCAAAGGGCAAAAGCATGACTAAAATGCCCAAAAGGATCAGCCCCTGGCCCAGGCGTACCATATTTTTGTCTCCTATTTGGTCGGTTATAAAGCCGCATAGGAACCGGCCAATGGTAACGCCTAAATAAAAAAGCGATGTCCAGGTAGCGGCGGCTTCCGGGGTAATACCGCGATTCATTACCATATAGCTGGCAGCCCAAAGGCCTGTGGTGGTTTCCAGCGCGCAGTAGCAAAAGAAGGCTAATAAAATGGGCTTGGCACCGGGAAGCTTTAATACCTGTCCGGGTGTCAGGCTCTTTTTCGCGCCCTCTTTTTCGGTCTGGGGTAAATCGTTCTTCTTCCATAGGGGAAGGGATAACATCAAAACCAGTGTCATTCCCGCCTGAACATAGCCTACCAGCCGGTAGCCGCTTGTCCATGCCGCGCCACCTGTTAAGATGGCGCCCATCATATAAGGGCCTAATGTGGCGCCCAGACCCCAGCAAAAGTGGATCCAGCTCATGTGCCGGGACTTGTACTTCAGTGCTACATAATTGTTCAGCGCCGCGTCGATGCTGCCTGCGCCCAGCCCATAGGGAATCGCCCATAAACACAACTGCCAGAAGGCGTTTGAAAAAGAAAAGCCGAAAAGCGCGATGGCGGTTAGCAGGGTGCAAAAGGCGGTGACGATCCCGGTACCAAAGCGCCGCAGCATTTTATCGCTTAAGAGGCTTGAAACGACTGTACCCATGGAAATAATAATGGTAACAATACCCGCATAGCTTACGGGAACGGCCAACTGGCTGTGGATAGTAGGCCAGGCAGAGCCTAGCAGCGCGTCAGGCAGGCCCATGGAGACAAAGGCAAGGTAGATCATGACAAGAAGAATAGCGGCCATTTAAAACACCCTTTCGTGGTACTTGTTTTCAAGCATTCCAATTGGTATTATATTATCAATGGAGAATAAAAGCTAGTGCTCTGTAACGTATAATCTTACATATTGCACTGGATGTTTTCCGGTCTGCGTTGTCGCTATTCGCTTGACGTAGCGCTGCTACGTCTGTGCGCCTGCTCCTAGCAGGCCGAGAAAATCTCTGCGCACAACACACAATCTTAAACATTACAGAGAACTAGGGGTGATGGAATGAATATTGAATACCGCTTCGCCACAGAAGAAGATGTTTCGTTATTGGCCGATCAAAGGCTTAGGTTTATTCATGCCAGCGGCGCCGATCTTGAACTGAAAAGCAATACCTTATCCTACTTTGAAACAGCTATCCGCCAAGGCAACTGCCAGGCGCTTTTTGCCATAAGTGAAAACGAAATTGCCGGTACTGGCATTATCTACTATTACGATTCACCGCCCTCGCTTTTCAATCCACAGGGAAAAAATGGCTACATTACCAGTATGTTTGTTCAAGCGGAATACCGTCGGCAGGGGATCGCCAGCGGCATATTAAAACGCCTGCTCAAAGCAGGCGCGGAAAAGGGTTATCAGGTTTATTTCCTAAGTGCGTCGGATATGGGGCGGCCTCTTTACGAAAAGTTTGGCTTTAAAGATACGAAAAATGGAATGGTATTAAACCTCCGGGTCTAGGGAAATGCGGGAACCGGTAGCTGTTCGTTGGCCTTGGTATTTGCCCCTGTAAGGCTTTTCCGCATCCCTATCCAATTGGGCAAAAACCAGCTGACCTACCCGGCGGCCCGCTTTAAGCTCAATGGCGCAGCAGCTGGCATTGAACAGTTCCAGGGTGATCTCCCCTTCAAAGCCTGGGTCTACCCAGCCTGCATTTTGGATAAACAAGCCCAGCCGTCCAATGGAGCTGCGGCCTTCCACAAAGGCAGTCATGTTATCGGGCAGGCGAAAATATTCCATAGTGGTAGCCAGAACGAATTGGCCGGGCAAAAGCAAATAGCTATCAGAAGTGAGGGAACGGTATTTCACAGGGCGGTCCATGCTGATAATGGCGTTGTCACTGGGCTCCATCGCTGAAAAGGTGTTGCCAAGACGGATATCCACGCTGGCAGGCTGGATTTGCATGTCTTCAAGAGGCTCAATACCCATTTGGCCGCTGGCCAATAAGGAACGGATGGTTTTATCAGAAAGAATCATTTGTAATCCCCCTACGGTAAGCTTTTCAAAAGATTATAGCAAAAGCCCGGTTGAAAAACAACCGGGCTTTTGTATGACCAATATTACAGCATCCATTCCTTGGGCAGGTATTTTTTCGTATTAAGCATCATTTGTTTAAAGAGCTTTTCGCCTTCCACGGGTTCAAGGGTCATCAGCGGATCGTTTAAGAATGCGCAAAGAGCCAGATCGTAATCACAATTCAGGGCGGCTTTCACGGTGTTTTCTTGATTATCCACATGGCGGGAGATTAAAGAATGCAACTGTCCGGGAATGGGGCCCGCCATCATAGGGGCGATGGTATCCCGGCGGAAAAGAGCATTGGTTTCCACCACGGCGCCCAGGGGCAGGTTGGGAATTTGGCCATAGTTGGGCACGTTTACATTGCTGACAATTTCATCTATGCCCAGCAGCGCCTTAATTAAAGAGATGCCCTCTTCACCAGAATCCTTACCAAGGTCGAAGGTTTCTTCGCCAGATTCAAGGCGAGCAGCCCGATCCAAACGCTTTTGCAAATCGTCCTTGCGCCAGGCAACGGTGGTGAGCCCAAAGCCCCAGGATTTAACGGTTTCTGGGTCTTTTAAATACCAAGGAGGCATGAATTCGGCCAGATGGCGGTCCCCAGCAGCGGCGATAAGGCCATAGCGGCGGAACAGATCGAACTTCACACGCTGGGAGCACTCGAAGGAGTTGTTCATCCAGTTGGCATCCTTGCCTTGGGTGAAGCCGCTTTCGAAGTGTTTGTCCGCGAAATCCCGGTACAGGGGGAACAGGTCCATATCTTTATAGGAGGCACTGTCGAACCAAGTGAAGTGGTTAATACCCAAAACATTGGTGTGAATATCTTGGCGGCGCACGCCTTCGATACCACATTCTTCTTTGAGCATAGAGGCCAATAGCTTCTGGGTGCCAAAAACCTCGTGGCAGCAGCCAAAGGCCTTGATTTCCGGGTATACTTCATAAAGGGTTCGTACGCAGACTGACATAGGATTGGTGTAGTTGATGACCCAGGCATCCGGGGCGTAATCACGGATGGCTTCACCAATCACCTTAAACATGGGCAGGGTGCGCATTGCACGAATCAAGCCGCCGGGGCCTACGGTATCCCCAACGGATTGATAGATGCCATACGTTTCGGGCAGATGCACATCGGATTCCATTTCATCGAAGGTGCCCGGCAGAATGGAAATGACAACAAAGTCCGCGCCAGTCAGCGCTTTTTCCAAGCTGGGCGCCACTTCATACTGCCAATCGGTTTTGGCGGCCGGATCTTCGTTGATTTTGCTGCCGATAGTCTGGTTGGTTTTCGCCGCCGCGCTATTGATATCGTATAGGCGAACGGTGCCGCAAAGATCTTCTTCCATAGCCAGATCCCGCATGAAGCCCCAGGCCCAGCCACGGGAGCCGCCGCCGATGTAGGCGATATTCAGTTCGAATTTGTTATCCATTATAGGTGCCCTCCTATTTATTGATAAGCATATTATAGTGCAAATAAAGCATAAATTCTCCCGGTTTATTGCTTATATGGGAGCGGATTCTTCATTTATTGCCCTTGATCGTATGCGGTATGCCCGGGCGGTGGTGCCCATCATGGTTTTAAAGACCCGTTCGAATTGTCCAAGGGATTCGAACCCCGCCTCCTGAGCAATTTCTGTAATGCTTTTTGGGGAAGCCTGCAGCATGGCTTGGGCCTTTATAACCCGCACGGAATTGATGTATTCGGTAATGGTCATGCCGCTTGCTTCCTTGAAAAGCCGACACAAATAAAAACGGCTTAGATAAAACTGGGCGCAAAGCTCGTCTAAAGTGACCTGGGCTTCCTTTTTTGCGATGTATTGGGTAATTTTTTCCACCCGTTGGAGCTTGGTGCTGGCGGGGCGTATTTCGTCCACCCCGCTGCCCTTTGCAAGGCTCTTGATTAAAAGCATTAATAGCTCCGTGGTTTTAAGCTCCGCCATGTCGCTGTCCCGGGTGTCCAGAATGGCCTGAAAAACACTTTCATAACGGCTTCTTTCAGGACCCTCAAACTCCAGATAGAAAAAGCTCCGTTCAAAAAGCGGCGAAAAATCTGTTCCCGGCAAAACAGGCTGCCAGCGCTTTAAATAGCCTGGTTTAAAGTTCATTAAAATCCGGGTATGGGGCAAAGTACCCGATTGCATGGTTTTATGTAGTACATGGCTGTTAATAAAAACCAGGCCGCCTTCTTTGACAGAAATAATACGGTCTTTGATCAGGTAGGACCGCTGACCGGCGACCAGGTAGTAAATTTCAAACTCATCGTGAAAATGATGGCCGCCCATTTGGAAATTGGCAGGCTGGGTCTGGATGTTTAGCATGCTGAATGACGGCATTTGGGCCTCCTTAAGGGCAATAAAGGTTAACTTATTATAACATAGCCTTCAACTATTGCGAAGGGCCTAAGCCGTGGTATAATGATGCAAGCGAAAGGATGATTTAAATGATATACAGCGATTATGCCTTTAAAGTGCCAGAGGAGAAAATGGTCCGGGTCATTACCAATACCGACGCCAAGAATGAGGCGGACGATCAGTTTGCCATCGTGCAAACCTTGCTAAGTCCCAAGTGTGATAACGTGGGCTTTATTGCCGCACATTACGGTATAGACAGACATTTGGACAGCATGGAGCGCAGTTACCGGGAGCTTGAAAATATTTTCGATATCATGGGCTTTGATAAAACGGGTATGATCTACCATGGGGCAGAAAAGCCCCTTGAAAATAAAACCACGCCCCAGGTTTCCCAAGGGGCGGAGCTGATTATCCGTGAAGCCATGAAGGACGATAAACGGCCCCTGTACGTTACTTTTATGGGTCCATTAACCGATCTGGCCAGCGCTTATTTGATGGAGCCACGAATTGCCGGACGGCTGACGGCTATTTGGATTGGCGGCGGACGTTACCCAGGTGGCAGCCCGGAATTTAACCTTAGTAACGATATTCATGGCGCAAACGTGGTGTTTTCAAGCGGCATTGACCTTTGGCAGGTGCCTAAAAACGTCTATGAGATGATGCCTGTTTCCCTGGCTGAATTGGAGTACAGGGTGCGGCCCTGTGGGAAGATCGGGGCTTATTTGTGTGATCAGCTGCAAGCACACTCCATGGAGGAAGGCCCACGGAAAAGCGCCTTTCGCACAGGGGAAACCTGGGTTCTGGGGGATAACCCCGCCTTGGGGCTGATCCTTTATGAGCACCGATTTGAACACACCTTAATGCCTGCCCCCCTTATTACCAATGAAATGACCTATGTCCACACCGGGCTGAACCCGGCCATTCGGGTCTATAATGCCATTGATAGCCGTTTGATATTGGAGGACATGTACTGTAAACTGGCCTTGTTTGCCCAAAAAAGGTGAGTAAGATGCGCATTACACATATGAAAACAAACCACATTGACGGGCCTTTGGGGTTCGATCTAACGGCTATCCATATAAGCTATATAGTTGAGGACTGCCTGGGCAGCTTTCAAACCGCCAATCGGGTTCAGGCGCGGGTGACGGGTGGCCCAATAGTGTATGACAGTGGCAAAATTGTTGAGGAAATTCATAGCTTGAACTTTCCCCTTGCTTCCCGCACCCGCTATGAATGGCGGGTTTGTGTATGGACGGATACGGGTGAAACTTGCTGGAGCCCCTGGGCCTTTTTTGAAACAGCCTTGCTGGAACCCTGGCAGGCAAGGTTTATCACATCCCCTTTGGGGCAGGAGGTTCATCCCGTTTTTTTTAAGGAATTTACAGTGAGAGAGCCTGTGATCCAAGCCCGTTTATATGGTGTGGGCCTGGGAGAATACGAAGTATATCTGGATGGGCAAAAGGTGGGGGATGAAGTGCTTCTTCCCGGCCTTCATACCTTTGATGCTTGGATACAGTACCAGACCTTTGAACTTGAAATTTCAAAAGGCGGGCATCTGCTGGAAATCATTCTGGGAGACGGCTGGTACAAAGGCCGCTATGGCCTTAAGATGAATGCCCCCCGGTACGGCGACCAGTACGGGCTGATTGCTCAATTACATATGCACCATGAAGATGGTACCGAAACGGTGGTGCTTACCGATGAAAGCTGGAAGGTTCGGGTGAGTCCCATTGTCATGGATGGCATTTACGATGGGGAAACCGTCGATATGACGGGAAAGGACAGCCGCTGCCTGCCTGCAGTGTTTTCGGCTCTTACAACAGAGAAGCTAAGCCCCCGCTTAAGTCCTTACTTAAAGGTGCAGGAGCGGCTAAGGCCAACCGTTATTTCAAAGGAACCTTTGATTCTGGACGTGGGCCAGAACCTGGCAGGCTGGTGCGAATTTTTCTGCGATGCTCCGAAGGGCGCTAAAATCGAGATTTATCATGGGGAATTGGTGCGGGAGGGCAGGCTTTACCGGGACAACCTCCGAACCGCGGCCAGCGTTTTCACCTATATATCCGACGGTATTCCTCGGATGGTTCGCCCTCATTTTACCTATTTCGGCTTCCGTTATGTGCAAATAGAAGGCTGGGCAGGGGAGTTGGACGTGGAAAAATGGTTCGCCTGTGCCATTTACTCCACGGCGGAGACAATCGGCAACATTCACACCTCTGATGAAGCGGTGAACAAGCTTATCCAAAACACCTTATGGACGCAGAAAAGCAACTTTTTAGACGTGCCCACCGATTGCCCCCAGCGGGACGAGCGCATGGGCTGGACAGGGGATGCTCAGGTTTTTTGTGATACAGCCTGCTTTAACATGGACGCCACAGCCTTTTGGCGCAAATTTTTACGGGATTTAAGCAACGATCAAAAAAAACTTAATGGGAGCGTGCCTTGTATTGTGCCCATGGCTAACTATTGCCTGGCTGGGGTTACCGCCTGGGGCGACGCCGCCACGGTGATCCCCTGGCATGTGTATTTGCACACAGGGGACGAAACCCTTTTATCCGAGCAATTTGAAAGCATGAAGGCCTGGGTGGACTTTATACAAAAGGATGCTGGTGAAAACATCTGGCGACATGGCAAGCAACTGGGGGATTGGCTGGCCTTGGATGGGGAAAACATCTATGGCCGCACCGATCAGGCACTGATTGCCACGGCCTATTATTACTACTCGGCACTGTTAACGGCCAAAGCTGGGAATATCCTCCATAAAGAGGAAGCGCAGGCTTATTTGATGCTGGCTGAGAACATCAAGCAGGCCTTTATCAGGGAATTTTTTACCCTGTCGGGCAGGCTTTCGGTGGATACTCAAACGGCCTATGCTATGGTGATCTTCTTATCTTTATGCCCGGACAATGCCAGGGAACGCCTTGGAAACAGCCTGCGGGAAAAGCTGCTTCAAAATGGCTGTGCCTTGGACACGGGCTTTGTGGGAACCCCTTGGCTCCTGCCGGCTCTTTCCATGACAGGCAGTGGGGATCTGGCCTACCGTTTGCTTTTGCGCCACGAATACCCCAGCTGGTTATATGAAGTGGACCGGGGTGCCACCACGGTATGGGAACGTTGGAATTCCATTGAGCCAGACGGCCAGATGAACCGGGATGGCATGAATTCCCTGAACCATTATGCCAACGGCTCTGTGGTGGGATGGATTTACCGCTTCATGGGGGGGATCCATCCTATGGCGGAAGCCCCTGGCTTCCGCCAGGCGAGGATCGCTCCCATGCCGGACAGGGCTCTTCAAGCCTTTGATATGCACTTAAACACGGCTAGCGGTGAATACCGGGTAGCATGGGCCTTTGAAAAGGATGATTTGATTTTAAATATCCGGGTGCCTTTCGGGGCGAAAGCCCATTTGCTTCTGCCCTTTGTAAAAGGCGAAGAACAGCTTTTATCTCCGGGGGAATATTGTTTCACTATTAAAACGCCGCCTGCGTCGATTCGGCCGCTGGAATGGGATTGGCGGGTGCTGGCCAGCGACATTCGTGCCCGTCCGGCAATCGAAAAACACTTTCCGAGAATGCTTGGAAAAATTGCCTTTCAGGACCAGTTATGTACCCTTGGGCAGGTGTTGGCTTCGCCCTTTTCGGAATTGTCCCAGGCGCAGGAGCAGATCTTTTTGGAGGAGCTTCAACTTGTGCTAAAAAATGACCATTAATTGGGCATGTTCTGAAACACATCCTAGAGCCGGTGAATCACAGAAGGATCAATTTCCTTTAAGCTTTTGGCGCAGGTGCGGGCCATCATTCCGGCTAGTTCCTGCGTCATTTTGACGATTTTTTCTTCCACACCCTGGGCACCCTGATCGTGGAGGGGTCCCATGATCACCCGGCCTGCGCTAACGGCATCCGCGCCTAAGGCCAGGGCCTTGAAGGCATCATAACCTGTATCCACGCCGCAATCTACAAAAATCTTCATGCCGCTGCCAACGGCTTCGCGGATAGCAGGCAGCATATAAAGCGGGGGAACAGCGTATTTCATAATGCCGTGATGATGGGAAACCACAATAGCGCAAACCCCAGCTTCGGCGCATTTGATGGCGTCCTGCACGCTTAAAACCCCTTTAATCACAAAAGGTAAATCCGTTTCTTTTACATAGCGGGCTATGGTATTCTGGCTTAGGGGCACCATGGGAGCACCCAGCACCACATCGTGCTGGCCCTGGGAATCAAAGCTATGGTCGATATCGATGCCAACAGCCAGGCAGCCCACAGCTTGGGCGTGATGCAATTGGGAAAGCAGCAGCCCTTCATCTGCATAGGGCTTCACTATTTTAATGGTCTTGGCGCCGGTTTCAACAATGTGGCTTAATTCTTGGTTATCGCCCATGCCTGCCCAATTGACTGCTCCAGCAGCCAAAGCGCCACGGGCCATTTCGGCCATACCGTCCTCGCGGCACTGGTTCAGGTGGGAAAGGGCGGCCATCATAATGGGGGTGTTAAAATGTTCACCGAAAAGCTTAAAGCCCGTATCGGGAATCCCGCAATCGATCTGCCGCATTTCTACCAGCAAAGAATCGAAATAGTCTCGCGTGATTTGGTTGGCATCACCTGTATGATTATTTTGCATAAAGGCCTCCTAAAATGTCATACAAGTAGATTTCGGCGGCCAGGATGGATTTCCTTCTGGCATGATTTAGTGTATAATAGAAACAGGCAAAAAGAGAGGGGATATTCAAATGCATCAACATGATGAATACTGCGGCTGCGATCACGGCCGTCATCACCACCAGGGTGAACACTGCCATTGTGGCCATGAACACGCAGCCATGCCCGTCCGTGAGGGGATATCGCCTGTTCAGGTGGATATTTTGCTTGCCCTGCGCCAACGCCATTGCTTGCCGGTGGCCTCCTTTGCGCTTTTGAAAAAAGGCGATGAGGACCGCTATATGGTAGCCTTGGCACCTGTATATCTTGCCACAACAGAAGATACCATGGAGCAGGTAAAGGATTTGGGCAAAGTGCTTTCAGAGCTGGAAAACATGGATTTGATCTTCCTTGATTACGATATCCCCATTGCCAACTATGCCTATGCGGAATATAAAAATTCTGCTCTGTACGCTTATTTTGTTCAAACCACGGAAGAAGCGGCTAGGCGGCCTAATCCCGCCTTCGATACCCCTGATCTGGAACTGGGCAGCATAACCCTGACGGAAAAGGGTGAAAATTGGGTGGATGAAATGCTCAAAGGAGGAAAGTAAATGGCTGAGATTATAAAGGTTTACAAGGAGCATTTGCCTGCCCTGCGCTTTATTGGCAAGCGCTACACCGAAGAAGACCGGCTAAACGGCGGCTTCGGCCACAAATGGGGGGAATGGTTCCAAAACGGCTGGTTCAATCAGCTTGAAAAGCTTGGTGAAATGAAGGCCGTAGAAAACGGCTATCTGGGCTTTATGCGCGGCTATCCCCATTTTGAATATTGGATTGGCATGTTTTTGCCAGCGAGCACACCGGTGCCGGAAGGCTATGAGGACATTGATTTGAACGAAAGCGATGTGGGCATCTGCTGGATCAAAGGTCGGGAAGACGATGGCAGTATTTATAGCATGCATGAGCAATGTGTGGACAGGTTCAACAAGGAAGATTTAAGTCAAAACTGTTTTTTTGAACGCTACAATTGCCCCCGCTTTACTCAGAAGGATGAAAAGGGCGACGTCATTTTGGACTACGGTATTTATCTGGTATAAACCAAATAGCCATAGCCGTCCAGCTTGTTATCTTTAAAACCTTGAGCCAACAGCACAGTAACATTTGCTTCTGGCGTCATTTCAACAGCATCGGGCCCGGCGTTTAAATATGCTTGAAGGCAGGTGCTGTTTTCATTACGGGAAAAAGCGTATAAACGGCTGTTTTTGGGGGTGGATAACCAGCGGTAATCGCCCTTCAAGCAAACGGACAACCTGCGCAAAGCCAGCGCTTGGCGGAAAAAGGCTTCGTGCTCATGCTCCCGTGAAGCCCAAGGCATAGGTGCCCGGTATTGGACTTCCGTGTCGCCTGTCATGGCCTGTTCATCCCCATAATAGATGCTGGGAGCACCAGGACACAGCATTTGGAACAGCACTGCCAGCCGATGCCTGCGCTTATCCCCTGTGCACAAGGTTAAAAATCTGGGAACATCGTGGCTGTCCAGAAGGTTCATTTGCCCCTGAACAAGCTGGTTGGGGTAGCGTAATAGCATATTGGTGACCCTATTATGAAAGGTTTTAGCGTTGATAGATTCCGTAGCGAAAAAATCCCGGCAGTGGCGAAGAAAGTCATAATTCATGGCGGAATCCAGCATATCGCCCCGCAGCCAGGTTTCGGCGTTTTCCCACACCTCACCGATCAGCACGGCTTCCGGGTTGGCGGCGCGGACCTCTTTTCGGTAAAGCCGCCAGAAATCCCGGCTCACTTCGTTGGCCACATCCAGCCGCCAGCCATCCACATGGCGCTGCTCCACCCAATAACGGCCCACCTTGGCGAAATAAGCCTGAACCTCTTCGTTGGCAGTGTTCAGCTTTGGCATTTCTCCTACATAGGCGAAGCAGGCATAGTTGGGGGATTCTTCTGAGCTTTTTGGTATGCGGACAGGGAATTCCACGTGATAGAACCAGTCCGTATAAGGGGAGGTGGGGCCGTTTTTTACCACATCCTGAAAGGCAAAAAAGTCGCTGCTGCAGTGGTTAAAAACACCGTCTAGCAAAATGCGCATGCCCCGGTGGTGAACTTCTGTTACCAGGGCATCGAAATCTTCTTCGGTGCCCATACAGGGGTCAATATGAAAATAATCCAGGGTATCGTATTTATGGTAAGCCTTGGCAATGAAAACCGGGTTCAGGTACAGGCAGGTAGCGCCTAAGGATTGGATATAATCAAGGCTTTGCCGGATGCCCTCCAGGGTGCCTCCAAGACGGGAACGGCTTACGTGCCCATCGGAAAGCGGGATGGCTTTGCTTTGCGTATTAAGGGTTTCACGGCCTGTGGCAAAACTGTCGGGGAAGATTTGGTACATAACAGCGTTTTTTAGCCAGTTGGGTACCCTGGCCAGCTCTGTACGCAGGGTAACAGGGTATTGGTAATATTCGCTGATGGCTGGGGAAACGCGGCCATTCACCATAGAAAAGGGCAGTTCTTTTGAAAACAAATCCGCGTAATAGTAAAGGCTTTCACTGCCAGAGTGAAGCTTGAAATAGTAATATACCCGGTCAAAGTCTGCGCAAAGGCGCACCTCCCAATAATCATGCAAATCATCGGAAGCAAGAATGGCCATTTGAAGCGGCTCGGTGGAGGCACTAGGGCCTGCGTTGGCCCTATCTCCATAGAAAAGGGTGCAGGAAGAAAGATTGCCTAAGGCTGCGCGAAGGCGGATGGTAAGCTGGCCCACGCCTTCCGCGAAGGCATACTGGGACAGGGGAATGTGCAAAATTGCTTCCCGTTGAATCATAAAAATATATCTCCTTGTAAGCTGGTTTTAGCCTTTGACGCCCCCTGCGGTAAGGCCGGAAACCATGTGTTTTTGTATGGCGAAAAAGATTAATAAGACTGGCACGCTGACAAGCACAGAGGCTGCTGAAAACATGGGCCAGTTCCGGCTGTAATCGTTTGTTTGCATTTGGTAAAGGCCACCGGCCAGGGAATAGGTTTCCCGGTTAATTAAGAAGGTGGTGGCAAATAGATATTCGTTCCAGACGCTGATTAATACCATCACGCAAGTAACAATAATGGCTGGGCGGGCCAAGGGCAGAATAATCCGAAAAATCATTTTTAAATCCGTTGCCCCATCTATTTTAGAGGCTTCCTCGATTTCTACGGGAATGGAATCGAAATAGCCCTTTAGGTTCCAGATGCTAAATACGCACATTCCTCCCGCGTAGATGATAATCAGCCCCGGGTATTGGTTGAGCATGCCCATGGTTTTAAGCAGCCTGAACAATGCGAACAACGATAGAATCTGGGGGAAGGCGTTTAGAATCAGCAAACCTTTTAAAACGGCATTGCGCCCCCGAAACCGGTAGCGGGAAAACCCGTAAGCCGCAAAAACCCCGCAGCCGATGGCCAGCACCATGGTACAGCCCGAAAGCAAAAGCGAGTTACCAAACCAACGTAGAAATGGTTTATCTACTAGGATGGCCCGGTAGTTAGAAAGGGTAGGGTTTTTCGGAATAAACGAAAACGTGGATGAAAGGGCGGCTCCGCTGCCTGAAAAGGAAAGGGTTACCGCGTAAAAGACGGGTACCAGGGTGAAAAGGCAAAGGAGAATATAAAACAGATTCAGCGCTCCCAGACCGAAAAACCGTTTAAGCTTTTTAGACATCAATATTCCTCCTTCAAGGTACGGTTGGTTCCCAGAGAAAACAGAATGATGATGCCGAAAATAAGCATGGATACCGCTGCGGAAAGGCCGTAGTTACTGGATACAAAGGCGTTGTTGTAGGTATAGGTGATCACCGTTTGCACTGTGGCCCCGGTAAGAGCCCCTTTTTGCATGGTTAAAAGGTAGATAATATCAAACTGCTTAAAGGTGGTGAAGGTAGTCATAATAGCGGCAGGGGCAATAATAGGCTTTAGGGCCGGAACGGTAATCTGAAGGTGCCTGTTAAAAAAACCTGCGCCTTCAAGGGTGGCGCTTTCATACCAGCTTTGATCAATGCTCTGCAAAGCCCCATCCATGTTGGTAATCATAAAGGGCAGGGCCATCCACAGATTCAGCGCCAGGCAGGAGAGAAAGGCGGGAATGTTGGCGGAAAGAAAGTTTACTTTTTCAAACCCAAAGCGGGAAAGAAACTGGTTCAAAAGGCCAAACTCGGTGTTGAACATGCCCACTCGCCAAAGGATAATGGAAATATAAGCGGGCATGGCCCAAGGGAACATTAAAAGGGTTTTATAAAGCCTGCGCAGTTTCAATCCCTTTACATTTAGCCCTAAAGCCAGAAAAAAGGAAATGGTTAACTGTAAAACCATGTTGACACCAGTCCATAAAAGGGTGGTGCTAAGGGCGGAAAGAAAGCCTGAATCCAGCTTAAACAAGGCTCGTTCATAGTTGCTCAAACCAATCACTTTAAAATCGAACCAGTGGAACAAGTTCATGTTGGTCAGAGAAATATAGCCCGTATACAAAATGGGAAAAACCACCACAACCATTACAAGACCCAGGGCGGGGAAAGCGTACAGCCATGGCAGCAGCTTTTTCTTGTTCATATCGTATACGCACCTCACTTTAAAAGCGAGGGCGGCGGTTTGCCGCCCTCGTAGGAATAGCTCGCAGTTCTATTGCATATCTGCAATGGCCTGCAAAGCGGCTGCCTGGGCTTTTGCCGTGGCTTCCTCCACAGAAATGCCAGATTGGTTCACACTTACAAGCATGGTTTCCGCAGGGCCCCACATGGCACCCATTTCGGGAATGTTGGGCATGGGCTGAGCGGTTTCCGCCGTGGCCTTGATGGCCATAATCATTTCGTTGGAAGCTACGTCTGCATCCTCGTAGGCTTTAATGTTGGCGGGGGCGCAGTTGGAAGATTTGGCCAGGGCGATGCCAACGGAAGGATCGGTAAAGGCTTTTAAAACCTTCGCCAGTTCTTCTTTCTTGGCTTCTGCTGCGTACTTTAAAACCCCAAGGCTCTGTACACCAGAGAAGGGGGAAAGGCCGTTGCCGTTGGGCAGCTTGAACTGGGCCAAAGAGCAGATGCCCAGATCAATGCCTGCTGCGTTGATACCAGACACCAGCCAAGGGCCGCCAATAATGGCTGCGGCCTTTTGCTCGTTGAACAAGGTGGTAACGGTGTTGTAATCCCCGTCGGCTTCAAGGGCGGCAAACTTCTTATTGTAGGTGAGGGCAGCTTGCATTTCTTTAGAATCAAGGCCGGGCTGGGCGTTTTCATCAATAATGGAAGCGCCGAAGCCAAACAGGAAGGGAGCCACGTTATAGGCATTGGAATGCTGGTTTACCAGGGCATAGGTACCGGCAGAGGTATCGGTATTGGCTACCATATAATCGTAGAGCTCTTCGGTGGTGGTGGGGAGATCGTTTTGCCATAGCGCCTTGTTGTACATGAACAAAAGGGTTTCGTAGTACACAGGCAAAAGGTATTGATTCCCGTATACAGTGCCGGCTTTCATTGTCATGGGGATCAAATCCGCCATGTCGTCTTGGGAAAGAAGGTCGGTTACTGGGGCCAGAATACCCATAGCGGCAAAGGTACCCACGCTGTCATGGGCGAAAAAGTACAGGTCTGGCCCGTTAACAGGATCATTGCCGTAGAGCTTCAATTGGTCTGTGAGATTGGATTTCTTTTCGAATTGAACCTGCAGGTTTTGCCCTTGAAGAAGCTTGTTGACGGTTGCTTCCATGGTGGCAACAATGCCTGCGTCACAGTCGTGCCAGACAGCAATGGTATCGGCTTGGGCGAAGGACGTGGTAAGGCCGAAAGAAAGAACCAGTGTGAGCAGAATCGCGGTAAAACGTTTCATGCGAAATTCCTCCTGAAATGGTTGTATTAGGATAGCGTTTTCTTTAAAAGAATATGAAAACCAGCGCTGTTTTCTATCTTATATGCACATATTAGCACTGCAAGATTCAGGCTGTCAATGGCGAAAGACCAAAAAGGGTTGCAAAAAATGGGTAAACGTTATACTATGGGGAAAAGCGTTCGGGAGGACTGCTCATGGCTGTTACGATTAAAGATATTGCTCGGGAAGCAGGGGTTTCCATTGCCACGGTTTCCAAAGTTATCAACCATATCCCAAGCATTTCCCAGGGAACGGCTATAAAGGTACGGGATGTAATGGAAAGACTCAACTATGCGCCAAATAGCCATGCAGCGGGTCTGGCGCGGAAGAACACCCGCAACATTGCCTTCCTGGCCAATCTTCGCCAGGGGGAGGCTTTTGAAAACCCTCACATGTTTGAAATTCTTTGCGGTGCACAAAACACCTTAAGCGCAAAGGGGTATTCCCTTTCCCTGGTAGATGTATCGGGGGATAAAGAACAGGGGGCTTCTGCCCAGAAGGTCATACTGCAAAAGGAGGCGGACGGGGTTATTATTCATGGGGCAGCCATCAGCAAGCCTGTGGCTTCGCTGCTTATTAAAAGGGCATTTCCCCATATTGTTATTGGCCACTCGGGGTTTGATACCCGTTTATGCTGGATCGACAGCAACCATATATTAGCGGGGCAATTGGCTACGGAGCATTTATTGGAACGGGGCTATAAACAGGTGGCCTTTTTGGCAGGACAAGAGGGGGAAGACATATCAAGGATGCGTTTACAGGGGTTCTGCAGGGCGTTGAGAGAATATGGGCTGGATTGGGAAAACGCGCCGATAGGGTATACTGGCGGGGATTATGCTGGTAGCGTGGCAGCGGCGGCACAGCTCATTAAAGAAAGAAAACCAGAAGCGGTTGTCTGTGCCAGTAACCTGATCGCAGCCGGGGTATACAAGGCTGCCGGAGAGTTGGAGGTAAAGATTCCTAAAGAGCTGGCGGTGATCACCTTTGATCGATACCCTTATTCAAACGCGCTTTTGCCGGTGCCTTCATTGGTGCATATCAATGTGTACGATATGGGCTGCGAAGCTGCCAAGCTGCTTTTGCGAATGATGAAAAACCCTGCCCTGCAGGTGCAAAGCTTTCTTACTTTGCCGGAGGTAATCCCTAACGAAACCACATAACGCAAAAAAACAAGCGCGAGGGAATGCCATTGCGCTTGTTTTTTATTGCGTATAAGCCTGATTTGGTTTATTATAAGCTTTCCTGTACTATTTTCTTGGCGTATTCGGCTACCCCAAAGGCCACCGCGCGCTCTTTTCGTATTAGGCATCCTCGGGTAATGCTCAGGGCATCGTAATAGCGCAGATATTTAAAATCCCGGCTGTTTTCCGTAAGCCACAGCTTGCAGATCCCTTCTTTCCAAAGTGGGAATGCCTCTGTTACATCAAAATAGCAATAGGGTTTAAAATCTTCCGAATCCTCCCAGTTTTCAGCGTACAGCATGCGCTTAATAGGCGCTCTTTGAAGCTGGTGGGGAAAGGAAGCCAAAGAGGCGTAAAAAATGGCGTCCGTGGTGATTTGGTGCGCTGCTTCATGGTCCTTATGCAAGCTGTTTTTCCAATGGTACAATACTGCATCCGCCTGTACCCGCCTTAGAATGTCCGCCAGTTCAAGCGCGGCTTCTTTGGTATGCACAAGCTCTCCATCTGGGGTATTCAGTACATAGCTTTCGCCGCCTAAAAGGGTGGCAAACGCTTTTGCGCTGGCCACGTTCTCTTGGCGAAAGGTCTCTACTGTCCGATCGGGTGGACAACCACGTTCCCCGGCAGTTAAATCGATGGTTACGATCTTATCCCCCGCCATGGCGTGTTTAGCCAGAAGCAGTCCGCTGGTTAATTGTGCGTCGCCTGTATGCGCACCTATCGCAACAATGGTTTTCATCTTTCTACGCTCATTCCTTCCATGGATATAATAATCTCCATTATTTGACTGAAAGAAAGTTTCCTGTTCCTGGTAAAATCTCGTTGGGGATCGTTAACGTAGTGCCGTGAATCGGATTGCATGTCTCGAATTTTCTCCATTAACTTGTTTTTCACTAGCATTGAGTAATTCATTGCAAAGCCTCCTTTTTTTCATTCCAGAGGCTTCGCCGCAAATTTTTTCTCGTTTGTCAAGTGCTTTTTTCGTCAAAAAGAGCAAGGGCCGATATTCCTATCGCCCCTTGCTCCCTTGCTGTTTTTTCGTTTTCTCCTAACTTAATGACATTGGTTCCGTTTTGGGCCCCCGTCCATCATAGGCCCGCAGCACCGCGTTGAGTGCCTGTTGGCCTATGCATAGCCGCTGCCTTCATCGCCCAGCAGATGCCCCCAGCCACCGACCTGGTGCATAGCACCCTTTCGCCTGGCGAAAGCGGCGGAGCCTGTGCCGGCGATCACAACGATACCGTCTCCAGTGCCAATGCCGGAGCTGAGGCAATTTAGCGCGTCGCTGTCTACCCGCGCAGGAATATGGCTGTTGAGCATGCCTCTAAGCAAACTAATAAAGGGTATTCGGGCCGTTTCGCGGTCTGCTCCCGCAAGGCCCGCAAACACGGCTCTTAAAGGTTCGTCGCTCTCCCTTGCCTTTGTAAGCAACAGCACCATGAGCTCTTTAATCGTTTCTAGAGCTTGCCCGCCTCCCACAGAGTGGGGATTGCTGGCGTTGCCCAGCTGCCGCGCACAGACGGTACCATCGTCGCGTATGAGAACGGCCTCTGTTTTAGTGCCGCCTCCGTCTATTGCGATGAGCATGGATTCACTTCCTTTGCTCTTTTATATGGGGCTATTATACCATCCTCAAGTAAAAAAGGGGATAAAAAATATTCCAAAAACGTAATGCGATTTGAAAAAAAGATTTTATTTGATAACATTAAACGGTATGCCACTTTACAAAATGAAAAATTTTTTTTATCATAAAAATGTGCGAAAGATAATCTGGTGTTGTGACACCGTATTTTTGTTAAGGCATTAAAAGACTGTGGTTTAGCGGGGAAAGAACATGGAAAGAAATTGGCACAAAGCAAACGGAGAAGAAAATGGGGTAGGTAAACGGGCTGGCTTGTTAGGCCTGGTGTCTGCCTTTATTATGCTTGCACTGCTGGTGTTGGGTTGGCTTTTGATCTACCGGCAGCATCTCCCTGTGGTGGACGGAAAATGGATGGCGCTAGGGGAAGTGGATCTGGCTCAAATCGATATGAAAGAATACATCGTCCGCCTGCCCCAGGATTGGGAGTATTATCCCGAGCAGCTATACGAGCCGGAGGATTTTGCCTTGGGCCGCCCCATGCAGCCCCAGCTATACAAAGAAGTAACCGATGCGGCGGCCATGGACTACGGCACCTATCGAATGATCCTGCACCTTAAGCCGGACCGATATTATTCCATTAGCGGGTTTTCGTTGAACTATGGAACCAGGGTCTATGCCAATGGACAATTACTTATGGAAATTGGCTTTGTGGCGGACAATGCCCAAAGGGCGGTTCCAAGGGTCAACCATATGCTTCTGCCCTTTTATTCTGATAGCAGCGGTCAGGTAGAGCTGGTGATGCAGTATTCCAATTTTGTCCACCGTGAGGGCGGCAAGATGAAGGAACTGGTTATTTCTACCCCTGCTAATATGGCAGAATATGTAGAAAACCAAAGGTTGCCTGCTAACCTGGTGGGTTGCGGTCTGCTGGCGCTTTTTGCTTACTATCTGATTCGCGCAGCCATTCGTTCAAGCCCCATTGCCTTGAGCATGGCCTTTTGCTGTGTGGTGTTTGCGCTTCGGGAGCAAGAATTGTACCTGATTCAGCTGCTTCCTTGGGATTACAACTGGTTTTTACATTACCGGGTTGTGATCTTGATCGTAGGGCTCATTCCTTTTTCCACTTTGACGATGGCGAGGGAGTTTTACCCCGATCTGGTGCCCAAGTGGATAAGCTGGGCATATAATGGCTTATTTGCCGGGAAGACCCTTCTTTTGTTCCTGCTGCCAACTCAAGTAAGCGTAGACGTCTGCGTGGGGTTCCATATCATTAGCGCTGTATATGGCGGTTGGATGCTATTATGCGGAATCCGGGGGGCCTTAAAAGAGCGGCATGTGGGTTTGCGGGATGGGCTGATGATTGGCGCCATTGTGCAATTGTGCCTGATTTCCATGATGGAAATGGGGTTAAGCTGGTCTGTTCCTCAAACGTACTCCCAGGGACTGACCCCTTTTGCCTGTGTGGCGTTTGTACTGATTACCATGGGGTTGGAGGTAAGGGAAGAAGTGCAGCGGGAGCAGGCTTTGGTCAATAGCCGCTACCGCAACGCCCTGCTCCGGCGGTTGAACGAGCTGAAAAGCGATTTTCTTCAGGAGATGGCTCACGAGCTTAAAACCCCGCTGACAGTTATTTCAGGCTATGCTCAATTAGCTACCTGGCAGATAAACCAGGAGGATGTAAGAGCGGAAACGGTGGGAAACCTTAATACCATCTGCCGGGAAACCGCCAGACTTTCTGATCTGGTGACAAGGCTGCTTAATAAGGCGGAGGACAGGGAAGAAGAGGCTCTTTTTAAAGAGGTGGACGTGGCGGAGGTGTTTGCCCAGGCCCGAGCTGTATTGCAGCCTGTGCTCTTGCGAAAGAATAATACCCTTAAAACCCTTCGGCGGGGCTGCGAAACGGTCTTTGCCAACCAGGAGATGTTATTGCAGGTGCTGCTGAATCTAGGTATGAACGCCAACCGGCATATGGAAAACGGCACTTTGCTTTTCGATGTGACTACCCAGGGAGAAACGTCTGGCTTGGCCTGCTTTCGTGTGAAGGATACCGGCAGCGGGATAGATGAAAAGGATCGGCCCCATGTGTTTGAAAAGGGTTTTTCCACCGATGGCAGCAAGGGCCTGGGTTTGCCCATTTGCCGTGAAATGGTGGAGCAGCACGGTGGAACCATCAATATAGAGCAGACCGATGCCAGTGGGACTACCATCCGTTTTACGATTTGGGAGCGGGAGGAGGGAAGGAAATAGATGAATGACGCTGTTATTTTGCTGGTGGAAGAAAACCTGCATATTATGAAGATAAATACCACAGCCCTTAAAATGAAGGGGTACGAGGTGCTCTGCGCGGAGAACTGCGCCAAAGCCAGGGAGCTTCTTTTGGCAAACAGGGTGAACATGATTATCATGGATATTTTGCTGCCGGATGGAAACGGCCTGACCCTTTGGGAGGAGCTTAGGAGTGACTACCAGATTCCCATTCTTTTTTTAAGCGCCCTTAGCAAAAATGAGGAAATTATCGCGGGCCTGCGCATTGGGGATGATTATCTGCCCAAGCCCTACGATCTGGATGTGCTTATCGCCAGGATCGAAGCCCGGCTTCGGGCGGCGGAGAATGTGACAAGGTTTGTATCCCTTGGGGCGCTTAAGTTGGATACCTTGTCAGGCATTGCTTATTTGGAACGGGAGTATGTTCCTTTGACCCAGAAGGAATTTGGGGTACTGCATATGCTGGTGCGCCACGCTGATCAGATCGTCAGTATGGAGCGATTATACAGGGAAGTCTGGGGAGCAGCGGACTGGGCCAGTGGGAATGCCCTGTGGAGCGTGCTTTCAAGGCTTAAACAGAAGCTGCGTACCAACGAAACGGGTCTGTCAATTCGTTCAGTACGCAATAAAGGCTATATGCTGGAACAATTATAGTTTGTGGGTTTTATTATTTCGTGGTTCGTGAACCTTGCAATTAAGCAAGATTCACGAACCTTTTTCTTTTTTCTGCTATGCTAAACGCAAGAGATTGGTATTTTCTGTCGACACAGATAAGTGAGAGGGACGGCCATGACGGATAAGACGAAAATATTGCTGATCGCGAATCAGGCCTGGAGCCTGGGCGGCTACACCAGCTTATTGGCCGCCAAGGGCTATGAGATTATTCACGCTGCCAATGCTTTGGAAAGCCAGGTATATCTATCCGGTGAAAAGATCGATTTGATTTTGCTGGATGTTCTTTTGCCAGACGTGGATGCACTGGCTTTATGTCGGGAGATTACCAATGCTTATGATATTCCCGTGATTTGTCTTAGCGCCTTGGATGAACCTTCCGATGTGGCTACAGGCCTCAGGGCTGGAGGAAGCGATTACATATCCAGGCGGTGTGATGCGGAGGTGTTTTTAGCAAGGGTGGAGGCCCGCCTTCGGGAAGCCCACCGCAAGAATCGCTTTATTCAGTTTGGCCGGCTGCGGCTGGATGTGATGAACAATGTAGCCGTATACGGGGCAAATGAGTTAAAGCTTCCGCCCAGGGAATTTTCTGTGCTGCTTTTGCTGGCCAATTATACAGGGGCTTTTGTTACAAGCGAAATGCTTTATGCGGAAATTTGGGGTCAGCCCATGTGCAGCGACGGAAAAGCCCTTTGGACAGTGATTTCCAGGCTTAAAAAGAAGCTAAAAGCCACTACCGACGACATGGAAATTGTCTCGTCCAGATCAGAAGGGTATATGTTGCGTATGCGATAACACTCTGCGGCCTTGCGATTTTGCAAGTTTCATAGCGAAGCATGTCTTTGGTGCTATGATGGTATTGTGTCAGGGGATAAATCACCTTTATGGAGCGCACATTGGGGTCAGTGGCGGTTATGCGGGGTGTGTCAAAAAAACATTAATGTGCCGATTACATAATCGGAGGGCGAAGCTATGTTCGGTGAAACAGAAAAAGCCTATGGCTGTATTTTCTGCATGAGCGGAAAAGAAAACTATGTAGCGGAATATATTGCTGCCTCTTGTCCCGAAGTTCGGTTGCTTCCGGTGCGAAAGGAAAAATATAAGTCCCAGCAGGGCAAAAAATGGCGTGTAATCGATATCGCGCTTCCAGGCTATGTTTTTTTTGAAGCCCCCAATAGAGTGAATGCCATTGCTGCCTTTCCCCGGCACAGCATGATACGGGTGTTAACATATCAAGACCAGGATTGGCGTCTTCGGGCGGATGATGCCAGGTTCGCTCACTGGGTTTTTTCTTCAGGGGGCTTGCTGTCTTTTTCCCTGGCCCACAAGGAAGGGGATCGGGTCCGCATTGTTTCGGGTCCGCTTAAAGAGTTGGAAGGGAATATCCGCCGGGTGGATAAGCATGGCTGCGCGGGACAGGTGATGCTGGAGGTGGGCGGCAGGATTGTCAGCGTCTGGCTGGGGTTTGAGTTGATCGGATAAATAAGTCATAACAACGGGGCAGGGACAAAAGCATGAAGGAAAAGCGGCAAAACCAAGATAAGTATACTGTGGAAGACCAATCAGAGCAGTTAATGTTCAGCGCACTTTCGGATGCTTTTCTTCGGGCCGCGGAAAAAAAGGAACAGACGGCTCAGGAACCTGCTATGGAAAAAACCATTGATATTGTGGGTTTCATGTTTTATGTTCTGGAAAAGTTCTGGTGTATTTTGTTGGCGGTGGTGCTGGGCGCTGCCATGGGGGTAATACTTTCTAAACGTTCCATTCCCACCTACACGGCTACAGCCAAGCTTTATATTGTAAGTCCCGCCAGCACCAGTATTAATTTGAACGATTTGCAGCTGGGTTCCGTACTCACAAGGGATTACCTGGAAGTATTTAAAACCTGGGAAGTTCACGAAATGGTGAGGGAAAAGCTGAACCTTACTTACAGCTACGAGCAAATGCAATCCTTCCTGAATGTGACCAACCCGGAGGAAACTCGAGTACTCTATGTGACGGTTATCTTTTATGAAGGGCAAATGGCTGCGAATATGGCTAATGCCTATGCAGAGGCTGCGAAAACCTTTATTACCAACACCATGAAGGGCGAGGAGCCCAGCGATTTTTCCATTGCCTTGGCACCGGAGGGGGCCATGAGCCAAAGCCCTAAAAAAACCATCATCAATATGGCGATGCTCTTTGGTGTGTTGGCGGTAGGAGGTTTGTTTCTGGTTTTCGTCTTAGATGACCGTCCCAGAACCCCAGAGGATATCAGGGCCTGTGCGGGGATCCCTACCTTGGCGGTGCTTCCCGTAACCAAGGAAACCCGGGAAGAAAGAAAAGACAGGCGCAAACGCCAAGAGTCCGGGCGAAGGAGATGATCTGAAAATGCTGGAAATTACCCGGTTTTCAAAGCCCGATGCCATTGGTCTGGAGGCCTTCAACACCCTTTGTACCAATTTATCCTATTCGGGTATAGGCATTAAAAAGATCATGATTACCAGCCGGTATGCCATGGAAGGAAAATCCTATGTTTCGATGAACCTGATGCGCACACTGGCAAAGCTGGGGCGAAAGGTTGTGTTGGTGGATGCAGATTTGCGGGCCTCCGGTATCCAGGAAGGGTACCGCCTGCGTTTTAACAGCCCTGTCCGGGCCGGACTATCCGAATTCCTTTGCGGTCATTGTTCCATGAAGGAGGTCCTATATCAGACCGATATTCAAAATGCCTGGATGATTCCGGCGGGATACGGCACCCCTAATCCTCTCCAGTTGCTGGATACAGAGCAGATGAAGGAATTGCTGGATTGGCTTTGTGATCAGTTCGATGTGGTTCTGGTGGATACGCCTCCTGCGGGCGGCCTGGTAGATGCCATTGCGCTGGCCAAGTTCTGCGATGGCGTACTGTTGGTGGTTTCCTACTGCAAAGGAAAAAGGCGGGAAATAACAGAGGTTGTCCGGCAGATAAGCAAAACCGGGTGTAAGGTATTGGGCGCAGTGCTTAACAATGTGGAGTTTAAGCGCTTAAGCAACCGCAAATACTACTATAATTCCCAAATGTATACCAACTACTATGAAAAACCCTAAGGGAAAGAAACATGAGCGAACGAATACTCACGATTAGACAATGGCATGAAATGGCGGTCAACGGTATGCTGGTGTCGGTTGTTATTAACCTTGAAGGGGATAGCATGCGCCCTTTGATTCGCCGAAAAAGGGATTATGTAACGCTGGTGCCTGCTATGCGCCCTTTAAAAAGGGGAGATATTGTGCTCTTTGCCCGGGTGGATGGCAGCTTCGTACTGCACCGTGTCTGCCGGATGAAGGACAGCCAGGTACAGACATTGGGGGACGGCTGCTGGGAACCTGATGGCTGGATGCCTGCAGATCGGGTTTTGGGTCTGGCGGTGCGCCTTAAGCGGGAGGGCCGTTTGTTTGTGTTGGATAGTTGGTTTTGCCGTCTGCTGGGCATAGGTTGGATGGCGCTGTTGCCGCTGAGACGTGGGCTGCGCCGTGGCGTAAATGGGTTTAGAAAGTGGTTGGCGGAGGCGCAGTGCAAATGAACGGGCAGGACAGGATGAAACTCATCCAGCAGGCCAAGAGTTTGCCGGAGCTGGCACAAGTCCTTGGTGAACATATGGATGATTGGTCAGTTCGGTATTTTCTGGATATGCGCGCCAGGGAAAAAAGCGTGCCCCTGAAAGGCACCTTTGAGTTGACCCCTTTGTGCAATCTGGATTGCCAAATGTGCTATGTGCACTTGAACAGCCGGCAGCTTCAGGGGAGGCAGCCCCTTAACGGAGACGCTTGGGAAAAGATAATGGCCCAGGCGGTGGAGGCAGGTATGATGTATGCCTGTTTAACTGGCGGCGAATGCTTGATATATCCTGAATTCGAAAGGCTTTACCTCTTCCTCCATGAAAAGGGCGTGCAGGTTTCGGTTTTAACAAATGCCGTTGCGCTTGGTAAGGAGCGGATTGCCTTCTTTATAAAGCATCCGCCGGCTTCTGTTCAGGCTACGTTGTATGGCAGCGATGAAGAAATGTATGAAAGGATAACAGGTAAAAGGTTGTTCACGCAAGTGCTGAACAACCTGAAGGCTGCCGATCAAGCAGGGCTGCCTTTGACGCTGACCCTCACCCCCAGCAGCCAATTAGGGCAGGAGGCTGAACAGCTTGTGCGCTTTGCAGCTGCGTTGGGGTTGCCTTTTCATATTAACAGCGGCCTGATCACACCCAGGAAGGAAACAGGGCGGCAGGAGCGCGATGTGGATGTGGACGCATATATGGGGCTATTTCTCTTGGAAAGGGAACTTAAGGGCCATGCCAGACCACAGGTGGTTTGTGAACAACTGCCTGCACCTGGCGGTGAAAGCGAGCTGCAGCAAAAAGGCCTTCGCTGTGGAGGCGGGAGAAGTGCTTTTGTGGTTTGTTGGGATGGCACCCTTGTGCCTTGCAACCGCCTGCAGGAAATAGCGGGTTTTCCCCTGGAGGAAGGGTTTCATCCTGCGTGGAAAAAAATCAACCGTTTGGCGGAGGATTTTCTTCTGCCTATGGAGTGTGAAGGCTGTGTCTATCGATTAGCAGCTAAGCCATGTGCCGCCGCCCACCGGCAGGCTGCCTCCGGCCATAGGGACAAAAGCCAATGCCTTTGGTGCCAGGCAATGGTAAAAGTCGGCTTTGCCAAGTTGATAACAAGCCATCATTGATGGTTTGTTTCAAAACATATTCCCAAAGGACAGCTGCAAGGAGGAGTTAATATGAAAAAAACCTATGAAACCCCTACTGCCCAAAAGATCGAGTTTCGTTACCGCGACCAGGTGGTTGCAGCCAGTGGTGGTGTAATCTGCACACAGCAATGGATCGGTTTAGGCGATCACGATACGTCAGGCTGCACGTACACTGTTAACCAGCAGGATTCGGGGATGTAACAACAGTCCCGTTGAATGAAGTTAATCGGGCGAAGGCGGCTTTGCCCATACTTGTGGCCAGCCGCCTTCGCCCGCGAAAAAACCAAGCAAAGTAAGGAGATTGCGCTGTGATTAGCGGGCGGCAGAGAATCGCACAGATCGCCGGTATGCGTTATGCCTTTTTTGGCGAACCGGCGGTGCTATCCGGTTTTTTAGCAACAGGCGGCAATGAAGCCCAGCGCAGGATACTTCTCATAGACACCCCTTTTAAAAGGGAATGCGCTTTGGCCTCCTACCAGCACGACCAGCTGACAGTTTACCGCCTGCCGAATGGGGAATGGCTATATGAAGCCCCTACGGGAATGCCGGTTACGCAGGTGCGGCTTTTTAAAGAGGGAGGAGGGCTTGAAGTCTTTGCGCCCCCATGGCCAGATCCGGCTAAGGGTGAAATGAAGCTGATGCATTTGATTCGCACGGCGCTGGAATGCCATTTTTGCACCGAAGGAATTTTATCCCTGCATGCGGCCTGTGTGGAAAAAGGCGGATATGCTGTGGCTTTTACAGGTGAATCCGGCATTGGCAAATCCACCAGGGCTCAAGCCTGGGTAAAGAATCTTGGGGCCACTTGGATCAGCGGCGACCGCCCGGCAGTGCGGTTGGGGAAGAACATAGCGGTGGCTTGCGGCGTGCCATGGGATGGAAAAGAACAAATCTTTAACAACGTGGAGCATCCTTTATTGGCCGTTCTAGAGGTGCGCCGGTCCGCACGCACATATCTCAGGCGCTTATCCTCTGCCCAGGCCAGGCGGCTTATGATGCGCCAGTGCTTTGTCCCCATGTGGGATACCGACGCCGCAGCCCTTGCTATGGCTAACGTTCAGACACTTTTGCGGCTTGTGCCTGTCTACCGGCTTTTTTGCGGCCCAGATAGAAAAGGGGCCCTGAAGAGTTATGGCGACTTATACCATCACCCGGAAAAAATACTGGAGGAAGCGCGAGAAATGAAGATCAAGGAAGGGTTTGTGTTAAGGATGGTCATGGGCGAAGCCATTGTGATGCCCACAGGCGACAACATTGCCAGGTTCGACGGGGCAGTGGTGCTTAACCGGGTATCGGCTTTTATTGTTGAAAACCTTCAGCAGTCCACCAGCCGAGAGGATCTGCTTATTGCCCTGCTGGATGAATTCGATGTGGATAGGGAAACCGCTTCTAAGGATTTAGACGGACTGCTGGAAAAACTTCAATCCCTGAATATGCTGGATATGGAATAGCCTGAAGTCCATGAAAAAAATGCTGCGAGATATCTGGCAGTGTGACAGACAGGGCTCTTTAAGCATTTTGTTTTTGAACATTGCCGTGTCTATGACAGGTGGCATTTCCATCCTTATGCTGATTCCCATGCTGGGACTGTTAGATGCGTTCTCCTTTGCGCTGCCTTTTAGCCAGATGCCCTATACTGTAAAGGTGCTGATCATGATCGGCATCTATTTACTTCTTGTTATAACCAAAGCCCTTCTTAACCGAAAATTGACACTTAGGGAAACCCGTTTTTTGGAAGACTACTCTTTTAATCTGCGGGAGGCGCTATATAAAGGGGTATCCGGGGCGGAGTGGGAAAAGCTGGCGGCAGGCAGGCAAACAGACACCATACAGCTGTTCACTGCCCAGTGCGGCCAGGTAAGCTATGGGGCGGGGGAAACCATAAGGCTGTTGTCCATGTCAGTTAGCATGGCTGTTCAATTGGCCATTGCCCTTTGGCTGAGTCTGCCTGTAACGGCCCTTGTAATAATCTTAGGCGGCGGGTTCGCCTTTTTATTTCGGAATCTTTTAAAACAATCCAAGAATTATGGAGAAGAATTGATTCGGGTGAACCGGGCCATGTACTCAGAGCTTGGCAACCAATTGCGAGGCGTGAAGGAAGTGCGCACCTACAATGTGCGTAGGGAGCATGCGGATTTGTTCTTAAACATTAGCGAATCCTTCCGGCAGGCAAAAATGAAATACGCGGAGCTTTACGCTTTCCCGCAGATGGTTTATACCATTGCGGCAGCAGGGATGATAGCCTTTGTGTTTATTGCCTGCGTACTGGTTTTTAAAATGGAGACCGCCCGACTGATGGTATTGGTTTATGTTTTTGTGCGGTTGTGGCCTATTTTCAGCGGCTTGTACGGGCGGATGCAGAATATTCAAACCTGCGTTCCCGCCTATGAAAAATTGCAGGAGGCTTTTACCAATTTGAATACAACGCAGATAGAGGACGCCCCCAGGGAGCCTCTGACTTTCAAAAGAGACATCATCTTTGAAAACGTATCCTTCAGCTATCGCGGCAGCCAGGAAGCGGTATTAAAAAACGTTTCTTTTACACTTAAAAAGGGCTCAGTAACCGCGCTGGTAGGACGCAGCGGGGCGGGGAAAACCACCATTGCCGATCTGCTGCTGGGTTTTTTGCGGCCCACAAGCGGACAAATATTGATCGACGGCGTTCCACTGACCAAAGAAAACCTTGTTGCATGGCGGCATGCGCTGGGTTATGTACCCCAGGAACCGCTGATTCTAAACGCTTGCGTAAAAGAAAACCTGAAAAGGTTTCACCCTTCTGCCACAGATGAAGAGCTGATTGAAGCCCTTAAAAAGGCCCAGGCCTGGGATTTTGTTTCCACTCTTGAAAAAGGGCTGGATACCGTATTAGGGGATCAGGGGGTGCGGCTTTCCGGGGGGGAGCGGCAGCGGATCGTACTGGCACGGGTACTGCTGGGGCATCCAAGACTGATTATTATGGATGAGGCCACCAGCGCTATGGATTATGAAAGCGAAACGGCAGTGCGTCAGGCTATTATGGATTTTAGCAAGGAAACCACCATTTTGATCATTGCCCATCGGCTGGCGACTGTTCGTGCGGCTCAATTCGCCATTGTTTTGGAAAACGGCGCTGTGAGAGAAGAAGGCAAGCTAAGCGATCTGATGGACAGGCTGGACGGTTACCTGCACAAGCTGTTATATATAGAATAAGCCTAAGGGACGTAAACGCAAAAAGATGGGAGTATGACAAATGAATCGTATTCACAGTGCGCAAACCTATGCGGTGCCGTCGCTCAAGCGGATGGAGAAGCGTGTCTATTTATCCAGCCCAACGATGCACAGTATGGAAATGCGCTTTATTCAAGAAGCCTTCGACCGCAACTGGATTGCCCCAACGGGCTTTAATATCGATGCCTTTGAGGAGGAAATAGCCCAGTATTTAGCGGGTGGCCAATGGCCAATATACACTCTTGCCCTAAGCTCTGGCACGGCAGCGCTGCATCTGGCAGTAAAGCTGGCTGGTGTTAAGCCTGGGGATACTGTTTTTTGCTCGGATATGACCTTTGTGGCTACCGTCAACCCGGTCGCATACGAGGGTGGCGTGCAGGTTTTTATCGATTCCGAGCCTGAAACTTGGAACATGGACCCAAGGGCGCTGGAATTGGCTTTTCAAAAGTATCCCCATACGAAGGTGGTTATTCTGGCCCACCTTTATGGCACGCCTTCGAAAATGGATGAAATAATGGATGTATGCGACCGCTACCACGCGGTTTTGATCGAGGATGCGGCAGAAAGCCTTTCCGCTATTTATAAGGGCAGGGAAACAGGCACCTTTGGCCGTTATAATGTTCTTTCCTTTAATGGAAACAAGATCATTACCACCTCAGCTGGGGGAATGCTGGTTTCATCCGATCCAACAGCTATTAGCAAGGCTTCTCACTTAGCCACCCAGGCAAGGGAAAGAGCCCCATGGTACCAGCACGAGGAGATCGGCTATAATTACCGCTTGTCCAACGTGCTGGCCGGAATAGGCCGGGGGCAGATGTTTCATATTGAAAACCACCGCCTTTTAAAGGAAAGAATCTATCGCCGGTACGAAAAGGGCCTTCAGGGCTTGCCGGTAAGAATGAACCCTTATGAAAAGGGCATAGCCGTTCCTAATTTTTGGCTGTCCTGCCTGCTCATTGATAAGGACGCTGATGTGACGCCCATGGATATCTATTACAAGCTGGAGAAATTGAACATTGAATCCAGACCTATCTGGAAGCCCATGCATATGCAGCCGGTCTTTGACGGGTATGATTTTATTTCATATCTGGGAGATGTGGGCGCGGATGTGTTTAGCCGCGGCCTTTGTCTGCCATCGGATATCAAGATGACGCCAAAGGACCAGGAGGCGGTGATTCAAGCGATCTGGGAGGTGTTTTAATGGGAGCGCATTCTTATTTTAAAATAAAGCGTCTTATGGATGTGTTTTTTGCCCTTCTATTTTTCATACCCGCCCTTTTGATTGTGGGCCTATGCTATGTGGGGATTCGGCTTGGCAGCAAGGGCCCAGGGTTTTTCACTCAGCAGCGGCCAGGCTATGGTGGAAAGCTGTTTACGATCTATAAACTGCGCACCATGGTTATGCAAAGCGTGAACCAGAGCAATTCCCTTTCTGATGAGCAGCGCATGACAAAGCTTGGCCGGGCTATACGGGCTTTAAGCCTGGACGAGCTACCTCAAATACTCAATATCATAAAAGGCGATATGAGCTTCGTGGGACCCCGGCCTTTGCTTGAAGAGTACCTGCCGCTTTACACGAAGGAGCAAATGCGACGCCATGATGTTTTGCCCGGCATTTCCGACTGGGCGCAGGTTAATGGCCGCAACGGGCTATCCTGGCAGGAAAAGATACAAAAGGATGTCTGGTATGTGGAAAATATGAGTTTCGCTTTGGATATGCGAATCTTCG
Organism: Eubacteriales bacterium; assembly: GCA_031556065.1. GTDB lineage: Bacteria > Bacillota > Clostridia > Christensenellales > Aristaeellaceae > JAVBTR01. The sequence goes on along the minus strand of JAVBTR010000002.1, from coordinate 12,494 downwards.
CTATGACCATTAAACGCGTGCTGCGCTGCCAGGGAATCAACCCGGTTCAAAAAGAAAAGATAAAGGCCTATCAAGGCAGTTTAAATGGGTAAAAATCGAACATGAGAAAAATAATTATTATTGGGGCAGGCGGTCATGGCCGCGTCATAGCGGATATGGCGCGGGCTTTGGGCGATGAGGTCATGGGCTTTTTGGATGACCGGGACCGGAATTGCTTTTCGGGGATGAACATCCTGGGGAAAATTGCCGAAGCCAGAGCGTTTGCGCGGATGGGTACACAGTTTGTCATCGGCATAGGCGATAATCAAACAAGAAAGCGGATAGCTGCGGATTTAAAAGGATTTCCTTTTGCTACCCTTATCCACCCATCGGCGGTTGTAGCGAAAACCGCACGGATCGGGCAGGGGACTGTGGTCATGGCAAACGCGGTTATCAGTGTTTCAGGGGAAGTTGGCCAGCATTGCATTATTAATACGGCGGCCTCTGTCGATCATGATAACACGTTGGAAGATTACGTGCACTTAAGCCCGGGCGTATGCACGGCGGGAAATGTTTTCATTGGCGCTGAAACCTGGCTGGGCATTGGCTCTGTGGTAAGCAGCAACCTGACTATTTGTGCCCATTGTGTTATCGGTGCCGGCGCGGCGGTTGTAAGAAATATCGTAAAGGCGGGGACCTATGTAGGGGTGCCTGCAAAAAAGATGCTTAGGGAGAGAATCGCTTATGAATATATGGCTGATGAATCATTATGCGTCATTGATGTTTCGCGATAAAGCGGGGCGACACTATTGGTTCGCGAAAAAGCTTGAACAGCGCGGCCATGAGGTAAGCGTGTTTTGCGCGTCCACCTATCATGATATTAAAGGTGGCGTAAAAACACAGGGCGGTAAATACAAAATTGAATATGAGAGGAATACGCCTTTTATCTTTGTAAAAACAAACCAGGCCCAAGGAAATGGCCTGTTTCGCGTGCTGAACATGATCAATTTCTACAGGGGCCTGTATCCGGCAGTCAAGGGCTATCTTAAAAAACACCCCAAACCCGATGTGATCATCGCCTCCAGCGTTCATCCACTGACCTTGGTGGCCGGGATTAAAATAGCCCAGAAGTTGCAGATACCCTGCATTTGCGAAATTCGGGATTTATGGCCGGAAGCCATTTTTACCTTTGGAAAGGCAAAGGAAAACCATTTGCTAGGCCGCATTCTTTTAGAAGGCGAGCATTGGATATACCGTAAAGCCCATGCCTTGATTTTTACCAAGGAGGGCGATGTGGATTACTTAAAGGAACGAAAGTGGACTACCGCCCAAGGGGGAGATGTGGATATTGCAAAGTGCTTTTATATCAACAACGGTGTGGATTTAAATGCTTATCAGGAGCAGGCAAAGACCTTCATCCGCCGGGATGCGGATTTAATGGATGCTTCAGTGTTTAATGTGGTTTATACGGGGATTATCAGGCCTGTGAATAACCTTGGCAATATTTTGGATTGCGCTAAACTGCTTAAAGGTAAACCGGGCTATGAGGATATTCGGTTTTTGATTTTCGGTTCCGGCAGCGAACTTCCGGCGCTTAATGCACGGGTCCAAAAGGAAAACATTGGAAACGTTAAGCTGAAGGGGTTTGTGCCGAGGAGGTTTATTCCTTATGTGCTTTCAAAATCCTCTGTGAATATCTTAAACTATGCCCATAACCAGTTTAATTGGGCCAGAGGCAATAGCTCCAACAAGCTTTTTGAATATATGGCAAGCGGGAAACCCATTATTTCCACAGTTAAAATGGGGTATTCCATTATAGAGAAATACCAGTGCGGCATAGAGCTTGAAACTGGCGACCCGGAAATGCTGGCCAGTGCGATCATGAAATTCCACGATATGCCTTTAGAGGAACGCAGCTGCTATGGGCAAAACGCGGCGAAAGGCGTGAAGGATTTCGATTTTAATGTGCTGACCGATAAGCTTATAAACGTGATTAAGAGTGTAACGCCATGTTAAGAGAGTATGGGCTACGGTGGATGGCCAACCGGGTGCTGTACGAAGGCAAGTTAAAACTGCTCAGGGCCATTCCGGTCAGCGAAAAGGCATTTGAGAAAAGGCATATCAACATTAAGCGGCTGGATATTTTTACTATTGATACCCGGGCAATAGCCGCTTTTTTAAAAGAACTTCCCGATGAAAAGCAAAAGGAGCTTCTGGGCCAGGCGGATGATATGGCTAAAGGCCAGATTTGGGGATTTTCTTCCATCATGCTGGATTATGGAAACCCTATTAACTGGCAGCTGAATCCATTAACAGGCAAAAGCCGGGATGGCACTGCAAAATGGTTTAAGATACCGGATTTCGATCCTGAGCTGGGAGATATTAAGGTGGTTTGGGAGGCCTCCAGGTTTTCCCATTTCTGCACACTGGCAAGAGCTTACTTGCTTAGCGGCAATATGGACTATTACAAAACCTTCAGCCGCCAGCTTAGCCATTGGCTTAAAGAAAACCCTTATTCCTATGGCGCTAATTTCAAGTGTGGCCAGGAGTGCGCTTTTCGGCTTATTAACGGCCTGATAGCCTATACAGTGTTTGCTCAGGAGGGGATAGCCACCCAGGACGATGAAAGCAATATAAAAGAATTGATTGGCCGCTGCTACAAAAAAATTTTGAGCAATTTTTTTTATGCTTACAGGTGCATTAAAAACAACCATACCCTATCAGAGCTGGCGGGCATGGCAATCGGTGCCTGGTGTTGTGCGGATAATAGGAAGCTAAACAATGCTTACCGGATGCTGGATCGGGTGATCTGTGCCCAATTTATGAATGACGGCGGCTATACCCAATATTCATTTAACTACCAAAGGCTCGCCCTACAGGACATTGAATGTGTACTGAACATAAGCCTGAAAACCGGGCGGCAGCTTTGCCATGAAGCGCAAAACCGGGCGGCGCAATCCAGCCTTTTGTTATACCAGTGCCAAAGCGTTCAAGGGGAAGTACCTAACTATGGTTCCAATGACGGCGCCCTGGTATTTCCTCTGACAAGCTGCTCCTGCCTTGATTTTCGGCCTACCCTTAACTGTGTATATGGGATGATCACCGGCGCTAGGCTTTACGATTTTGGGCTGTACGATGAGGAACTGGTTTGGTTTGGAGCAGGCGCAGACGCCCTTCCCAAGGCCCATATTCCAAGGACATCCAGCTTTTTCCCGGAAGCGGGGCTGTATGTTTTAAGGCGGCATTTAAGCTTTGCCATGATTGTTTTGAATGAATTTAAAACAAGGCCGGGGCATATGGACCAGCTGCATTTAGACCTATGGGTAAGAGGTGTGAATGTTTTATGCGATTTGGGCACCTATTCTTATGCCAGTAAAGGGGCGGCGCAGCTTTGGGTTACAAGCGGCCATAACACGGTAAAGGTATCCGGCCTTGAACAAATGAACAAGGTAGGCACCTTCATGCTTAAGAATTGGACAGCGCGAAAAAATGTTCAGTGGCATGAAAAGATGATCGCGGGCACCATGGTATCTAAAAACGGCTATACCCATAGGCGGACAGTGGTCATAACAGAAAAAGGGTACAGGGTAACCGATGAGGTAGAGTCTGGGCATAATGCGCCCTTCGGTACCTTTTTTCATACACCCTGCACGGTGGAGCCGGTAAAAGGCGGCTTGGCCCTTAGCCATGAAGGAAGGCAGCTATGTCAGATAACAGCGGAATCCGGCGTTATCAGACAGGCCAAGGCAGAACGCAGTCGTTACTATCTTTGTGCGGAAAGCATTAACCGCCTCTATATTCAAGGCACGGACAACACGAAAAACAGAACCATCACGGTGGATATAAACATTCTTCAGGAGGAATAAATGCGGCTGATCAATGTAATTGGGCTGGGCTATATTGGCCTTCCAACGGCTCTTATGCTGGCCTCTCATGGGGTTGAAGTAATTGGCACAGATTGCAACCAGGATTTGGTTGCCACTTTGAATGAGGGAAGAATGACCTTCAAAGAAGAGGGCCTTGAAAGCCTGCTTCAAGAAGCCATCAAGGCAGGCATTGGGTTTACTGCACAATACCAGGCAACAGACACCTACATTGTATCGGTGCCAACGCCCTATGACAAATTCACGAAAAAAGTAGATCCCTGCTATGTAGTGGCTGCGGTTGAACGCATTATGGAGGTTTGCCAGAAGGGCGCGGTGATCATTATCGAATCCACTATCCCGCCAGGTACCATGGATAGGGCAATTCGCCCGCTTATTCAGGCAGGGGGCTTTGAAACTGGCAGGGATATCCACTTAGCTCACGCCCCGGAACGGGTCATTCCCGGCAACATGGTTTACGAACTTAAGCACAACAGCCGCACCATTGGCGCAGACGATCAAGCCATTGGCCATCAGGTCATGCAGCTATATTCCGCTTTTTGCCAAGGGGATATGGTGGTAACGGATATCCGCACCGCAGAAATGACAAAAGTGGTGGAAAACACCTTTCGGGCTGTGAACATTGCCTTTGCCAATGAGCTGGCGAAAATCTGCCGCCACGATCAAATGGATGTTTACGAAATAATCCGCATTTGCAATATGCATCCCAGGGTGAATGTTCTAAAGCCCGGCCCAGGTGTAGGGGGCCACTGCATTGGGGTTGATCCCTGGTTTTTAGTGGGGGATTATCCCACACTGGCAAAAGTTATTCAGCAGGCCATGAAAACCAACGAGAGCATGCCAGAATTTGTGCTTAAGCGGGTTTATGAAATTATGCTGGAAACGGGCTTGAAGGAGCTTTCCCGGGTGGGCCTATATGGTCTTACCTACAAAGAAAACGTGGATGATTGCCGGGAATCTCCCACGTTACAGCTACTGGATTGCCAGAAAAAGCATCTGGCCCCTGGTTTAAAGGTATACGATCCCTTTGTGGCAGACGATGTGGCAGATAACCAATACCATAACCTGGATGCTTTTTTAAAGGATGTAGATCTGGTGGTGATCATGGTTGGTCATGATGAAATTAGGAATCATCTTGATAAGCTTAAGGGAAAAATCATTCTGGACACAAGAGATATCTGTCAAATGGAAGGAACGTACAGGCTGTAAAACCATGAAGATTGTTTTTTTGATGACCCATATACCGGACCCACGGATGTATAAAAGGATCGACATGCTTCACCCTCTGGGGGAAATCAGCGTTATTTGCGTTCGCCGCAAAAGCCAGGACATCTACACCCTAAGGCGGGACAACATCGCCCATTATGTTTATCATATCGATCTGCCAAGCTCCGGCAAAGTGTTTAAACGGTTTATGCTAAGCTGTGGTTTTCAAAAGGCGGCGGTGAAAAGGCTTAACGAGCTGGAGCCCCATTGGATATATGCCGATGGGTTCGATGCACTTATGGCTGCCTGCCGGTATCAAAAGAAAAAGCCTGAGACAAGCATCGCCTATGAAGTAGCGGATATCCGGGAAGTTTTTCTAAGCAAGCCCAGAAACATAGTAAAAAAAATATACCGCCAAGCACTTGGCTATATGGAGGCAAGGTGTTTTTTAAAGCTATCTCTTCTGGCGCTTACATCTATGGCCTTTTACGATGAATATTATAAGGCATTTATAGACAGTAGCAAGGTGGTGTATTTGCCCAACATGCCGGATCTGAAAGACTTTGAAAGTTACCGGCAAAAACATGAAGGGGCTTTTACAATCGGCTTTATTGGAGGCATCCGCTACATTGATCAAATGAAAATGCTTGTGGATGCTGCGGAAACGGCGGACTGCCGGGTGCTGTTGGCAGGCGGTGGCGGCACGGAAGAGGATTACCGGGAAATCGAAAGCTACTGTGCAAATCGGACGGGTATCTCTTTTATGGGCAAGTATGATTACCAGCGGGATATTGCCGGACTCTACGGTATGGTGGATTGTGTATATGCGGTTTATGACGTGGGAAACCCCAACGTGCGTATTGCGTTGCCTAACAAGCTGTATGAAAGCATTTACTGCCAACTGCCCATTATTGTGGCAAAGGACACTTATCTGGCGAAGGTTGTGGAGGAAAACGGTGTTGGGATGGCTGTATCTCATAAAAACCCAAAGGAGCTTGTGCAGGCTCTTCAAACCCTTAAGAGCAGTCATGAAACCTATGAATGCATTCGGGTTAACTGCGAAGGACTTAAAGAAACCATCAACAATGATGCTTATGCCGAAAAATTGCGAAACAGCATAAAAGGAATGAGAGCATGAAGATTCTGGTCTCCATCGATACCGAGGGTCCAGCAGGGAAAGACCCAATACAAAGGCTGGTCTACGGAAAAACGGCTAAGGGAAGCGAATATGGTATCCGATTTTTAATGGACCTGCTGGACGAGTTTGATGTTCGCGGGCTGTTTTTCGTAGATATAGCCCAGGCCTGGGATTGCGGAAAACGGCAGATCGCGGGTGTACTGAAAGATATTCGGGAATGTGGCCATGATACAGGGGTTCATGTGCACCCGGATCATATGGGGGATCCAAAAAGAAAGTATTTGTGGCAGTATAACAAAAAAGAGCAGTATGAGATCATCGCCAAGTGCACGGATTTATATGAAAAAGCTTTGAAAGAGCCGCCCATTTCTTTTCGTGCTGGCAAGTATGGCGCCAATAACGATACGCTGGATATTATCAAAGAGCTGGGCTACCAATATGATATGAGTGTTTTTTATGGCAACAGGTTTTGCCGGATCGATCCGCCTATAACCTGGAACCGGGTTACTTTTAAGGATGGACTTACAGAGATTCCCGTAACCTCTTTTAAAAGCCTGAACATCCCGTTTTTAACAAGATACGATAAAGTGGATGGGGAAATGATGTTTTTAGAGTTTAAAAGAGTGCTGCGCGTTATCGATAAAACACAAGGAGTGGACGTGCTTTCTTTGTTTTTGCACAGCTTTTCATTGCTTGATTGGCGCCGGAATCCGGATTCGCCTCAATACCGGCCAATGGCTTGCCGCCGCTTGAAAAACATGCTGGGTTATCTGCCGCAAAAACAGTTCATCAGCCAAATGGAGCTTGGATCCCTGGTTCCCGGCAACTGGGGTGACATGGGGGAATTGGATATATCCAGCGGAGTGGCGCCCTATTTCTACTTTGCCCAAAGAGCCGCAAAGGTGCTTCGCAATAGGATGATAAGAAATGTATAGTTATTCGCCCAAAGGGCAAAGCCAATGGGCCTTGTTAGCTGCGCTCTTGGGGGTAGACGCGCTGCTGGCCATACTGTTTGAATCCTTCGCTGTTTTTTTCGTAGGGGCTATATGTGAAATAATCATTCTTTGGGTTGCAAAACGGGCGGGCTTTAAAAATATATACGCGATTCTGGGTGCGTATATTCTGGGCTGTGTGGTGATTGTCGTTCTGTTCTATGGATACAAGGCGGCCTATCAAGCGCCTTATTACTTAGGTACATCGGATGATTATCAAAGCGAGTTTTATGCCCGTTCATTTGTGGATAAGGGCATTTTAAGCTACAGTCAAATAACCGATACGCTTGTGAATAGTTACAACAGAACGGTTGGGAACGGCTTTGTTTTTTTGCTGACATGGTTTGTTTATGTCGTTGAATGGGTGGCACCTTACCATACGGTGGCATTTCGGATTATGAATCTGCATTTTTTGCTTTTATCGGCCATATTGATCAGCGCTTCCACAGAAAAAGAAAGGCAGGGGCAGGCAAAGAGGATATTCTTAGCTATCGCCCTGTTTCCCAGCTTAACCTATATTGCATGCCATGTTTTTCGGGATACGTTGTGTGCTTTGCTGTTTGCCTATATTCTTTACGATATGCGGCGCTTAACGATTTGGGTGCTTCCCCGGGCAGTGCCGGTTATCCTTATCATGTATTTGCTGCGTCCCGAATACGTGGTATTGGCGGTGGGCACCTATGCATATCTGTTCTATCGGGCACAAAAACCGGGAAGAAAAAGGGCTGTGTTTCTAATTGCCTCGGTATTGGTTATCGTCATAGTATTTGAAAGGCTTAATATGATGGATATATTAAGCAGCAAAATCACGTCCTATTCTCATGGGTACCTCACCAACGGGGATGGATTTGGCTCCCGGATTTTCGCGGTGAGCCTGTTTCCCTTCGGGCTTATTTTGCGCCTGGGTTACGGGCTTTTTTCACCGTTGCCACACCTGGCGCTTTTGTCCGACGGCCATATCGAAAGCATTCTTGGCTGCTACCGGGCGGTGGGTACCTGGGCGTTTGTTTTTCATTTGCCCTATTTATTCATTGGCGTTGCCAAAAAAGAAAAGCTTTCGATTTTGAGCCTGATTTACCTTGTGGTCATTTGTGCCACCACTTTTACTTTCAGGCATTTCGCTATTTTTTATCAGTTTGCTCTGGCGGCTTCTATAAAATGTCAATGGAGTGAGTCTTCTCTGCGCAAAAGGCGGTTTGCACAGCTTTCCGCCTTTTTACTTATGCTTTATCTGGTTGCTTATTTTTTATTGGTGGGATAGGAGAAAAGACATATGCGGTTATTGATGGTTGCCCTTGGAGGCATAGATCAAAGAACATCGGTTGGCATCAGCAGCCATGCCATATTAGAAGGGTTCAAAGCCATAGGCGTTGATTGCGATGTGATGGCCATCGGCAAAGCAGGCCTTGAAATAACCAAGGCAGTCAGCCATCATATGCCTCCCCCAAAAGTGACACATAAACGGCTTAAAGAAATAATCAAACATGTTTTTCTATACGATTCTGCTTACCGCTTTACCTTTGATCTTCATGGCGCGGAACAGGCGATTAAAATTACCGAATCCATGGGCGAGTACGATTGTCTGCTGTCGGTTTCCGATCCCGTTGCTTCGCACATTCTGGCAAAAAAGCTGCTTCAAAAGGGAATCATTAAGCCTTGCCGGTGGATTCAGCATTGGGGAGACCCTTTGGCGATTGATGTAGCCAGAAGGTTTGTTTACCCTAAATGGCTTGTGCGGCATTTTGAACGACAGATACTTAAAAAGGCGGACAAGGTGATTTACGTGACTCCCCTTACGGCGATTGCCCAAAAAGAGCATTTTACCAGCTGGGCCAATAAAATTGCCTTTGTTCCCCTGCCCTACGATAAACCGAGAATTTATGAGAAACCGCCTTTGAATGCTCATTTCACGGTAGCCTATCTGGGCTCCTACAATGGACGTTACAGGGATATTTGGCCTCTGTATCAGGCGGCGGAGCTTTGCGGGGAGTGCCGTTTCAACCTGATTGGAAATGGCAATGTCACCATTAAAAACACAGATAACGTCTCTGTTGTTCCCCGCATTTCCTTTGAGGAAACCTTCGAATACGAGGCAAGCGCCGATTTGCTGGTAGTTGTGTGCAACCGTCTGGGCACCCAGATACCGGGCAAAATCTATTATTATGCCGCCACCAATAAACCCATACTGGTTATTCTGGATGGACCTTACGCAAGTGAAATCATATCATTTTTCGGAACGCGTTTTGATTATTGCCGCAACATCAAGGAAGACATTGCAAAGGCCATTGAAAAAATACGCGAAACCCCAGTGCTGCGCCAGCCTGAGTCCGCTTTCCGGTGCGAGGAGATCGCTCGAAAGATTTTAGAAGCATAAGGAGATAAGAGGTTGACCGCGATTAAAAGATGGACATTCGCCCTGTGCGGCATATCCCACGTATCCAACCTGGGCTGCGAAGCCATTATCCGCTCCACCTGCGCCATGCTCAAGGCGTGCTTTCCCGGCTGCCATATTATTTATGCGTCCAGAAGTGCTAAAAGCGATGCGGCTATTTTGAAAGACTTGGATATTGCAATTATTCAGTTAAGCCGCAGGCCGGACCCTATATCCAGAGCAGTGAACAAGGGCCTGTTCATGCTGGGCGTAAGAAAGCGCATATTGTATGACCGCCCAAGGGCAATGCCAAAGGGACTGGACGCGGTTATTTCTGTAGGCGGAGATATTTATACTATGGATAAGCGCCAGCTTCAGGCTAAGCGATGCCGGTGCCCAAACACTTTGGGCCAATTGGAAAAACGGCTTAAAACCAAAGGCGCAAAATTGATTCTGTATGGTGCTTCCGTAGGGCCCTTTCCCAAGGCAAACGGAAACGAAGCTTATTTTGTGCAGCACTTAAACAGGATGGATTTACTTGTTTGCCGGGAGGCGGATACGGTAGATTACCTTAAAACAGCGGGGGTGAAAGCGCCTATACTGTTCTCGCCAGACCCGGCTTTTTTTCTGCGCCCCGGGGAAGAAAGAAGGTCTATGGATAAGCGGGCGGGCATCGCCGTAAACCTGAGTCCTCATATGCTGGATCCCGACCAGTCCTGGGATGAGCAGCTGCGAATGCTAGGGCTTCTTGTGGCGCAAATCGGGGAAAGGCTGAATGAAAAGATTATTCTGCTGCCACACGTTTACGCAGAGAATACCCAGGATGACGATTTAACCATTCTTCAAGGGGTGCTTGATCATATTCCTTTAACCTTTCGGAAAAACGTGGAGCTTTGCCCAGAAAAACGCAGTTTTTTTGAAGCAAAGGCGGTCTTGAAAAATTGCAAAATGCTTATTGCGGCGCGGATGCACTGTGCCATTAATGCCATGTGCGAAAGAACGCCCACCATCTTAATTTCCTATAGCCCTAAATCTGTTGGCATGTGCAGGATGGTTTATAAAACAAGCCACTGGGTCATCAGCGATGAGGAGCTTGAAACACGGTTACTTCCCCTAGCAGAGGAAATGTACTGGCAAGCCCCTGAAATTCAGCGTTATCTTAATGTTCGCATGGAAACCTTATGCGCTCCAAGCGCCAGGGAAGGGGTAAAGGAACGGTTAAAGGAACTGATGGAGATGAAGGAAGAAAAATGAACTGCTGCACTGGATTAGATGCTGCTCAATGCACCGGCTGCGGTGCTTGCGCCTGCGCCTGTAAAAAGGGCTTTATTGCCATGCGCCCTGACGCTCATGGTTTTTTGGTTCCGCGGGTAGATATGGATCGCTGCATTCGCTGCGGCCAATGCCTCAGAGCTTGCCCTCAGATCAGCGGAATGAAAAAGGAGATGGCAGGCTGGGAAGTGCCAAGGGCGTATGCCGCCCAATCCACCGATTTATATACAAGGTATCAAAGCACCTCCGGCGGTTTATTTACGGAAATCGCTCATCATGTTTTGGCTAAGGGAGGGTATGTGGCAGGGGCTATTATGGATGAAAACCTGGTAGTGCGCCACTATTTAACAGACAAGGCGGAGGATATAATGAACCTTCGCCAATCCAAATACGTGCAAAGCGATAAGGGGGATGTGTTTCTGGCGGTCAGGGAAAGGATCAAAGAAGAAAAGCCGGTTTTCTTTGTAGGTGCGCCCTGTGAAATCGCTGGGCTGGTGTTCTTTTTAGGGGAACGGCCCCCATCCCTTATTCTGGCGGATTTTATCTGTTTAGGTGCCAATTCGCCTTTGGCGTTTAAAAACTACATTGAACAAATTCAGGCAAAACATCACATGAGACCGGGTGCTGTCTGCTTTCGGCATAAGGGATTTGGCTGGGCCCATGCCTGTATGCGTCTGGATTTTCCCAATGGCAAAAGGCTTATCAGGCCTTGGTTTCGGGATCCGTATTTGCGTGGATTCATTGAAAAAAGCTTGTTCTTGCGGCCCTGCTGCTATGAATGCCGCTACAAAGGGTTTCCCCGGTATTCCGATTTGACCCTTGGGGATTTTTGGGGTGTGGAACAGTTTTTTCCCAAGCTGGATCAGACTTACGGCGTGTCCGCCATATGTGTTCATACCAAGCGGGGTGAAGCGCTTATTCAAGGGATTAAGGACAGGGTTGTATTGCAGCCTTGCCATATAAGAGATATTGCCGCTCATAACCGGCAGTTGCTGGCATCTACCAAAGGGGAAGCTGATCCGGAGCTTTTTTACCGGGATATGGCCTTTTGGGGGTTTAAAAAGGCCGTTGGCCTTCATATAAAGACAAGCCCGCTGACACAGCTAAGACGCCAGCTGCGGCTTTATCAGCATGTGTGGCGAAACCGCGGTGCACTTAAGAAAGGGCAGACATGAATTTAAAAGGAAAAAAGCTTTTTAAGAATATTGGTTATATGTTTATAGGCAATTTTGCCTCAAAAATTCTTTCTTTTTTGCTGGTACCGCTCTATACATCTGTTTTAGTAACAGAGCAATATGGGGTTTGCGATCTGATTTTTACGGCCGTTGCTCTTCTTGTACCGGTTTTTTCCCTGACAATCTATGAAGCCATGCTTCGCTTTTCCCTGGATGACAGCCGGGCTCACCAGGCTGTTTTCATGGCTGGAGCCTATGTGGCACTATTGGGCTTAGGGGTATTGGTTGGGCTTTCGTTGCCCATGCTGCTGGTTCCCTCCCTAGGGGAATACTATTGGTATTTAATTGGCTATTATGCGGCGTATATGGTGAATCTGTGCATCTCCTATTATGTGAGGGGGCTTAAACTGGTTCGGGTTTATTCTCTGGCGGGCTTTGGTAATACCGCGTGCCTGCTGGGGTTGAACCTGTGGTTTC